>NZ_JAGVRK010000001.1:1342284-2013426 GCF_018283675.1 Metabacillus flavus
CTAAATGATGAAAGCAAAATTCCGCTCCAGGTGATGCTTAAGAAACTGATTGTGGAAATGACGGTGAGTGAACAGGTTTTAGCTACTGCGGATGCGATGACTGAGTTTTCAAGGGAAACGATTATTTATGCCACCATTTTCGTCTCAATCCTGCCGATCATCATCATCTATCCGTTCCTGCAGAAATATTTCGTAAAAGGAACCATGCTTGGCGGAGTCAAAGAATAAACGGGTTTACTGATGGAATTCCATCATTTTTATAAGGAATATTAAAGGGGGAGAAACAATGGGAAAAGGGAGAAAACTATCACTCGTACTTGCTTCGGGAATGCTGGTTCTATCGGCTGCAGCCTGCAGCAATACAACGAGTGCGCCGAAAGAGAAAACAGAGCAAAATGGTGAAAGCAAGGAAACGAGCGGTCCTAAAGTAAGCGAAAAGCCGATGGAAATGACGATTCACCTTCATTATAATGATGGTCAGGTAATTTTCGATGACAATTGGAGCACATTTAAAAAAGCGGCTGAAGTGACGAATGTCTCTCTCAAAGGGGTCGCGCCTAAATCCTCTACAAAAAGCGAAGAAGCATTTAACCTTATGATTGCCTCCGGAAAAATACCGGACCTGGTTTTCGAGAAAAAAGAAAACCTAAACAAGTATGGAAAAGAGGGAGCTTTTATTCCCCTTGAGGATCTGATTAAAGAACACGCTCACCATATTCAGAGCTATCTTGATAAAATGCCTGAGATTATGAAGGTTTCAAAGGCTGCTGACGGCCACCTTTACTATCTTCCGTTTATTGCTGACGGGGAAGCGGCTGAAGGCTGGTTTATCCGTCAGGACTGGCTCGATAAGCTGGGCCTTAAAATGCCTCAAACGGTTGACGAATACTATGCAGTGTTAAAAGCATTTAAAGAAAAGGATCCAAACGGAAACGGCAAAGCAGATGAAGTTCCACTATTTACCCGTATTAATCAGCGCATTTTTGACCTGGCAAGTCTGTGGGGCGGGTACGGTGATTTCTATCTCCAGGGAGATAAGGTCGTATATGGGCCAATGGAAAAAGACTTTGGAAACGCCATGGAAAATCTGGCGAAGTGGTATAGTGAAGGGCTGATCGATCCGGAAATATTTACGCGCGGCGCTACATCACGCGATATTCTGTTTGGCAACAATACGGGAGGCTCTACTCATGACTGGTTCGCTAGCACGGTAACATACAATGATATTTCCAAAAAGCACACACCTGAATTTAATCTTGTTCCTATGGCGCCTCCTGAAAATTCAAAGGGCGAGCGAGTGGAACCTACAATCCGCTCACCATTTAATAATTACACTGGAGTCGCAATCGGCCATTCTGTTAAAGATCAGGTCGCAGCGATTAAGTATTTGGACTACTTCTTTACAGATGAAGGAAGAAGGCTTATGAATTACGGAGTAGAAGGGGAAACGTACACACTTGAAAACGGAGCACCTAAATTTACAAAAGAAGTACTTGGCAGTCCGGATGTCCCGGGAGCATTGCGAGCTGTAGGTGCCCAGATCATGTTTGCCTACCAGCAGGACTTTGAATATGAAAAACAGTGGATGGCTCCGCTCGCGCTTGAGGGAGTAGAGGACTACGTTAAAAACGATTACTTCCTGGAAGAAGTGCCTGCTCTTAACTTTACGGAAGAAGAAGAAAAAATCAAAAATGACATCGGTCTTCAAATCATGACTTATCGTGATGAGATGATTCAGAAATGGATGATGGGTGCTGAGCCTGTAGACTTTGAAAAATTCACGAAACGCCTGAAAGAAATGGGTGTTGATAAACTGATAAAAGTACATGAAGACGCGTACAAGCGATATACAAAAGGATAATGAGAATGGGGTCTGGCTGGAAATGGCCAGACCTGTTCAATTAAAGGAGGCTTTATTTTGACAACAGCACTTTATAGGGGAATGGAATGGACGATGAGGTTTGCTTATGTACAACTGCTGTGGATTGTATTTACGATAGCCGGATTGGGCATTTTTGGTGTCTTTCCCGCAACAGTGTGCATGTACACCGTGATGAGAAAATGGCTCCGGGGAGAATCTGAAGCTCCTATTTTGGAAACCTTTAAAAAGACTTGGAGAAGCGAATGGAAAAAGGCGAATCTGATCGGGTTATTCTTTTTACTGGCAGGCTTTGTCCTTTATTTTTATTTGAGATTTGCAATCAGTCTTGAAGGAATTGCAGGCATGGCTCTTTATTTGCTTCTTGCAATGGCAATTTTCATATATGGAATTACTTTTTTATTTGTATTCCCCGCATATGTCCACTTTCAGTCAGGAGTCCGGAAAGCCATTAAGCTGGCATTCATTCTTGCTCTTTCCTATCCTTTTCACTCTGTATCCATGCTTGCAGCTGTAGCAGGATTCTATTTTCTGGCAGGAGCACTGCCCGTATTGATGCTATTGATCAGCTTCAGCTTGCTTGGGTTTTCCATCATGGGGACAGCTAATCTTGCCTTTATCAGGGCGATGGAGAGGGCGGACATAGCTTAAAGCTTCTGCTAAGTGGCTTGTCTGAATAAATATTGCATTTCAAAATCTGTCTCCATGACCAAAGTCTCAACGAAAAATCACATATTTCATAATATTTAGATAATTATTTTATTTATATATAATGTACATATACACTGAGAGGAGTGGTGTCATGGAGAGAAGATGGGGTAAATTAGGAGTCGCTGCTGCAGCTGCCGGAATCATGATTGCAGGAGCGATGCCATCAGCACATGCAGAAGCGCCTTACTTTGGAAAGGAATACAGTCAGCCAAAACAGGTGCTCGATCTTTATCCAGAGCCAAAGCCTGAGGTTCTGACTCCGGCATTTTCCAGGAGCGGGGAAGCTT
Organism: Metabacillus flavus; assembly: GCF_018283675.1. Lineage (NCBI taxonomy): Bacteria > Bacillati > Bacillota > Bacilli > Caryophanales > Bacillaceae > Metabacillus > Metabacillus flavus. Next base: position 1,345,162 of record NZ_JAGVRK010000001.1, read on the forward strand.
TTACTTCACAGGAAGAGCTGGAGGATTTTGTGGACGGTTTAAAAAAGGAAACAGATTTCTTATCCGTTAAGAAAATAGGAGAATCACAGGAAGGCCGTCCATTACTTGCCTTATATTTTTCAAAGGATCAAAAAATCTCTCCATCCGCTATTTCAAAAAAGCCTACTGTATGGCTTCAAGGGCAAATTCATGGAAACGAACCTGCGGCCGGCGAGGCAGTACTTGCAATGGCTAAAAAGCTTACAGGGGAATTTGGGAATGATGTGCTTAATCGAATCAATGTCATCATCGTGCCGCGAGTTAATCCAGATGGTTCTTTCCTTTTTACGAGACAGCTTGAAAATGGTCTAGATGGAAATCGCGACCACGTTAAACTTGAGTCACAAGAGGTACAAGCTATCCATAAGGAATTCAACCGTTTTATGCCGGAAGTAGTCATTGATGCTCATGAATATAGTGTAGGGCAGGAATTCAGCAAACTTGGGCTGTTAAAGTATCATGACTTGCTGTTGTTATCAGGAAAGAATCTAAATATTCCTGAAAAAATCAGAAAGATGTCCGATGACCTGTTTGTAGAAGATACAGAAGCTGCACTTGATCGAAAGGGCTTCTCAAATGAACCGTATTATACTTCTAAAGTGAACAGCAGCGGTGGCATTGAACTGGAAGAGGGCAGTACAGAAGCAAGAATAGGACGTAACGCATTTGGCTTGTCACCTGCGATATCCTTCTTGGTGGAAACAAGAGGAATCGGGATTGGACGCGAGAATTTTTCAAGACGAGTTGCAGCCCAGATTGCCACCCATGAAAACATCATTGCGCTAACAGCCGCAAATGCTGCGAAAGTAAAATTCGGGGTTGCAAAAGAGAGGCTGAACCTGGTTAAGAAAGGCTTGATTCCCCATGACCGGGATCAGATTGTGATTGATAGCGAGAATCAGTCAGTTACAGGAAAGAAGCTGGAAATGGTTGATACTGAAGCAGGCAAGGTAAAAGAGGTGCCGGTTCTTTATAAGAGCGCTTCGAATGCAAAGGCCACCCTTACGAGAGAACGGCCGACTGCCTATATTCTGGAGCCCGGTCAGGAGAAAGCCGCCGCAAAGCTTGAGAATCAGGGGTTAAGAGGGTTTACACTTAAAAAGGATAAGTTGCTTCAGGTTGAAACCATGACCGTAACAGATAAGACAGCTGCAGAAAAATATGAAGGAATCAGCCTTCATGAAATTAAGTCCGAAGTGAAAAAACAAAAGGTAAACATACCTAAAGGCAGTATCGTTTTCCTGACGGCTCAGCCTCAATCAAATCTTCTTTCTCTTACTCTTGAGCCTGAATCGGTTGACAGCTATGCAAGTTTCGGCTATGTTCCATCAGAAAAGGGAGAGCGTCTTCCTATCTATCGATTTATGGATGACATAAGAAGTTTGAAATAATAATGCTGGAAATCAATTCCTCTTTATGGTAAAATAAGAACAAGCGTTCGATAACTTGACCCTTTACTTCTGGATTTACCCATTTTAAAGGAGGACAAGAGCATGAGCAAAGTTCGTTTAATACCATTCAAATTAGAAGAGGTTTATGATTCGGCAAAAGAAGAAATTCCTTATGGAGTAAGAATGATTAATGCACCTGAAATCTGGGATCAGGGAATAAAAGGAGATGCGGCTGTAATTGCCATTTTGGATACAGGATGCGACGCCGCTCATCCAGATTTAAAAGATCGGATCATCGGCGGAAAAAGCTTTGTTGAAGGGGATGAAAATGATTACAGTGATTCTCATTTCCACGGAACGCATGTAGCCGGAACAATCGCCGCAAGTTTAAATGACCAAGGTGTAACCGGAGCCGCACCTGAAGTAAAGCTGCTGATTCTAAAAGTACTTGGAGATGATGGCAGCGGGTCCTATGAAGGCATTACAAATGCTGTTCGATATGCTTCAGAGTGGAAGGGCGAAAAAGGTGAAACCGTAAGAGTCATTTCGATGTCCCTTGGAGGACCGGAAGATGTACCGGAACTGCACGAAGCGATTAAAGAAGCGGTTGCAAACAATATTCTTGTTGTATGCGCAGCCGGCAATGAAGGAGATTCGAGAGAAAATACCGTTGAAAAGGCCTATCCCGGCTATTACAAAGAGGTCGTGCAGGTAGGGGCCATTGATGAGAAAAAACAGCTGGCGGAGTTTTCAAATACAAATGATGAAATTGATCTTGTTGCACCTGGGGTTAATATTATTTCCACCTATCCGGGAAACAAATATGCGAAACTGTCCGGTACTTCTATGGCCACCCCTCATGCATCGGCGGCCGCTGCTCTGCTTATTCAAAAAGAGGAAAAAGAATTTGGCAGGAAATTGACGGAGCCTGAAGTATACGCACAGTTATGTAAAAATACTGTATCAATTGGCCTTTCCAAAAAGGCAGAGGGAAATGGCCTTATCTTCCTGCGTGCTCAGGAAAATGATGAGCCTAAACAGAATGATAATGCTGTAGAAGCTGTAAATTAGTTGGGGACTCTCCTGAATCCGATCAGGGGGGTCTTTTTTTGTTTCGGTTAAGAAGGGAATGAAAAGAACCGACATAAGCAGTGTATGTTTTATTTGACGAATGGGAGGGGCGGCAATGGATTTGATTTGAAATAGAATGCGCCTGCACCAAAGAAATATTCTCATGGTTTATATTATTTGGGGATCCTTGATTCTTGGTTTGGCAGCTTATTGGATTACAGGAACAAGTACAGTCTTTTTATTAACACTGGGAGGATATGGCGGAGTCATCGGGGCCTTATTTACAATTCTAGTCATGAAAAAATGGCTTACTTATCAATTAAGTTATCTAGCCATCGTATTTATCCCCATTTTAGGTTCAATCATGATGGAAATGGAGCCATCCATTGTTTCATATTTAATGGTGTATTACATGATTGCTGTAAGTACCCTTTACCATAATTATAAACAGGTTTTGCTTGCAGGTATCCTGGGACTGCTGATGACAAACTATTTTTATTTTACACATGGCGGTACCATGTTTTCCAGGCGTTGAGGGAATTGCTCTTGTAAATTTGAATACGTTTATGATCCTGATTGTCGGAGCGCTGATTTTCCAAAGCACACAAGGGGAAAAAATGAGGGCAGAGGCTGAGAGCAGCCTGGACCGTGCGGAAGAATCAAGGAAAAATAGCCAGGCTTTGCTGGAACAGATTCAGCATGCCTTCGAAACCCTTACAAAGAACACACGTCTTTTAAAATCAGATTCTGATACGGTCGGGCAAATTTCAGATGATTTAACATCTGCTTTTAAAGAGTTGGCTGCAAGAGCAGAAACGCAGATCGAAAGCACAGCGAAGATTGACCAATCCTTAAAATTAATTAGGAATTCCTCGGAAAATATGCCTGTTACCGCCGCAAAGCCGCAAATCACTAATATTGGTATGATTTGAAACAAGGCGTCCGAATTTCCCTGCATCTCCGCTTCTCACCTCTGAATAATTAGGTTCCTTACAAAAAGAAGTGATTGGCAAACACTTCTATACTTCCGTATAATGGTATTCAAGAGCTGCAGGCTCAATCCCTATAAGGAGTGATGAAGTATGAGAAAATTTCCAATTGTAAACACCGTCATGGAGGGATTGGATCTGTAACTTGATCATCTCTCTATGACCTTCATTCATTAAACGTGAACGAAAAAAATAGGGAGGATTTGAACATTGAATTTATCTGAGTTGGGGATGACCCCATTTTTTGAAGAGGCATTTATGCCATTTAAGACTGATGGATTTGAAATTGGCCGAGTGGCACTTGAACATAAAAGGCTTTACCGGATTCTGACAGAGCGCGGAGAATTGCTTGCTGAGGTAGCAGGGAAGATGAGATTTGAAGCCGGGGGAAGGGAAGATTTCCCTGCTGTTGGAGACTGGGTGGTTATTCAGCCCCGCTATGAAGAAGGAAAGGCAACGATACACGCGATTCTTCCTAGGCAGAGCAAATTTTCACGAAAAGCAGCGGGTGTGGCCACGGAGGAACAAATAGTGGCTGCAAATGTTGATACACTCTTTATCGTGATGGCCCTTAACCATGATTATAATATCCGCAGACTGGAACGTTATTTAATCATGGCTTGGGAAAGCGGAGCCAATCCGGTGGTCGTTTTAAATAAAGCAGACTTATGCGAAGAGATGGATGAGAAGCTCGCTGAGGTTGAATCAGCAGCAATCGGTGTACCCATTCATGCAATTAGCGCTCTGGATGCCGAATCTGCTGAAATTCTCCGCAGCTATTGCACAGGCGGACGTACAGCAGCACTTGTCGGTTCATCCGGTGTAGGCAAATCTACGATTACCAATCAGCTGATTGGCAATGAACATTTAAAAACACAAGAAGCCAGAGAAGGCGATGACCGCGGAAGGCATACGACCACGTATCGTGAACTGATTGCTCTTCAAACAGGAGGCTGTCTGATCGACACGCCTGGAATGAGGGAATTGCAGCTTTGGAGTGCCGGGGATGGATTTCAGGGAACGTTTGAGGATGTAGAATCGTTAGCACAGAGCTGCCGCTTCACTGATTGCAGACATCAAAATGAGCCAGGCTGTGCTATACTGTCTGCATTAGAGGAAGGATCCCTGCAGTCAGACCGATACGGAAGCTATCAGAAGCTTCAAAAGGAACTCGCGTATTTAGCCCGTAAAGAGGATAAAAAAGCACAATCTGAAGAAAAAGCAAAATGGAAGCAAATCACAAAAAGCATGAGAAAATATAAATAATAACATAAAGGTAATGGATATCGATCCATTACCTTTTTTCTGCGTTGCGGCAGGACGCCGCGCACTTAGCAGAACATCCTAACTGGGAGCGCCCTCCGCTTTTCACATTGTCTAGCTCCGGGCGCTAGCCGTTCGGCCGCTTCGCTCTCTCGGTCGAGGGCCTGCACGATGCAGGCCCGTTCAGCGTTGCGACAGGACGTCGCGCACTTAGCTGAACTTCTGACTTGAGCGCCTCTCGGTCGAGAGCTCCACCGTCTCTCACGGAGGCCCGCACGACGCGGGTCAGATCTGCGTTGCGGCAGGACGCCGCGCACTTAGCAGAACCTCCTAACCGGGAGCGCCCTCCGCTTTTCGTGGTGTCCAGCTCCGGGCGCTAGCGCTTCGGCCGCTTCGCCGGCCCTGTCAAAGTCAAAGAACGACTTTGTCAGTTCCGGCTCCACCGTCTCTCAGCGCTGAGCAAGCGCCCTCCGCTTTTCTTAGTACCCTATATGATCATCAAAGAAGAATGCGATTACGATTACGAATACTAGTAGGATCGATGAAATATTCATATAGTGGGCGAACTTTGAGAAATAAAGTATTTTTGCTAGAAAATATAACAAGACAGATAGGATTGAACAGATCATGCACAGCCTTGAGGTTAGCCTCATAAAGTTCTCCTTTACCCCTTTTTATATCTATACCCATATTCTATTCGAAAATGGTTGCGCTTTTATGAACTTATTACAAAAGGGGAAGAAGGTTGTGGACTACATGATTCAGCGGAATTCAATGGGCCTCTATCGAACCAGTACGATTAGTTCTGACGGCCGATCTAAGAGAAAGGTCGTGGGTGATTCCCCTTAAAGTGAGTGAATTCAATAAAACTAGAAGATTATGGATTAGAACGGAAAAGTTTAAATAGGCCGGTTATTTTGCGAAGTTAAAACTTTGTGCCTATGACAAGGAATGTATTAGATACAGCTTGCATACCTATTGTTTGAAGAGAAATTCAAATGAGGGGTGACAGCAAGTGAAAGAGTTTCTTAGTTTCAACAAGATGATCACGCCAGCTATAATAACTATTATTTTTTACATTGGGAGCGGAATCAGTATCCTGACCGGTTTGGTCATGATGTTCAATTCAGGTGAATCAATGACCCCGGGACTGCAGATTCTGATGGGTTTGTTTACGCTGCTTCTCGGACCGTTTGCCATCCGTATTTATTGCGAGCTGCTGATTGTGATGTTCAAAATGAATGAATCTCTTGGAAGAATAGCTTCAGATCGGCTGCCTGTAGATGAAGAGAAGCATGTGTAAGGCTTGATTTTTAATGGGTTAAGGGATAAACTAACCTTAAAAAATACGGAACGGGAGCTTGTGGAAGCAGGCTGAGAGTACGGCTGATCCGCCGTAGACCGGGTGAACCTGTTGGATAATGCCAGCGCAGGGAGAATGTAATGATTTATCATGATTTTATGATAAAAGGCATTTCGCTTCTATGCGGGATGCCTTTTTATATAGGTGCCTGCCTGCTGTCTGCGGCTCTTTTCCGGAGAGGATGAAATAAAATGAATGCACAAAAAGCTGGAGCACTGCTGAGTAAAGTAAGAGAAGTGAATCCCCTTGTCCATAATATAACAAATATTGTAGTTGCTAATTTTACCGCCAATGGGCTTTTGGCGCTTGGTGCTTCACCGGTAATGGCTGATGCCAAAGAAGAAGTGGAAGAAATGGCTCGTATGGCAGGAGTGCTTGTCCTCAATATTGGCACGCTGACAGAGCGGACTGTGGAATCTATGATTCTTGCAGGCAAATCCGCTAATAAACATGGGGTACCTGTTGTGATGGATCCTGTTGCAGCAGGTGCAACAGAGTTTCGGACACGTTCTGCTAAACAGATTCTTGAAGAGGTAAAGGTTGCCATTGTCCGCGGAAATGCTGCTGAAATTGCGAATGCAGCCGGACAAAAGTGGGCAATAAAAGGAGTCGATTCAGGAGAAGCTGAAGGAGATTTAGAAGAGCTGGCACTTCATGCTGCAAGGAAACTGAACACGGTGGTTGCTGTGACGGGTAAGACTGATTATATTTCCGATGGGAAGCAGACAGTGAAGGTTTCAAATGGCCACTCCATACTGACAAAAGTTACAGGCACTGGATGCCTAGTGAGCTCAGTAGTAGGAGCCTTTCTTGCTGTTGAAAAAAATCCGGCTGCCGCAGCGGCAGCGGCTCTTGCTGTTTACGGAACGGCTGCAGAACTGGCAGCTGTAAAAACAGCGGATCAAGGGCCCGGCAGTTTCCAGGTGGAATTCTTAAACCAGCTGTCAAAGGTGACAGAGGAACAAGTGGCTTTGCAGGCTGTTATTGAAAAAGGGGGTTTATAAGATGGTGAAAAAAGCTTTAACCATTGCTGGTTCAGACAGCGGCGGAGGAGCAGGTATTCAGGCCGATCTGAAAACATTCCAGGAGCTCGGCGTGTTTGGGATGAGTGCCGTTACAGCTGTAACAGCCCAGAATACCCTTGGTGTGCATGGAGTATTTCCTTTATCTGCAGATGCTGTATCTGCACAGGCTGCTGCAATAGGGGAGGATCTCCCTCCGGATGCCGTAAAAACAGGGATGCTCTTTAATGCAGAGATCATTTTGGCGGCAGCTGAATCAATAGAAAAATTCGGCTGGAAGAATGTAGTTATTGACCCGGTTATGATCGCCAAAGGAGGAAGCGCACTTCTTCAAAGTGAGGCGGTTAAGGCAATGGTTGATCACCTCATCCCGCTGTCTGCAGTCATTACTCCTAATATTCCAGAAGCGGAAGCGATTACTGGAATTACGATTAAAAATGTGGAAGACAAAAAAGAAGCTTGCAGGATCATTCATAATTTGGGAGCTGCTTCGTGTCTGATTAAAGGAGGGCATGAAGAGAATGCAGAGGAGTCGGCTGATCTGCTTTACGATGGGAAGGTGTTTTCAATATTGAAAAGCAAGCGGATTGATACAAGACATACACATGGGACAGGCTGTACGTTTTCAGCTGCCTTGACGGCTGAGCTCGCTAAGGGCAGCACGATTGCTGAAGCTGCACAAACAGCAAAGCATTTTATTCAGGCAGCCATTGAGGAAACGCTTGAAATCGGAGAAGGCCATGGACCGACTAATCATTGGGCTTTTCAAAAAAGGATGAGGCAATTATGAAACGGGAAGGGATAAAAAAGCACTTGGCCCTTTATTTTATTGCAGGGTCACAGGATTGCCCGAAGAATATAGAGGAGATTTTAATCGAGGCTATTGAAGGAGGAATTACGCTTTTTCAATTTCGCGAAAAAGGCAAGGGTTCTCTCCATACATCCGATGAAATCGAACAGCTTGCTGTCCGTCTGCTGCAAATTTGCCGTACCTCCAATATCCCCTTTATCGTAAATGATGATGTGGAACTGGCATTAAAAATAGGGGCGGACGGAATTCATGTAGGACAGGATGATGCCAAAGCCGGTGATATCATTACACGCATAAACGGTATGATTCTCGGAGTATCCGTGCATAGCGCTGAAGAGGCGAAACGTGCTTTAGCCGATGGGGCAGATTACATTGGGGTAGGTCCTGTATTTCCGACTTCATCCAAGGAGGACGCGAAGGAAGCAAGAGGGACCGCTGTAATCGAGGAGATAAAGCAAGCTGGCATTGATATCCCAATGGTTGGAATCGGCGGGATAACTGCTGAGAATGCGAAAAGCGTTGTAATGGCTGGAGCGGATGGCGTATCGGTCATTTCAAGTATCAGCAGATCAGAACATCCCGCCGCTGCTGCCAGAGCTCTGAAGAAAGTGATAAACGGATAATGAAAGAAGAAGAAATGAAAACGCCTAGCTTTTTTTAGCCAGGCGTTTTGTTTCTTTGCTCTTTTTCTTTCTTTTGTAATATCCGTTAATCTTCAGGTATTTTTGATAGCCCTTACGAATCCGTTCAAGCATCCAGCGGGGAATCTTCCATTTTCTGAATCTTGATAGAGGAAGGTATATCCGGTAGTACGCTTTTTTGAAATCCTTCCATCTTGGACAGTCAAACTCTTCTAAAAAATCAGAGACGTCCACGATATAGCCTCTGCCATCCTTCATCATGACGTTTTTTCCATGAATATCAGTAGGGTTCAGACCTTTTTCCCGTGCATATTCAATAGCTTCATCTACATCATGTATGACTTTTTCAGGGATATACACTCCTTTTCTCAATGCCTCATAAAGAGTGAGTCCTTCCAGTTTTTTTAAGATTAGATATCGATTGCTAAATCCATACATGACCGAGTAAGCGGGGTGATTGCCGAGTATCTGGTATACTTGTTTTTCTTTTTCGGCGCCTTCCCGATTTTCTGCATAAAGCTTTACAATTTTTTCTGGAAGGGCTTCGTTTACGAAAACGGCCGCATAATTTCCACGGCCAAGCAGTCTCCAGCCTTCGGGTATGTTTTTTACATGAACCGGGTCGAGAGGGTCCACACTTTTCACGGAAACTTTTGCTGTTAATTCAAGATCGATATTGATCATATTTATCACCTCAGGGAACAATCAAATCCCGACTTAGCTTTCATTAATTTAAAGTATTCATAAACCTATCATACTCTTTTCCGGAGGTCCAGTCATCTACTTGAAAATAGGAAGATCTGGGAGAATCATAAGCTTGTATGATTCGTTCACTTGATATAATATCGGCTATAAATAATGTGCAGAAAGTATGTGGGTCTATGATAAAATCAATCATTTTATTTATATTAGCAGGTTTAGCGGAAATTGGAGGGGGCTATTTGATTTGGCTGTGGCTAAAAAACGGCCTCCCGATGTGGTACGGTATCATTGGCGGGGCAGTGCTGGTCGTATATGGCATATTGCCGGCCCTGCAGGATTTTCCTGATTTCGGCAGAGTGTATGCAGCGTACGGAGGATTATTTATCGTCCTCGCTTTGCTATGGGGATGGGGCGTAGATGGAAAAGCTCCTGATTTCTATGACACATTAGGAGCAGTTATCTGTCTAATGGGAGCGGGAATTATTCTATGGGCCCCCCGCTGAATAATATAATAATAGAAGCAGCAGGGATATTCGTCGCCTCCAACTGATAGAGTCTGAATACTCTATTAGGGAAAGGAGGGGATTTTATGAGCTCTCGAAATGGATGCCATTCTTGCAGTAAGCCAAGACTATATTTGGATGAATTGGCAGGTTCATCCTGTCATCGCAGCAGCAGAGAAGGAACGTCGGATCACGGCCGCAAACCCTGCGGAAACGGCCATAGCAGAAATGCAGAAGGGATGTCAGACCGCCGCAGGAACTGCGGATGCGGCCAGGTAAGCCCTGGAAGCTGCTCCCGTTATTGCTCGAATGTATGCCGGACACTCTTCCCTCTCAACTATACTCAATGCTTTAATGACTGTATTTCCTGCGAATAAGAGTTTTTGAAAACATCCCAAAGTCTATCCATAATGATGCCGCAGAATAGTTTTCTGCGGTTTTTTTTACTGAAATTCTGACCGTGAAATGTGCATATTGTTCTTTTAGCACCTATAATCGTATATAACTGCAATATAAAGGAGTCTTTATAAAGTTGAAAAAACATATTATGGTGATTATTTTACTTACTCATTTAATCTTGGCAGGATGTTCAGCGATGACGCAGCATTCCGATCAACCCGTTCAAACGCAGTCTTCATCTTACAATGAAACAAAACAGGAAAAACATGAAGATGAAAAGGGCACTGTTCGAGAGGAAGAAAAGGGAAATACAATTCAAGCTACGGTTCTTTCTGTTACAGATGGCGATACTTTGAAAGCAGAACTTAAAAATGGGACAACGGAAAAAGTCCGTCTTATATTAGTTGATACACCGGAAAGCAGAGGGAAATACCAAGGAAACCCTCAGCCATTTGCCAAAGAGGCATCCGTCTTTACAAAGGAGCAATTGGAAGGAAAGGAAATAGAGCTTGAATTAGGAGTAGAGGAAAGAGACCGGTTTGGCCGTTTGCTCGCATACATATGGATTGACGGCGAAATGTACAACGAACGCCTCTTAAAAGAAGGGCTTGCAAGGGTAGCTGTATACCCGCCTAATACAAAATATCTGGATCAATTTAAGGAAGTAGAAGCAAAGGCAAAAAAAGAAGAACGGAAAATATGGTCTCTTGAAAACTACGCCACTGATCGCGGATTTGAAGAGGAAGTGAATGATAAGGTGCCAGAGGAGCCATCCAAAGAAGAAAATCCTCAAGCAAATCAGCAATTCGACCCAAATGGTCCGGATAGGGATTGCGGTGATTTTGCAGGACATGAGGAAGCTCAGGCCTTTTTTGAAGCGGCAGGCCCGGGAGATCCGCATAGACTTGACCGGGATGGAGACGGATTGGCCTGTGACAAATAACGAGAAAGAGAAGGCATCGGCCAGCCTTCTCTTTTTGTGCTTCTTTAATAATAGAATTTGATCGTGCTGTAGCATTAATAGTTGATAAGGTATCGAATGAGAATCAGGGGAATAGACGGGTTTCGCTTAATGATTAGGAAAAAATTCAAGAGCTTTCAACGGGAGTGGTTATTACCAGCAGAGGGTTTCTGAACCTTAGAGTACCGATGAAACCTTTGGTGTTAGTGGAGATGATATCAGCTATTGCTCCAGCCTTTGGAGAAATCTAATTCATTGCTGCCATTCATTTTGATTTCCAGGGAAGGAGCTTCCAATTTCAGCGGTATTGCGGCGGGTGGAACAAAAAGGCTTTCTGATTGCCCGCACTTGCATTTAAGAAGGGAGCTTAAAAACTGGATGTCCACTCTTTTTGCATAAATTACCATTAAATAGCGGATGATGATTCAGAGGTGATGACATTATGGACAAGGCTTTTCATATTTTTTCTGAATCACACATTTTGGCGCTATTCGTGACTTTTATTGCCATGCCACTTGTTTTTATTCTCCGTACTCGTTTTACCGCAGCCCGGTATGTTATTGGATTTGTACTATTGTCGTCTGAAGTGCTTGAACAGCTATGGAAGCTATCGGCAGGGAGATGGTCTCTCTCAGCGGATCTCCCGCTTCATTTGAGTGATCTTGCTGTTCTCATTGCAATCATTATGACTTTTACGAATAACCGTGCACTTTTTCAATTTCTCTGGTATGCAGGAATTGCAAGTTCATTTCAAGCAATCATTAGCCCGGATCTTGGTCCCTGCACATTTCCGCATCCCATCTTTTTTACGTTTTTTGTATCCCATGCCGGAGTTATCATGGCATGCCTTCTTTTTGCTGCAAAGGGCTTCAGGCCATCCCTGCGATCTCTCTGGATCACAGCTTTGCTGGTCAATCTGTATGCAGCGGCTGTGTATTGGGTCAATCATCTTCTAAACTCAAACTACTTATACATAATGAAAAAACCAGAAGGGGGATCCCTTCTGGAAGTACTTGGCCCCTGGCCATGGTATTTGCTTTCTATGGAAGGAGTTATGCTGGTCAGTTTTTTTCTTTTATATCTGCCTTTCCGCAGTGATTGAAACCTTAATCAAGCTTGGTAAGCGGTTTTACAGCAGGACCTTCGAGAATCTCTCCATCTGTGTTGAATCTTGAACCATGACATGGACAGTCCCAGGACCTGTCTCCATTGTTCCACTCCAAATCGCATCCCATATGTGTGCATACAGGTTTCACCAGTGTAATGTTCCCGGCTGGATCCTTATAAGCACCTGCTTTCTGGCCGTTTACTTTTACTTTGGCTCCTTCATCAAGTCCTATGTCATCCAGCCCTTCATAAGATCTTTTCAGCTTACCTTTTACAAATTCCTTCGCTGTATCCGTATTCTGTTTAATAAACTGAACAGCAGCGGTTTTATTTCCCGGCCTCTGAGGAGAATAGAGCTCTTCATAAGGGTTCTTTTTACCAAGAATTGCATCGGAAACAACCTGGGCAGCAGCAGTGCCGTTCGTCATTCCCCATAGGCCATATCCGGTGGTTATAAATATATTGGGATGCTGTTTCGTTATAGGACCTGCATATGGAACGCCGTCTAATGTTTTTAAATCCTGTGAAGACCATCGGTAGCGGATTTTAGTCATATCTAATTGCTCCCGGCCAAATTCTTCCAGAGCTTCATAGCATTTCTCCGTTTCCTGCATTTGTCCTGTTTTATGATCTTCCCCGCCAATCAGCACAACTTGCTCTCCATCTTCTTCTGCTGATCGGAGTGATCGGACAGGTTCATCCGCACTTATATACATACCTTCAGGGAACGGGCGGGAGGTTTTTGCCGCCAGGATATAAGAACGCTCCGGCTCCAGTTTGGCAAATTGAAGTCCCGTAAAATCCGGAAATGGATAGTGGGATGATATGAGAACGTGCCGGCTGGTCAATTTATGTCCTTCTGCTGTTGTAATAGCGGGATTTTCGGACTTATCTATTTCGACAGCCCTGGTATGCTCGAAAACAAATCCTCCTGAGCTGACGAATTCCTTCAGCAGATCAGACAGGTATTCCACAGGATGAAATTGGGCCTGGTTTTTTATTCGAACTGCGGATTTGACTGGGAATGGAAGAGGGGTGCTTTCCATAAATTCAGCTGGAATACCAAGTTTTTTATAGGCTTCATATTCAGCCCTTACTTTTTTATCTCCGCTGGAGGAAGAGGCATACAAAAAAGCATCCTGTGTTTTCAGCTGACAGGAGATTCCTAAGCTTTGTACCGTTTCTTCAATAAATGATCTAGCTGCTTCATTCGCTTTATAGTATTCTTGCGCTTTTTCTTCGCCAATTCCCTTAATAAGAGATTCATAAATAAGCCCATGCTGTGATGTGATTTTAGCGGTAGTATGGCCGGTCGTTCCGCCGAGAGCTTTCCTTGCATCAATCAGAGCTGTATGTACTCCAGCTTTCTGCAGTAAATAGGCTGCAGTTATTCCTGTAATTCCGGCTCCGACAATTACGGCATCAACCTTCAGGGATTCTTCGAGGGGCGGAAAAGACAGCTCATTTTCAATAGGTCTCCATAAGGAAGAAGGATAGAGGGGCAGTTCCGTTTGCAAATGCTGATTTGGCATGCTTTACCTCCATATAAGTGTTTTACTGTTCTTTACCCTCAATTCTTTATCTGAATCTTCTTAAGGAGGGATGAATGTTTCGATAGGAGGGAAAAGATAGGAGACATGTTCTTGCTTAAAGAAGGATATGTATGAAGTAAAAGGAAAGGGATGATAAGAATGAGGACCTTTAAAACTTTCGCAGTAATTAATGTACTGGCTTACATCGTTATGGTGGGAATAAATTTTTTAGCAAATGCAGTTCCGATTAACGGCCAAACAACTGGAGAGGTTTCAGCAGGAGTGCCGGTTCTTTTTGAGCCGGCAAATTATGCGTTTTCCATTTGGGGACTTATATATCTCCTATTAGCTGTATGGGTTATCAGAGCATTTTTTGTAACAGCGGCAGAGAAATTGGTTTACACCGCAATAGGGTATCTCTTTGCTGTGAATGCACTGCTTAATGCATTATGGATCGTTCTCTTTCATTATGAACTATTCAATTTGACTATCCTTGTGATGTTCGGAATTCTTTACACTTTAATTAGAATCTATTCCATTATTGAAAAATCCGGACAGACGTCTCTATTGCTGAGAGTACCGATTTCTATTTACATGGGGTGGATTTCAGTTGCAGCGATCGTCAATGTATTTATCTTTTTTAAATCTAATGAAATCAGTTCTTTTTTAGGTTTGGGAGAATTGGGTTGGACAATGATTATGCTTATCGTTACTGCTTTGCTTGGAGCTTATATGATTCTTGTGAAAAATGATCTGGCGTATGGACTGGTGTTGATTTGGGCGGTCATTGCTATTGCTGTTAATCAGATGACTGCTGCGCCGGCAGTCGCAAAAACTGCGATGGTAGTTTGGATTTTCTTGGCCATATTGACAATTTTAAAAGGGAGCATGCTTTTGCTGAGGAAAAAATAATGTTTCCGCCTTCTCAGAGCAAAGCGCCTGAGGGTTTTTGCGGCTCCAAATAGCATATCAGGTTTTAATTATAGAAACTCTTCAAAACGCAGCCTTAAAAATAACGGGACTGAAGCAGCTTTCAAAGTTACTTCCTCTGTTTAAATTAGTTTGGTTTGGGCTGATTTCCGCTCCAATCAGCCTAACCATAATACCTATTTAAAAACACAACCCCCGGAATGACACTTTATAGCGTCCCGGGGGTTTCAAACTAAATACTTATAAACACATTTCCTTTAAGCAGGAGTTTTTTTAAGCCCCGTACTTATTTCAAATCTGTTTTATATTGCATGTACACAACCTGCGTAACCAGATAATCCTCTAAACCATGTTTGCCGTCCGCACCGCCAAGTCCCGACTGGCGCATACCCGCATGGTAGCCCTGAATGGCTTCGAAGTTTTCGCGGTTGACGAATGTCTCACCAAAACGAAGCTGATTCGATACATACATGGCTTCATTGTAATCATTCGTATAAACAGAGGAAGAAAGACCGTATATGGAGTCGTTCGCCTTCCGAATTGCATCATCCAAATCCGAGAAGGTGGCAACCGGTAATACAGGGCCAAACGTTTCTTCCTTCATAATATCCATATCATCTGTTACGTTAGTTAGGACCGTCGGACGTAAATAGAATCCGCCGGTTAATCCTTCTGGACGGTTGCCGCCTGCTGCTACTTTGGCACCAGCTTGGATTGCTTTCTCCAGAGCTTCTTCGACAGTTTTCAAACGATCTTCACTGACGAGCGGACCCATTTGGGCATCTCGGTCTTTTACTGCGTCGCCGACCTTCACTTTGTTGAAGGCTGCGGCTAATTTTTGAGTGAATTCCTCAGCTACTGATTCGTGGACATAAACTCTTTCGGCATTCGTACAAGCCTGGCCCGCGTTTGTGATGCGGGACGCAGTAATGTTTTCAACCGCAAGATCAAGGTCCGCATGCTTTGTGACGATAGCGGGTGCTTTTCCGCCAAGCTCAAGGTTGACCTTCGTAATGTTCTGAGCAGCGGCTTCCATAACTTTCGTTCCAGCACCTGTACTGCCGGTCATCGTAATCATGCCAACCTTCGGACTGCTTGCCAATGCATTTCCAATAGTGGATCCTGTTCCGGTAATCATGTTGAAAACACCTTTAGGAAGATCTAATTTATCGATGATCTTTGTAAGTTCAGCAGCTGTATTCGGTGTTTGCTGACTTGGCTTCAAAACGATTGAACAGCCTGCAATTAATGCAGTCGCAACTTTTCTGGCAAAAATAAAAACAGGAAAATTCCAAGGTACAATACCGCCGACAACACCTATCGGACGTTTGTGAAGAAAAATGTTTTCGTTAGGCCTGTCACTCTGAATAACTTCTCCTTCTATTCTTCTGGCCCATTCGGACATGTATCGGAAGTAGTCAATGGCAAGATCTACTTCAGCTGAAGACTGTTCGTAAGGTTTCCCTTGCTCCTCGGATAATAAGGTAATCATTTTCTCCCGGATCTTTTCAATCTCATCCCCGATTTGACGGACGATCTTCCCTCTTTTAAACGAAGGAACCTGCTCCCATTCCTTTTGGGCTGCATAAGCCGCTTCAATTGCTTTTTCCGCATCTTCCTTCGTCCCGTCAGGAATTCTTGAGATGACTTCTCCATTTGAAGGGTTGACAATATCAATCCAATCGCCTGAAGTTGAATCTGTGTACTCTCCATTTATATATAACTTGTGCTCTTGCATGAATATGGCCTCCTCTTTCTTTTTTATGACTAGTTAATAAGTTCCACAATCCCCTGCCGCTAAAACATCCAAAGTTTATGGGAAAAACAGGAAGTAGGGAGGGTGGATTATTTTAATAACAAGACTAAAAGATTATAAGGATACAGACTTATTCCTTATTTTTATAAAAAATTGAAAAAAATGGTTTTTAATAGGTTGATAGAAGGGTATAGTAACTATGACTTTAACTTACATATTCGGTATGGAGGAATGGGAAGATGAAAAGGAAGAAGATAGCGGGATTGGGATTGGGTTTTATGCTGGCACTTGGAGTTCTGCCGGCCCATGAAGTTCAGGCTTCTACAAGCAGCACAGCGGTACAGCAGGGTGAAAAGCTTGCCTATCAGCTGCGCGGTTTCAACAGATTAATTGATTCTGGAGACACATATGATGTAAACCAAGCCTATGACAGCTTTTCCAGACAGATTCAAACTGCGGAAAAAGCGATAGGAAAGGTTTCAGGGTCTTCTAAAAGAAGAGCACTTTCTTCTAAGTATGTAGCGCCAGCAAAGGTTGCAAGGGAGAGAGTGATTTACGAAGTTTCGCAATACCGGTTAATGAAAGTCATCGGAAAAGATGCCCTCGCCAACCGGGTAACTTATGTTGATAGCAATTTGAAAAAGCTCGATCGCTTGAAGAAGCGGGCTGTTGAAATTAAGAAGGCAGGCAAGTATAAAGCGCTTCCAGCAAAAATGTCGGGCTACCTTGCTGAGACGGAGAAGCTTCAAAGAACGAACCGCTTTGCTGTTCCTGATCTCCAGCTCAACCATACGCTGTCCAGTGACGAGTTTGATTCCTTTTTATTACTCAACCAGGATCGATATGCGAATGGTAAATCTCTCATGACCTTGAGCGAAAGATTAAGCTACATTTCGGAAATCAAATCAAAGGATATGCATTCTACCGGCTCATTCAGCATCTATTCAACTAAGTACGGCAATGCGCAGGAAATGATTGTAAAATTAGGATTTCAGCAGCACTCAGAATCAGGCATTCTGATTTACAAATATGCAAATACTCCTAAAGCGCAACGTGATTTATGGAGAAAAAACAGCAGTCAGAAAGACGTGCTTCTCCATGATACAATTGATTATGCAGGGGTCGGCCGCTACAACGATTACACCACTCACCTTTTCGTAAATATGTAATGGAAAAGCAGCCTGCCAATTGCGGGGCTGCTTTAATACTTGTTTTTTAACTCGAAAAGAGTCTGAGATAGCCATACTTGTTTCAAATCATTCGAAAAGACGAACTCCTTTGAAAGGAGAAGCTGCAGATCCAAATGGATTTTTCTCAGCTCCATTTTTGTCTTTAACAGTTGCAAATCTTCAAGTTTTAACCGGCTAAATGACTGGAGCAGAGACCGGAGCATCTGTAGCTGACTAAGAAGTATTATGAGATAATCTATATATAATGCCGTCAGCTTTTTCCTTTGAATGGTTAAAACAACTGCTTCAGCTACAGAGAACAGGCCTTCGATGATCATGCCGAGGGAGTTTTTTTCTTTCATATATTCACACTCCGTTAAGCTTGTTTATCTAGATTTATATGGTGAATGAATGAAAAAAGAAGAACAATCATCTGAAAAATTTGGATTTGTTCATTTTTTTAAAGGGTAAGCAGTATGTAAGGCATCAGGCTAGGACTAATATAATGAATAAGTGATACATATTATATGTGGACTGAAACTTTAATCATTTAAAAACGTATGTATTAAGACTAATAAAGGAGTGATCCGATATGAGAACAGCGAATCCGACATTAAAATCATTTGAAAAAGGAATGGGATATGCTGGCGGGCGCCGAATGACTCTCATGGGCGCTGTCCATAAGTCATTTTTGCTCCTGTTTATTCTTGTTGTTTCTGCTGGAACAACCTGGTATTTTGCAGCGCAGGGGGATAACGTGACGCCGATGATGCTGATCGGTGCAATCGGCGGACTGATTTTTGCGCTTATCACAAGCTTTACACCAAAAGCATCGCCAATAACGGCGCCGATCTATGCCGTGCTGGAGGGAATGTTTGTCGGAGGTATTTCAGCGTATTATTCAAGCTTGTATGAAGGAATTGTCATGCAGGCCGTATTGATTACCATGGGGATTTTTCTTGGCTTGCTGCTTGTCTACCGAAGCGGATTGATAAAAGTAACCAACAATTTCCGTCTTGGAGTAGCGGCAGCGACAATGGGCGTATTTATGGTCTATTTGATTTCATTTGTGCTGGGCCTTTTTGGAGTCAGCGTTCCATTTCTTCACGAATCCAGCACCATCGGGATTGTGATCTCGCTCGTAATTATAGTGATTGCCGCCCTTAACCTTGTCCTTGATTTTGACTTCATCGAGCATGGGGCAGCGAGGGGCTTGCCTAAGCATATGGAATGGTACGCAGGCTTTGCTCTCCTTGTTACGCTAGTCTGGCTTTATCTTGAAATCCTCCGGCTGCTTTCTAAAATCAGCTCCAGAAATTAATGATTGGAAACCTCTCTTATATAAGAGGGGTTTTTTTGATGAGGAATGGAATACTAAGGTAAACGGAAAGGGGGGAAGAGTATATGGATCATAAAGAGGATGAAAAACAATATTTGAACATTGATCACGCACAATTTGTACAGCATCCCAAAAACAAAGATGGTGTAGCCTTGTTTTTGAAGGAGTCTTATCACCTGCTGTCTTCGGAGGATTTGGAAAAGTTATCAAGTGAAGAAGAGTAAAACAGCAGCTCATTCGGGCTGCTGTTTTACCTCTTAAGTCCGCTCTAATAAATTTTCGAATTTCTTTTTCCAGTCGTCAGCCAGAGTTTGGATTTGCAAAATACTCTGGATTGCATCCGTATCTTTACGGTTGTGGAAGAAAGTGTGGTGGATATCCGCCACCGTGATAGACGTCACTCGATTCACGAGCTCGATTTTATCTGTCTTTCGAATCGTTCCGGGTTTAAGAATCCTAAAGAAATACCCAGTATATCCAGTGTTAATGATCTTCGCTAACAGCTGATCAATACCAGTGTGCCGATTTATCGTTGCACAAGGATAACGACCTTGAGAAACCTCGGCCAGAACTGATCCAATCTGAATTTGATCACCTATGCAGATTTCGTTCTCCTGCATTCCGGTTACAGTTAAATTTTCACCGAAAGCCGATTGCTTTAGCGGTTTTCCAAATTCTGATTGCCATCTTTGATAATGCTCAAATGGATATACGCAAAGAACACGATCCGGACCTCCGTGATAATCATGATTCGCTACATCATCCCCTGCTACGGTTCCTGCTGAAACCTCAAGCTCATTAACCGTTTCTTTATTTATTCCTGATTGAAAATGCTTCCCCTTATGGTCTTTCATCTGCTTTGGCATTCCTTTGCTCAAATATTCAATTTTCATCATTTATGCTTCCTTTCGTTAGAGAAAAAATAGGCGATTCCAAGCAGGCCGCAAATCGTTTATGGAGCATATACTGGCAAGGAATCAATTGTTTTCGAATTTGATTGACAGGTTTCAGGAATTTCTGTAATCTCAATGTGTGAACTGAATAAGTTCTTCGTTAGGTGAGGCTCCTGTGTGGAGATAAGCTGCTGCCCAAAAATGTCCAAAGACGCCAATGGGTCAACAGGAATCATCGACTTAAGGTGATTTTTAACGCAGCTGGACATCGTCCTATGCTGCACAGTGCTAAAGCTCTACGATGGAAGAATGGAATGCTTGTTTTCGCACGCCTTCATTCTTGGTGTGTTTTTTTAATTCCTATAATAGCATGATGATAGAAAAATTGGGAGGTGCTGGCATGGAGATTCCCCGATCGGGAGAGACGCAGGTAAAAGATTCAGAAAGTCATAGTATACACTCCGCGGATGGAAACCAGCCGGCGCTTCCAGTGATGGCCTCCGCGGATTAATGAGGAGGACCATCCATGGTAAAAAACATGACGTACGACGAGATTCTTCTTCGGATTATTCTCCTGCTTCGGGACGGGAAACGGAAAGATTTTCGTGACTTAATAGAAGAACTGCAGCCATATGATATGGCGAGTATATTCAAAGAAATGCCTGAAAAACATTACGCCCGTTTCCTGTCTTTCATGAATGTTGACAATATTACAGCACTTATGCAAGAGCTTGAGCGTCCATATCAGTTAGCCCTTTTCAATAAGATAGGGAAAATGAAGGGCGTCCAGGTAATGAATAAAATGGATAACGATGACTTGGCACAGCTTTTGGAGGAGCTTGATCCTGAGCTGAAGAATCAGCTTCTTTCAAGCATGGAACAGGAAGAGTCAGAAGCGGTTCAAGCCTTGATGAACTATCCTTCTGAAACTGCGGGACGGATCATGACGAACCGGTTTGTATGGATTCCGCACCACTTTACGGTTTGGGATGCTGTGGTTAAACTCAAAGCCTTCGCAGAAATTGCTGAAACAATCAACTACTTGTATGTTATCAACGAGGAAAAGCAGCTGGTCGGGGTTATCTCGTACAGGGATTTGATACTAGGCGAACGTGAAGAGCGTATAGAAGACATTATGTACACAAGGGTAATTTCCATTAAAGCAGATGCCGATCAGGAAGAGGTGGCACGGTTAATTGAACGCTATGACTTCCTTGCTTTGCCTGTGGTTGAGGAAAACAACGTATTAGTTGGAATCGTAACAGTCGATGACGTAATTGATATCGTGATTCAAGAAGCAAATGAAGATTATGAAAAATTTGCTGCTTCCGGTAAATCCATCGATTTTGAAACAAAGGCGCTTATAGCTGCTTACCGAAGGCTGCCTTGGCTGATTTTACTCTTATTTATCGGACTTGTCTCAGGAAGTATCATCAGTTTTTTTGAAGGAACACTGAACGAGGTAGTCGCACTGGCCTTTTTTATGCCGATGATTGCAGGAATGACCGGGAACACGGGAACCCAGTCATTGGCTGTAGTAGTCCGCGGACTGGGACAAAATGATCTTGATTCCAAAATGATTGTCCGGCTTATTTTCAGGGAGCTCAGGGTAGGATTAATGATTGGGGTTGTGTGCGGGATACTGATCACTGGAATTGCTGTGGTATGGCAGGGAAATCCTCTTCTTGGTCTGGTAGTTGGATCATCTCTATTCTTTACTCTCATAATAGGTACAATGGCTGGTACGATGATTCCGATCTTGCTTCACAAGCTGAACGTTGATCCTGCTATTGCCTCCGGACCGCTTATTACTACTTTGAATGACATTTTGTCGCTGCTTATTTATTTTGGAATTGCGACATCCTTTATACAGCACTTGCAGTAAAAGAAATAGCTGATTCAGCAGAAAGCTGAATCAGCTATTTTTATTAGGAGAATATTTTATTTCATCATGAGACCGGATCATGCCCTGTCTGGCCGGATGTGTGCTCATATTGAGCAGCTTGTCTAAGTGCTGGCTTACTTTCACCGTTTCCTCTGCAGTATACCCATGTTTACCGGCTACTTCTACCATTCTCTGACGATATTTTTCCACAACCGATTCATATATATTCAAGGCACTCACCCCTCTTTAGTAATTTAGAGTTCTTCTATTCATTATATCGAAAGAGTAATAGAAAGCGTAATAGATAAACGGGAAAAAAGTTAGACAAAAAAGTACAAATTTTGACAAACCTTTCGAAAATTTGCAGAAAATACACAAAAATTATTCCTTTTTGAACTTTCTAATAGTAATATGGGAGGAGGCATATTGTAACGGGGGGCAATTATGAAAAAAATACAGAAGAAAGTAAGAAGTGTTCGTTTCATTTTAGTAAAAGGCTTTGGAATTCTTATTGGTTTAAGCGTATTGCTGGCCGTATTGAACTTTGCCAGCATTTATAAAACAAAATTAGATACAGAGCGAATTGTAAAAACAGAAACAGCAGCACTCATTCTTGACGAAAAGCTTTCATATAATCTTGCGCAGCAGGCATCGGCCATCCGCGCCTATTTCCTGTATGACAATACTTCCTATAAAGATGAATATGAAAACCTGAAGAAAGATGGAGCTGCCATTCAAAAGGATTTGCTTGCAATAAGTGATTCACCAAAGATAAGAGAGCTTATTAAGAAAACAGAAAATTGGCAAGGAATGATTGAAAAAGAAGTCATCACACCTTATGAAGGCGGTTATCGAATTCAGGCCGTTCAGAATTTATCCAAAGAACCGCAGGAGATTTCCAAACAGCTCATAAAAGACTATCAGTCAATCGCAGAGGAACGTGAAAAGCAAATTATGAATTCAGGGGTTCAAATTATCCGCAGCGGAGAAATAACGGCTGCGCTGATCCTCGTTTTCTCTCTGCTTATGGCTGCAGGGGGACTATTAATTGCCTTTAGAACATCTCGTATGATTGCGAAGCCTATATCTCAGCTAACGAAAAAAATGAATGAGATTGCTTCGGGAATCCTAAAAAAGGAAACCCTCTCATCCAATAGCAAAAATGAACTTGGAACATTGATCGACTCAGCAAATGCCATGAATATGACCCTGCTGAATCTTGTCGGGGAAATCAAATCAGCGGCTGGTGATATTGCAGATCAGAGTGAAAAACTTCAAATTTCATCCATCCAGGTGAAGGAAGGAAACGAACAAATCGCATCAACCATGCAAGAGCTGACACTTGGAGCTGAGAGCCAGGCAAGTACTGCAGCTGATATGGCGGAAAATATGGGGCACTTCCTGGAAAAAATTAATGAAGCGGCTGCATCGGGAGAACTTTCTTCTAAATCTGCAGAAGAAGTGATGTCGGAAACAAGTGAAGGCAGCCGGTTAATGGAACGATCAATCGATGAAATGAATCGAATACATGATATTATGAAGGGTTCTGTAACGAAAGTAGCGGGGCTTGATGAGCAATCCAAGAAAATTTCAAAATTAATGGAAGTAATCCAATCTGTTGCGGATCAAACAAATTTACTTGCGTTAAATGCTGCGATTGAAGCTGCGCGTGCAGGTGAACATGGCAGAGGATTTGCTGTTGTAGCAGACGAAGTAAGAAAGCTCGCTGAACAAGTATCCTTTTCAGTTGGGGATATAGATGTGATTGTAAGCAGTGTCAGATCGGAAACAGGTGCTGTGGCAGGAGACTTAGAAGCTGGTTATGAACAGGCACTTAAAGGCAAGGATGCGATTGAAAAGACAGGTCGTACCTTTGAAACCATCCGTTCCAAGGTTGAGGAAGTATCGTCCGGTATAACCCTTATCTCCGACCGACTTGATGATTTGCTTGATAGAGGTAAAAACATGGATGATGCCATTTCGAACATAGCCAGTGTCTCGCAAGAAGCCGCCGCAGGAGTAGAACAAACTGCCGCTGCAGCAGAGCAGGCAAATGGAACAATGGAAATGGTCAGAGAAAATTCCATTCATTTGACAGGACTATCAGAAAAACTGGCTTTGTCAGTAAATCAATTTAAGAGCTGAGAAAGAGGGCTGTTCCCATGAGGAACAGCCCTTCTTACTGTTCATGAACACAAAACGCCGCGCTCTTAGCAGAACATCCTTACTAGAAGCGCCCCTCGGTCAGAAGCTTCATCAGCTTTCAGAGGCCCGCACGAGGCGGGTCAGTTCTGCGTTGCGGCAGGACGCCGCGCCCTTAGCAGAACATCCTTACTGGAATCCGCTTCCGCTTTTCGTGGTGTCTAGCTCCAGCGGCTAGTCCTTCGGCTGCTTCGCTGGCCCTGTCAAAGTCAAAGAGCGACTTTGTCAGTTCCAGCTCCACCATCTCTCAGAGGCCCGCACGAGGCGGGTCAGTTCTGCGTTGCGGCAGGACGCCGCGCCCTTAGCAGAACATCCTTGCTGGAATCCGCTTCCGCTTTTCATGGTGTCTAGCTCCAGCGGCTAGTCCTTCGGCTGCTTCACTGGCTCTGTCAAAGTCAAAGGGCGACTTTGTCAGTTCCAGTTCCACCAGCTCTCAGAGGCCCGCACGAGGCGGGTCAGTTCTGCGTTGCGGCAGGACGCCGCGCCCTTAGCAGAACATCCTTACTGGAATCCGCTTCCGCTTTTCGGGTTACCCATCATGTTTATATTGAAAATGGGCGTTTAGTTGGCCTTGGAGCATTTTTTTGCGGAGCTGGGAGGGGTTTTTGAGTTTTTCTTCTTTTTTCCTTATATCCTTTAATATTTCCGTTGTTTGGACGCCCTCTTCACGCAGGTCGGCTATATTCATAAGCCTTTCTACGTCGGAGAAGGAGTATTTTCTTGTTCCTTTTGAGCTTCGCTCAGGAGCAATCAGCTGGCGTTCTTCATAATACCGTATCTGTCTTACAGATAGGCCTGTAAGCTCGCTTACTGTCCCGATTGAGATGACTTTTTTATCTTTGTAAGACCGCTCTTCTTGCAATGGACTCACTCCTTGAGGAAACAACTCTTTCCTACACTATACTCAACATTGGAAAGAATTTCTCTGATTATGTGAGATTATATAACATTCACTGCAGCTGAAGCGAATTATATGTCAGATTTCATATCAAAAAGGAGGTATGGAACTTAAACCCACGATAATATAAGGATACCAGCAATTAAAAGGAGGAAGAATAATGGAACCTGGCAAAGCGCTTAAGCTTGCCCATAAACTGATTGAACTGGATTTGAAAAGGGATCAGCTGCTTGAGGAATTATTGAGAACAGCTGGAAAGGACACTTACGAATTATTGCGCTTCGTCCAGAATGGTCAAATTAAGAAGATTAGAAGACAAACACCTTAACCGGACAATTTCCTGGAATGCCGCCAACCATTCCTTCAAGAGGGATGGATTAAATAAGATGGTCACTTCCTGAAATTCCGTCTCATGATGAACATATAATGAAAGCCCTGCTGATTCAGCAGATAGCATCATAAGCTGTGTCTCGTCAGGTTCATTTTCAATAATAAAATAGAATTTTTTCAGCTGATCAAAAGCAATTAGCTGTGTCTGCATAGTTGATCCTTCCTTCTGAATAGGATAGGACCATTGTTGACGGCTTTCATAAATCCCATACTTTTAAACAATCTTAATATCCAGTGATGCAATTTTTACAATGGATTAACCGTCTGCTTACAATCATTGGGTAATGTAGGAGTAAGATAAAAGAAAAAGATGGAGAGGGGAAAGTGTGATGAGCAACCTATTAAAATTCGCTCTTGAGGAACAAAGGAATTATTACTCCCAAAAGCTGCTTGCAATAGGGGTTTACAACAACGATGTACTTCAGAAGATGACTATTTCGGAGCTGAAAAACGAATATGTGTACTTTTATCACAGCATTCCGGCAATCAAGCGAAAGCCTGCGACACCATAAGGAATTTGCCCTGAACAGGCAGGTTCCTTTTTTGTTCTTCGGAAACAAATAGGTTGGTAGGTAATGCTGCACCGTTTCAAAACCATTTGCTCAATCTGAGTCCTGAAAATCATTAGCTTCTTAATTAGGTCCTCAATGATAATTAATCAATCCCTCCATTCTTACTCCATTATGCGAGAGGATTTTCTCTTCAATTGCAGTGTTTCAGCGAACGTATTTTTAATCCCTGCAAATTCCCTATACAAACCGAGCATATAGTCTTAAAAGAATTTTTTGAAAAATCGTTCTTTAATTATTGCTTTCTTCATAGTAAAATAAAGATAAAATTTGAGAATTTTGAGAATATTTAAGAGGGCGATGAATCTATGAGATTTTCCTACACTCAAGAAGAGACTGATCGTGCATTGGCCCTTTTCAGGGTTTTTGCTAAAGCGTTTAAGAGTATTTCGGAGCATTCGATTAGAGATAGCAAGGAACATGGGTTTAATCCAACGGAGTTTGCAGTTCTGGAATTACTGTATACGAAAGGCCCGCAGAAGCTTCAGCAGATTGGGTCGAGACTGCTTCTTGTGAGCGGAAATGTTACGTATGTAATTGATAAACTTGAGAAGAATGAGTACATTGTCAGACAGCAGGATCCGCGCGATAAACGTTCTATTTACGCGAAGCTGACGGACAAAGGAGAGGCCTACCTTGATGAGATCTACCCGATTCATGCTTTAAGAATTACTCGGGCTTTTTCGGGATTATCAAGTGAGGAGCAGGAGCAGCTGAATCAGCTCCTGAAAAAAGCGGGACTGCACAGCCAGCACCTGCTTTTCAGGTAAGAGATTTTTAAGGGGCTGTCTAAAAAGCCCTGATGAAAGGGTATGTCCAAGTTGAAACGTCAAGAACACTCGCTGTAAGAGTGTTCTTGAGGTTTTTATTTTTGGCTCATTTATGATTTTTAACTGTGTGTATTGAATAACAATGGGTTAGGATTATTGGAACGAAGGAATCCTGCCGCAGCAGCGGGACATGCAATACCCCCGGAGGCGCTGCTGCTCGAGGAGCTGGCCACACTCTAAGACTAAGCCGAGCATGCTGAACAGAAATCAGCCATATTCCCACCCTTTTCTTACAGCAGAGTTCATGAAAACAGATATAAAAACTACTTTCTTAGCAATTCCTCATTGAAATTCGGGAAAAAAACTCTTTTCAGCAAGCTGCTGCAGCTTATGAAAAACAAATGGATGGCCGCAAGGGATATTGCTTCAATAGAGTTGTGGATAATCAGAAGATGTAGGGTGAAGAGTATACTGTCAGCCAGTAAAATAATAAAAAAGTACAGGATCTTCCAAATGAATTTGCGGGAGAAGGCAGCGGC
Organism: Metabacillus flavus; assembly: GCF_018283675.1. Lineage (NCBI taxonomy): Bacteria > Bacillati > Bacillota > Bacilli > Caryophanales > Bacillaceae > Metabacillus > Metabacillus flavus. The sequence goes on from NZ_JAGVRK010000001.1 coordinate 1,372,296, forward strand.
CGTATACAGTACCGATATGCCAATACTATAAATTGCGTTTGCGAAGGTATGATCCCTGCTGCTTTCGGCAAAAAGACCTGTCTGAAAAATAACAGTTGGCTGCAAGGCGTACAGAAGCCAAGTGACTGTGATGGAAATTGTGATCATACATATGTATTTGGTGAAGATGATGACGATCCGATCCTCTTTTTTTAAGAGACTGTACCATGCTTTAGAGATATAAAATAAGACTGGAATAAATAAAAATGTATAGGATGTCCTCCACCAATTAAGCTCATAAACATCCAATTTGAGAAATAGGACCTCCACCAATGAAAAAGAAAGAGCGAACACAATCACATATCGGGCCTTGATTTTATATATGGAACCAAAAGCGGCTGCTATTGGTACGGAAAGTCCCTGGCTGAAGATTGACCCAAATGTGCTGTCGATAAAAGAATCATGGAAAACATTTGGTTTGTAAAGATAACAGTTATATACAACATAAACGATGAGTTCAAATAAATAGGCAAGACCAGAATTAAAGAGCCATAGGGGAAGAAAACTTCTTTTGTCTTTGATCAAGCAAACGGCAAATAATCCAATTGAAAAGACCAAAAGGAGAAGATACCAGAACATATTAGGCATATCGCAAGTCTCCCGATAAAAGACGTTACTATTAGTGTGAGCAATAAATGCTATTTTAAACAAAATACTCCCTTTAAGGAAGAATAAGACTTTTTACCCTTCATACCTGCAGGATTTTGACGATAAAGAGAATATAATCTGTTTTTTAGAAAGGAGGGAGAGCCTTGTGAATCCAAAGTCTCCTGAGTTCGAAGCAGAAGCCGGCAATCCTGTTCAGGAACGGGATCATTCCTTGGAATCTCTATATAAATATCATCCGGATGCAATTTTGCGAATCGATTGCACCGGCAGGATTTTATTTGCCAATGATTCTGCATCGGAATTGTTTAAACGGCCGCAAGATGGATTTTCAGGCAGCCATTACTCCTCCATTCTGACTGAGAGCGAATGGGAGAAGGAAGAAATGATCCTTTCCCGCCCGGATGAAGTCAATCTTCCCTGTACAAGGGAAATCATTCTGCAGGGGGAAAGAGTCTGTAAAATAACATCTGTCCCTATTCTATTGGACGGAACCCTTGAAGGCTTCTTCCTTAACTTCCGTGATGTTACCGATATGAAACGGGCGGAAGAGAAGATTGCCCATTCTTCCTATTACGATGAATTGACGATGCTTCCGAATGACCGGATGGTAATGGAGAAGCTGGAATATATCACTTCGGAGAAAATTGAGCGCACCGCAATCATTAAGGTCAATATTGACCGGTTTAAATACATCAATGAAATGTTTGGCAAGAAAACAGGCGATACCATTATTCGTGAAATTGGCCGGGAGCTGCGGAAGCTTGTGCCGAAGCAATTTTTTGTTGGCCGGTTTTTCAATGATGAATTTGTGGTGATTGCAGATCGTCTTCAAGATACGGACTTCTTTTATACAGTCGCTGGTGAGATGGCAAAGGGTTTTAAGAAGCGGTATATCGTTGATGAACAGGAATACCGTGTCCAGGTTAGCTTTGGTGTGGCCATTTATCCTGATCACGGCACAAACCCGGATATGCTTTTGAAAAAAAGTGACCTTGCTTTAAAAATCAGCAAAGAATCAGCACTCGGCAGATATAGTGAAGAGAAGAGCCAGGAAATTGAAAGGCGCTATTTTTTGCAGAAAGAGCTCATGCATGCTCTAAAACGGAATGAGTTCCTTCTATATTATCAGCCTCAGTTTGATACAAGAACGAACCAGATTACGGGAATGGAGGTTCTTCTAAGGTGGAATCATCCAACACTCGGAATCATTTCGCCGGCAGAGTTCATCCCGATTGCGGAAGAAACAGGTCTGATCATTGAAATTGGGAAATGGAGCATGCAGGAGGCCTGCCGTCAGCTGCGGCATTGGCAGGAAACCAAGTCTCCAGGCTTACGGCTGAGTATGAATTTATCCGTCAAACAATTCTATCAGCCTGATTTGGTGCCGATGGTTACCAATGTCCTTCGTGATAACAGCATTATTCCGGACCATTTTGAGCTTGAGTTTACAGAAAGCCTTTCTATGCATAATAGTGAGACCTTTATACGGACCATCCGTGATCTGAAAAACATTAAAATCCATTTGAGTATTGATGATTTTGGCACCGGCTATAGTTCGCTAAGCTACTTAACACAGCTTCCTCTGGACAAAATTAAAATTGACCGCAGCTTTGTCCATAATATGCTGAGCAGCAAGCAGGATGAAATCGTAATTAAGGCGATTATCGGTTTGGCTGAAAATTTGGGATTACAAATGATTGCGGAAGGGGTCGAGTCAGAAATGCAGGCTGCCTTTTTAGAAGCCCATGGCTGCCACCATATGCAGGGGTTTCTGTTCAGCAGACCGCTGCCTCACGACCAAATTACTGAAATGCTGAGCAAACAATATATTTCCTAACTGTTTTTATTAATAAAAGCGATGATTTTAGAGACTGTTTCGTCTTGAGGGCTATGCAAATAGTGCTCAAACGGACAGCCTCTTTTTTTTAGATGGTCAAAAATGGTTGAAATGGTGTAATTCATTGGCGAAAGACCTTCTGTTACTTCCCTCCATAAGAGCGGAGCGGCTATGCACGCCCCTTCAGGACCTCTTGGAGAATATGGGGCGATGATGGTTTTCCCCTCTGCGTGCTGAAGGTAATCCACGTACAGCTTGCCCCCCGGTTCTTTTTCAGGCGTTCAGTCGTGAATTTTTCCGGGAACTGCTTTATTAAGAAATCCGCGAAAAATTCTGTAAACACTCTTGTATCGCTGTAACTCAAATTTTTTCCGGATAGAGGGATATGAATTTGAATGCCTTTTCCTCCGGAGAGTTTTGGGAAGGAAACGAGATTAAATTTCTTAAATAGCTTTTCTAGCTGCTTTGCAGCAAAAATAGCCAGCTCAAATTCGGCCCTGGAAGGCGGATCAAGGTCAAAAACAATTTCCATAGGATTGGTATCAGAAATTCTCTGAAACGGCAAATGAAATTCCAGGGCAAGCTGGTTGCCAAGCCAAATTAAGTCGGATAGAAACTCACACCGCATATAGTCAATTCCATCGGCTTCGACAGATTGAATAAAATCGGGAGCGTAATCGGGTTTGTTCTTCTGATAAAATTGTTCTCCGCCAGAACCATGGGGATAACGGATTAGCGTGAGTGTCCGATTTCTCAAAAGTGGAAGCATGTAAGGGGCAATATTCAATAGGTACAAAACATATTGAAGCTTATTAATTCCAGGTTCATTCCAAATTGGCTTGTCCGGGTGTGTGAGCTGAACCTCATGATGAATGGGTGCTGCATCGAACTGAAATTGTTCCCACGTACATTGCTCCGGGTCTCCCTTGAAATTGAATGATGCAAAGGATGGTTCTCTAAGCTGCTCCTTGTAAAAAGAGAGGAATTTAACGTTTACACAAATTCCCGGGGCAACCTTATATGTTTGGCTGCTATAGGAAACAGCGTTCTGTTTAATCGTTTGGATAAGAGCCTCTCTTTCCTCTCCAGTTATTCCATGCGAAAATGAGCCAGGTGAGAACACCTGTCCATCCTTGAACAGCCCTGTTTCAAAATATCCGTTTTTTTCATCGTAGCCAGTAATAAATAATGTTGACCATTTATAGTTTTTTACCTTTTTCCATGTTTCCGTTCTTTTTCCAGCTGTCCATTTCCCTTTTCTGTGCTTGGCTACAATTCCTTCTGCTCCATGCAGTTCAATACGTTCCCATAGCGGACGGGGTTCCTTATAGGAAGGGACCATCTGGATAAGTTCGGTTGCTTCCTCGGATGGATGGAGGGGTAACCGCAGTTCTTTGAAAAATGCTTCGAGCTGTCCTTTCCTTTGTGAATAGGTATCGTACATAAGAGGCTTTCCGTTGTGGAGCAGCAAATCAAAAACAAGCAGTTTACAAGGTTTACCAGCAGAGGCTTGCTGAATTCGATCAGCTGATTTCAAACGTCCTCTCATTTGAATATCCTGAAAATCAGCTCTGAGAGACGAACGGAGTGAAACGAGTTCTCCGTCAAAAGTCATCGGGAGGAACGGCTGAATAGAAGGCATGATCTGCTGGACAAACTCAATAATTTCCGGGAAAAGAATCCTCAGATCCTTTCCGTTCCGGCTTATGAGAGAGATAAAATCCCTCTCTATGTATAAAATGGCTCGAAAGCCATCATACTTCACTTCGTAAAGCCAATCCGGTCCGGCCGGAAGTTCGGACGCGAGGACAGGGAGCATCGGTTTCAATCAAATCACCTCTAAGAAAGAGAATGTAGGAGTAATAAGGCAGAGTTGCAATTCCGTTACTAAAGGACATAAGAAAGGAGCCAATCCGATGAAAAAAGCTGTATTCCTTGATCGGGACGGGGTCATAAATGAAGTGCTGACTCACAGAGTTAAATTTGTGAACCGGCCAGATCAGTTTTATCTCTTAGACCGTGCAGGTGAGGCAGTGAAACTGCTCAATGATCACGGCTACCTCGTATTTGTTGTGACCAATCAGGGCGGGATTGGTCTTGGGCACATGACAGAAGAGCAGCTGAATCTGGTGCACAAAGAGATGATCCGCCAGATTGGAGAAAAAGGAGGAGTCATCCAGGATACAGCTTGCTGCATGCATGTTCCCAATAGCGGCTGTCTTTGCCGTAAACCAGAGCCGGGAATGATCCTTTCCCTCGCAGAGCGCTATGGAATTGACCTTTCCCGCTCCTACATGGTCGGCGATCGGGAGCCGGATGTCTTAGCCGGAAAAAGAGCTGGTACCTGTGTTCTATTTATCGGCGATCAGGCAGGCCTCGGGGATACTCAATTCCCGAACCTTTGGGAGGCGGCGCAATGGATTATTTTAAAAGATTAAGCCTTTTTCCTGGCAGTCCGCTTCTTTTTCCCTGCTGAGGCAGGTTCTTTTTTGGTTTCTGCTGCAGGTTCCTTCGGTTTTTTGGAAGCCGTTTTAGATTTTTCGATGCTTGCCTGCAGCTGGCTCATCAGATCGACTACATTTTCCCTAGGGGCATCTTCAGGAACGGCGGTGCCCTCGTTTTGTTCGATTTTGGTTTGGATTAAGCGGAGCAGAGCCTCCCTGTAATCATCCTTGTATTGTTCCGGATCAAACTCAGCAGTGAGCTGATCAATCAGCATCATCGCGGTGTCGAGTTCTTTTTTCTGTATATCGGTTTGCTCAGGAACAGATGGCACCTCATCTGCAGAACGTACTTCATCCGGATAATGGATAGTTTCCATCACAAGACAATTTTTATAAACCCTGACGACAGCCATTTGCTGTTTGGAGCGAATTGTCATTTCAGCGATCCCGATTCTTCCTGATTGCTTTAGTGCCTCCCTTAATAAAGCATAAGCCTTCGAACCATTATCTCCTGGTCCTAAGAAATAGCTCCGGTTAAAGTAGATAGGGTCAATATCTTCGAGCTTTACAAAATCTACAATCTCAACAGCCTTGTCTGCATGCTCCTCCTTCAAATCTTTTAAATCTTCTTCTGATAAAATGACAAATTTTCCTTTCACATATTCATATCCTTTGACGATGTCATCTGCTTCAAGTTCACGGTCGCAATTCGGGCATTTTTTTTCATATTTGATTGGTGTATGGCATTCTTTATGAAGACTTCTTAATTTTATGTCCTTATCCTCCGTTGCTGCATAAAGCTTCACTGGAATGTTAACTAAGCCAAACCGAATGGAACCCTTCCACATCGTGTGCATACATTTTATCCTCCTCGTTCATTTATTCCTGAATACATCATCTAAGTGAATCCTTCTGATTGAGGTTTCATTTTATAGTTCTAGTTTGTATACGTTTACATGGTATGATGAATAAAAAAATATGCAAAATCAGGAAGAGGTGGGAACAACATGAAAAAATGTTTCATTACAGGTTTCCCGGGCTTCATATCCAGGGAATTAATTAAAGAAGCCGTTCAGCAAAATCTTTTCGATTATTATTATGTGCTGGTGCTGCCGGAATTTGCGGAGCGCGCAGACAAAGAACTAAATCTCCTTGCAGCAGGTAAGGCAGAGGCTGTAACCGGAGATATAACAAAAGAGGGATTGAATATAAACCCAGCCATTTTAAAGGGTCTTGAGCAGGAAGTAACTCATGTTTTTCATCTGGCAGCTATATATGACCTGGGCGTAGATGAGGAATTTGCAAAAAAGGTAAATGTAACAGGGACAGAGAATGTTATAGAATGGGCGCTTACACTCAACTTGGAATGCTTTACATACTTCAGTACCGCTTATGTGTCCGGCAAGAGGACAGGAGAAGTTTTTGAAGGGGACTTAGAGGATGGGCATAGCTTCAAAAACCATTATGAATCTACGAAGTATATGGCCGAAAAACTCGTCAGGACACGAATGAATAAACTGCCGGCTGTTATTATCAGACCGGGTATTGTCACCGGGAATTCGAAAACAGGTGAAACGAGTAAGTTTGATGGCCCCTATTATATGCTCAATATGTTCAGTAAGCTTAAGTTCCTTCCTGCTACACCAAGAATAGGAAAGGGGAATGTGTTGTTTAATACGGTGCCTGTCGACTTTCTGGTGAACGCTGTCCTCTATTTATCTTTAAGGAAAGAGGCTGCAGGCCATACGTTTCATGTAACAGATCCAAATCCCGGAACAATTGGGGAACTGTATGATCTCTTTTTAAAAGAGCTGCTGAATAGGAAAACCAGGGGGAGCATTCCTCCCGGTGCTGCAAAATTAGGCCTGTCTTCAAAGGCTGTATGCAATTGGCTCGGCACTCGCAAAGAAGCCCTCGATTATTTTCAATATGATGTGCGCTATGACTGCACCAATTTACTGCACCATTTGGAAGGGTCAGGGATTGCTTGTCCGAATATAAGGGAATACGGACATAAACTAGTTCATTACTATAAAGAAAAACAATTTGCCAAGGAGGAGAAAATTCATGCTTAAAGCGATTAATCCTGCAACAGGTTCTGAGATTAAAGAAATTGAGGAAGTTCAGCTGAGTGAAGCTGGACGGATTTTCCAGCAGGCAGAGCACGCCCAAAAAGAGTGGCAGAATAAATCATTGAAAGAAAGGCTTGTTTACTATAAAACGCTTCGCTTACTTATGGCTTTAAAACTGGATCAAATCACGACAATTATTCATGCAGATACGGGGAAACCGAAAGCGGAGGCGCTGGCTACTGATATTATGCCGGTTATTGACTCAATCCAGCACCTGGAGAAAACAGCCGAAACCGTATTGGGGAGGCAAAACCAGACTACTCCCGTCCTTTTTTGGGGCAAAAAAAGCTATATTGAGTATATGGCAAGAGGTACGGTTCTGATCATTTCTCCTTGGAATTATCCGCTTCAGCTGGCGATGGTACCGGTATTGAGCGCGCTCGCGGGGGGGAACTCGGTCATTTTAAAGCCATCAGAAGTAACTCCGCTGACAGGTAAACTGATCGAACTGCTGTTTAAAGAAGCTGGCTTCCCGGAAGGTATTGTGCAGGTAGCGCAAGGCGGCAAGGAACTAGGAGAAGCGCTTGTGAAGGAAAAACCGGATTATATCTTTTTTACCGGGTCTGTTAAAACCGGAAAAATAATTCAGGAGCAGGCAGCAAAGGATCTTATACCGACAACGCTTGAACTCGGCGGAAAAGATCCCCTGATTGTATTTGATGACGCTAATCTTGACAGGGCAGCAAAAGCGGCAGTGTGGGGAGCATTTACAAATAGCGGCCAAGTATGCATGAGTACGGAGAGAGTTTACGTGCAGCGTGCAGTTTATCAGACATTTGTGAGGAAAGTACAGGAGCTGACCATGAATTTGAAGCAGGGATCCTCTTTAAATGATGATATTGGATCCATGACTTTCCCGCATCAGGTTGACGTTGTCAAGAAGCAGGTCGCTGATGCAGTGAACAATGGAGCTAAACTTGCAGCGGGCAGCATCCCGGCGGAATGGGATGAGGACAGCATGTTTATAAAACCTATGGTTCTGATTGACGTCGATCAGGATATGGATATTATGCAGGAGGAAACATTCGGCCCGGTCATGCCGATTATGCCTTTTGATACGGAAGAAGAAGCCATAGAGCTTGCAAATGGCACGATTTATGGCTTGAATGCGAGCGTTTGGTCGTCAGATATTGAGAGGGCGGAACGGATAGTATCGAAACTTGTTACGGGAAATGCGGTTGTAAATGATGTTATGCTAACCGTCATGAATCCCAATCTCCCATTCGGCGGGGCAAAGCAAAGCGGAATTGGCCGGTACCACGGAGAAGGCGGCCTGCGAATCTTCTGCCACGAGAAATCCGTTATGACGGACACAGGGAAGAGAAGCAGCGAAATTCAATGGTATCCTTACCGTGGAAAATACAAACCGTTTAAAGCTCTTTTTCAAACTGTGTTCGGTTCCGATAAAAACTGGAAAGCTGCAGCGAAAGCATATCGGGACATTATGAAGCAATCCAAATAATCAGGAAGGGGCTATTTAAAAAGCCCTGTTGAGAATAATATAGAAACCCGGGAACGCTGGCAGAGCATTTCAGGGTTTTTTGATTATTAAAGGGGTTTAACTGTGTTTTTTAACCATAATGGGTTAGGGGGATTGGAGCGAGCATCCTGCAGCGGAAATCAGCCAATAGTTTAGACATCTTAGAAGATTTTCATTCCCTGAAGAAGCAAAATCCCCGCGCCTAAAACCAAAACATATAGCGCGAACCATTTTAAAGAATGATTCTTAACAAAATTAATCATAAAAGCAACAGCTAAATAGCCGAAAATCGCAGAAGCTATGGTAGCAATGAGCATAGCAGGGAATCCGATGGAAGGTCCAGTATACTCTGCCAGATCCTTTAGCTGGAAAAGCAATGCGCCGAAAACAGCTGGAATAGAGAGCAGGAAGGAAAAATAGGCAGCTGTTTCTTTATCAATTCCTCTCATAAGAGCCCCGGCAATAGTCAGACCGGAACGGGAAACGGCTGGAAAAATAGCAAGTGCCTGAAAAGAACCAATCCATAGAGCATCCGAAAAGGTGAGATCGTCCAGCTTGCGGGCACCTTTTTTTACGCGGTCGGCAAAGAGGAGACATAGGGCTGTGAATATAAACTCCCAGCCGATTGTCATTCCGGTTTTGGAAATGCCATCGAAAAAATCCTTAAATAAAAGACCTGCGATAACGGCAGGGATGGTTCCTGCCGCTAAAAGGAAGACGAGTTTGCTGAATGGCCGCTTTGCCAATTTCCACAAAATATCTTTATAAAAGACAATCAGAGCAATGAATGTTCCGATATGAAGCATGGTGTCCAGAAATAGTCCTGCGTCTTGAAGTCCGAATATTTTCCTGCCGAGATATAAGTGCCCGGTACTGCTGATAGGCAAAAATTCAGTCAGACCCTGGATAAATCCAAGTATGGCAGCTTCGAGCCAATTCATATCCTATGCACCCTTTCGATCACTTTTGCGTCATTAGAAATTGTATGTACGAGTCTTCCTTGTTTAGAACTGACAATGTTATGGATTGACAAGTTTACCAGTATAGGATAGTATGAACTTAACAAAATAGTATTCTCTCTCAGTCAAAGGGGAGTAGCCGGTCAGGTGCATGCACCTGTAAACAAAGTCGTCAATTCATGGATCTTAATCCATCGGCTTTGTTGACATGATTTATCAACCATGTTCAGCAAGACCTTTGCCCATTAGCGGCAAAGGTCTATTTTTATGTCCGCTAATGGGTCGCCGAGAGGGAAAAACCCATTAGGAGGATGAAAAAATATGGATGCATCATTGTTTCTAGAGTATGGCTGGGTCCTGCTGATTCTGATTGTTCTTGAAGGAATCCTGGCAGCAGACAATGCTCTGGTAATGGCTGTAATGGTTAAGCATTTGCCTGAAGATCAGCGCAAAAAGGCACTGTTTTATGGATTGGCTGGAGCTGTTGTTTTAAGATTTGGCGCTTTATTCGCGATTTCTTTCCTCGTCAACGTCTGGCAGGTACAAGCTATTGGAGCTCTATACTTACTGTATATTTCGATTAATCACTTAGTTAAAAAACATGTTTTAAAGAAAGACGATCATGAAATAAGCAACCCGAAAAAGCAATCAGGTTTCTGGGGAACCGTTTTGAAGGTTGAATTGGCAGACCTGGCATTTGCCGTAGATTCCATTCTTGCTGCGGTTGCATTGGCCGTCACCCTCTCGCCAACGACTCTTCCTGAAATCGGCGGTTTGGACGGAGGACAGTTCTTAATTATTCTGGCCGGTGGATTAATCGGGGTAGTAATCATGAGATTTGCCGCAAATGCGTTTGTTAAATTGCTTAAAAAGAAGCCCAACCTGGAATCTGCAGCCTTTTTAATCGTCGGCTGGGTAGGGGTTAAGCTTGCTTTATATACATTGGCGCATCCTGAAATTGATGTCATTTCAAAGCATTTTATCGAATCGCCGCTTTGGAAGGGAATTTTCTGGACCGTATTAGCAGGAATTGCCATAGGAGGATGGTTCCTCTCCAAGGAAGAAGAACCTCAAACTGAAGAGGAATCAGAACCTCTGAAAAAAGCTGAAAATGAATAAAAAGTCAGAGCCTGCTGAAGTTCAGCAGGCTCTTTTTTGTTACAAGTCTATTACGGTATACGGAAACACACCTGGCTGAGGAGAGCTGAAGAGTTTCTCTTGAACTGCAGCGAGAGGGTATTTAGACTCAAAAGAAAAGTTTTTCTAAAGACTCCCCCTTAAACAGTCTATATTAGGCGAAACGTTTAGTGGGAGGTGAAAACATCAATTAAGGGATTATCATATATCAACCATTAGTCGTGGGACATTTGTACTTTTTTGTGTTTTATCTGGACTGTTTCGAATATCCTTTTCCAAAAGAGAATTATTTCATTAAGGTTACATTATAGTAACAAAACCTGACATAAACCCTAATCCAGCAGGGTTTTGAGTGAAAAACGGATCAAATTATGTAAAGATGTCTTTGAAATCCATGTTTTTTTACTGTGAAAAAGGGCTGTATTCAGCTTTGGTGCGGGTTATATAGATAATTCCAAATTTCTTCCTTTGCGCTCTAATCATAATTTAGCTATGATTAACGCAGTATGATCGGGAGAAACTGAGGTGAAACCGTTGCTCAGCCTTTTATTCAAATTTGGCAGGAAAAAACATACATTAGAAGACAGCGTGTTTAAAATCCAAAATGGAGATTTGGATTTGCAAAATAAATTAATCGATCAATATAAACCGTTTATCGCAAAAACCGTTTCATCTGTTTGCAAAAGATACATAGACGAAACAGATGATGAATTTAGCATAGGATTAATTGCATTTAATGAAGCCATCGAAAAGTATTCAACAGAGCGGGGAAATTCACTCCTTGCTTTTGCAGAACTGATTATTAAGAGAAAAGTGATTGATTATATCCGAAAAGAAGCCCGGAATGCACAAACCATCAATATGGACCTGCAGGAGCATGAAGAGGGAGAAGCATCTCAAAGTAAAATTGAAGCGGATTTATCCATTGATGAATATCAAAAGATGGTAGAACAGGAACATAGGAAAGAAGAGATCCTTCATTTTCAGGGAGTCCTTAAAGAGTTCAGCTTGACCATTGCGGATTTGATTGATCATTCGCCAAAGCATATCGATGCAAGGCAGAATGCCATTCAAGTTGCCCAAATACTTGTTGAGCATGATGAGTTAGTAAAAATTCTTTTTCAAAAAAAAACAGCTCCCGGTCAAGCAGCTGGAAAAACTTGTTTCCGTTAGCCGGAAAACCGTGGAACGGAACAGAAAGTACATTATCGCCATGGCCGTTATTATGACTGGGGACTATCTTTATCTTAAGGATTACATTAAAGGAGTGCTTGAAGCATGAAACAAGGGGTCATCATCGATCTGAAGGATAATTTTGCAATTGTCCTTACAGCAGACGGGCACTTTGTCAAAACCCGGGATGTGAAAAGCCACTATCAGCTAGGAGAAGAGATAACGTTTTACGCTGCCGAAGCGTCCAGAGCCTCTTCTCCAAAACACCGTGGCTTATTGGGGCTGCAGCAATTAAGAATTGGATTCGTTACAGCTATCGCTATTATTTTAATTTTCTTCAGCTTATATCCAGTTTTTAATTCAGACAAAGTTTATGCCTACATGACGATCGATATCAATCCCAGCTTTGAGCTAGCGATCAACGGAAACATGGAAGTGGTTAAATTAGAGCCTCTGAATGAAGACGGCGAGAAACTTCTTTCATCTTTCCCTAACTGGAACAAGCAAGGTTTCCAGTCAGTGGTCAATAGCATCATCACCCAAAGCAGAACAATGGGATATACGAAAAGCGGCAAAGAAATATTAATTACCACCGTAGTCGACCGGAAGAATGATAAAAAATTCGAAGCAAATCTGCTGAATCATGTCCAAATGATGAAAAGCACTTATAAATCAGATCCGTTAATAATTGAAACCGTTCAATCAGACATGGAAACACGAAAAAAAGCTAAATCTGAAGGAGTATCAACGGGTACTTATATTCGAAATCATAAGCCGTCTGAGAAGAGCAGCAGGCCTGTTTCTGATGAGAAAGAGGAAAAGCCTGAACCGGCAGAAAAGCCTGGCACTTCAAAAACTCCAGCTCCAAAGGAAAACGGCAATAAAAATACACCTGAACCAACTGATAAAACGTGCAGGGAACCTTCCTGCAGCGGTACAGACCGAAAACCTGCCAGCGGCAAACATGAGCCTGATCCGAAAGCTTTAAAGGAAATGGAAAAGAAGGGAAAACAGCCTCCAGCTGTCCCGCCCAAACGTGATGAGTCTTCTCAGATTCCTGCTCCCAAACAGGAAAACAATAAGAAGAATGCTGAGCAAAAGGGTTTTAGCCGTGATGATGACGATGAGGTTTATGCAGAGGATGGCGAGGAAGAATGGGAAAAAAATCACTATGATGATTCTCATTCAGAGGGCTTTGATGACAATGATGACAATCATAAAAAAAAAGATAAGTACGTAAAAGACCGTTCGAAGGATAAGAAAAAGGATGGGCTAAAAGCTAACAAACAAATAAAAAAGTCAAAAGAACCTGATCAAGAAGAAGATTTCTATCCTTCAAAACCGAAGCAGCGTGTAAACAGCCAGCCGAATGAAAATTATGCTGCTCGTGAAGATGAAAAAACCGAACAAAATCCAAAGCAAAAGACCGTGCAAAAATCTGAACAAAAGCAGCCCGAACTGAATCCGGAAACAGATAGCAAAACACTGCCTGAGACAAATAAACAAACAGAAAACCAGAATCAGCAGTAAACTTTGATTCCAATCTGTAACCGCTGTACATAAAATAATCGCCGTGCAGTAAACACGGCGATCCATCCATTATTATTCAGTTTTGCCATGCTGGCTTTGCTGTGCTTGAGCAATAAGACGCTTTGTCATTTCACCGCCTACAGATCCATTTGACCGGGAAGTGGTGTCTTTTCCAAGTGAAACTCCGAACTCTTGTGCTACTTCCATTTTAAACTGGTTAAGGGCTTGTTCTGCTCCGGGTACGAGCAGTTTATTTGTTCTTGCCATATTGTCCCCTCCTTCCTCTTTCACAATCAATCACAGCCTCAAAGGCTGTACCTCTATTTTTATTCTTAAGTGCTAATCTATTCATGGAAAACCAAGGGACAAAATTCATGATCCGGGTAATATCTGAAGGTACTCTGGTGAAAGCTAGAAAAGCGGGAGACCGTATTGATTTAAGCAGGCATCGGGATCGCTTCCTCAGTTAGGAAGGATCCAGATGATTTTCCTGATATGCTTGAGCTCTGCTCAGCAGGTGAGAGTATAGGACTGAAAAGACGGTCAGAACGAGCACTGGTTTGATCAGTGTCCAGTTATGGTCCGTAATGGATGGGAAAGCTGTCCGGATGATTTCAGCTTCCAGCTCTATTTTCTCTTCAATATCGCTTGCTGGCGGAAAGTGAAAGGCTTCATTAATCAGTTTATCCAGAACCACAGCATAAGCCTCATAATAGTCGACAGGGCTGATCAGGTCGTCTGTCCTATCCGAAATTGTGTTGAAAAGCCTGTTCAGCATTTTTCGGATTGTTTCGAAATCATAGGTGGATTTCAGATCTCTGACAATCAGCAATATGACAGCTTGGTCAATGGAATATTTTTTTCCAAGCTCGGGGTGCCCAATCAAGCCTTTAATGTCGCGCTTTATCCAGTTTTGAATGGATGTGGACTTAAAGGTTGTCAGCTCGCAAAGGTTTCCAAGTGCTACAATATCATTGGTGGAAAGTCCAGTAACGGCTCCGCTGCTGCGTTTAAAGCGTTTAACGAAATCAGGCAAAATTGCGCTTGCATGCTGATTCCACTTGCCAAGAAAATTCTCAAGCTCTAACCCATTCTGAAGATCAAGCGCGTGAAGCAGTCCTGACATTTCCAGCCGGGTAAGTTTAGGTTCTTTCATCATGCACCTCTTTTATCAATCCTTTTTCTTTGCTTCTTCTTAAACCATAATACTTGTCATACAATGAGGATGGAATTATAATTATTGTATAATAAGTTCATATGAACTTGAAACTATGAGGTGAAAAATGTTTAAACGAATTGGATTATTCATATTAACCAACATCCTGGTCATTACGACAATTGGAATCGTCTTATCCGTTTTAGGCGTTGGTAATTATATGACGGCTAATGGTGGAATCGATCTCGTTACCCTGCTTGCCTTCAGTGCGGTTGTAGGTTTTACAGGTTCTTTGTTCTCCCTGGCCATTTCCAGATGGATGGCGAAAATGATGATGGGGGTTCAGGTTTTAAAGCCTGAAGACAATCTTTCCCCTATAGAGAGAGATCTGGTTGAACGCGTTCACAGACTTGCGCGGACTGCTGGTATGAGGGTAATGCCTGAGGTGGGGATTTACCGCTCACCTGAGGTTAATGCTTTTGCAACTGGTCCATCCAAGAACCGTTCGCTCGTAGCTGTATCAACCGGTCTGCTTGAAGAAATGGATGAAGACGCTATTGATGGTGTTCTTGCTCATGAAATTGCCCATATAGTTAATGGAGACATGGTGACAATGACTCTTCTTCAAGGAATTGTCAATACATTTGTCGTGTTTCTGGCAAGAATCGCTGCATGGGCCGTATCAAGATTTGTCCGCGAAGAGCTTGCAGGAGTCGTCCATTTCATTGCGATTTTGGTATTCCAGATTCTCTTCTCTATTTTGGGAAGCCTTGTCGTTTTCGCCTTCTCGCGCTATCGTGAATACCATGCTGACCGCGGCGGAGCGGACTTCGCCGGGAAAGATAAAATGATTCATGCACTAAGAAGCCTGCAGAACTATACGCAGCGCACAAGAGATGATGATACGTCCCTTGCTACTTTAAAAATAAACAGCAAACGAAAACGTTCCATTTTTTCCACTCACCCTGACCTTCAAGATCGGATTGCGAGATTGGAACAGCGCTAAACAGCACCAGCGCAATTAGCACTAAGAAAAGCTGGCCTCAAACTACGAGGCCAGCTTTTCATATTTTATAGGCTGAGAAAGAAGCACGGAATTTCTTTGAAAGAGATGATAAAACCTCTGAGGAATCGAGCATTTCCTGCATGACCGCATTTTGTTCCTCTGTAGCGGCGGCAATATGTTCGATGTTTTCGTTAGTCAATCTGCTGACCTTCTCAATGTGGTCTGTAGCCGCATTCAGCACATCCATCTGCTGTTTTACGCTTAAAACTGCCTTTTCAGTTTCCTGGCTTTTATTCTCAAGCTGCTTAATGTGAGCAGAGATGATTTTAAACGATTCATCCACGCCCAAAACAAGCTGGTTTCCCTTAGCAACAGCTTCAGAGCTCTCTTTCATTAGCTTAGAAGCAGCTGCTGATTCAAGCTGTGTTGTTTGAATGATTTCCTGTATGCTCCCAGCAGCGCCTGCTGTTTGTTCAGCTAATTTTCTTACTTCTGATGCAACAACGCCGAACCCTTTCCCATGCTCGCCTGCTCTGGCCGCTTCAATGGCAGCATTCAATGCAAGCAAATTGGTCTGCTCAGAAATATTGGTGATCATGGAGGCAATGGCTGTAATCGTTTTTGATTTTTGTTCAAGATTCTGGATGGTTTTCTCAAGGCGTTCTACATGACTCAAGATGGTCTCCATCTGAACCATCACATCATTAGCCTGGATTTTTCCTTGCTTTATCTTAATTGCTGAATCCCCGCTTAAGAGGGTCGCTTCATTTGATTCTGCTGCTGCGATATTAAGCTGTGCGGCAATCATGTTAACAGATGAAGCTGCCTGCTGAATGGATTGCACCTGCTGTTCAGAGCCCGAAGCAACCTGGAGGATAGACTGTGTGATTTGATCGGTGCCCTCAGAGGTTGATTCAGCATTTTCCTTCAAATGCTCTGACATGCCCCTGACTTTTTCTGAAAGGGAAAAGATGTCCTGGATGGAACGTTTGAGTTCAGCTTTAAGGCTGTTCATCGCAATTGCGATATCTTCCGTTTCGTCTTTCGATTGAAAATGCAAATCCTCTATCATGAGATTGCCTGCTGCAAGCTCCTTGCACATGCTGACAGCCTGTGACAGCTGCTTGCGGATTCTCCGGCTTACGACCGATAGCAGGATAATGGATAGCAGGATGGAGGCAGCAATAAAACCTGATGAAAGAAAGATTTGGTTTTTGGAATTTTTTTCAGTTTGATTAATCATCTTCGCTCTGTCATCTGAAATAAGTTTTTCCAGTGACGTCAGTTTCTCATTGCTGACGTCCCTTATGACAGCAGCCCGGTTTTGAAGCTCTATCTGTTTAAGAGGGTCCAAAACACTGCCATTGCTAACTACCGCTTTAAGCTCAGCTTTAATGCGGTTTTCAAACAATTTATCCAGCTCTCCATTCATTGTTTTTGCGGCACTAAGGAGGAGCAGCTGCTCTTTATTTGACATGCTGTCTGTCAGCTGGTCAAATGTTAGGTTCATTTCTTTTACCTGCTGCATGTAGGCGCTCTCATTTTCAGGTGCAGCCTTTGTCAGGTAATCTGTGATGACGATGTACTTCTGTTTGAATATAGCGGAGGCTCCAGCGACTTTTAAAGCATCATTGGATTTCCGCTCTGCTGTATTGATAGTGTGAAGGGTGGAGGATAAGGAAAATAAGATAAAGATAAAGGCAATAATAATGAGAGTAAGACACGTATAAAAAACTAGTCCATATTTCCGGCCAATTGATGATTTTTTGCGCAAAAGCATTAGTTTTAACCCCACTCACTCGAATTTTGTTGAAAAAAATAGGAAAATTGGTATAAATTTAATATCCATATTTTAATTCAAAGCCTCCGCCTTGTAAACGCTTTATACGAAAAGTTTTTATAAATGAAAAGAGATGGCTTTTTTTTGAGGTGAATTTTCTTTAAGATAGAACAAGCTGATCAAACAAGAAGGACGGTTACATATGCGAATTGATGTCAGGCTCAGAAAGCATAAGCTTTCACCGGCCAAAATTATTGTAACGTATTATTTTATTGCAGTGACGGTTTCAATCCTCCTGTTAAGCCTTCCCCTTGCCAGAAGACCGGAAGCGGAATGGACATTTATTGATGCTTTATTTACTTCGGTTAGCGCTGTTAGTGTGACCGGACTTTCTACTATATCCATTAAAGACACATTTACAACACCTGGGTACTTTATCTTGGCCTTTATCCTTCAGTTCGGCGGAATCGGGATAATGACGCTGAGCACCTTTGTTTGGCTGGTTTTAAGACGCCGGATTGGACTGAAGGAAAGAAGGCTGATCATGACTGATCAGAATCAGTCGAACCTGTCGGGTCTGGTGAATCTCCTGAAGCAAATTTTGATTTTGATTATAGCTATAGAAATTGCCGGCGGACTGATCCTGGGCACATATATGCTCAAATATTTTCCTGACTGGCAGGAAGCATATCTTCATGGCTTTTTTGCTTCCGTAAGTGCAACGACAAATGGAGGGTTTGATATCACCGGGCAATCGCTTATTCCATTTGCGAAGGATTATTTTATACAGTTCATTAATATTTTGCTTTTGACCTTAGGGGCAATTGGGTTTCCTGTTCTGATTGAGCTGAAAACATATCTCTTTCATGAAAAAAGACACCGGTTTACGCTGTTTGCCAAAGTGACATCCATTACATTTCTGGGATTGCTCGCTTTTGGAACCATCGGGATCCTGCTCCTGGATTCTCAGCATTTTTTTAAAGATAAACCTTGGCATGAGTCCTTTTTTTACGCGCTTTTTCAGTCATCAACAACGAGAAGCGGAGGCCTTTCGACTATGGATGTGGCACAGTTCAGCGACTCCACTCTGCTGTTTATGTGCCTGCTCATGTTTATTGGGGCTTCTCCTAGTTCTGTAGGAGGAGGGATCAGGACGACTACATTTGCGCTTAATCTTCTCTTTATTTATCACTTTGCCAGAGGAGCAAAGTCCTTAAAGCTCTTTAAAAGAGAAGTCCATGAAGCCGATATTATAAAGTCCCTTGTTGTAACCATTGTTGCTGTGATGATTTGCTTTGTTTCCACCATCATCCTGGCAGCAACAGAGCCCTTTACTCTGATTGAGATTTTATTTGAGGTCTCATCTGCATTCGGTACAACGGGCCTGTCACTTGGAATAACGGCAGATTTGAGCACCCTTGGAAAGTGCATCATCATTTTATTAATGTTCATCGGCAGAATCGGGATTGTTACTTTCCTGCTGATGATGGGAAAGAAGGAAATCGAAGCCAATTACAAGTACCCTACCGAAAGAATCATCATTGGATAATCCTCCCGGTTAACATGCAGGGGGAAAAAGGAGTCCCGCCATTAAATTCCTTATCATTCATAAGAAATCAGGTGAAGGAAACAATGAAAAGTGAAGGGAGTGATACGGGATGAATTCAAAGAAAGAATTTCCAGTTGCACAACTGAGTTTAGAAGAGCTTAGTCAGCTGCAGCAATTTGAAGAAGACTTCCGCAGCCGTACAGGCGAAGAAATTGTGCTGATCGCTTATGGCCAGCAGGAAAAGAACTGAAAAAACTGGCAGGATGGAAGAACGTAAACCGGCTTAAACTATCCTTGCGGGTGATTCCGCCGGATGTAAACCAATTTTGAGGGGGATGTTTATGAAACGAAAAGCTGCAAACCATCAGGCTCTGAAGAACAACAATACTCCGTCCGAAAGCATGGCAAAGACAGAGTTTGCTGCGGAATTTAATCATGAGAACCCTCAAAAATACGCGAACCGCAATTCCAAAAAAGGAATGCAGGGCAAGTCGGAGCAAAGCCGATGAGCAAAAAGCATGTTAAAAGTAAAAACCTGCAAAATCATAAAAAGCCGATGAATCCCGATTTGCTGGAGCAGGAGTTTGGCAGCGAGTTCTGCGATGCGAATTCCGGCAAAATTTATGAATTGAAGGAAGAGCTTAAACGCAAGTCAGCATCAGATAAAAAGAAAAAGTGAGAGCAAAGCTCTCACTTTCAGACGGCCCGGGTATGATCCGGGCTTTCGTTTGTTGTATAGATATGTGTTCTGTTTTCTGAAGGATCGTAATGGACGAGAATCCATGTTGGATTCATTACGACCGTACCATTTTGTTTGTATTCGGCCAAGTCGAATGGAAGATGTTCAACGATTGTATGCTTGTACAAATCTTTCTCAGAAAGCGGATTCTGCTGATAAGCTGATCCAAGAAGGGCTGGCTGATCCATGAGCTGCTTGTAGAATAAATCGCGATCTTCTTTAGCGAGCATTGCATCATCCCACAATGCTTTTCTAGGCTTGTAGCGCTGATTTTTCAAATAGTCATAGGTCATGAACGCTGTGGCTGCCTCAAGGTGGCCAGGTGCCGCTGCTTCAATAAAATCACGAAGCCTTTTGAACAAGTCCTCCAGCTGATGGCCAATCCGGCTCCATCCCTGATCATCCCAGAAGGTTCCGAACTCCTGGAAGAAATCGAATGGGGAAGGGAATATGTGCTGAACAAGGTACTCAACTGTTTCGTCCATCCGATGGTCATTCCAATATTTCTCCAGAACATCCTCTACCTGTTTAATCCGTGAAATATCATCAAAGGTTAAGACATTGTTTTTTAAAATTTCGTAAGGCGAGTGGTCCATGTAGACATAATCATGCTGAGCTGCTCTTAAACGGAGTCCTGTGCCGCGAAGCATTTTGAGGAAGCCGAGCTGAAGCTCTTCTGGACGCATCGCAAATACGTCATTGAAAGTCTTTTTAAATGATTGGTAGTCCTCTTCAGGAAGACCGGCAATGAGATCTAAATGCTGCTCGATTTTTTGCCCTTCCTTTACCATCATGACCGTTCTTGTTAATTTGCTGAAGTTCTGTCTCCGCATGACAAGATCATTTGTTTCATCATTCGTAGACTGAACACCTATTTCAAAACGGAATAGGCCTTTCGGAGCGTTATCATTTAAAAATTGAATAACCTCAGGCCTCATGATGTCCGCTGTAATTTCGAATTGAAAAACCGTTCCCGGACGGTGCTCATCAATAAGAAATTGAAACATTTCCATTGCATAGCTCCGGCTGATGTTAAACGTCCGGTCCACAAATTTTATTGTTTTAGCGCCGTGATCCATCAGGAATCGTATGTCCTCTTTTACTTTCTCCCGATCGAAGTAGCGGACACCGACTTCAATCGAAGAAAGACAGAATTGGCAGCTAAACGGACAGCCCCGGCTCGTTTCTACATAAGTCACCCGTTTTGAAAGGCTCGATAAATCCTCTTCAAAGCGGAAGGGGGATGGGAGCTCTTTTAAATCAAGCTTGTTAGCCTGCGGCTGAATCCGGACTTTTCCATCCTCACGGTAAGCAATTCCTTTCACCGTTTCTATAGGAAGGTCCTGATCAATAGCTTGAAGGAGCTGTTTAAACGTCTGTTCCCCTTCGCCGATTACGATATAATCAGCTTGTGGAATCCGTTCCATCCAATCAAGAACATCATACGTAACTTCCGGACCGCCGAGAACAATGACCAGCTCCGGTTTAATTTTTTTCAGCATATTGATTACTTTAATCGTTTCTTCAATATTCCAAATATAGCAGCTGAATCCAATTGCATCAGGATTGCGTTTGAACAGGTCGCTGACGATATTAATAGATGGATCTTTAATCGTATATTCGGCAAGCTCCGGCTCATATTCCGGCTGAGCATATGCTTTTAGATAGCGGATCGACAGACTAGTATGAATGTATTTCGCGTTTAATGTGCTGAGCACTATATTCATCTTTTTAACACCACTTTTAATAAGAATAGTTGTTTCTTTAAAACATTACCCATTTTAACACATAACGGCGCTGGGGAAACATTTTTCATTTAAAAAGGCTGTTTCGTATGCTCGCCAATCCTGGGGCTAGTCTTGTCCTCGCGCTTCGCCTGCGCGTAAGGCTTGCTTACCCGTCCTGCTGCTCAAAGCAGGCTCCTGTCCAATCGGCAAGAACAGATTGGGCTGCAAGAACCTTTACACCAATAATTATTGGTGTAAAGGGCCGTCCAGAAAGTCAGTTTTAAAGCGTATTTTTAAATTGGATTGGTTTTGGCTGATTTCCGCTCCAACCAGCCATTATTCAAATTGCTTATAAAAAAACAACCCCCCGGGATGCTCATACAGCGTCCCGGGGGGTAATCACAACCATTTCCTCTCAGCAGGAATTTTTAGACCGTCCGGCCTTTTTGCTACGTTTGCTGCAGGGATTTCCATTTTCTTTTTAAACTGGTTGCCCTTAGCTCAATCATCGGCTCTGTCCAGGTTTTTACGAAGTTTGATGACAGAAGGAAGGTGACAATGATTGCTGCCGCCGCGTATATGGCAATGCTTTGGTAATCATCGAGCCACTCAACGGCCGGACTGCTGCGGATTCCATTAATAATGAAGCCGTGCAGGAGGTAAACATAAAAGGTTCTTGTTCCCCACGATGTGAAAAATGCCTCCCGCTGAGGGACAATAGCCAGAAAGCTTAAAGTAGATGCCACGGTCATCACGTAAAAACTTGATCGGATCAGGGCACTTGCTGCAATCTCCTGGCCAAATGCTGAATAAGGCTTGGAGCCGAAAAGCCATTCAAAATCAAACTGCAAAAAGAAATACATGCTGAAAGTAAAGGTGAGGAAAAGAATAGAAATGGTCCTTCCTTTAACAGATGTCAGTTTGTAAAAATGATCTCTCTTCATATAATATCCAATCAGGAAGAGCGGGAAAAATACAAATGTCCGGCCGATACTTAAAAAGTTATTCGCAAAATCAACATATCCGATTCCGATCCCAAGCAAAAAAGAAAAAGCCAATGCCGTTTTCAAATTTGTCTTCGTGAATAGGAATAGCATCAGATTCCAGAAGAACAGGCTAAGCAGAAACCATAGCGACCATTGCGGATCAAGCGGATTGAGCTCGATTTTATCCTGCTTTTGAATCAGGTAGTAATAAACGGAATAGATGCCCTGAAATATCAGATAGGGGACAATCAGTTTTTTTGCTATCTTCCCTACATAGCCTTTTTTTCTGAATCCCTTCGCAAAATAGCCAGAAACGAGGATAAAGGCTGGCATATGAAACGTGTAAATAAATTTATAAATGTGAAGCATCACTTCATTATTGTCAATAAAAGAACGGATGAGATGGCCAAACACGACAAGGATAATCAATAGAAATTTCGCATTATCAAAGTAGCTGTCTCTCGTTTTCAACTCATATCACCTGCCTGAACATGCTTTTAATCGGTAATTCCTGTAAACATAATTTACCCATGCCAGAACAGTGTAAAACAAAAAAAGAAGGGTTTCCTGCCTTTAACGTCTTTTGTGAGATGGATTTAATCGTCTTGTTACCTAATTGTGAAATATGTATCAGTCATGATAAACCAGCCATATTTTCCGGAAGAACAGCCCTTTTTTTCCAAAACGCGACTTAATACGGGAAGAGCGGAAGGACAATAGAATTTAATGTAGAAATTAAAGATAAATGATATGGGGAAAAAAGGGAGTGTTCGGGGGATGAGTCAGCTAATAGAAGAGGCGCATATTGCTCAGCTTAATAGCGAACTGGACCGTCTTAAAAAGAAAAATCAGCATTTACAAGCGGAGCTTAACAAACACCAGGTTATTTTTGACCAAGCTTTGGATGCCATTATTATTTTTGACCAAAATATGAATTTCATAGATGTTAATGAAGCAGCGTGCAGCATGTTTAATGAACGGAAAGAAGTGCTGATGAAAAAATCACTGTATGATTATCTCGCCATGTTCCCTAATGAGGAGATTAAAAGGCAGCGGGAGCAGCTCTCAGAAACAGGTTCACTCAGTGAGGAGATTATTATTAAGCTTAAGAACGGGCAGCTGAAATTTATCGAGTTTTCCGCAAAAAGAAAAGCAATAGGGGATTTTGATTTATCCATCATGAGGGACGTTTCATCAAAAAAAATGCTGGAAAGAGAACGGTCTATTAACGAAAAAATGTTTCAGGATCTTTTTCACCGCGCTTTGGATGGAATTGTTATATATGATCACCATGGCCGGCTTGTGGATGCCAATACGTCTTTTTGCCAAAGCTTCGAGCTTCAAAAAAACCAGCTCTCTTCTTATAAACTTAAAGATTTTATTGACAAAGAGAGCCATGAAAAAATTGAAGATACGTGGTCCCTTCTTTCTAAAGCAGGAAAAGCAAAAGGGGATTTGCCAGTAAGGCTTAAGAGCGGCACCCGGAAAATCTTTGAATTTACAGCAACTTCTAATGTACTGAATGGATACTATATGTCAATTATGAGGGACATCACTGAAAAAAGAAGCATGGAGGCCAAGCTCCATAAAAGCGAGGTTCGCTTCCGTGAAATTTTTGAAAATGCAATGGATGCCATCATTATTTGGGACAAAAAAGGGAGAATTTTAAAGGCAAACCGGTGGGCAACACGTATTTTCGAACTGCCGATGGAAGGACTTCTCAAAAGCTTCATCACAGATTTTCTGGATTTAACCGATCCGCGCTATCAGTCTGCCTTTCAGCTATACATGACTACAGGTTCTATTCGTCAGGAACTTCATTTTAATATGCCAAATGGGCAATGCAAGCATTTGGAATTCACCTCCAAGGCGAATGTGTTTGAAGGACAGCACCTGACCATCCTTCGAAATGTTAGCGACCGGAACCGGATGGAAAAGGAATTAAGGCAGAGCGAGGAGAAATTCCGGAAAATTTTTAATGGAGCGATGGAGGGGATTATCCTGTTTGACACTCATTACGATATTATGGCTGCAAATCCTGTTTCGGCAAAAATTTTCGGAATGTCGCATGAAGAGATTGAACAGTGCAATCTTTATGCCCTGCTATTCTCCGGTGAAAGCAGGCAGCCTTCCGACTTTTTGGCAGAATATGAAAAGGGAGAAGAAGGTACAGAAGAGATCCTTCTTAAGTCTAAGCACGGTCAAACAAGAATATTGGATATCTCCTTAAAAATGAATTTAAATGAGAACATGCATCTGGCTATATTACGGGATATAACAGAAAGGAAAGAGCTAGAAGACCGTTTGCGGAAATCAGATACATTGAATGTGGTCGGTGAGCTTGCCGCAGGCATTGCCCATGAAATACGAAACCCGATGACAGCACTGAAAGGCTTTATCCAGCTTCTTGAAGGAAGCGTTAAAGATGACTTCAGCATGTATTTTAATGTCATTAAATCAGAACTAAACCGGATTGAATCCATCATTACAGAATTTCTCGTTCTTGCAAAACCTCAGGCCATTCATTTTGAACAAAACAGCATCGTTAAAATTATGAAGGATACCATGGAACTTCTAAATGCGCAGGCTATTTTTTCCAATGTCCAGATGGAGCTCATCACGGAAGGTGAGATTCCTTCAATCTATTGTGAGCCGAACCAAATCAAACAGGTGTTTATCAATATCTTAAAAAATGCTATTGAAGTGATGCCGGGCGGAGGGAAAGTATTGGCGGTACTCAAAATGAATGGACCGGACCAACTGTGTATTTCCATTAGGGACGAAGGAAACGGAATACCTGAAGATAAGCTTAAAAGGCTTGGAGAGCCTTTCTATACAACGAAGGACCGAGGTACCGGCCTGGGACTTATGGTAAGCTATAAAATAATAGAAGAACACCGCGGGAAAGTAAAAGTGGAAAGTCAGGTAGGGAAAGGGACGACCTTCTGCATTACGCTGCCCGCTGGAAATAATGAGGTGTAAAAATTGAAAGGATTTATTCAATATGATTCCCCGATTGGCATTCTGACAATTGTTTCAGATGGGGAGTCCATTACAGAGGTTCTGCTTCCGGAAACGGAACTTTCTGCATTGGATGCAGAGCCTGCAGAATATTGTGTCTTAATTGAAGCCAGTAAACAGCTGCAGGAATATTTCAACGGAACTCGGACCCATTTTCAGCTTCCCTTATTTACAGAGGGAACACCTTTTCAAATGAGAGTTTGGGATGCGCTTCGGACGATTCCGTTTGGCGAATCGCTGAGCTATGCAGAAATTGCAGAAAAAGCCGGCAGCCCTAAAGCCGTCCGCGCTGTAGGCCAAGCCAACAAGGCCAATAAACTGCCGATTCTGGTTCCTTGTCACCGAGTTATTGGAAAAAATAAATCACTGACCGGCTATGCAGGAACGAAAACGGATTTAAAAGCCGTTCTGCTGGAATTGGAAAAGGTAGATTTCAGATAAGCGGTTGAAATTGAACGGAGACCGGATGCTATAGGGCATTCGGTTTTTTGTTTTGCTTAATTCTAAAGGATTGTTGATCTTAAATGCCGCTTGTCACAAATATGAGGAACCGACATATTATTTAGTGAAGTTAAAAAAGTTGCCTTTAGGCAAAAGGAGGCGGAAAATGTTTAAACCTGGGAGAACCGCAAAAGTTGCAGCATATGCCGTTCTATTTCATAAGATGAATCTGCTTTCCAAAGAGCAAACGGATGCCATTGTTAAGCTGCAAAAGTAATTGACAAAAAAATCCGATAAGATTATTATCTAATTAGATATTCGTCTAATAAGGAGATGTACGTGTGCAGCTGAATCGATTAGTACAATTTCATAAAGCGATGGGCGACCCAACCAGGCTGAGGATCATTGCGATACTTTCCGATGGTCCTAAGCACGGTCAGGCACTGGCGGGCATACTCGGACTCACTCCTCCAACCATTACCCATCATCTGACCAAATTAAAAGAGATGAATCTTGTCCATCAAAAACGTGAAAAGAACACCATCTATTACTTCCTGCAGGATAAAGTTATTGAAAAGCATGCGAGCGATATCGTTCAGCTTATGCAGCCGAAAGAGGGGAATGGAATGAAGGAATTGACAGGGGAACACATGAAAGTCGTTCATAATTACTTAACGAAAGATGGAAAACTTAAAACCATTCCGTCCCAGCGCAAACGCAAACTAATGGTGCTCTTCTACATAGCAAAAGAATTCGAACCCGGCAGAAAGTACACAGAAAAGGAAATAAATGAAGCGATAAAAGTGTATCACGAAGACTTTGCTACCATCAGGAGGGAATTTATTGTGAATGGAATCATGTACCGCGACAACAGCATCTACGAATTAAACCCGAAGGAATTGTGGGCAGGAATAGAGGGGAATTGATTTTGCAGATGTTGCCATGAAGTGTCCGGAAAGTCTGTTTTCAAAGCTCCTTTCGCATTATTACATTGGATTGGTTTTGGCGGATTTTCGCTGCAGGTTACTCCCTTTCCGCTGGGCGGGAGGTGAGCCTCCTTGCGGCCGGGCACCTGCGGGATCTCACCTGTCCCGCTGCTCCTGCAGGAGTCGCGCACCCTCCGCTCCAATCAGCCTAACCCGTAATTGTTCAAATTACTAAAAAATAACCCCCGGGATGCTCATACGGGGGGTTCAATTTCAATTATTTCCTCTCGGCCGGACTTATTAGACAACCCCATGGCGATGAAAAGATGTCTTTCCAATTTCCCGGTCCCTACTATGCTGGCGACTATTAAATAGCCCTCAAAGGAGTTCCTCCATTTCAACGGACTTTATCCGCAAACAGCTCCTCAATTCCAGCCTTTAAATCACCGGTAAGTACACCTTTTTCTGTAACAATACCTGATATAAGATTCGCAGAGGTAACATCAAATGCAGGGTTAAAAACCTGGATTCCTTCAGGTGCAATTAGTGTGCCGGCAATCTCAGTGATTTCTCTAGAATCTCGTTCTTCAATCGGAATATCTGCTCCTGAATCGATGCTAAAGTCGAATGTGGAGAGAGGGGCTGCAATGTAGAATGGAATATGAAAAGCCTTTGCTAAAATAGCCAGGTTATATGTGCCGATTTTATTGGCTGTATCTCCATTGCGGGCGATGCGGTCGGCCCCTGTAATAATGGCGGAAATGTTCTTCTTCTGAATCGTGAAGGCAGCCATATTGTCAGTAATGAGTGTTACATCGATTCCCGCCTGCATCAATTCCCATGCTGTCAGCCGTGCACCCTGAAGGACTGGGCGGGTTTCACAAGCATATACCTGAAGAGGAAAATCCTGTTCCTGCGCTAAATAAAATGGCGCAAGAGCGGTCCCGTAACGGGCTGTTGCAATGGATCCAGCGTTGCAGATGGTCATAATGCGGTCGTTTTTATTAAAGAGCTTCAGAGCATGCTGGCCGATTTGCCTGCACGTTTCCTCATCCTCCACCTGTATTTGGATGGCTTCGTGGATCAGATTGGTTTTGGCTTCATTGACCGATTTTACTTGGCTGCAGGCGGCAGTTAAACGGTTGAGTGCCCAGGCAAGGTTCACAGCCGTTGGCCGGGAGCCAGCCAGATAGTTTTTTTCCTCATTGAGTTTGGAGAGAAAGGATTCAATTTCCGTTTCCTCGTAGCGGGATGCAGACAGGGCAAGACCGAATGCAGCAGTAATGCCGATTGCCGGTGCCCCTCTGACCTTTAAAGTTTGGATCGCATGCCATACCTCTTGAATCGTATTTAATTCAATATATTCGGTAACGGCAGGCAGCTTTTGCTGATCAAGCAATGAAATATAGGTTTCCTTCCATTCAACAGAACGGGGGATTGTGAAAGAATGCTGTTGTGTCATGTTCGTAAAATCCTCCTATTAGCGGGCAATTGCATGCCGGAAAAAACGTTTTAGCTGGCCAGGTTCCGTGATGTTGCGGCGCTGTTTGATTAATTTTTTTCCTAATTCCAGCGCTTGGATTTTTGATTCAATTCTGCGGCTGTAAGGCTCAATCGTATCGAGATCTGCAACGTGGGCCAGCCCGATTGTCCTGCGGATGACTTCACATCCTGCAAATCCGATCGTATCTTCGAAAATTTGTTCCAGCGTATGCTCAAGGTAGCCTTCCACTTCAGAAAAACGCTCTAAGCTGTCCTTTTTCCATGCAGCTGTAAATTCTTCTTCAAATGTGTTCCATGCTTTTTCAATTGCTTCAAAAATAAAGTCCTGTTCCTGTTCTTCACGAGATAGAGCGTTGAGAAGCAGGTTTGCGATAAATTGGCCCGGATCAAATCCAATCGGTCCAAAGAAAGCAAATTCAGGATCAATCACCTTTGTTTCCGTTTCACTGACAAAAATACTGCCTGTGTGCAGATCTCCGTGAAGAAGCGCTCCTGCTTCTGTTAAAAATTTCCTTTTCAATTTAGCGACTTCGAGCTTTACGTGTGTATCCTCCCAAAGCGTTTCCGCAGCCTCCCGAAGCTCCGGTTCAAAATCATTTGATTCATAGTCGAAGAATGGATCCGTAAAAACAAAATCCTCGGTAATTTTGCATAGATCCGGATTGGTAAATTGTTTAACAAGCTGTTTTTTAACATGCGGTTTCAAAGCGAAATCACTTGTGTAAAAAAGGGTATGAGCCATAAATTTCCCGATATGTTCAGCTAGCAGCGGCACATCTTTTCTTTCAATCAGTGCTTTTCTTGCAATCTGCAAATGTGAAAGATCCTCCATTACAGTAATGGCAAGTGTCTGGTCGGTGTAATAAACTTCAGGAACCAATCCCGGAGCAAGCTCTGCCTGTTTTACAAGGGCGCTGCTTTCAATTCTAGCCCGGTCCAATGTAAGCGGCCACGATTCTCCAATGACTTTTGCATAGGGCAGGGCTTGCTTTAAAATAATGCCTTTGCCTGATTTAGGTTCTGTAATATGGAAAACGAGATTTAAATTTCCGTCACCAATTTCCTCACAGTTTAGAACAAGATTGTCTTCAAATAGGCCAAGCCTGACTGCGAGTGCCACAGCGGAGCTTTCGATAAGCGGTTCGTAAAGTGATGAGTTTGCGATTGCCATAAATATTCCCCTCCTGAGGTGCTGATAAAAAACTAAATGAGCATGAAAAAGCCTCTTTCCTTTTGAGAAAGAGGCTTGAAGAGGCTGTCTTCGCACCTCTTATCTCCCAGATCGCATTTGCTTTCTGACGGATTTAGCACCGTGCCTTGCGGAGCGATAAGCCCCGGCGCTTGCTGCTGCGCCCCATTTCACAATGGTATTACGGTCGGTTGCTGTTGGGGTCAACGGGCCAATTCCCTCTCCCAACTCTCGATAAGAGTATGTTTTAATTTTTCGAATGTTTTAATTGTTTCGTAATCACTTGATGAAAATGTTACCAGCTAAGGAATGGGGCTGTCAATCCCTTTTTACAAAAGATTGATAAAATTCCGGACGCCGGTCCTCAAAAACGGGAATTTGTTTTCGAATCGCCGCAATTTCACTGAGATCCAGTTCCGCCCTTAACACTTCTTCACCTTCCCCAGCTTCAGCAATTACATTCCCCCATGGGTCAATGACGAGTGAATGACCGGCAAACTGATTGTGAGGATCAGATCCAGAGCGGTTGCAGGCAACAATAAATGCCTGATTTTCAATGGCTCTCGCTATAAGAAGGGATCTCCAGTGCTGAAGGCGGGGAAGTGGCCACTCTGCAGCAACAAAGAGCACCTCTGCACCATTTGAGGCATGTTCGCGCATCCATTCCGGAAAACGGATGTCATAGCAGATAAACCCTGCACAGTTTAAGCCGTCTAACGTAAATAGTCCGCTTTCTTTTCCGGCTGTCAGGTAATGATGTTCATTCATCAGCTTAAATAAGTGCAGCTTGCTGTACTCGTGAACCAGGGTTCCTTCACGATCAAAGATGAGCATGGTATTGGTGACCTTATGGCCGGATTTTTTTGCGATAGATCCAGCAATCAAATTGACGCTGTTTTTCTTTGCAAGCTCGGAAAGGAAAACTTTTGAATCTTTGCCTTCTTCATCTGCAATTGTTTCAAGTCTTGTCAGATCGTAGCCGGTGTTCCATAATTCCGGCAGGATGAGAAAGTCCGGCGCCTCTTTTTTGATCGCTTCTTCCATTGCATGAGACACGCGCCTTTTATTTTCTGCAGGATCGCCAAATGCGATATCAATTTGAATGCAGCAGATTGTATGTTTCATTTCAGACCAGCTTCCTTCAGATGAATTTTAGCTTTACTTTTTGTTATTAACACTATATGATTTTGGACTAGAATTTCAAGAATTTTTTGAGAAGGTGGAATAAATGAATTTTTTTGAGCCATCCCGCTTGCTAAAACGCTTGCCTGAGCAGTTCTTTGCTGCGTTAGCAATGAAGGCGGCCGCCAAAGTGAAAGCTGGATATGACGTGATAAACCTCGGCCAGGGGAATCCCGATCGGCCGACGCCTGAGCATATTGTAATGGCGCTTCAAAAGGCTTCAGGCGATCCGGCCAATCACAAGTATTCTCCCTTCAGAGGGAAACATTCGCTGAAGGAAGCTGCAGCAAAGTTTTACGAAAGAGAATATGGGGTTCTATTGGATCCCGAAACTGAAATTGCCGTCCTCTTTGGGGGAAAAGCGGGTCTTGTTGAGCTTCCACAATGCCTTATGAATTCAGGAGACATTGCTCTCGTACCAGATCCGGGCTATCCGGATTACTGGTCTGGGGTAGAAATGGCAGAAGCGGAGATGTACACAATGCCTTTGCTTGAAGAAAACCAGTTTTTCCCCGATTATACAAAAATTCCGCCTGGTATTCTGGACTCCGCAAAGCTAATGTTCCTGAACTATCCGAACAACCCGACAGGAGCTGCAGCCAGCAAAGAGTTTTTCGAAAAGACAGTCGAACTGGCGAAAAAACATCATATCTGCATGGTGCATGATTTTGCATACGGAGCGATCGGTTTTGATGGTGAAAAGCCCCTCAGTTTCCTTCAGACACCCGGCGCAAAGGAAACTGGAATCGAAATCTATACACTTTCCAAGACGTTCAATATGGCCGGATGGAGAGTGGCATTTGCAGCAGGCAATCCGTCGGTTATTGATGCGATCAATTTATATCAGGACCACATGTATGTAAGTGTGTTTGGTGCCATTCAGGATGCAGCAGAGGCAGCACTGCTCGATGAGAGCGAAAGCACAAAAGAACTTGTCCAAATGTATGAAAACCGCAGAAATACACTTGTAAAAGCTTTTCGCGGCATCGGCTGGGATATTCAGGCGCCCAAGGGAAGTTTTTTCGCCTGGCTTAAAGTGCCTGAGGGATACACATCACAGGAGTTTTCCGATATTCTTTTAGAAAAAGCACATGTAGTCACTGCGCCTGGCAATGGCTTCGGGCAGTTTGGAGAAGGCTACCTCCGCGCAGGTCTGCTGACAGACGAAAGCCGGATTGAGGAAGCAGCCGCCCGCATATCAAAGCTTGGTTTATTTGCAATGGCAGATTAAACAATGTAAAAAAGGTTGACAGAGCATTCAATTCCTGTAATAATCCAAATTAATTGAAAATTTAACCTGCGGATATCTAGCAGGTCCATATTGTACTTATCAAGAGCAGGTGGAGGGACTAGCCCTATGAAGCCCGGCAACCGACCAGGACATTTACGTTCGGGCACGGTGCTAATTCTTGCAGCAGACATGCTGAGGGATAAGGTACTGCAGTATTATCATGCAAAGCCTCTTCTCTCGCGATGAAGAGGCTTTTTATTTTTAGGCTATGTTAAGGCATTAAGTTGATTTTTTTTACACCTGTTGATTGGAGCGAACGCTTGCAGCGGAAATCAGCAGCTAAGACTAGCAGAGCTTATTTTTTAAAAGCAAAAAAGCGAGGGACAAAAATGAGTGAAATCATCGCAACCTATCTTGTTCATGACCGGAAGGGAAACTTAGAGAAAAAGGCAGAAGGCATAGCGCTCGGACTAACAATCGGTTCTTGGACTGATCTGCCGGAGCTTGAAAAAGAACAGCTGAAAAAGCATAAGGGAACAGTCATTACCGCTGCAGAGCTGGAGGAGGACAGGGACGCAAGCACGTACCTTGGAGGTAAACACACAAAGGGGCTTATTAAAATTGCTTATCCGGCGGTTAATTTCAGTCCGGATCTGCCGGCCATTTTAACGACAGTATTCGGGAAGCTTTCATTGGACGGTGAAGTGAAGCTGGTGGACTTAGAGTTCTCAGACTCTCTGGCAAAGCATTTCCCTGGTCCTAAATTTGGAATCGACGGAATCAGAGAAAAAATTAATGTTTACAACCGGCCGCTGCTGATGAGTATTTTCAAAGGAGTAATCGGCAAGGATTTAGGTTATTTGGAGGAGCAGCTGTATGATCAGCTTGCAGGCGGGATGGATTTGGTTAAGGATGACGAAATTTTGTTTGAAAATCCCATGACACCATTCTTTGATAGGGTCAAGCGAGGCAGACAAATAATAAATCTTTTGAAGGAAGAGACAGGAAAAAATTCTTTATATGCTGTCAATCTGACCGGACGGACATCCGAACTCCGAGATAAAGCGAGATTGGCTGCTGAGGCTGGAGCAACGGCACTGCTGTTCAATGTTCATGCTTACGGGCTGGATGTTCTGCAATCCCTGGCAGAGGATGATGAAGTGCCGGTTCCTATCATGGCTCATCCTGCTGTGAGCGGGGCGTTCGCAGCATCAGAGTTTTACGGATTCTCCTATTCTTTAATTCTGGGAAAACTAACCCGCCTAGCCGGAGCTGATTTCTCTTTATTTCCGTCCCCTTACGGCAGCGTAGCGCTAAAGAGAAAAGAAGCACTTGGAATAGCTGAGGAGTGTACAGTCTCCTCTGTGTACAAAAAAGTATTTCCAGTACCCTCAGCCGGAATACATCCCGGGCTGGTGCCTGTCATCATGAAAGATTTTGGGAATGACAGCATCATTAATGCAGGGGGAGGGATTCATGGCCATCCGAACGGAGCTAAAGGAGGAGCAGCAGCATTTCGTTCAGCAGTTGATGCGGTTCTTGAAGGCAGAACCCTCGAAGAAAAAGCAAGGTCGGATGAGCATCTGGAAAAGGCCCTGAAACTCTGGGGCCAGTACGAGGCTGCAAAATGAAGCCAGTAATATTTTGCGACTTCGATGGAACCATCACAATAAATGACAACATTATCGAAATCATGAAGCAGTTTGCCCCTCCTGAATGGGAGGAGCTAAAGAATCAGGTCCTGAATAGAACCATTTCAGTAAAAGAAGGGGTCGGTAAAATGTTTTCCCTGCTGCCCTCTTCTAAAAGGGAGGAAATCACCAGCTACCTATTGGATCAAGCCGAAATTAGGGAAGGATTTACTGAATTTGCAGCCTATGCAAAAGAGCAGAATATCGAATTGTACATTGTTAGCGGAGGAATTGATTTTTTCGTTCATCCTCTCCTTAATGGTCAGATTGAGCAGCAAAAAATCTTTTGCAATGAGGCGGACTTTCAAGGAGAACAAATCCTTATTCATTGGCCGCATCCATGTGATGCAGACAGCGGGTGTGAAATGGAGTGCGGCTGCTGCAAGCCCTCCATCATTCGCGGCATAGCAAGCACTGATCAGGAAATCATTGTAATTGGAGATTCTGTTACCGACCTGGAAGCAGCAAAAATGGCTGACTTTGTCATTGCACGGGACTATTTGCTTGATAAGGTTAAAGAGCAGCATTTATCATTCGAACCGTTTGAAACATTCCATGATGTAGTGAGCATTTTAGAGAAGAGGAGGGTGAGTGTATGAGGACGATTATGGAACAGCGCTGGCGTGAGCTGGCTGAAGTAAAACGGGAGCTTGCGGGAAGAGATTGGTTTCCTGCTACAAGCGGCAATCTGGCAATCAAAACGGGCAGTGAGCCATTAACCTTTTATGTTACAGCGAGCGGCAAGGATAAGCGGAAGGAAAGCTCGGAGGATTTTTTGCTTGTTGACGGCAGCGGGCAGCCGGCAGAAGAAACGACCCTGAAGCCGTCTGCTGAGACCCTCCTTCATATTGAGGTTTATACAAGAACGAATGCTGGATGCAGTTTGCATGTTCATACGGTGGACAATAATGTGATTTCTGAGCTGTATGCTCATGAAGGGTCAATTACCTTCACTGGGCAGGAAATTATTAAAGCCTTTGGCCTGTGGGAGGAAGATGCTTCCTTCACCATTCCCATCATTCCGAATCATGCCGACATCCCTCAGCTCGCCCGGGTATTCGGACAGCATGTCCATGAAGATGCCGGTGCCGTTCTGATCAGGAATCATGGAATTACTGTATGGGGAAGAGATGCCTTTGAAGCAAAAAAATATTTAGAAGCTTGCGAATTTCTATTCTCTTATCATCTTAAACTCAAGCAATTCAGCGCGATAACAATCAACTAATAGGGGGAAAAGCAATGGCATCGATTTATTTTCAAGGTACAGGCGAAAGAATTAGCGATCAGGACCAAGTCGCAGCATTTTTAGAAAAGCAAGAAGTCATTTACGAAAACTGGGATATTCAAAAGCTTCCAGGACATTTAGAGGAAAAGTATGATTTGTCTGATGAAGAAAAAGAAGAAATCCTGCAAGTATTCAAAACAGAAATAGAGGATATCTCCAAAAGACGCGGCTATCAGGCACAGGATATCATTTCACTCTCTGACAAAACCCCTAATCTTGATGAGCTGCTGAAAAACTTCCAGCAGGAACACCATCATACAGATGATGAAGTTAGATTTATTGTCAGCGGGCATGGGGTATTTATCATACAGGCAAAAGACGGCTCATTCTTCAATGTTGAGCTAGTTCCCGGTGATTTGATTTCCGTCCCTGAAAATATCCGACACTATTTTACACTTCAGGAAGACCGTAAAGTTGTAGCGGTAAGAATTTTCGTTACAAAAGAGGGCTGGGTGCCGATTTACGATAAAGAGGAATTGGGAGCAAAATAAGAGAGAAACGGGGGAGTGCCTCCGTTTCTTTTTTTGGTTAGCAAGGTTAAACCTGGCTGTTGATTTCCATGGGGGGCCAAAGTGCCTAGTGGTTTACTTTACATAGTGGTACCTGCCCTTACTCAGCTGGTAGAGACCGGAATTTGTAAGTCCCATTTTTTCTGTCCAATGGGGCATGGAATTAAGCCGTTCACGCATTAATTTACCCCTACGCCCGTCTAAGAATCTGGCTATCCATCTTTTCACCAAGCCGCATACATAAAATAATTCAAGATTGTATTTAACAAACAGCGTTTTACGGGATTAGATTCATAAACTTAAAGGTAAAAAGATAATGACTGAAAAATCATAATTTTCTTTACTTATTACCCCCTTAAGTGTAAAATTCTCTAAAATCCTTATCAGTCTACTTTACTAGGAGGGCTATGATGAAAATTCGTTATAATTATGTGGAAAAAGAAAAGGTAAAATATTGCGAGGCTTCAAGTACTGTAAAAGAAGCATATGATCAATTGAAGAAAACCGGATACAGAAGCATTCCGGTTCTAGATGAAAGCGGGAAAAAATTTGCCGGTTTGATCTACAAGGTTACCCTCCTTGAATATTATCATGAACAGGATGGAAAAGATGAAGATTCAATCACGTCACTCATTAAAGATCAGGATGCTTTTATTTCTGAGGAAGAATCATTTATCAAAGCGTTTTTAACGATAAAAAGGCTGCCATTTCTTGCGGTTATTAATGATGAACAGGAATTTGCAGGAATCATGACCCATGCAAATATTATGAATGTACTGGAGGACTCTTTCGGTATGAAGACAGGCGGATATTTAATGACTGTCGCAACGAAGGAGCACAAGGGAGCCATCAAGGAATTGGTAAGCACAGTAAAGGACGTTAATATAGAGGGAATGCTAACCTTGGATAATGGGGATTATTTGCGCAGAATTGTCTTAAATCTATCGCATGAATTGACGGAGAAGAAGCTGAATAAGATTATCAGCAAGCTGGAAGAAAAGGATTTCCGCGTCACCTTTATTGATGATGTTCATAAAGAAAAGGCTGCCGCAGGTAAAGGAAAGTAAGTTTTATAGGAAATATCGGGCTTGAGGATGCGGTTCCTCAAGCTCTTTTATTTTGGCTGTTTTTTCTGTTTCTGCAATTATATATTTTTTTATAAAAAAATGGTTTAAGCTGTTCCCAAAATGGGAACAAAATAATAAAATCTAAATATTAACAATTATGTAACATATTTATATATGATTCGGCAAATTTTTCTCTAGGAATTTACAAAATTAGGTTTTTAAAATACCCAGCTTTTTTAAATCCTATGAGGAGGAGAAAATGTGATTGAACAAGTGCAAAAAGAAGAATTAATTACTAAAATAAATGCTAAAAGAGAGGAAATGATTTCTGCTGCTGAATCCAAAAGCTACACGAGCAGCGAAGTCGTTAAATA
Organism: Metabacillus flavus; assembly: GCF_018283675.1. Lineage (NCBI taxonomy): Bacteria > Bacillati > Bacillota > Bacilli > Caryophanales > Bacillaceae > Metabacillus > Metabacillus flavus. The sequence goes on from NZ_JAGVRK010000001.1 coordinate 1,408,998, forward strand.
CAGTCAGGAATTGGACGAGCTATTGAATCAATTTCAGCAGCTTGAGTGGGAGGAACACAGGACCGCCACACCCTTTTCGAAGCTGGTCACCCGAGTGGCCAAGTGGGGATTTGCATCAGAGTCGCAGCAGGCTGCTGCAGAGCATTAAAAAACAAGACTGGAGACAATAAGTTTCCAGTCTTGTTTGCATTTTAGAAGGCCTCAATCAGCATAAGCATCATGACAATTCCGGTAATAAAGGCGTAGGTTGCTGTCCGTTCATTTCCGTCTCCATGGCTTTCCGGAATCAGCTCTTTATAGATGATGAACAGCATAGCACCTGCTGCGAATGAAAGCCCGTATGGTACGAGTGTATTTACATAATTGGTTAAATAATAGCCAAGCATTGAAGTTACAATTTCGACTGCCCCGGTGGCTGTTGCAATAAGAAATGCTTTCATTCTGCCGATATTCTGACTGATCAGAAATAAGGCGACTAAAAAACCTTCCGGTGCATTTTGAAAACCAATTGCAAAAGCGATCAGATTCCCCGTATCGCTTGCATCAGCCGCATAGCTCACACCAACGGATAAGCCTTCAGGAAGATTGTGCAGAGTAATGGCTGCGATGATCAGGAGTGCTTTCTCATCAAATTGTATCCCGCTTCTCGAGTGCTCAAGATCAATATGAGGAATCTGTTTCTCCAATATTGTAAGAATTAATACCCCTAACAATAATCCCGCCACGACCGGCAGCATTCCCCCGATTTTTAATGCTTCAGGAATGAGGCTGACCATGGAAGCGGTCATCATGATCCCGGCTGAGAACGCCAGCAGGATATCTCGCCATTTATGCGTCAATGTATTTTTTAAAAATAATATAGGTACGGCGCCCAATCCAGTTGATAGGGCAGATAGAATGCTACCGGTATAGACGTCGTTCATGCGGCACCTCGAATTTCTTTCTCTTTTTATTAAAGCTCATTCAAATGTACCACAAACTGCCTGAAAATTGAAAAGTCGGAGCGCTATTACGACAATTTTCCTTAACTGTGCTGAATATGTCGCCATTCGTAAAATGGTTTTCCTCTAAAACTGCTTTACGATGTTGGAAATTTCTGATAAGTTTAGAGTGATTTTAAAGAATTCTGTCAAATACTCTACAAACGTAGATGATTACACACGGGGGGATTGGGATGAATTATAGAAGATTAGGGAGATCCGGGCTGAAGGTATCGGAAATCAGTCTTGGAAGCTGGCTTACATTCGGGCAGACGATTGACGAAAAGTCGGCGGAATTGATTATACATAGAGCATATGAAGCGGGCATTAACTTTTTTGACTGTGCTAATGTTTACGCAAAAGGTATGGCTGAACAGGTTATGGGAAAAGCCCTGAAATCATTTGAAAGAGAATCCTATGTCGTTACAACCAAGGCGTTTTGGCCAGTAGGAGAAGGTCCTAATGACAGGGGCCTTTCAAGAAAGCATATTATGGAGCAAGTGCATTCTTCCCTGAAAAGAATGGACTTGGATTACATCGATGTCTTTTATTGCCACCGGTATGATGCAGAAACCCCTCTTGAAGAAACACTTAGAGCCATTGATGATTTAATCAGACAGGGGAAAATCCTTTATGCTGGTGTAAGTGAATGGTCGGCTGCCCAGCTTCAGGAAGCGGTTCATGTGGCAGACCGTTATTTACTGGAAAGAATTATTGTAAATCAGCCTCAATACAATATGCTCCATCGTGATATTGAAGAAGAAATTATGCCAATCAGCGAAAAGAATGGAATTTCCCAAGTCGTTTGGTCTCCGCTTGCCCAGGGGGTGCTGACAGGAAAGTACATGGAAGGCAAAATTCCAAAGGGCAGCCGCGCCTCCAATGAAGAGGTTAATACGTGGGTTAAGGAAATCTTAAATGACATCATGAACCGGAAAGTATCTATGCTTTCTGAGCTGGCATCAAGTCTGGATATCAGTCTGGCGCAGCTGGCTCTTGCGTGGACTTTAAGGAACCCAAATGTTGCGAGTACGCTTGTTGGAGCTTCTACTCCAGAGCAGATTGAAGAAAATGCCAAAGCATCTGAAGTCATACTCTCGTATGAAATTCTGAATGAAATTGAAAGTATCCTTGCTATTTAAAGAGGGGAATGAAGATGGAACCGTCCGTTCGGAAACAATTTAATGAAGAAATCATTAAGAAGTCTGCTCATTTTTTTGGCGCAGAGAGCGTAAACGCAGCAAAACTGGGGGATGCAGAAAATTTTGTGTATGAAGTACAGTTAAATGGATCCCCCGTTATTCTCAGGATTACCCATTCAAGCCATAGAAGCCTGGAACAGCTTCAGGCTGAAATGGACTGGATCGAATTTTTACATACAAAAAACATTCATGTTTGCCGGCCGATTAGCTCAAATGGGACCAGCATCCATGTCATACCGATCGAATCTGGAACAGAATTTTACTGCTGTTTATTTGAAAAAGCCATTGGCGATCGAATTGCAGCAGACGGTCCCAAATGGAATGAACCGCTGTTTTTCGAATGGGGCAGAACGATCGGTAAAATGCACAACGCTTCTAGTGAATATGAGCCCGCTTCAGGTAAACCCCGCAGACCGCAATGGCACGAAGAAGAACTGCTTGATATCCAGCGATTTGTACCGGATGTATCAGATGAAATTCTTCAGCAGAAGAATAATCTGCTCCAGCAGCTGAGTGTACTTAAGAAAGATCATTTTGGCCTTATCCATTCTGACCTGCATACAGGGAATTTTCATGTTGATAGGGAAGAGCTTTACTTGTTCGACTTTGATGACAGTTCCTATCACTGGTTTGCAAGTGATGTAGCTATTCCCCTTTATTATTATGCCTGGACTATGGAAAGAAATGGGGAACAAAATCCTGAGGAAAAATGCATCCGCTTTTTCAAGGGGTTTATAAAGGGGTATAAAGAGGAAAGGTGCTTTACTGAAGAAATGGCAAAAAGCATTTCTCTCTTCCTAAAATTGAGGGATTTTGTCCTCTACGCTTTTTTTATGAAAAAATTTGGAGCGGGAGAGATTGAAGAGACTTATCAAAATTGGATAGTGCCAATTAAGCACAGGATAGAAGACGATCGCGAAATCATTTCAATAAAGTGAGACGGTTATTAAGTCCGTTCTATTGACTTCACATGAATATTTTACTATGATTTAGTTGGAATTCAAGATTTTCTAACTTTGAAGGATTGATATAACATGAATGAATCAGAACAATCATTAAAGCTCTTTGTTGTTTTATCCCGGGCTTACCGCGCGATTAATGACAGAATGAACAAGCATATTACTTCTTTTGGACTGAACCCGACCGAATTTGGTGTATTGGAGCTGCTTTATCATAAAGGTGACCAGCCCCTTCAGCAAATCGGAGGAAAGATTTTATTAGCCAGCGGAAGTATTACCTATGTAGTGGACAAGCTGGAGCAGAAAGGCTTCCTTGCCCGCAAAGCATGTGATAAAGATCGCAGGGTTACCTACGCCCATATAACCGCTGAGGGAAAAGCTCTCATCGAAGACATATTTCCATCCCACCAGCAGAAAATCGATGATATTATCGGAATTCTTTCAGAAGAAGAAAAAGCACAAGCTATTGAAATGATGAAACGGATCGGTTTTCATGCAAAGGAACAAAAATAAGACTCTCCATTTTTGGAGGGTCTTATTTTTGTGTTTGCCTTTATTTGGCCGGTTCTTTCGAAGCAAGCGGAAGGATAAGTATTTCAACACGCCGGTTTTTCTGTCTTCCATCTGCTGTTTTATTATCCGAGATCGGTTTGAATTCTCCATATCCCTTTGCACTGAACAATTCTGGAGATAGCTCAGGGTTTGTAAGAAGGAGCTTCATAAACTCGACGGCTCTCATTACGCTCAGTTCCCAGTTGGAGTCGAACACAGCATTTTTAATCGGAATATTGTCTGTATGACCGCTGACAATAATACTCCTCGGCGGCTCCATAACAAGGAGCTGGGAAATTTCTTTTGCCAAATCCTCATCTCGTTTCCGCACATAAATGCTGCCTGATTCAAAGAGGATATCATTATTGATGGTAATGAGAAGACCTTCATCGGTCAGCGAGGTCTTCAGTTTAGCATTCAGACCTTTATTGGTGATATACTCATTTATTTTCTTCTCGGCTTCTTTAAGCCTCTCGAGTTCTTGCTTCTGTTCCTGCTGTTCCTTTGGCTCGGCTTTGGTCACATCCAGCTGCTCCATTTCTCCATCCGGCAGCGGACTTGGATATTCCATAATTCCAGTACCGCCTTCAAAGGTGCTGTTGAAAGCCCTGGCCATCATCTGAAATTTGTTCGCATCAATGGAACTCATCGCAAAAAGCACAATGAATAGGGCGAGAAGAAGAGTTAAAAGATCGGCGTATGGAATGAGCCAGGACTCATCCATATGCTCCTCATGCTTTTCTTTTCTCTTCCGCTTAGCCATCTGAATTTTCACCATCCATCTTCAGCTTTACTCTCTCACCAGCAGGAAGATACGTAGCAAGCTTCTGTTCAATAGCTTTTGGTGCCTGTCCTTCCAATACTGACAGAACCCCTTCAATCATGACTTCTCTGATTTTAACTTCCTGGCGGGATTTTCTTTTTAGTTTGTTCGCAAAAGGATGCCATAGCACATACCCGGTATAAATTCCGAGGAGGGTGGCGATGAAAGCTCCTCCAATCGCGTGTCCGAGTTCATCTGTTTTGTCCATATGGGAAAGAGCAGCAATCAGTCCGACTACAGCCCCAAGAACTCCAAGAGTAGGAGCGTATGTACCGGCCTGGGTGAAAATAGCTGCTCCTGAAGCATGCCGGTCTTCCATCGCTTCTATTTCCTCGCTCATCACATCACGAATAAAATCCGCATTCTGTCCGTCAACAGCCATGCTCAATCCGTTTTTAAGAAACATATCATCTACGTCTGAAAGCTTTGCTTCAAGGGCTAGGAGTCCTTCTTTCCTGGCAACTTGTGCCCATTCGGAAAACATGGGAATCAGCTCTTGAATGGATGGTATTTTTCTCTCTTTAAATAAGACCCCGAATAGCTTTGGAACTCTTTTTACTTCGTCAGCCGGAAAAGCTGTTACAACAGCGGCTGCAGTACCGACGATGATGATTAGGATCGCAGCTGGGTTAATCAGTACAGAAAGGTTGACTCCTTTCAGGACCATTCCCACGCCGACTCCGGCAATTCCTAATATGAGACCTATAAGTGTTGTTTTATCCATGATTTCACCAAACCTTTGTACATTCTGTATTCCGGTTTTCTTATAGCACCGGTGCGGGCATGAGCCCTTTGTCTACTTCCTATATCGGATAAATCATGCCAATCTTAATAGGAAAAAGGAAATCATCCTGAGAAGGGATTTTACGTCCGGATGAAGAATAACTGTAAAGCAGGTTATTTCAAAGGAAAGGCAGTGTTACAATGCGTTTTGAACAATACATATACAAAAGACCCGATCTGAATCAAATTCAGACTGAATTTAAGGAAGCCCTCTCTTTATTTAGAGAAGCTGGCAGTTTTGAAGATCAGGATCAGGCAATGAAGAAAATTTATAAAATCAGGAATGCAGCAGATACGATGTCGAACATTTGCTATATCCGCCATTCTATTGATACAAATGATGAATTTTATAAAGCAGAGCAGGATTTCATGGATGAACTTCAGCCGCATATCCAGGCGCTTGTGACTGAGTTTTATGAGGAGCTTGTCCGGTCTAAATACCGTGAAAAATTAGAAGCGCAATGGGGACAGCAGCTTTTTGATCTTGCTGAAACGCAGCTGAAGACCTTTAAGGAAGATGTGCTTGCAGATCTTCAGGAAGAAAACAAGCTGTCCAGTGAGTATACGAAGCTTGTAGCATCAGCGAAAATTGAATTTGACGGAAAAGAATATACCCTTGTGCAGCTTCAGCCCCTGGCAGAATCAACAGACCGCAATTTGCGCAAACGGGCAAGTGAAGCAAAATTTGAATTCTTTTCGAGCCAGGCGGATAAGTTCGACGAAATTTATGACAAGCTTGTGAAAATCCGTACCCGAATTGCTAAGAAGCTTGGCTTCCGTACATTTACTGAGCTGGGATATGCAAGAATGAACCGGATTGATTATAACGCTGAGATGGTCAGTAAATTCAGGAAACAGGTTGAAGAGCATATCGTTCCAATCGCGACAAGCCTTTATGATCGCCAAAAAGAGCGTCTTGGCATGGATGAAATGGTTTATTATGATGAGCCTGTTGAATACACGTCCGGAAATGCGGTTCCGAAAGGAGATCCAGACTGGATTGTGGATAATGGGAAAGAAATGTATAAGGAGCTTTCTCCTGAAACCGATGAATTCTTCCGGTTTATGGCGGATAAAAATCTTCTTGATTTGCTTGCTAAAAAAGGCAAAGCAGGGGGAGGCTACTGTACGTATATTGCCGATTATGAGTCACCATATATTTTCGCTAATTTTAACGGTACATCAGGGGATATTGATGTGCTGACACATGAAGCTGGGCACGCATTCCAGGTGTACATGAGCCGCGGATTTGATGTTGCGGAGTATCAGTGGCCGACACATGAAGCCTGTGAAATCCACTCAATGAGCATGGAGTTTTTTACATGGCCATGGATGGAGCTCTTCTTTAAAGAGGACACAGAAAAATATAAATTTTCTCATTTGAGCGGCGCGCTTAAGTTCATTCCTTATGGAGTTGCAGTCGATGAATTTCAGCATTTCATCTATGAAAATCCAAATGCTTCACCAGCCGAGAGAAACCTTGCGTGGAGAGAGCTGGAAAAGAAATATCTTCCGCACCGGGAATATGAAGACAGCTATTATCTCGAGCAGGGAGGTTTTTGGCAAAAGCAAAGCCATATCTATAATTCTCCCTTCTATTATATTGATTACACCCTTGCCCAAATTTGCGCACTTCAGTATTGGAAACAGCTTCATGAAGACAGAGAGGCGGCTTGGAGCAGTTATTTGAACCTTTGCAGGCAGGGAGGAAGCAAAGCATTCCTCGGTCTTGTAGAAGAAGCTGGCCTGAAATCACCATTTGATGAAGGCACCGTAGAATCAGTAGTCGGAGAAATTACCAAGTGGCTGAACCAAGTGGATGACAAAGCATTATAATAATAAAGGAAAAAGAACAGCCCTCTGAATTGGAGGGCTGTTTGATTTGGCCATGTGAGCTGCTTGCTTTCATCGGGGCGGGCGGTGAGCCTATGCGGCGCAAGCGCCTGCGGGGTCTCAGCTCTCCCGCTGCTCTAAGCTGGAGCCGCGCACCTTCCGCTTCAATCAGCGTAACCCGTAATTATTCAAATTACTTAATAAAAAATGAACCCCCCGGGATGCTCATACGGGGGGTTCATTTTCAATTATTTCCTCTCAGCCGAACTTTTCAAACAGACCTCTATAATTATTTAGATCTTGAAACAGTGATGATCCCGTTTTCAACATTTGCCTGTACGTGGTCCAGTTCATTGTAATCAATGAGCAGGTCTGTAATTTGGTCTTCCAGCTGTTCCTGGATAACCCGGCGAAGCGGACGGGCACCGAATGCAGGGTGATAGCCCAGTTCTGCCAGCCTGTTTTTGGCTTCATCTGAAACGGTCAGCTTCATATTTTTTTCATGCAAGGTTTCTTGAAGCTCTTCAAGCATGAGTTCGACTATTGAAAGCATATGCTTTCTTTCAAGCGATTGAAACTCAATGATTGCATCAAAGCGATTCAGGAATTCTGGCTTAAAGAATGTTCCGAGTGAATCAAGCAGTGTGCTCTCTTTTATAGCTGATGTTGCTTCCGTATCAAATCCTACAGTCATTCGTTTTTCGGAAGTTCCTGCGTTACTGGTCATGATGATGACTGTATCCTTAAAGTTGACCGTGCGCCCATGACTGTCAGTTAAACGCCCGTCTTCCAGGATTTGAAGAAACATGTGCTGGACATCAGGATGGGCTTTTTCAATTTCATCGAGAAGCAGAATGCTGTATGGGTTTCTGCGTACTTTCTCTGTGAGCTGGCCCCCATCATCATGTCCGACATATCCTGGAGGGGAACCGATGATTTTGGATACGGCATGTTTCTCCATATATTCACTCATATCAAGACGAATCATGGAGTCCTTCGTTCCAAACAGTTCTTCTGCCAGGGTTTTGGTCAGCTCAGTTTTCCCTACACCTGTTGGTCCTGCGAAGAGGAAGGAACCGATTGGACGATTTTTGCGTTTCAAGCCGGCCCTGCTTCTGCGTACTGCTTTTGCTACCTTTTGGACCGCTTCTTCCTGGCCGATCACTTTTTTAGCAAGGCTTTCTTCAAGGTTTTTCATTTTGGCCTGTTCGTCTTCCTGAATCTTTCCTACTGGGATACCGGTTTTTTGTTCAATGATCGCCTGGATTTCACTAAGTCCAACATTCATTTTTTCCTGATGATCCTGTTTCTCAAGCTGTTTTTCAAGCAAAATTTCTTCATGGCGGAGCTTTGCCGCAAGTTCATAATTCTCTTCAGCAGCCGCTTTTTCTTTATCTTTTGCAAGCTTGCTGAGCTGATCATGAATATCGGCTTCCTCCACCCGGTCTGCTTTTAAATTCGCTTTTGAACCGGCTTCATCAAGCAAATCAATCGCTTTATCAGGCAGAAAACGATCCTGAATATAGCGGTGTGAAAGGTTTACACAAGCCCGGATGGCTTCATCACTGAATGTAACGCCATGATAGTCTTCATATTTTGATTGAATGCCCTGTAGAATTTCGATTGCTTTATCCAGGGATGGTTCGTGAACCATGACAGGCTGGAAGCGGCGTTCTAAGGCAGCATCTTTTTCAATCTGGCGGTATTCCTTCAATGTCGTCGCACCAATCAGCTGCATTTCACCCCGTGCGAGTGCAGGCTTCAAGATGTTTCCGGCGTCCATAGAGCCTTCCGCAGATCCTGCTCCGACTACTAGGTGAATTTCATCAATAAATAAAATAACGTTTTTACGTAATTGAAGCTCGGCAATGAGTTTTTTCATCCGGTCTTCGAATTGGCCGCGCATGCTCGTATTTGCAACGAGGGATGCTACGTCGAGCAGATATACTTCTTTTTTCAATAGCTTAGAAGGAACTTTCCCTTCAGAAATTTTCAATGCGAGACCTTCAGCTACAGCTGTTTTACCAACCCCAGGTTCACCAATAAGAACCGGATTGTTTTTGTTGCGCCGGTTAAGAATTTCAATAACCCGGTTTACTTCTTCTTCCCGGCCGATGACTGGATCGATTAGCCCTGCTTTTGCAGCATGGGTAAGATTGCGGCCCATTTGATCAAGAAGCCCTCCGCCATTGCGGCCGGATTTTTGATTCTCTGCACCAGGTGTACCTTCATCCTGACTGCCTGCGTTTTTAAAGAACTGATCGAAAGGGAAGGAAGAGAATCCTCCGCCGCTGAAACCGCCGGAAGGAATTTGACTTTCATAATGTGAAAAGCATGTATTGCAGAGCTGTAATTGTTTACGGGCTCCGTTAATTTGAACATTTAGCTGAACGGTTGCCTGATTTTGCTTACAGTTTTGACATTGCATAAAAAAACAACCTCCTTAAAATTTTACTGACTTTGACTATCTTTGACTATTATTATAATTTGACCTTTTTTGACTTTCAAGTATTTTGTTTGAAAAATTTTTTTAGGTTTGCCAATGACTTTAATCCATCTTTCACCTTCTTTTCAAGGAACTTGTCTCATACCTTTAAAAAGAAGGGGAGGGATGGACCGTCATGCTAAATAAAAGCTTTATAGTCGTGCAGATCGCTTTTGTGTATGTAGGAACAGTAGTCGGGGCAGGCTTTGCCACCGGAAAAGAAATTGTTGAATTCTTTACCCGTTTTGGTGCGGCGGGAACCATCGGGATTCTCCTTGCAGGAAGTTTATTTATTCATCTTGGAACAAAGCTGATGGTGATCGCCTCAAGAATCCAAGCTCCCTCCTTTAAAGAAATGAATATCTATTTATTAGGGAGGCATGCAGGGCAAGCAGTAAATGCAGTCATGCTGCTCCTTTTATTTGGGGTAACCTCTGTAATGGTTTCCGGAGCCGGAGCTATATTTGAGGAACGGTTAGGCCTTCCTGCTTCAATTGGGGTGCTGATTAGTATTGTTTTGACACTAATGATTATGGCGAAAGGGCTGCATGGAGTGGTCGGCGTCAATATGCTGGTTGTGCCGATGCTGCTTCTGCTCAGTCTGGTCGTGTTGACCAGCGCTATTACCGAGGGCGGCGCGAATGCTGTTTTTACCGGTATGAGGCTGTTCGATCATGGGTGGGCCGTCTCCTCTGTCTGCTATGCAGCCTATAATCTTGGACTTGCTCAGGCTGTGCTCGTTCCGCTTGCAGCTGAGATCAAAGATGAGGAAGTGTTAAAAAAAGGCGGCAGACTCGGCGGACTGATATTAATGATCATAATGCTCGGAAGCCACTTGGCCCTCCTTTTTGTGCCGGGTGCTGTGAAGTTTGAAGTTCCGATGGCTGAGGTAATGAATACAGTCTTTTCGGCTGCATATTATTTGTACGTTTTAGTTATTTTTGGAGAGGTCCTCACCTCCATTATTGGGAACTTATATGGGATGGAACGCCTGCTTTCTCAATTTATCCGTGTTCCCAGAATGGGTATGATTGCTATCATTCTGGCCGTTTGTTTTTTCTTGAGTTTTATAGGCTATGGTAAATTAATTTCTGCCATCTATCCTGTCATTGGCTACATAAGCCTTTTATTTCTGGGGGCACTGCTTCTGAAAAAGAAACCAGGGAGAGGATGATTTTATGTTAAAATGGAACCTGTCTGGAAGAAGGAGTGACGTCAATTGAACCGAATAGCTGTAATTTCGGATATACATGGGAATGTCCCGGCGCTTGAAGCCGTTCTGGACGATATTCAATTTAGAAGAATCGAAAAAATTATTTGCCTCGGTGACCTGGCAGGGAAAGGCCCGCAATCCCATGATGCGATTGCCATGGTCAGAGAGCATTGTGAAATAACGGTAAAAGGAAACTGGGATGATTTTATAACGAAAGAAACGGAATTTGAAACGCTGAAATGGCATCAGGATCAGCTGACAGATGAGGACCGCCGTTATTTAACACTGCTTCCCTTTTCAGCTGAACTAACCATGAGCGGCCGATTAATCCGGTTATTTCATGCTTCGCCATTTAGCATTTATACAAGGATCCAGCCTTGGGATTCAATTGAACGGAGAATGAGCATGTTTGAGAATACAGAAATGACTGGAGAATCTCTTATGCAGCCTGATATAGCAGGCTATGGAGATGTGCATCAGGCATTTGTGCATCAATATAAAGATAAAATGCTGTTTAATGCAGGAAGTGTGGGAAATCCGCTGGATATGAATCAGGCTTCCTATGCTGTTCTTGAAGGGCTGGAAGGTGAAGAGGCAGAAGGACCGTTCTCCATTCAGCTTATACGGGTTCCTTATGATATTGAACGGTCGATCCGGATTGCCCGGGAGGCGGATATGCCTGACTTGAAGGAATATATTCAGGAACTCACAACGGCTAAGTACAGAGGACTTAGCTGAAAAATAAGGGTGATAGTTGAGATGCATATTTTATGGGATTTTGACGGGACACTATTTAATACGTACCCGGCGTTTACCGAAACGATGTACAAGCTTTTAAAGCCAGACGTGAAAAAAGAGCATATTTTTGAACAGCTGAAGGTGTCTTTTTCGCATGCTGCACAAACCTTTGGAATGACAAAAGAGGACATTGCCGAATTTAAACAGAAGGAAAAGGCTCTTTCTCCTGTATTGAAGCCGCCCTTTCCATACGTAGAAAAGGTGCTGCAATACGCTTCAAAAAACGTCATCATGACGCATAAACCAAGGAATGAAGTGGAAGCTATTTTAAGTCACTACGGGTGGGAGCATTACTTCGATGAAATTGTTGCCGGTGACGATGGATTTCCGAGAAAACCCGATTCGGCATCTTATCAATACCTTCATCAAAAGCACCATATTGATCTTGCAATAGGTGATCGGGAACTGGATATCCTTCCTGCAAAAAAGCTCGGAATCAAAACTTGTCTCTTTCAGAATGATTCAGAGGGAGCAGATTTTTACTTGATTGATTACCGTCAATTTGCAGATAAAGTTGCACCTTCATTCCAATAGGTGTAAACAAGAACAAAAAAAGCGCTTGCGCTTTTTTTTGTTATCCAGCCCCGGCGGTATAAAGAATGAAAAACCTTCCAAACGACTGAAAAAATGAGATATAGGATGGTAACCAAGTATTTTTCTAGAATTATCGTCATATTTATAAGGAAATTGGGAAACTGTTATGTTTGACTGTATACTTTTCTTTCGTATATGATTCTAGTAACTATATAAAGATTGGGGTGATAAGATGGGGCAGTGAACATGTTGAAGTTTTTAGGGATACAGCCGATCAATCGGTTTTCCCATATCGGGCTGCTTCATGCTTATCGGCCACAATTAACGGCCGGAAGAATCCGATGAACCCTTCGGATGAGTAATGGATTTTGAGAAAAAGGCAGTTTGTCAGTTTTTTCATACAATAGCAATAATATATGAAAACGTGAGCTCGCTGCCGGCTCAAAGCCTGGTTTTCAGAACCTTGGAACGGTTTTACTTTTTGCCGGTTAACCGGCACTGCCATCATACGCTGATGGTCATTTTATAATCAACCCAGGAGGTGACTTCCTTTTCCGTAAATTACGGAACAAGGAACATATTTGGACATAGTAAATTTATTGCTCATTGCAATATTGATTGGATTAACCGCGTTTTTCGTGGCATCTGAATTCGCTATTGTAAAGGTAAGAAGTTCTCGTATTGACCAGCTGATCGCGGAAGGCAATAAAAACGCGGGAGCAGCAAAGCGCGTTATTTCTAATCTTGATGGCTACCTTTCAGCCTGTCAGCTTGGAATAACTGTGACAGCGCTTGGGATTGGGTGGCTTGGGGAACCGACATTTGAACATTTGCTGAAACCGCTATTCGTTCAGATTGGTTTGCCAGACGCTCTGACACCGGTTATCTCTATTGCTTTTGCATTCGCCATCATGACTTTTTTGCATGTTGTTATTGGTGAATTGGCTCCTAAAACATTGGCCATCCAAAAAGCAGAAGAAATTACCTTGCTGCTCGCACGTCCGCTCATTCTGTTCAACACTATCATGTACCCTTTTATATGGGCCCTTAACGGCTCTGCCAGATACATTACTGGTTTATTCGGACTTAAACCTGTGTCTGAGCACGAATTGGCACATAGTGAAGAAGAACTTCGCATCATTCTTTCAGACAGCTATAAAAGCGGGGAAATTAATCAATCAGAATTTAAATTTGTCAACAAAATCTTTGAATTCGATAATCGGATCGCAAAGGAAATCATGGTTCCCAGAACGGAAATCGTCTCCTTGTCTATTGATTCATTAATGAAAGAAAATATTGAAATTATGCAAAATGAGAAATATACAAGGTATCCGGTTACAGACGGCGATAAGGACCATATTATCGGAATGGTCAACATTAAAGAAGTGTTCACGAATTTAATTCAGAAGAACAGCAAGGATTCGTTTTCTCTAAAAGAATATGTCCGTCCGATTATCCAAGTGATTGAATCCATACCGATTCAGGACCTGCTTGTTAAAATGCAAAAAGAACGCATCCACATGGCCATCCTGATCGATGAGTACGGAGGAACCGCCGGTCTTGTTACGGTAGAGGATATTTTAGAAGAAATCGTTGGAGAAATCCGGGATGAATTTGATACAGACGAAGTCCCTAATATTCAAAAAATCAACGACAATCGCTACATTCTTGACGGTAAAGTTCTGGTAAGTGAAATCAATGATTTGTTCGGTCTTGAAATTGATGATAAAGATGTTGATACAATCGGAGGCTGGGTGCTTACTGAAAAGTTTGACATCCAAAAAGGCGATATTGTTCAATTCGGTTCTTTTACATTTAAGGTTCGGGATATGGAGAATCATCATATTAAGTATTTGGAGCTGACAAGGCAAGTTCAGGAAAGTCCGAGTGCCGTTCTTGAACAAGTAGATCAAAGCATAGCAAGTACAACTTGAAAGAACCGTTAGACGCCTGCTTTTAAAGCAGGTGTTTTTTTGTATACTCTTTTCCAAGAACGCTATGCATAAACTATAGAGCAGTGCAGATAGGAGGAGAGAAGGCGGGTGGAAACCATAAGAGGCTGTTTGTACTATTCCTAATTATATTTGGTCTTTTTTACTTTGAGAAATCATTTATTTTGTATTAACAAAAAATCACCCTGAAAAACCGGAAGAATAAATCCTCTCTTCTTAAAGAAACTAATAGTAATCAAGAGGAAAGGATGAAAAAGATGAGCCAATCCAAAAAACAGGAAGAACGGCAGTGGAAGGATCATAAGCAAGCCCAGCACCCTCATGGTGAAGTGAAATCGCTTAAAGAGCTTTCTGAAGAAACAGATAAGGAATCAAATAGGTCATAAAAGCTGCCCTTTAAAAGGCAGCTTTTTTCATTCTCTCTAAGGATCAACAGAATGCATCAGAAAGAATAGCATAATTGCTATTGGATAAAATACTATGGATTCCTTTAGAAAAGAGGGAGCCTGGTGCCTGTAAATACTTCTCAACGCCGGAGGCTGATCGCCTCAGTCAATCCGTATATGACGAACCTGTTTCATCTTAGAAATCCATTTATTGTTGCCTGGTGGTCTGCGTCCTTTCCTGGATTTGGGCACGTCCTTTTAGGAAAATACATAACAGGCTTTTTACTGATGGCCTGGGAAGTTTTTGCAAATAATATGGCTCATTTAAATGAGGGGATTTTCTACAGTATGACAGGCAGAACGGAATTGGCGGTTAAGGTAATGCATGGAGAATGGCTGTGGCTCTATGTTACATTTTATGTATTTATCATATGGGACAGCTACAGACAGTCGATTGAATACAATAAATATTTTATTTTATCCGTCAGGGAAGGCTCGCCCATTCAAATGAAAAATATCAATCCTCTTGAAATCAACATACTTGAAAAAAGGAATCCGGTTTATGCTTTGTTTTGGTCTTTACTTACGCCAGGTCTTGGACACTTTTATGTAAATCGCCTTCCCTCCATTGTTTTCGGAGTATTCTTTTGGATCATTACCGCCTATTATTCTGGACTTTATAAATGTGTGCTATATACGGTAAGTGGCGAGTTTGATCTGATCTCACAAACGGCTAATCCGCAATGGTTCCTTTTTTTGCCATCTTTATATGTCTTTCTTGCTTATGACAGTTATGTAAGTACAGTTGAATACAATAAGCTTTTTGACAGGGAGCTGGAAAAGCATCTGAAAGCCCGCTATCAGCATCCGGATTTCAAAATGCCGCTGTAGATAAGGACGTGGTGAAGCTGAATTACCTAATCTCAACTTTCACATACTCTACTTCGCTGGAATTGCTTTTAACAGAAATTGAGAAAGCAGGAGTCCATAAAACACAAATACTGGCTATTCCCATGGACCGATTAGGCGAATTCCAAACGCTGATGGATACAGATTTCTCTGATGATCAGAAGAGTTTACTGGATTTAGCGGGCGTTTTTGGTGCCGTGTTTATGCTTTTGGGAGTCATTTATGGTCTCGCCCTATACTGGGGACCGGTCATATGGGGCTCAATCGGGTTAGTTTTGGGCATTATATCAGGGTTCGCCATCGAATATTTATACAAAAAGAAAAGAAAAGGGCTTACCTTGAAAAAGTCTGAAAAAGAAGTGATTGTTATCGTACATATACAGGATTCATTGACAGAATCGGTAAAAAAAATCATCCTCAGCCACGGAGCAAAGGGAATTGGAACAGTAAAAAAATAAGGCTGCTGCCGGTAAAGCGTTTCAAATCAAGTTACCTGCATACAATGGATAATAAAAGCGGCAAAAAATAAAAACGCGGATATCCCGCGTTTTTTTAAATTCCCATAAATTTCTCTTCTCTGCAGCAGGCATCAGCAAGCCTTTGAAACTGTTGATTAAGATATGTTTTATCAAGGCTGATCCAATCTGTTTCCTGAAGTCCTTCCAATATATAGCACGAGAAGTTCCAGATGATTTCCTTTACTTCTTTATCATTGTTGTCCGCCACTATAGATAGGGCAGATATAATGGAATGCATAACGGCTGTATCTTCTTTTCCATGGTGTCTGATAAGATAAAAACTCTTATAAAGTAAATCTTCAAAGGATGGTTTATGAAAAATGACACGGAGTTTTTTCTCTTCATCCGTATAAAAAGGTTTTGGAATGTAGCTCTTTCCAAGACGGGTTAGAATTCTCGCAATATGCTCAACCGCATTCGCTGTCGTATACGGATCATTAAATGCCGGGGAGATGGAACGAATGGCGATTTCGGAAAGCTTTTGTATGCCAAAACCGACATCCCTTATAGGCTCCTGCTCGGGAATAATCAGAATCTGATTAAGCAGGCTGTCTGCATCGCTGAGGTCCTCCGTCCCCCAATAGGTAAGCAGAGGTGTTCCTTCATCTACGTAGCTTCCCAGGGCTTTTTCTACTTTTACTGTTATTTTTAATTTTTTTGCTGTTTGTATCATATCTCTTATTTGCACGTGCTGTATGTATCCTGCTTTTTTGCTCTTCAGCTGTCTGCCTTTGCCTGAAGTAATTTCTTCAGCTTCGCCGCATTCAGACAGTGCGTTCAGGGATTGGTCATCTTCATAGTTTTCTTTCCAGGCCTTCATTGTTTTGCTTGTGATTTGAAAGATCAGGTTGCTGACCTTAATTGACGCCACCGAGTGATGGATGAAGAAGACAAACGCTGCAAGGCATGCAAAAGCAACAACAATGGCAAGGGCAGGAACAATAAACAAGTCGCCGCCCTTATCTTTTGCTAAAAGCAAAAGAACAATGGTATAAACAAAGCCCCCTGTGAACATCCCAAGAACGCGCTGAGAGCTGCGGTCCGAGGTGAAGTTCTGCAAAGCCCTTGGAGAAAACTGTGCTGCATAAGTAGTCAAGACGACAAGAATGGATGAAAACGTGATGGTCGTCATAGTTAGCAAAGAGGTGGCAATCGAGCTTAAAATTGTTTGAGCAAGCTGCATGTCAGATAGAAAAAGGTCAGGTATGTAATCATATAATTCTGTATGCTTTGAAGCATATCGGTCGAGGGCCATACTTCCATATGCCAGGAACAGGGCAATAATTCCATAAAGCAAAGGGATAAACCAGAAGCTGGCTCTCACTTGCAAAAAGCGGTTCTTTTCCATTAAAACTCCTCCGGTATTGGCAGATGGCCATTTTTCATGTATAGTGAACAGGTCAGCTAAATACAAATCCGTTTTTCAAAACGGGAGAGGTTCTAGCACAACCCTCTATAAAAAACTAAGGACAGCAATATCAGAGGCGTTCCTTGGATATTGTTTTTTGTTTTTTTATAGATCATTCGCTAAGGCACCTCTCTGGGGGTGCCTTTATTATTTCACCGAATTGAATCATGATAAACATGGTTGTGACTGGAAGCTCCGTCTACAGGAGGAGATTCAACATGAAAAATGAAAAAGCACTGGTTGTTTTCAGCGGAGGCCAGGACAGCACCACCTGTCTATTCTGGGCATTAAAAAATTATAAAGAAGTAGAAGCGGTCACGTTTAACTATAATCAGCGGCATAAGCTTGAAATTGAAATCGCCGAAGCCATTGCAAAAGAGCAGGGAATCCGGCATCACGTCTTGGATATGTCCCTTTTGAATCAGCTTGCACCGAATGCGCTGACAAGGAATGATATAGAAATTGAACAAAAAGAAGGGGAGCTGCCATCGACTTTTGTTCCAGGCAGAAACCTGCTCTTTCTATCCTTCGCTTCAGTGCTTGCGAATCAGATTGGAGCAAGGCATATCGTTACAGGGGTTTGCGAAACAGATTTCAGCGGCTATCCGGATTGCCGGGACCAGTTCATAAAATCATGCAACGTGACCGTCAACCTGGCTATGGATGAGCAGCTTGTCTTCC
The DNA here is from genome assembly GCF_018283675.1 of Metabacillus flavus. Classification (NCBI taxonomy): domain Bacteria; kingdom Bacillati; phylum Bacillota; class Bacilli; order Caryophanales; family Bacillaceae; genus Metabacillus; species Metabacillus flavus. The sequence goes on from NZ_JAGVRK010000001.1 coordinate 1,427,014, forward strand.
ACACACCGCTTATGTGGCTGAATAAAGAAGAAACATGGGAGCTCGCAGATGAATTGGGAGCACTTGATTATGTCCGGACGAAAACCCTCACTTGCTACAACGGAATTCCGGCAGATGGCTGCGGAGAATGCCCGGCATGTCTGTTACGAAAAAATGGCCTTGACGCCTATTTGAACAAAAAGGAGGCGGCACAATGATTCAGCAGATTTACCCTCAAGTGAACCATGACTTTCAATATGAGCTCAATAAAGACATGCATCTTTCTGCTGCCCATTTTGTTCCGCATGAGAGTGCAGGTCCGTGCCGGAATGTTCATGGCCATACGTATTTTGTGAATGTTACGATTGCCGGAGACACGCTTGATGAGTCAGGGTTTCTTGTAAACTTTAAAACGCTGAAAAATCTTGTGCACGGACAATTTGATCATACCATTTTAAATGAGCATGCCCTTTTTCAGTCCGGGAGTCCAGAGGATTTCCCGACTACAGAAGTGGTTGCCCGAAAAATAAGTGAAGTTATCCAGGCAGAATTGGATCAGCTTCCCGGCAAGCCTGTCTGTGTCCAGGTATTTGTCAGAGAAACACCGACCAGTTATGTGGTTTTTCGTCCGAAGAAGGTGAAAAGCAATGGCTGAAACGATTCCGGTTCTTGAAATATTCGGCCCGACGATACAGGGGGAAGGGATGGTCATCGGCCAAAAAACGATGTTCATCCGGACGGCAGGCTGCGACTATTCCTGTGCCTGGTGCGACTCATCATTTACTTGGGACGGTTCCGCGAAAAATGAAATCATCCAGATGGATGCCGGGCAGTTATGGACAGAGCTTACGCGCATCGGCGGAAACCGGTTTTCACATGTGACCGTATCCGGAGGAAATCCGGCACTATTAAAAAATTTGCAGCCAGTCATTGCGCTGCTGAAAGAAAAGGGCATGGAGATTGCTCTGGAGACACAGGGAAGCAGATACCAGGAATGGTTCACCGAGATTGATGATCTCACCATTTCTCCCAAGCCGCCAAGCTCAGGGATGAAAACGGATTTCGATGTTTTAAGCGGTGTTTTTAACCGGTTGAAAGAAGCTGGCACCCTTTCTTCTGCAAGCTTAAAGGTTGTCGTATTCAATGCTGAGGATCTCGCCTATGCAAAAATGGTTCACTTAAAGTATCCCGGTATTCCCTTTTATCTGCAGGTAGGAAATGATGATACGGCAACGGCCGATGATGCCGCATTGATGAAAATACTGATGAGCCGCTATGAATGGCTGATCGATCAGGTTATGGAAGATGAGCAATTAAATCTTGTCCGCGTTCTCCCGCAGCTGCATACGCTGCTCTGGGGAAACAAGCGCGGCGTTTAAAGGAGACAGAAAAGATGAGCGGAAGAAAAGACGAAGAACTGACAGGAGTCACTCTATTGGGAAACCAGGGAACGAACTATTTATTCGAATATTCCCCCGACATTCTCGAGTCCTTTGAAAACAAGCATATCAACCGCGATTATTTTGTGAAGTTCAATTGCCCGGAATTTACGTCTCTGTGCCCGAAAACAGGCCAGCCTGACTTTGCAACGATTTATATAAGCTACATTCCGGATAAGCTGATGGTGGAAAGCAAATCGTTGAAGCTGTATCTCTTCAGCTTCAGAAACCACGGCGATTTTCATGAAGACTGCATGAATATCATTATGAATGACCTGATTGAATTGATGGATCCCCGCTATATCGAGGTTTGGGGCAAATTCACGCCGCGCGGAGGAATTTCCATTGATCCTTATACAAACTACGGCAAGCCGGGAACAAAGTATGAAACAATGGCGGAGCACCGTTTGATGAATCATGACTTGTATCCGGAGAAAGTGGATAACCGTTAAAATAAGACAGCTTTCCTTCTGGGAAGCTGTTTTTTAAAACCTTGAATTTACATTCTATTACCAGTGAATTAAATAAAATCCCAATTAAAAATAGTCGGATGAAAAAGGAGTCTTTAGTGGAATTGTTGAATAGGTAAGAAAAAGGAAATGGGAGGGGAGAAAATGAACAAATACAAAATCCGCTATCACTTCAGCAATGATTTTTATGTGACGAGAGAAGTAGAGAGTGAGTTTGATAAGACATCCGTTGCAATGAGATTCAGTGAAGAAGAACGAATTACGTTTGAAGACAAGCGCGGCGATTTGCTCAGCTTTTTTATGCGGGATGTGAAGCTGGTCACGGTTGAAGATGACAAAGTAAATACAGTCAAAGCAGGTTTTTAAATAAAGAGGCCGTACAGGAGACTCTCCATGTACGGCCTTTTTACTTACTGTCGAATGTTAGCGAATAGTCGATATTACGAAAAAATAGCCGATATATTGAAAAAATAGCCGATATATTGAAAAAATAGCCGATATATCGAAAAAATAGCCGATAAATCGATAAAATAGCCGATATAACCGAAAAATAGCCGAACTATAACCGGAAAATAGGTAAAGTCCATATAATTGTGTAAATAGAAAAAGGGTCATATCACCCTCATGTTACAATGTTTTCGACCAAGAAAAAATGTAATGGAGGATGAATATGACCCAAATTAATCTTACCCTAAATGTAGAGGACTTAAAAGACCACCTCATGAATTCCAACTTGGACGCTGTGGTGAAATCATCACTTGTCCTCATTCTCAATCAAATGATGGAAACCGAGAGGGATGAGCACCTGAATGCGGATGCTTATGAAAGAACGAGTGCCCGTACAGACTACCGGAATGGCTATTATGACCGAGACTTTCTCGTCTCCATCGGAAAAATCAACCTGAAAGTCCCTCGTACCCGAAACGGGGAGTTTTCCACATCTGTATTCGAGAAGTATCAGCGTGCGGACCAAGCACTCGTCTTGTCTATGATAGAAATGGTCGTCAACGGGGTTTCGACCCGCAAAGTGACGAAGATCATGGAACAGCTTTGCGGGGAAAGTGTGTCCAAGTCCCTTGTCTCCACGATCACCAAAAAACTTGATCCCATCGTGAACGAGTGGGCTAGCCGACCCCTGAATGTCATGTACTACAAGTATGTGTTTGTGGACGCTTTGTATATTAAGGTCCGCGAACATCAGCGTGTAGTTTCCAAAGCCGTTTATGTGGCCGTTGGGGTCAACTCCCAGCTCAAACGGGAAGTCATTGGGCTGGCTGTCAATCATTCCGAATCCAAAGAAGGCTGGACGCAATTCTTTAGCTACCTCAAATCCAGGGGATTTCAATCTCCCAAATTGATGATTTCAGACGCCCACAAGGGCTTGAAGGCAGCGATTCAGGAATCCTTTGTCGGAACCAGCTGGCAGAGATGCACGTTCCACTTTAAAAAGAACCTCTTTGACCGCATGCCGAAGAAACAGGCAGAAGAATTAAAACACGCCCTCCTGCGTATTTTTGATGCCACAAAACCAGAGGACGCTAGAGCTTTAAAAGAGGAGTTTATGCAGACCTATGATGGAGAGCGCGGATATGAAACGGTCTTGTCTCTATTGGACGATGGCTTTGAAGATGCCATCCAATTCATGAATGAGCCACTGGGCTTTCAAAAGAAGCTGCGGACCACGAACAATCTGGAACGCCTAAATTCGGAAATCAGGAGAAGAGAGCGTGTCATTCGGATCTTCCCCAACACCCAGTCTGCTTTTCGTCTAATCGGAGCTGTCTTGATGGACTATGAAAAATCTCTTGATCCTGGAGAAAGAAAATACATGTACGATGAGAAAGAGAACTAAGTTCTCTTCCTTTATAGATCCATACCCTATCCAATTTATAAGGTTGAAAACATGGTAATGAACTTTTACACAAAATAATGGACTTGACCGGAAAATAGGTAAGATGTCCGGAAAAAATAACTGGTATACAAGAAAAATAGCCAATTTATTTTATTTTAGCCAATATAACTCTATTTAGAAAGAAATAATTTCCGATCGTCCGGAATCCTTATGCTGAGACGTCACCCGTTACTCGGTCCGCCCCTGCAACGATTGAAAGCATCACCAAATCGTAATATTCTCCACCGATATACTGGTATCCTTTCAAAATTCCTTCTCTTTTAAACCCGAATTTCTCCAATAGCAGAAGTGAGGCTTTGTTTTCAGGACGGACGGTGGCACCGATTCGATGGAGTCCGAGTGTCTTGAAGCCGAACCAGGCGGCTGCTTGCAAAGCCTCAGAAGCAAATCCCATTCTCCAGAAATCAGGGTGAATCTCATAGCCGATTTCCGCCCGCTTATGTGTTTTGTTCCAGTTATGGTATCCAATGGTGCCAATTAGCTGTTCATTGTACTCCATGCCCCATCGCAAAGAGGTTTCCTGGTGCCAACCATCATGAAACCGTCTGGCAAGGAGCTTAGCTTCGGTCAGTTCCCTAAGAGGTTCCATGCCGTAATATTTAAGAACATTTTCTTTTGAGAAGATTTCGAACAGATTGTCGGCATCTTCCTCATTAATTTCTCTTAATTTCAACCTTTCAGTTTTCAGCTCCGGAAAATTCATAAAAGCCTCCCCATTATGTATTCGTCAACCCATTCCCCATTTACAAGCAAGGAATGGCGTACTGTTCCTTCTAACGAAAACTTCTTCTTTTTATACAGAGCGATGGCAGGCTCGTTATGCGTCATAACGGTCAGCTCCAGCCGATGAAGTCCCTGGAGCTTACTCCATGCAACCGCAGTATCCATTAACTTGCCGCCAATCCCCATGTTTTGATATTCAGGAAGCAAGCCAATGACAACGGATGCTTTATGCCGGTTTCTGTTCAGCTGACAGGGTAATACTGCAAGATGCCCATGAAACCCGTCCTGATCCTCGCTAACCCAAATAAACAATTGCTTATTAAGGCTGGCAGAAAGCCTATTCCGGTAATCAGCAGAATCTGAGGATCGCTCTCCATGCTCATACAGCAAAGTATCTGTTTGCTGATCCAATGCAATTAAAAGCTCTAGGTGGCTCGATGCGTATTCTATAAGAAGAGGTCTAATCATTTCTTCTCCCCCGCCTAAAATTTCCCTTTATTTTACCATAGACCGAATCATTATTGCTGAAATTTTTCCTTCTATGAAAAAAGACAGAAAGAGAAGAAGATAATGGAAGAGTTATAGGGCGTCCGTTTTGTTTTTGGCCGGGTGCCATTATAAACAGAAAAACAGAACGAAGATTTTAGATGTTGATTTAGAATCTTAGGAGGAACGTACAGCATGATAAGAAAAACCACTGCTATATTAGGAGTTTGCCTACTGGGAACAGCTATACTTGCACCATCAAAAGGAGAGGCCGCTTTAGGTGATCAGCTGCTGCATAAAGGAATGTCAAATGGGGATGTTAAAGAACTTCAAACCTACTTGCTGGCTAAACAAGTATATCCTTATTACGATAATACCGGGATCTATGGGTCGATCACTGAGGAAGCTGTTCGTGATTTTCAAAGTAAAGCAGGAATAAAATCAGATGGAGTGGCCGGTCCTCAAACCATTGCAAAAATAAAAGTGCTAAAGCCTGGAAACATTGGAAAGCCGGTAGCCGATTTGCAAAGCAAGCTAAAAGCATGGGGTACATACTCAGGTTCAGCTGACGGAATATACGGGAAGGGCACGAAAAGCGCTGTGGCAAAATTTCAATCCGGTAAAGGGCTGTCAGCTGATGGAATCGCAGGCCCAATAACGTTAAATGAACTGAACAAAAGAGCAAATCCGGCTTCAGGTGCAGTGAAAGAAGTAACCGTCCACAGCACTGCCTATACCGCGGACTGTCAAGGCTGTTCAGGGGTGACTAAGATGGGGATTGACTTAAAGCGCTTTGATGAATCCAAGGTGATTGCAGTAGATCCTAATGTTATACCTCTTGGCACAACCGTTGAGGTTGAGGGATACGGTAAAGCTGTCGCAGGTGACGTCGGCGGAGCGATTAATGGCAGCGAAATTGATGTTTTCTTTAATGACCTTAATGAAGCGATGAACTGGGGAAGCAGGCAAGTAAAAGTAAAGGTGTATCAGTGAATTGAAAAGGGATGGCCATATGGGCCATCCCTTTGTTCATGAGATATAACGAGTGAAAAGAAGGAGTCCGTTCAGGATTCCTTTAGGATCTTATAGTTTTTATGGTTCACGACTGTGCGTCTCTCGAGTTCAAGGTCAAGAAAATTCTCCATATACGTTAAATCAACGATTACCGAATTTTCGTTCACCTTTTCAACGATGCCGCGCAGGCCGTTTTTAAATTCAATAAGGTTTCCAACTTTAGCAATCTTCATTTCCTCTCTCCTTCAAACGTACTAAATACCCCCATTAGAAAACATTTTGCACTATTTTGCCAATAAAGTAAAGACTATTTTGACAGCGCTGTCCAGCAGTGTCAAGTCCTGATTTAAGATCGCCCATTTCTATTGTGCTATCATAACAGGGAGGGTTACTTATAAATACGGGGAATTTTTATTTTTATGTTTCTGGTCACGTGTAAGGAGCATGTTTGAAAGGAGCAAGAGAAAGTGGAACAAACAGGTTTAGTGCTGGAAGGCGGAGGTATGAGAGGAGTCTATACAGCCGGAGTTTTAGAATATTTTATGGAAAACGAACTTTATTTCCCTTATGTAATTGGAGTATCGGCGGGAGCATGTATGGCCGCTTCTTATCTATCGAGACAAATGGATCGAAACCGTACAGTTAATATTGATTACGCAGGGGATCCTAAGTATTTATCACTCCAGAATTACATTAAAAGCAGGCAGCTGTTCGGAATGGATTATATTTTTGATGAAATACCGAATCGTCTCGTCCCTTTTGATTTTGAAGCATTCTCCAGTAATCCTGAGCAGCTTGTAATCGGAACGACGGATTGTGAAACAGGCAAACCTGTCTATTATAATAAGCCTGAAACGATGGGAGATTTACTTACAATCATCCGGGCTTCAAGCTCGCTTCCATTTATAGCCCCAATGGTCCCTTTCGGAGGGAAAATGCTCATGGATGGGGGCATTGTCGATTCAATTCCAATCAAAAAGGCCGAAAAGGATGGTATAGAAAGAAATGTTGTGGTGCTCACTAGAAACAAGGGGTATGTTAAGTCGCCGCCAAAGGCCCAATGGATGGTTAGGCGGACCCTTCGAAAGCATCCGATGCTTGCAAAAGCTATACTGGAACGTTATCGAATGTACAATGAAACCCTTTCGTATATAGATGAACTAGAAGCAAAAGGGCAAATTTTCGTTATCCGTCCGACAAAAAAGCTTGAGGTTGGGAGAATCGAGCGCGATCCTGTAAAGCTGGATGCTTTATATAAACAGGGGATAGAGGATGCGAAAAGATTGGCTGAGGATCTGCAAACCTGGCTTGATAAAAGCGGCCAGCCTTTATCGAAGTAAAAAGTTCATCGGTTTAAACTGCTCTTCAGCAGGGAACAGTACGAGCAGAGGAGTGATAACAATGAAAGTATTAATAGCAGGTGCTAATGGAAGCACAGGAAGATTGGTTATTGATAAGGCGGTAAAACAAGGATATCAGCCGATTGCTATGATTCGTGATCCGAAGCAGGCGGAAGAGCTGGAACAAAAAGGGGCTCAAACCGTTATAGCCGACTTAGAAGGGGACGTATCAGAAGCTGTTCAGCTGGCGGATGCCGTTATTTTTGCCGCTGGGTCAGGGTCAAGCACCGGTGATGATAAGACGATTGCAATTGATCAGGACGGAGCGAAAAAGCTGATTGATGCCGCAAAAAAACATAAGGTCAAAAAGTTTGTTATGCTGAGTTCAATCGGGACAGACTCTCCTGAACGGGCCCCTGAAGAAATGAAGCTTTATCTCCGTTCCAAGGCCGTTGCGGATGAGTATTTGAGGAATGCTGAAATTTCTTATACCATCGTCCGTCCGGGAGCTCTCACTGATGATGAAGGAAAAGGAAAAATAGCAGCCTCTAAGTCTGTGAACCCTGAAGGATCCATTCCGCGTGAAGATGTTGCAGAGGTGCTCGTATCGTGCTTAAGCGAACCATCTGCACAAAATCAAACCTTTGAAATTATCAGCGGGGACCGCGACATTTCTGAGGCAATCCAGTCTATCATGTAAAAAGCAATTGATTCACAAAAGCTCTCCCTGTAGACTTATACAGGTAAGGGAGGCTATTGTATGGATCATCAAACAATAAACGAGATGCTCAATCAGCTAAAAAACGGAGAGCGCATGGAATTTCCAGTCTCTAAAGAGGATTTCTTGCCTGTTCGTGAAGTCCTTGTTAAAAGAGATGATTTTAAGCATTTCCGCGGAATTGCCAGACACGGAGGCAACACCGTTTACCGGTATATAGAAACAGCGAGAAGCTGAAGAGGATTTCGCCCGGAAAAGGGCGGAATCCTCTTTTTTTTTGGAAAATTTATTTAGGAAGCTGTTTTTTCAATTTCCTCAACGCATCTCTTCTCCAGCTCTTAACGGCAGCGGGAGTCACTCCTTCAATGGAAGCAATTTCAGTTACTGTAAGTCCGTGAAAAGCATAGCCGTTCATCCATTTCTTCTGATTGTTGGTAAGGCCCTTTGTAAGTTCCTCCCAGTCATACAGGTCTTCGGTTTCCTTTGAAGAATGGCTTTCCTCTGCAAAACTGATATCGTCCTTCAAGTCCTCTCTTTTCAATAATCGGTTATGCCGAGTCATTTCGTTCATTAGCTTTCCTTTAATATACAGATAAAAATAGGCATCCATTGATCCTTTGCCTGGCCTGTATTGATTAGATGCCTCCCAAAGAGCGATACATGCAGTCTGGAAGAATTCCTCATGATTTCTGTAAATGGATAGTCTTTTCATTAAATGCAAGATCATGGGCTTATATCTCTCTAGCAGTTCTGAATAGGTCATTTTTCTTCTTCCCTGATGGGATGCATCCGCATATTTTATTCCGCCGGTAATTACATAGTAAAATTCTTTTTTTCTGAGCGAAAATTAACTTTTCCCCTATATAAGAACTGATTTTTTAAAAGAATTATGAATATGACATTCAATTTTGAGCGGTTTGGCAGGAAAGAAGAGAGACGGATTGCTAATAGGGGCTGAAATCTATTTGGAAACTATTCACTAATGAATTGGAGTGAAAAAGCTGGTAGGCTGAAGCATATGAATTTTTAATAATGACTGGAGGGCTGAAATGAAACAGACGATGAGAAAAATCATTCATATCGCTGCCATAGCCTGTGCAGCATTTATCATTTGCGCAGCACCTGCTTCTGCTAAAATGGCGCATACAGTGAAAAAAGGAGAAACAATGGAGAAGATTAGTTTTGCATACATTGTTTCGATTGACGATATAAAAAAATGGAATCATTTAGAGCGTAATACTGCCATAGAGGGTGATACACTCCGAATCCCTGAAAGAAGCTCAAAGCCGGGCAATGACAGGGGTGAACCGAGTATCGCTGTGTCTAAAGAGGAAAAGAAGCTTCTCGCCCAGCTTGTCCATGCTGAAGCAAAAGGAGAGCCGTATGAAGGGAAAGTTGCTGTTGCTTCGGTTGTACTAAATCGAGTTGAAAGCAGTGAATTTCCAGACTCTGTGAAGGATGTCATTTATGAGAAGAACGCATTCTCGCCAGTGGGCAATGGGACAATTCATGCAGAAGCAGATAACGAATCCAAAAAAGCCGCCGAAGAAGCACTCCGAAAGAAATCTGTAGATTACCTCTACTTCTTTAATCCTGAAACAGCAGAAAGCGAATGGATCAAAACAAGAAAAGTAGAAAAAACCATCGGGAATCACAGTTTTTCGATGTAATATGATAGGTTCAAAAACCCTTCCGCCTTGTGCGGAAGGGTTTTTTGTTATGTGGATGGAAGGGAGAGGTTTTTTGGCGGAAATTGCCGATTGGTTTGCATTCAAAAGAAGTTGGCCCGTATTCGGAAGAAGGTGGCCCGCATACGAGGAATCAATTGACCCATATTTGGTATCGCATAGCCGAGTTGCAGCGCCTGGTTTTTCAGCCGCTTTGCATCTTTGTGCAAGGCAAAGGATACAGGGCGCTACCGGATCCTTGTATAACTTTCTCCCATTTTTCGCAAAATAACCCTAATCATATCGGACCGGGGTTGAGGCTTGTGGATTTGATGAAAAACATGGATGGGTCACCGAAGACCTCGATGCCTGAGCTCATGGCAGTATTGAGGAGTTCTTCTGATTTTATTCAATACGGAAACAAGGGTGTGACCGCTAAGTATTGGATTTCTTATTTTAGGACATTGATTGATTCGAAAATGCTTCATGAAAGTGTTCTGGCAGTTCTTTCAAAAGAAGACTGGAGCTCGCTTGAGGAATTAAAAGATTCTGTGCCGGTTGAAAATATTATTTTAACCTCTGATACCGATGTAGTGAAGGAGAAGCTGCTTCAAGGGTTTATTATGGTAAGCCTTTCTGAGTATGGACAGTCGTGCCTGCTTATTAGGGTGTTTATGGAAAAAGCGAGGCAGGTTAGTCTTCCAGAGGTTGAATTCAGTGTGGTAGGACCGAAAGAAGCTTTTGTTGAATCGCTGGAATCCAACATTCACCTTATACGAAAGCGCATGCCCTCTGATCAGCTGAGAATAAGGGAAATCAATATCGGCAAGCTGACCCGTACGAAGGTTGCTGTTCTTTATGTGGAAAATATTGCGAATGATGAAAATGTGCGTACAGTGTGGCAGAGACTAAATGGAATTGAAATTGATCACATTAGTGACAGTTCCGTTTTAACACAGATTATGTCTGATAATCATCATTCTCCTTTCCCGCAGCTATTGGATTCAGAGCGGCCAGACCGGGTGGTATCCATTCTCTCGGAAGGGAAGATTGTCATCGTAGTTGACGGGTCGCCGCAAGTGCTGATTGGTCCAAGTACACTGGTTGAGTTTTTCTCGGCATTTGATGATTATTTTTTCAATTACATAGTTGCATCATTCTTCCGGATCGTCCGATTAGCGTCTGTTGCCTTTTCTATATTGGTTACGCCGGTATATGTAGCCGCTTTGAATTTTCACTATGAACTGATTCCAAGAGATTTGCTGAATACGCTCGTCAGTTCGAGGGAGGAGATCCCGCTGCCGCCGATACTTGAAGCGGTTTTTTTGGAGCTGACAATCGAGCTGCTCCGCGAAGCGGGGGCCAGACTACCAACAAAGGTCGGCCAGACGATTGGTATTGTAGGCGGTATCGTAATTGGAACCGCATCTGTTGAGGCGGGACTAACAAGTAATGTGCTCCTGATCATTGTGGCCCTTGCGGCACTGGCTTCTTTTACAACGCCAGTTTATAAAATGAGTAATACAATCCGTTTAGTACGCTTTCCGTTTCTGCTGTTTGCAGAATTTTATGGATTGCTTGGAATTGTATTTTGTTTCTGTGTTTTAGCCACTCATCTATTGAAGTTATCTTCGCTGGGAAGACCATTTTTGGAGCCAATCTATCCGCCAAGATCTGCTGATATGAAAGACGCACTGATCAGACTTCCGTTTTCCATGATGTCAAAGAGGCCGATCCAGCTTCGGACCCAACAGCCAATCCGGTTTGATAAAAAAAGGGCTTCTCAGAATAAGGACATTGATGAGTGAGGGAGTGATTCGAGTTGACTAAAATTGCTGAAAAATATCAAGTCTCTCATTTTCTCGTCTTCTATTTAGTTCATGGTCTTCAATTTGGAGTTGGTGTGCTTGGTTTTCAGAGAATTATTGCGAAGGATGCAGGGCAGGATGCTTGGATTCCCGTCATAGTATCCGGTGTCTTTTCCCATCTGATGGTATGGATGATCTACAAAATCCTGAAAGGGGCTGAGGGGAACATCCATGACATTCATCACCGTATTTTTGGAAAATGGCTTGGGAAAGGGGTTAATTTGCTCATTTCCTTATATTTTACTTTGCTCGCTATAGAGGTATTGAGGACGTTCGTAGAAATTATTCAAGTATGGATGTTTCCTGACATGAATGTCCTGATTTTCAGCACCCTGTTTTTAGCATTGGTTTATTATATTGTAACCGGAGGATTTCGAGTTGTGACGGGGATTTGTTTCTTTGGGGTTGTATTACCAGGCTATCTCATTTTAACCTTTTTCTTTCCTCTTGAATTCGCTGAATGGAAAAATTTAATGCCCATGTTTGATCATTCATTTGGTGAACTCCTATCCGGAACGAAAAGCATGTCACTGACCGTTCTTGGTTTTGAAGCGTTACTTGTTTATTACCCGTTCATTAAGAATGCTGAGAAATCTCAGAAATGGGCGCATGGAGCCATTTTATTTACAACATCAGTCTATTTGCTGATCATGGTGGTAACGCTTGTTTTTTTTAGTACTGAACAGCTGCAGAAAAATATTTGGGCGACCCTCACAATTTGGAAAATTGTTGAGATTCCGTTCGTGGAGCGATTTGAATACATTGGGATTGCCAACTGGAACCTTGTCATTCTTCCTAACATCTGCCTGACCCTGTGGTGTGCGAGCAGGGGGATAAAGCAAACACTGAACATCGCACAAAAAAAATCACTGCTGATTGTCTTGGGAATCACGCTGATTGCGGTTAATTTATTTGAGACAAGAGAACAAATTGATCAGTTTAACGGCATAATGGGAGATATAGGTTTGGGTTTTTATGTATACATACCGATTATTCTCTTTCTGCAATTTTTTATGAAAAAAGTGAAGAAGCAGGGGCGATCAGGATGAAGAAAATCATTTGTATATTCAGTCTCCTTTTCTTCATAATTTTTACGCAAACAGGATGTATACAAAAGGAAATCATTGATGATGTAAATATCATCCTTGCATCAGGCTATGATTTGGAGGAAAACGGAAAGCTTAAGGGAACCATACTTGTACCGGTTTACCAGAAGCAGCAGCCGGTAAAAAGTGAAATCCTTGAGGATGAAGCGGTTTTAACCAGAGATTTACTTACAAATCTTCAGCGTAAATCATCTGATCCGCTTGTGTACGGAAAGCTGCAGGTTGCCATTTTCGGAGAAGATTTAGCCAAGGAGGGCTTTTCAAATCTTCTGGATGCTTTGCAGAGGGATGCAAGCGTCGGATCAAGAGTTTATTTGGCCGTCGGGAAAAAATCAGCATCTGAAATATTAAAGGGAGAGTACGGTATTAGAGGAACGGCAGTATATTTAAGCAATCTGATCAAGCACAATATTGAAAGCAGGGATTTGTCCAGGGAGAATCTTCATTTGTTTTTATACAATCTTTATGACAAGGGGAAAGACGCATATTTGCCAATACTTGCTCTTTCAGGGAAAGACGAATTGGAAATAACCGGAGTCGCCCTGTTCAATGAGGATAAGATGGTAGGAGAAATATCAAATGAGAAAATGATTTTTTTTAAACTGCTGACAGATCAGTACATGGAGGGAACGTATACGCTTAATTTAAAGGATGGATCCATGGTTTCTGTGAAGAGTATTACCTCCAGCAAAAAAATAAAGATGAAAACGAAGGAGGAGGTAAGCTTTTCCATCAAACTGGAAGGTCATATCCGGGAGTATACGGGAGAAAAAATCACACCAGAAGTAATTAAAGAAATTGAAACAGAGTTTAAAAAGTCAGTAGAAACCGAATGCCTTGCACTGATCGAGCAGTTTAAAGCGTTAAATATCGATCCTACAGGCATCGGGGATGAGGCGTCCCATACGTTCCGTTCATTTGATATGAAAAAATGGAAGGAACATTATCAGGATATCAAGGCAAATATAAATGCGGAAATTACCATTAATGAATCAGGCGTTATTGAGTAGTCTCGAAATAATTTGTCCACCTCTCTCATAAGATGAAAAAGCAGGATTAAGATGGGAGTGCGGTGGATGAGTTCATTTGCAAAAGGTGCTTTTTTACTGGCACTGGCGGCTTTTTTTGGTGAGTGCCTGGAGTTTTTTTTGAATATGATTTTGGCTAAAGAACTTGGAGAACACGGGATGGGCATGTATATGCAGATATTGCCGGTTATCTTTTTTGTGGTGGTTATATCGAGTTTGGAGCTTCCCGTTTCTATATCAAAATTTGTAGCAGAGCAGAAAAAGGAATACCATTACAGTATGCTCAGGCATGCCCTCAGGTTTGTTTATAAGCTTACGGGAATGATTCTGATCATTGTTTTAGTGATTCTTCCGTTTCTTCCGATTTTCTCAGAATACCATCCGCTCGTGCGGTATATGATGTTTTTGCTGGTGCCGATTGTTTCGTTTTCATCAATTGCCAGAGGCTATTTTATGGGAGTTCAGCAGATGGATAAAATCGCTATCTCCAATTTTTTGAGGAAAGCGGTTCAGCTTTTAGTGCTCTATTTCCTCTTCCATGGAATGCAATTTAACGAGAGTGCCGCTTTATTTACAGCTTTGGCTGTTTTAATCGGCAGTGAAGCAGTCGTTTTCTTTTATTTGTTTACTCAATACCTTATTCAGTACAGGATGATGAAGCATGACCGGTATCACGAAATGAATGAAAAAGAAGTCCGGAAAAGTTTAATGGCGGTATCCGTTCCCACTACAGCACTTCGCATTTTTAACGCAATTACAAATGCTATTCAGCCGTTTTTGATCAAAGGAGCATTGGTTCTTTCCGGTATAGGCACGGTTATGGCGACTGAACAATACGGCCTTCTTGCGGGCGTTGCGATGAGCATTGGGTTTTTTCCTGCTTTTTTATCCCATTCACTAATGGTTGCATTGCTGCCTAATGTTTCAGAATCCTATGCTAAGCAGGATGGCGAGAGACTGCGGAGCTTGCTGCAGCAATCCATGTGGATTACCTGTCTATACGGTATCCCGGCCGTTTACCTCATGTACTGGTTTGCTGAGCCCCTGACACATTTGTTTTTTAAATCCCCGGAGGCTTCTCTTTATTTACAGCTATTATGGCCATATTTTCTTTTTCACTTCTTTATCCATCCGCTTCAGGCCTATTTAATTGGACTGGGTCTGGTTAAGGATGCATTTTATCATTCCGTATGGTCCCATGTTGTGTCTTTTCTAATGATGTACGTTCTCGGTTCAATGGGAGAGTTTCAAATGACGGGAATTATCCTTGGCATGAACATGGGAATTATCCTCCTGTTCCTTCTTCATTATGTAACCATTTGCAGAAAGATTGGGCTATCGCTGATCCTGATTTCAAGCAATCGGTTCACTTAAAGCAATCAAATTGAATATCCTTCTTGTGGAGTATATAATTGCCGTACGAATGAAAAATGAGGAGGATTTCCTTGATCGTGTTCGCAGCTTCAGCAGCCATTGTCCTAATTATTTATTTAATAAGAGAATGGTATAGAAGATACATCCCCGTACGAAACATTCCATGCTTGTCTGTAAAAAGGATGGATGGATTTCCAATCGTTGACGTAAGGGACTTCAACAATCGCCATGCCATTACTTTAGACCAAAGCATGAATATCCCTTATTCTTATTTGCAAAAAACATTTAATGATATCAATGCACAGGAAATCTATCTTATCGCTGCGACAAAACTTGAAAGGAATATGAGTATCCGTTTTTTGAAACGTAAAGGAATTTTGGTTAAAGGCTATGCTTTGTCCGACGAAAAAGAGTGCAATGGAAAGAGCCGGTTAGATACGATGCATATGTGACTCTTTTAACAAAGCTGGTTTCGTAAATGTTGGTGTTTTGACAAAAAAGGCTGATTACGGCTCCAGGTTGCTCGCTCTCCGCAGGGCCGTGGCTTGTGCGCCAGGCCCGCTCTTTAAGCTGGAATTAGCAGGAAACTTTTGCGGATTCAAAAAAATAGAGCAGGAACGAAAAAACGGCTTTCATGAGAATGAAGCCGTTTTTTTAATCTTTAAATGTTGCAGCTGTCTGTTTGCCTTTTCCATTGCAGCTGCTGCACTTTGTATTTAGCGGAAAAAAAGAAATGCGTTTTTGCTTCCCTGATCCGCTGCACGTTTTACAAATAATAACTAAAGCCATAAGCTCTCGCCTCCTCTACATAAATATTCTCTTGGCATAAGGAAAGAATAAAAAACTGAATATTCTATATTTTATATTATACTTAGTTTATGCTCGTTCATTCAATTTGCCTGCATCCTATGAAACAAAAGCTGACATAAATTCATCAATCCGCTAAATTTGTTTTTCTTTCGTGAGAAAGGTCTCGGTTCAATAAGCATAGGTTTACATAATCGAAAACTTTTATTTACATCACCTTTAGATTGGGGTAATGGAGCGTTATCATCCGTCAATTAAATTAAAAGGGTAGTAAAAAATGACATCGGAGGTAACAAATACATGAAATGGCTAAAAACTTTAGCAGCTGGTGCTGCGCTCGCTGCTGCCCTTGTATCCGGATCTGCTGTACAAGCTCCATTAACAGAAAACAAAGCAGAAGCTGCAAGTGCTTATGACGAGGTTTTATACTTTCCTTTGGACAGATATCCATTGACAGGTGACCACATTATTGATGCGATTGCAGCAGGACACTCCGATGTGTGCACCATTGACCGTGATGGCGCGGACCAAAACCGTACTGAATCCTTAAAGGGAATTCCTACTAAATCAGGATATGACCGTGATGAATGGCCAATGGCTATGTGTGAAGAGGGTGGAGCTGGAGCAGATATCCGCTATGTACCTTATTCTGATAACCGCGGTTCAGGTTCTTGGGTTGGAAATCAGCTTGAGGGATATCCAGACGGAACTAAAGTTCTTTTCATCGTTGAATAAACAATGGACGTAATAGGTCAAAATGAAATTCTTATATCTTATCATCAGTTTACGGTTTACCAGCATGGGATGAAACGTCCACACTTCGACTGGCTAGAGAGTGCTCTTGAAAAAGGGTATGTCGCAGATCAGTATGCAGCAGCATTTGCAGCTGAAACGAGCAGCAAAGCACTTATTGAAGTGCGGGTCAGTTCTTCGGGGCAGGAACCGGAATGCACCATTCAAATACCATTTCATGTGAAAGATACAGGAATCGAAGTCAGCAGTGTTATGTCTGAGAAATTGACATGCGAGCTGTCTTCTGGTGACTATATGCTTTGTATGAATGCCATTTCATTGGGAAAGCAAGAAGACACGGGTGAACATAAGATGAAATATGAGCTAACTTTTATACCAAGTGAGAAACCAGCTTAATTGCTGGTTTTTTTTGTGCTTAAATTATAATTATTATTAATTATAAATTAGAATAATTATTATTTAATTTTTTCTATCGTTCTGTTATAATCATACATATATTATTTATTAATCAAGTTTTCTTGGGATGTTTGAATAAACGATGATGATT
This sequence comes from Metabacillus flavus, assembly GCF_018283675.1. Classification (NCBI taxonomy): domain Bacteria; kingdom Bacillati; phylum Bacillota; class Bacilli; order Caryophanales; family Bacillaceae; genus Metabacillus; species Metabacillus flavus. Next base: position 1,444,245 of record NZ_JAGVRK010000001.1, read on the forward strand.
AATATTCTCAATTAGAGGTGGTTTGGTATGGAGAAGAGTCTTGGAAAAGCGGATAGAAATTTAATTTGGCAGCAGCATGCTGAGTTAATTGCTGCCATCCTCTCAGGTTTATTTATAGCAGCTGGATGGGCATTTCAGCGAAGCGATGAGTTAGTTTCAGTGCCGCTGTTTATTTTGGCCTTCCTCATCGGCGGTTTTGCCAAAGCGAAGGAAGGAATTGAAGAAACGCTATCAGAACGGACACTGAATGTTGAACTGCTGATGATCTTTGCCGCCATCGGTTCAGCCATTATTGGCCATTGGATGGAAGGGGCCATCTTGATATTCATATTTTCACTGAGCGGAGCTTTAGAAACGTATACGATGAACAAAAGCCAAAGGGAAATTTCTTCATTAATGGAAATTCAGCCGGAGGAAGCAGTAAAGATTACCGGGGATGGTCAACAGAAAGTTCATGTCAGCGAGCTTATGAAAGGAGACCTGATTCTCATTAAAGCAGGTGAGCGGGTTCCGGCAGATGGAATACTGGTTAGCGGATCAACAACGGTTGACCAATCAGCGATAACGGGTGAATCAATACCGGTTGAAAAGAAAGAAAAAGATGAGTTTTATGCAGGCACAGTAAATCTGACCGGGTCTGTCACGCTTAGGGTAAGCAGACAAAGTGAGGATACGCTTTTCTCGAAAATTATCCAAATGGTTCAGTCCGCGCAATCAGAAAAATCTCCTTCCCAGCTTTTTATTGAACGCTTTGAAAGCACGTATGTGAAAGCTGTATTAGCAGCAGTCACTTTAATGATGATTGTCCCTCATTTTGCATTTGGGTGGAGCTTAGGTGAATCGTTTTACCGGGCAATGGTGCTAATGGTTGTTGCCTCCCCATGTGCGCTGGTTGCATCAATAATGCCGGCAAGTCTATCAGCTATTTCGAACGGAGCCAGAAACGGACTTTTGTTCAAAGGCGGCGTTCACCTTGAGAGGCTATCCCGGGCTAATGTCATTGCATTTGATAAAACAGGTACTTTAACAAAGGGCGAACCTGCCGTTGCGGATGTGAAGCTGCGGGATGGGCTTAATGCAGCCGAACTATACAGTGCCGTACTATCCATTGAAAATCAGTCCAACCATCCTCTTGCAAAAGCAATAGTGAAATTTGCCCGGCGAATGGCAGGAGTTCAGCTTAAATGGACAGAGGTTACAGAAGAATCCGGAATGGGCATTACAGCAGAATGGAATGGAAAGAAGTATTTTATAGGAAAAGAGGAATTTGTCGGGAAAAAGGAAGCGCAGATATTTGCTGATGGGGCGGCAAAGGAGTTTGCAGAAACGGGGAAGACCGTCGTCTTTGTAAAGGATGAGAAAGGAATTGCTGCTTTATTCGCGTTAAAGGACACTCTTCGTACAGAAACGAAAAAGGCAATTGAATCGTTTAGAGGAAATGGGATACGAACTGTAATGCTGACGGGTGACAGTGAACAAACAGCAAAATCAATTGCAGAAGAAGCTCGTTTGGATTCCTATCGTGCACAGTGCATGCCTGAAGATAAGCTTAATGAAATAAAACAGCTTAAGTCCAATGCCGGCGTAACCATTATGGTAGGGGATGGAATTAATGACGCACCTGCACTTGCACTCGCGGATATTGGGGTTGCTATGGGGGAAGGATCAGAAGCTGCTCTCGAAACAGCTGATATCGTATTGATGAAAAATGACCTGCAAAAGCTTTCGGATGCTATTGCACTCTCAAAAAAAATGAATCGGATCGTAAAGCAAAACATCATTTTTTCAATGGCTGTAATTGCTCTTCTAATTTGCTCGAATTTCCTGCAGATTCTGAGTCTGCCCTACGGCGTGATCGGCCATGAAGGAAGTACAATTCTTGTCATTTTAAATGGACTGAGACTCCTTAAAAGTGAATAATGCAGCAGCCCCCTGAGAGTGGAATCAGGGGGCTTTTTAGTACGCGCTTATGCCCCTGTTTCAGTCTCAGGCCTTCTAACAACAATAATATAGGCGAAGACAAAGCAGATGAAACCTGCAATCCACCCTATAAGGGAACTGAAATAATAAAAATCAATGAGCGCCATACCGATAAACGGACAGGCCAGCCCAAGCAAGGTTAAAATGATTACACTTCTTCTCTTAATAAAACCAGCCATATACACATCTCCTTAGGCATGCGAACAAAGTTATTATACAGAAAAACTGCGGGAAAGAGAAATGCGTTTACCATTAACTTTTCCATTATTTAAGAAATAAACTTACAAAATTGAAAAAGGGGGTTTTATCGTAAATTTGAGTAGAATGGGCATTGTGTGATAAGCAGCTCAGATTTTTAGTAAGGCCGTTTCATAAAAGATTGTTGTGTTATTATCAATTTTGTAAGAAAAATCTTACGTTTTGTAAGAAATATATTACAGTAAGTAGCAGAGGTGGTCCTATTGCTACGCAATAAATTAGGGATTTTTCGAGCGGGAAAAGGGTGGACTCAATAACAACTTGCAGGAATCGTTGGAGTTAGCAGATAAACAATTGCTACTCTAGAGAAAAATAAATATAATCCCTCACTAATTCTTGCCTTTAAAATCGCAAACGTTTTTGAAAAATCATTGACCGATGTTTTTGATTACGGGTAGGAGTGAAAACCATGTTATGGTTTATGATTTCTTTCGTTGTACTAATATTCATTAGTCAAATGTATTTATTGAAATTCCAGTCAAGTGCAGAAGGAAAAGATGAAAGAGGTAAAGGAATTCAATATAAAACAAATAGTATTTTGTTCAATATCATATATTTAGGTATGATCTTACTAATTGTTCTTCATTTAATTGACGTAGTTCCAACTAAAATTATCCCTGATATCTTGTTATATTTTACGGTTTCCTTGAGTTTATTTGGTAGCTGTTTTGTTTTTATTAACAAGAACAAGAAAAACTATTAAGAGCCGTTGTAGACCTCGAATTCGGGGTTTTTATTATGTGATATTTGGTGAAATATCATACAAAGAATGGGGAGGCTAAGCATTCAAGCAATGCAAGAGAATGAAAGATCCAATCATTTTAAAGCTAAAGAATGAAAGATCCAATCATTTTAAAGCTAAACAAATATCCCTTGTGATGATGTGATAATTGGACATGCTCGAGTATGATAAGAAAAAATTCACTGTTAAGAAAAACGGGACTGTCTGCAAAGTCACATTAACTTAAACAGGGAGACGCATTCTAAGCGTTTCCCTGTTTACAGTCTGAGTCAGCTGATTGAAGCGGAAGGGCGACACTCCAGCGGGAGCAGCGGGACAGGTGAGACCCCGCAGGCGCTTGCGCCGCGGAGGCTCACCGCCCGCCCCGCGGAAAGGGAGTCCTGCAGCGGAAATCAGCCTAAGCAAATCTAAGTTCTATAGCAAGTGGGATTCTAAGAAACTCTCTGGACAGCCCTGTTTTCGAATTTCTTAAGAATAAGACCGTCCCTTCCATTCATATCCCTTTTTTCGAATGGAGGTATACATAGATACAAGCATAAGGGAGATAAAAGCAGCAGCAGAAAGCGGCATAGAAAAGGACAGGGAAAGCTTTTGACTGGAACGCCAGTCGATAAACATTTTTTGAAGAACGATCAGGATATAGGGTAAGTACCAGTAGATCGAAAAAGATGAAGAGATGATCAGCTGAGCGGCTCCGTAAAAAACCAAAAGTCCCGGGAACACATAAAACAGAGTATAAAATAAGCAAAGGCTGATGGTAATTGGCAGTGAACGGCCAAAACCCGGGAAGATATTCTTTTTGAAGCCTTCCCATGCTTCCCTGCTTGATCTGTACATATAGCAGGTGACCATATCAGTGACATTTGCCAGCAGGACACGTTTTCTATTCTCTTTCATTTTTCGAGTGAGATGCACATCATCTACTATCGAGTTTTTAATACTCTCATGACCGCCTATTTCTTCATAAGCTGTCCGTTTAAACAGCATGAAAGCTCCATGAGCGGCTGTAGCAGCGGGAAATGCAGTTCGGTTAGCCAATAGGAGCGGCAGATGAAAATATACAAGAAAATGCTGCATTGGAACAAGCCATTTCTCAAGCAAATACTGAACAGGAAATTTAGGAAAGCCGGTTAAAAGGGAAACCTTAGAAGATTCCAGCGTGTGCACAGCACGTTCAATCGTCATTGGTGCTAAACGGACATCTGCGTCTAAAAAAAGGATGAGTTCTGTTTCAGCATGACGGCTCAATGTGTAGCACGCGTGGACTTTTCCAGCCCAGCCTTTGGGAAGACTTCTGCCAGACAGAATTTTAAACCTTGCATCAACGCCAGTATGTCTGTTTAAAAGCTCATATGTACGGTCTTCAGATTGATCATCCAAAAGCAAAAAACAAAGGTTAGGGTACGTCAGTTTTTTTAGCATTGAAATGAGATCTGGTACATTTCGTTCTTCATTACGGAGAGGAACAAGAATGCTTACTGCTGGGTAATGATTTATCTTCGAATCTTTAAGCTTAGGCATAAAAAAGGAGTTGGCTACAGTAAAGAGCAGAAAAATAAAGAGAAGAATGGTGTAGATGATGATCAGCAATTTGGGCAATGCCTCCTTTTTTAAAAAACTCCAAAAATATTGTTTTTACTTACCGGTATCAGCTATAGCATCAACAGAACCAAAAAAGAAGGACAGGCCCGATCAGGACCAGCCCTTCTTTATTAGTATAAATCTTTCTATGCCTTTAAGGGAAGGTTATGGACTGGTTCAGCCAATCTCTTTTTGTGTTGCTTTTGCAAGATCATCCTCTAAGATCAGATCTGCTGTAAGCTGTCCGGAAAGAGTAACCATTGGAACACCACCGCCTGGGTGGGTTGAGCCGCCTGTGAAATAAAGATTATGAAGCAGTTTGCTTCGGCTTGGAACTTTAAATCCTCCGTTTTTCTTCCGGTCTGTCGCGACCCCGTAGATGGACCCTCCGTTTGAACCGTATAATTCCTGGATATCGTCCGGAGTAAACTGGTATTCCCATTCAATGTGATTCCTTAAGTCTGCAACACCCATTCGTTCTAGTTTATCGAGAACCTTTTCACGGTATTGCTCCTTCATTCCCTCCCATGTTTCTCCTTCTTTCAATGGCGGAACGTGGGTAAGAACAAATAAATTTTCTTTTCCTTCCGGAGCTTGAGTAGGATCTGATTTGGAAGAGATGCCGATATAAACCGTTGGATCATCGGCTGGAATGCCTTCATTGAAAATTTGGTCAAATTCTTTCTTCGGATCCTCAGAAAAGAAGAAATTGTGATGGGCCAAGTGTTTGTACTCTTTGTTTACCCCCAGGAGAAGGACTAAGCCTGATACAGTCGGAACATATTTTTCAAGTTCCTCTGCGGCCTTTTGACTGCCGCTGTGGTTTTCCATAACTGTCTTATATGCAGGGATCGCCTCTAGATTGGAAACAATCAAATCTGCATGCAGAATGTCTCCGTCCTCAAGTTCCACGCCCGTTGCTGTATCGCCTTCTGTAATGACTCTTTTCACCTTGCAGTTGAGCCGGACGTCTACGTTAAGCTCACGCATCACTTTACTCATTGCTTCGGCTATTTTGTACATTCCGCCTTCGACGTAGTGAATACCTATGCCAAGCTGTACATAGACAAGCTGGGATAAAATGGCCGGAGCCTGATATGGAGATGAACCGATATACATGATCATAAAATTAAACAGCTGCTGAAGATGCTTGCTCTTGAAATGCTTTTTCGTTACCTGGTCCATTGACTTGATCGGATCCATGGCCAAAAGCTCTTTCATTGAGTGCATGTTCCTCAAATCGTTAATTCCTGTGAGGCTTCGTTTGTAAAAGCTTTTTAAGCTGTATTCATACATTTTGGTGCAGTAGGACATATACTGGAAAAATTCATGCTGATCTTCAGGATTATGCTCCTTCAGCTGTTCCATCATTAGCTGGAGGTCGCTGGTCAGGTCGATTGTTGTTCCATCTTCAAAAAAAGTCCTCCACTGCGGTTCAATCCGTTTAATTTTTATGTAGTCGTGAATATCCCGGTTGGCACTGCGGAAGAGCTGTTCCAATACCCATGGCATCGTTAAAATAGAAGGGCCGGTATCAAATTTAAATCCGTTTCCTTCTCTGACATTTAATTTCCCGCCAAGCCTTTCTCCTTTTTCAATAACCGTTACATCATATTGATCTGCTGCAAGGCGGATTGCGGATGACATTCCGCCAAGTCCGCCTCCGATAACAATCACTTTTTTTCTCAAATTTTCCTGCCTCCTTATGAATTTGATAAAAATGGATTACAATGGTAATTAGATCCGTCTATCATTTTATCCAAACGTGTGAATTTTTCATTCATTGCTATAAGAAGTATTTTCCACAATAAAGCAAGGCGGAAACCTGAATTAAGCCCTTAAGTACGCTTTATTAAAGAAAAAGGGTATAATGAAGGAACCATTTTAGTGAGGTGTCTCTTGTGGCAATTATTATATTCGCTCTATTAATCGGCATCTTTTTATTTTGGAGCATCCCGACCTTAGAATCGATTCCTGCAGAGAAGAGCAGGGTATACGTTCGCGAGAAGCTTTCAATTATTATTCCGGCAAGAAATGAGGAAAAGAATCTCCAAGTGCTATTTGCTTCCTTAGCCTCTCAGAGTGACGCTCCATATGAAATTATTGTGGCAAATGATCAATCTGATGACGGAACCAAAGATACGGCTGAATCGTTTGGAGCAAAAGTGATTGATGTTCCGGAACTTCCAGAAGGATGGTCCGGGAAATCCTGGGCATGCTGGAATGGTGCTCAAGCAAGCACTGGGAAATGGCTGCTGTTCTTGGATGCTGATACTTATTTTGAAAAAAACGGCTTAACAAGGCTGGCGGATTTCTATCGCCATATTGAATCAAAAGGTGTACTGACGATCCATCCGTTCCATGAAACGAAAAGGCTTTACGAAAGCGGCTCCTCTCTTTTTCATTTGATGACGGTAGGTGCCATTGGGGCCTTTGCTCCCGGCTGGGCAAGAAAAAAAGCAACCGGAGCATTCGGGCAGGCGCTTCTATGTACAAGAGAGGATTATTTCGGCTGGGGCGGACATGAATCAATAAAAAGCGAAATCGTTGAAAATATGGCCATGGGAGAACGGATAATCGAGTCCGGCAAAACCATCTTCTTCACAAGCGGCAAAAAAGCTGTATCAATGCGGATGTATCCGAACGGAATGAGAAGCATGACGTACGGCTGGGCAAAAAGTTTTGCATCCGGAGCAAAAACGGCAAAGCTTGTCTACTTAATCTTATCGTCTGTATGGATTGCAGGACTGATCTCTTTCTTGGTGAAAATTCCGCTTATCTTTACAGGCGTCTGGCTTCCTTTTATTCTCCTGTATGCAGCGGCAGCCATTCAGCTCGGAAGCGTGCTGTCAAAATTCGGCCGTTTCTCCAAGTGGAGTGTTCTGCTATTTCCGCTTCTCCTATTGTACTTTTTAGCTGTTTTTGGATTTTCGATCTATCAGACTTTCATCCGCAAAAATGCCAGCTGGAAGGGCAGAAGTATTGTAAAAAGCGCAGAGGGGGCCCATCGGAAATGAGTCCCTTTTTGCTCATCGCCGTTAATGCAATCCTTTTGCTGTTCATACAATTCGGGACAGCCTGGATTTTGTCCTGCATTTCTTCAAAAAACTTTCGCCGGTCTTCTTTTCTTTACAAAAAAAGAAAATGGGAGCGTGATGGAAGGTTTTATGAACGTTTAGCCATCAAATGGTGGAAAGACCGGCTGCCTGAAGCCGGAGGATGGTTTAAAAAAGGCTATTCGAAGAAATCATTGCGAAGCGGAAATGAAGAAAATTTAGACCTGTTTATCCTTGAGACAAGACGGGGTGAGCTTGCGCACTGGCTTCAGATTCTCCCATCCTTTCTCTTTTTTCTATGGAACAGCCCGTATGGCGGCTGGATCATCGTCATCTACTCATTCGCTTTTAATCTTCCTTTCATTGCGATCCAAAGGTATAACCGAATTAGGTTAATCAGAGCTTCAGAAACAAAGAAAAGAATACATAGAAAATTTTCATGAAAAGGGCAGAATTGGTTTACATAAAATTTGCCGTTCTGATAAGATAGCATCGGACCCATACATATATACGCGGAAAGGCGTGGCTTGAATGAATAGCAGAATAGAGCAATTACAGGAATGGATGAGGGAAGAAGCTGTGGATGCGGCATTTATCCACTCACCGGAAAATGTCTATTATTTAACTAATTTTCTCACCGACCCGCATGAGAGGGTAATGGGACTTTTTATTTTCCAGGAAAAGGAACCGTTTTTTATTTGCCCTGGGATGGAAACAGGACAGGCGAAAGAAGCAGGATTTCATAACGAAATTATTGGATATGGAGATCATGAACAGCCGTTTGAGAAGATTCGTGAAGCATTTGCTTCCAGAGGCATGCAAAAGATCAGCAAAGCAGCAATCGAAAGCGAACTCCTTTCCTATTCAAGAGTACAGGAATTTCTGAGCATAACGGGCTCATCGCAGCTTGTTTCAGCTGAGGATAAACTGAATGAGCTTCGTGTAATCAAGGATGCTGAAGAAATTGCTATAATGGAAAGAGCTGCAGCCTTAGCCGATTATGGTGTAGAAGCGGGAACAGCGGCGCTTAAAGAGGGCGTTACTGAAATGGACGTTCTCGCAAAGATTGAATATGAATTAAAGAAAAAAGGCGCTCAGGCTATGTCCTTCTCAACGATGGTGCTTTTCGGGAAGAAGTCAGGACAGCCTCATGGCAATCCAGGTACAGCTGTACTGAAAAAAGGAGATTTCGTTCTTTTTGATTTAGGAGTCGTTGTGGACGGGTATTGCTCGGATATTACAAGAACTGTTATGTTCGGCCAGCCGGATGAAAAGCAGCAGCACATCTACCAAACAGTATTGAAGGCCGAGCTCGCTGCACTTGAAGCGGCGAAGCCAGGTACCAGAATTGGAGATTTAGATAAAATAGCGCGCAGTATTATTGAAGAAGCAGGATATGGCGAGTTTTTTCCTCACCGTTTGGGTCACGGCCTCGGAATCAACGTACACGAATTCCCGTCAGTGGCCTTTACAAATGACGGCTTGCTGAAGGCAGGCATGACGTTCACGATCGAACCTGGTATTTACGTTCCAGAAGTGGGCGGGGTCAGGATTGAAGATGATGTTCTAATTACCGCAGACGGGGCACGTGCTCTGACAGCCTATCCAAAGGAACTTCAAATTATTGAATAAAGCAAACCACGCATGCCCTGGAGGACATGCGTGGTTTTTTAGGCTTCCTTCAGCTTAAAGAAAATTAAATGGCCGTCAGTTCATTTACTGAACCACACCAGCAAACAATTTTTCCTGTGCTGCAGGGGTTTCTTCAGGTTTTCCGATTAAATATCCCTGACCGAGGGGAATTCCGATTGATTGCAAAAAGGTGTATTCATCTTCCGTCTCGATCCCCTCTGCAAGAACGGTGATGGATAAATCGTTAGCAAGTGCCTGTACATTTTTAAGGAATGTTTGTTTTCCATAATTTTTATGGCAATCTGTAATATATTCACGGTCGATTTTCACGAAGTCAGGTTTCAGGTTCTCAAGGACCTCATAGGTAGAATAACCGCTGCCCATATCATCAAGCGCTACCTTCATGCCATTAGCCCGATACGTTTCCAGAATGCTTTTCAAGTGTTCCATATCACTGATTTTTTCGGTTTCTACTACTTCAAATATTAAGTCATCCGGACTGACTCCGTACTGCTTCACCATTTTAAATGTGTGCTGCAGGCAATGCTCAGGGTTGTAAATGGAGGACGGGATGAAGTTAATGAACGACTTGACACCGCGCTGAATTTTATTAGACCGTGCGATAATGGCAAGTTCCCTTGCCCTGCGGTCGAGAATCGATTGCATCCCTGTTTTAATCGCAGTATCAAAAAGCTTAAAAGGCGACACCGGAGGGTCAAAACTTCTAAGCAGCGATTCGTAGCCGAAAATCTTCCCGCTTTCCAGATTCACAATTGGCTGAAAGAAACTTAGAAAGTCCCCTTTGTTAATAATACTGACAAGGTCTTTATATATCACGCGTTCATAAATATAGCTAAAGGGGGAATAGGCAAGCGGCTGTTCAGGATCTTTTGAAAGAGCCCCTTTTAAAAGACTGGTATTTGTCTGTTCATGAAGGTCCTGCAGGAGGCTTGCGAGTTCTTTCACATTTGAATAGGGGATTGATAGGCTTCCATCAGCATACTCCGTAAATTTGCTGGGTTTAAAATTCCGCTCTAAGTTATGCAGAAGCAAAAATCCTTTATCTGGAAATGGAGGCGCGGGTGTACAGGAAGTGCAGAAGTTCATTGTCTCGCTCCTTTTTTGGTTTTTTAGACCAAATGTAATGAGTCTATTGTATCAAAAATAGAGGAAATTTTACAGAGATAAACAAGGATGAAATAATATCCTGTGACTGAAGGTTTTTGTTTTGAGAAATTGCCTGATGGGGATTATAGTAGAAGAGGACATAGTAAGCACGATACATATGAGGTGAAAAGAAATGAAAAAAATTGCTGTACTGACAAGCGGAGGAGATTCTCCGGGGATGAACGCTGCCATTCGGGCAGTCGTAAGAAAAGGGATTTACCTCGGTCTGGAGGTTTATGGTGTATATCAAGGCTACCAGGGTTTAATGCAGGGACAGATTAAAAAGCTAGAGGTAGGATCAGTCGGTGATATTATTCATCGCGGAGGAACCATGCTATATACAGCCCGCTCCGAAGAATTTAAGACAGATGAAGGTCAGCATAAAGCAATTGAACAGCTGCGGGCGCTTGGTATTGAAGGCTTGGTTGTGATTGGCGGAGATGGATCATACCAGGGGGCAGCCAAACTTACTCAAAAAGGTTTTCCATGCATCGGACTGCCGGGTACTATAGACAACGATATTGCAGGAACTGATTATACAATCGGATTCGATACAGCGTTAAATACTGTAGTAGATGCAATCGATAAAATAAGGGATACAGCTACTTCCCACGACCGTACTTTTATTATAGAAGTGATGGGACGCCGTGCAGGAGACATCGCTCTCTGGTCAGGTCTTGCAGGAGGAGCGGAGACCATCCTAATTCCTGAGCATCCTCACGAGCTTGAAGAAATGATGGACAGGCTGCGTAAAGGAATCAGCAGGGGCAAAAAGCATTCCATCATCGTTCTTGCGGAAGGAGTCGGCAGCGCAGCTGATCTTGCCAATGATCTGAAAGCGAAATTTGATCTTGAAACAAGAATCAGTGTACTTGGCCACATCCAGCGCGGGGGCAAGCCGACTGGAAGAGATCGTGTCCTCGCTTCACGCCTGGGCTCAAGAGCAGTAGAACTGCTTATGGAGGGAAAGTCCGGCCGCGCTATTGGAATCGTCAATGAAGTGATAACAGACCGTGACTTGATGGAAATTGCCGGACAAAAGGACCCCCTTCCTGAAAAGCTTTATACATTATCACAGGAACTCTCGATATAAAAGCCACAAAAGCCCGCTGCTGCCAGCGGGCTTTTCCTATTCTTTTTTAAACTTGAGAAGCAGGGATCTAAGGACAAAGCCGGCTGCGAGTCCGGGGATAAGGGAGAGCATAGGAAGCCAGACAGGTCCGGGCATTACTCCTATAAAAGAAACGCGGTCAGAAAACATGATTCCCACTGTAACAAAATAAGCAGAAAAGGCAAAAGGAAGGAAGGATAGACGGGGAGATGGCCCATCTGCAAATTTGTAGGCATCATACATCGCAAACATATATACACAGGGGTAAAACATAAGCCATTGGATATCTGCGGTATTAAACGCTTCAGTGATGTCCCCGTTGAAGCTGTATTTGATTGCAAGATTGAAGACTGCGTTCATATTAATCAAAAATTCCAGAGCAATGAAGACGATGCCTTTTCCGAAATGTCCGTTAAGAAACTGCCCGAACCCAGGCAGGGCGATGCTCCATAAAATGGCTTCCAGTTTGCCTGTTTTTTTCATTTAAAAAGCTCCGTTCACTCGTTTTTAATAGGTTTCCCGCATCTTGTCGGAACATACATGCCGGCTGGTCTTTGAGGAATGCAAAAAAACGATTGAAATATTTTCCTTTATCAGCTACCTTTACATTAGATGAATTGCTAGAAAGGGGACTTTTCTCATGCGCTACAATCGTTCTGAATCATTCCGATTTGTATTCTCAGATCCTATTCAAGCCACATTTTCCATTGTGGAAAAAGCGGGTGAGGAAATCAATACAAAGCCAGGTGATGCTGTCATAATGGATATAAGCCCTTCGGGACTGAAGCTTATTTCACATCTGGAGCTGCCGATGGAGGAGCCGATTATTTTAAATATCGCCTTTAGGATTAGAGATGAAGAGCTTGAACTTAAGGGTGAGCCGATGTGGAAGAAACCAACCGGTTCAGGATATCAGTATGGAATCAGAAGTTTAAATGACCAGATATTAAAAAATAGGATTGTAAAAGAGTTAAAGGAATACGCACAAAGCAAACCTAAAAATTAACAAAGAAACAGGCTTTTTTAAAAGCTTGTTTTTTTTTCGCTACTTTTTCATTCCTGCCGTGTATTGCTATAGCGAAAGGGGGTGAGAAATATGGCACAAGCAGTACTTACTGACAGACAGCTTCGCCTTGTATATGACCTTGGTCTTAATATGGAAGGAAAGCAGGTATTTAAGGCAAAAACTTACAGCAATGTAAAGCCGGCCGCTGACCCAGATCAGCTAATGGCAACAGCAGTCATTCTTTCCGGCCTGCAGAAATACCCGCTGTTCGCAGCGGAGCGTCTGGATACCAACGAAATTCAAAACTAAGAATCGGAGTGAAGTAAATGGCAAAGACACTTGAAATGCAATTTGTGAACGAACAGGGCAAAACCGTGACCATCACTGTGGATGCACCGAAAGATTCTTTAACAAAGGATGAAATTGCTGCAGCGATGGACGGTTTGATGACTGCAAATGTTTTCATCTCCGGAGGCGGAAATCTTACATCAAAAAAAGGTGCAAGAACGGTTGATCGTACAGTAACCGAAATGGACATAAAATAACAGGAGCAGGGGTCTGACATCGTCAGCCCCCTGTTTTGAAAGGAGGAAGCTGAATGGAACAATGGCTTCAGCTAATAGGGGATACGGGATTTCCCATTGTCGTTACCATGTATTTGATGCATCGGATTGAAGGGAAGCTGGATGTGTTAATTCAAACCATTCAAATGCTCCCGGTGCGAATGCAGGAGGAGAATAGGGAGTCAGGCGACCGGCTCAGCAGAATCCATTTAAGTGAAAAGGTGCAATGAAAAAGCCCGGTCTCTCCGAGAGACCGGGCTTTATTTCAAGAATTATGCTTCAGCAGACACGCTGTTTCTTTTACGTTCCTTTTTGGCTTGCTTGATGAAAAATAACTCATATACAACCGGTACGATAATTAACGTAAGCAAGGTTGATGAAGTTAATCCGCCAATTACTGTGATGGCTAGCCCTTTGGAAATCAGCGTTCCTGAAGAAGTGGTGAAAGCTAAAGGCAAAAGTGCCGCAATCGTTGCAAAGGCCGTCATTAATATAGGACGCAGACGGGTTTTACCAGCTTCAATAAGTGCTTCACGAATGACAAGCCCTTTTTGTTCGCGGTTTTGTCCAATCCGGTCTACCATAACAATGGCATTCGTTGTCACGATGCCGATTAGCATGAGCAGTCCAATCATAACACTTACACTAAGCGGTTCTTTCGCTAAATATAATCCTAAGAGAGAGCCGACCGGTACAAAGATCAGGGAAGAAAGAATGACAAATGGGATACGCGCCTGGCCGAAGGTAATCAGCATTGTAATATATACAAGCCCGATTGCCACTGCCATAGCAAGCCCAAGCTGCTGGAATGTCTGTACGGTATCATCGCTTCCGCCGCCGCCTTCAAGTGATACTCCCTTAGGAAGGTCAACGTCCTTCTTTACTCCTTCAATCACAGAGGACGAAACTTCAGCGATATTATCTGATGTAATTTGCGCGCTAACCTGTGCGTAAACTTTTCCATCCAAACGCTGAATGGATGTATAAGCGTCAGTTTCTTTCACATCAGCTACATTAGAAAGCTTAATTGGCCCCTTTTGGCTGAAAATCACCGTATCTTTCAGCTTGTCAACCGAAGTGACATCTTCACCATAGCTTAACTCAACACTGCGTTCCTGTCCGTCCAATTTCAAATCCCCTACATCGACAGGTTTTGTCTGATCAGAAACAGTGCCAAGCACTTGAAAGCCTGAAACGCCATATTCATCAGCCTTTTCAGGTTTGATTGTCACAACAGCCTGCTTTTGTTTTTCGGCAAAGTTGTTGGATACATATTTCAAATCTTTGTTTTTATTTAAGTAATCCTCTACCTTTTTCGCTGCATCGGATAAAGCATTTAAATCATTGGAATAAAGATCAATATTTACATTGTTGTTGGAAGGCGGGCCGCCGCTGCTTTGCTCCTGAATGCCAAGCTTAGCTTCCGGTGCCTGTTCCTCAGCGACTTTTTCCATTTTTGTCTGCAAATCTTTAATGTATTCCGAAACTTCTGTTCCGTCTTTTAAGGTAATAAAGTAACTGGCTTTATTTTCCCTCTTCAGGCCGGTAGTAAAATCACGGCTTCCGACTCCTGCAGTGATTTCTTCGATGGGTTCTTCTTTATCGAACATTTTTTCAAGCTCAAGTGAAACATCATTTGTTTTATCCAGAGTAGTGGAAGATGGAAGCTCAACACTCGCCACTAATGTTTTTTGCTCTTCGTTTGGAATGAAGGTAAAGCCAAGCCCGCTTACTAAGAATACAGATCCGAATAAAAGAAGCATAGATAGACCGATAACCGTGATTTTATGGTTAAGCGACCATTCAATCACCCCAGCATAAAACTTTTGAAGCGGTCCTTCTTTTTCTTCCTTAGGTACTTTTTTAAACGAAAACCTCGCAAGAATCGGAACGATGGTAACCGATACAAGAAGGGAAGTAATCAAAGAAAATATGATTGTTAAAGCAAATGGCAGGAAGAATTCACCAGTAATGCCCCCGACAAAACCGAGCGGAAGGAATACAACTACTGTGGTGATGGTTGAAGATGTGATTGCCTTCAAAATTTCTTTTGTGGAATCCTCAATCAGTTCATTTGTCACACCTGAATTTGTTTTCCTTACTCGTCTGAATACGTTCTCGATCACGACGATACTATCATCAACAACCCGGCCTACTGCAACTGCCATTCCTCCAAGCGTCATGATATTCAATGAAATATCAAGCTGATTTAAGAAAATGGATGTTACAAGCAGTGAAAGAGGGATGGATACAATCGCGATAATCGTTGCTCGGAAATTTCGCAGGAAAACCAAAACAGCAAGCGATGCAAACAGAGCACCGAGCAGACCTTCGCGAATCAGCGTCTCTACGGATTTCTCAATTCCTTCAGCCTGATCAAATCCGATGGAATAATCAAGCTCATCATTGTATTTTTCCAGGGTTTTGATTACTTCGTCTGCAACCTCAACCGTGTTGGCATCCTGTTTCTTTGTTATCGCCATTGATAATGAATCTTTTAAATTATATCTTGTCAGCTCCGGACGTTCTGTTATGGTTTCGATTGTTGCGATATCTTTCAATTTAACAGGTTCCTGCTGAGCTGCTTGAGGACCTTGCTGTGCTGAACCAGCTGCAGCTCCTTGAGGAGGACCTGCTTGTGTTTGGGCGCTTTGGCCTTGCTGGCCTTCAGGAGCCTGACCTTGTGATGCTCCGCCTTGAGCAGCTGATGGGGCAGAAGCTGCTGTGGTCAGCTGCAACTCTTTTAATGTATTGACTTCATTTAAGCCTTCCTGTACCCTGATTGGAATTTCTGTATCCTTTTCGACTACGCTGCCAGCAGGGAAGGATAAGTATTTTTCGTTGATTTTGTCTTTAATTTGCGAAAGGGATAGTCCGCTTTTTTCAGCCTTTTCTTTATCAACTGTTATTCGGACAACCTCTTCCTTTAATCCTCCGACCGATACACTATTGATTCCGGAAATTTTATTTAGCTCTGGGATCACATCGTCCTGAAGGAGTTTTTCAATATCGGCATCCTCTTTTGTGAAAAGTGAAATGTTGAAAATAGGGAAGGTTCCGAATGAAAAACGGTTTACTTTCGTCTCGGCTGTATCGGGCAGACTTGCTTCGCCGATTAAGGTGTTAATTTGATCCTCCACCTTGTCTATATCTGTGTTAAAAGGGAATTCCAGATTTATGATTCCGACACTTTCATATGAAGAACTTGTAATGCTTTTTACACCGTCAATGCCTTTGAATTCATCTTCAAGCTTTGAGGTTACCTGTTCACTTACATCGTCAGGAGATGCACCGGGATAAACTGCTTCAACCGACACTTGAGGAAATTCAATATTCGGCAGGAGATCTACCTTAAGCTGCGTAAAGCTGTATAGCCCTCCAAGAATCAGCAAAAAGGAAATAATAAAAACAGCTACTGCATTTTTAAGGCTAAATTTTGTTAAAAAATTCATGGCTACACCTCTTTGTTTTAGTTGTACAAAAGTTATACAAGATTTACTATACTCTCTTTTTCTTGAAATTGCATCTATTAAACGTTAATTATTTGTGACGAAATTGTAATAATTACATAAAAAAAGACCTCATTTTTAAGCGGCCTGTATGAGAAGGGGAATTAGAGCTTTCCATTCCAATTTGATGAGTCAGCTGTAATAACCGGAAGAAGGGAAACCTGCTGATAAAATCTGATCAATACGAAAAGCCCGCAGTTTTCCTCTGAGCAGGCATCTGGCAATAATCGATTTGGGGGTTTTCTTTAAGATGATGATATTTCTTTGTGTGATTTCACCATTATCTGACAAATAAATCACTTTTATTGGTTTTTGAAGTTCCATACTTTCCTTAAATAAAAAGTTCACCTGTTTCCCCTCCATAAAACTTGTTAAATATATTATATGCGAACGTATGTGCTTTATGCTACTATAAATAAACGAACGTTTGTTCTAATGAAGTTTGGTGATTTTGGAGGTGAATGGGTATGAGGCATTACATTATGTACACATATGTTATACAAGGAGAAAGGTTTGTAAAGGTTATGGATTTTCAAAAAGGGCGTATTATTCATGCCTCCGTTACAGAATGGGAAGAAGGCCGTCTATATGCTGAACTAGCAATGGATCTGGAGGGATTTAAGGGGAAAATTGCTGCAGGGCACTTTGATTATTCGCCTCCAAAAACAAATAAATGAAGGAGCTTAGGGAGATGGCATCGAATTACTTACTACTATAGAAATGACTTTTTACTGCAGGGCATACACTTTACAAAGGGGTGTTGGCTATGTCAGAAAAGGAACAAATCCAGGAAGTTCACAAGCTTTCGCAGGATATTTTAAGAACGCTCTTAAAGGATGGGTACGAAGGAAATAACAGCGGTTTGAGGAAAGCAGTGGAGCTCTTGTCGAGGTCAGTTGGGGATTTGTCGGTCATGCATGGTAAACGGGATATTTGCCACGAGGATTTACTGAAAGGGACACTAGCAAAAGTGCGAATATCCTACAATGCTGTTCAAAACAATAAATAGGCATAGAGTGAATCCGTTTCTTATTTTAGAAACGGATTTATTTACGCTTGTGCCAGTGCCCGCAAAATGAAGTCTGACTTCCCTTCCGTATATTTTTGCCGGTCATCCTGATATTTACCGGCAAGTGAAATCTTTAACGACTCATATTCTGTACGGATTTTCCGGTCCTTGCGAAGGATGTTTCTAAATGTGATGAGATTATTCCAGTAATCATTCTGATATTCGCAGATGTGGAGATGGCACGTTCCTGCTCCAAAGCTCCCTTTTCTAAAAAATACTCTGTATGGAAACTCCTCATGATCCACCATTTCATAGCCTATGCCCGTAAAAGCCTCTTTATAATGCCTAGTCTCTTCCAAAGACATCACACCGGCTGCCATGTCAATGATGGGCTTTGCAGAAAGCTGTTGGACTGGGTGCTGCCGATATGTTCAATATGCAAAAGGAGATCTCATAGAATTAAGCTTATTTTATCCTTCTCTTCGCTGTAAATGCTTCTCCAGTGCGGATTGTATTTGTGCAGAACGATTGTCATTGTGCTTCCCCCTAATGTGGGCTATAGGACTTATTTTACCAAACACATGTTCTGTTTTCATCAGATTATGTGCTATAATGGACTTGCAGCAGGTTGCCCGGATAACGGGAGAATCCCCTTGCGGAAAGGGGGTGAGGTGGCATGACCATTTATGAGAGTCTGATTTTGATGCTCACGTTTGGTTCTGTGGTTATCGCGATTCTTTCTTTTCCGAGAAAAAAATAACCTTCTCAAATAGAGAAGGTTAAAACACTGAGTAATTCTGCTGTGGCTGCATTAGATGTTGGCGCATCTAATCAGCCTTATACCGTTATTCAATCCATTTAAAGTATATCATACTTTCTGTCCTGACTGACCTTCTTTTTTATTGTACAGTTAGGAAAAAAATCTGCTCAAATATCAATGATTGCAGCCAGAATTCAATGTTTTAAAACATTTCGGTTTGTAAGATTCTTTGAACGTTTAGAGCGCTAATCAGCCATTCTCCAAGATTTAAGAAAACATATAAAAAAGAGGCAGAGGAATGCGAACCAGCTCCTTCTGCCTCTTGCTATGTAGCTTTTATTTTTGCTGTTGGTTTCCTTTTTGAGCATTCATTTCTTTGCTGAATTCAGTATCAGACTTCTGGTTTTGCTGATTTTGCTGATTCTGTTGTTTTTGCATTTTCTGTTCCTTGCTTTCGTTCTGGTTGCTGTTAGCCATTTCTAGTCCTCCTTTGCTTAAAAAATTACGTATGGGGTATTAAATCATCACATACGCATCCTATTTTTACCTTATTTCCTCATTTTATACATGGTCTTAACAAAAGATGGATTAACTTAAAAGGAGTGGCTTATTAATGGAAAAGATCCGGACAGGATTGGTTGGTTATGGATTATCAGGCCAAGTGTTTCATGCTCCATTTTTGCATGCAAACCCCCGGTTTGATCTTTCTATGGTAATGGAGCGATCCAAAAACCTTGCTAAAAATATCTATCCCTATACAGAAAGAGTGAATTCGTATGAACAGGTGATCGAGGATGACTCTATAGAATTGGTGATTATTACAACTCCAAATAATCTTCATTATGAAATGGTTCAGAGAGCGCTTTTAAATGGAAAACATGTTCTTGTAGAAAAACCTTTTACCATTTCTTCGTGTGAAGGCTATGAGCTTGCCAGGCTAGCTGAGGAACAGAAGAAGGTTCTCACTGTTTATCATAACCGCAGATGGGATGGGGATTTCCTTACAGTGAAATCATTGCTGGATCAGGGGATGCTTGGAAAGCCTGCAGCTTACGAAGCTCATTTCGACCGGTTCGAAAAGAACTTAAGCACCGATGCGTGGCGGGAGAAGGATCTCCCGGGTTCAGGTATTGTTTATGATTTGGGCTCCCATTTAATAGATCAGGCACTTACTCTCTTCGGCGTACCTAAGGAAGTCAGTGCGGACATTGATATTCAGAGAGAAGGCGGTGCAGCAGATGACGCTTTTGCCATCCGGCTTTATTATCCGGAATTAACAGCCGTCCTGAAATCAGGGATGCTCGTCAGGGAACCAGGTCCCCGCTTTCAAGTCCATGGTAGCAATGGTTCGTATGTTAAATACGGAATCGATCCGCAGGAAGAAAGACTGGGAGCCGGAAGAATGCCGGATGATGAAGAAATTGGCTCGGAGAATGAAGAGTTGTGGGGAATTTTAAATACGGATATCAGCGGGCTGCACTATAGAGGAAGGGTTGAAACGATTCCAGGGCAATACATGGCATTCTATGACGGCCTATACCGGTCAATCCGGAATGAGGAAGAGCCGCCAGTCCTGGCTGAGGAGGCGGCAGATGTGATCAAAATCATTGAATGTGCCAAAATCAGCGCGGCAGAAAAAAGAACTGTTTCCTTTTCTAAGGAGCAGGCTGCTGAATAGAGAAAAGATGATTATGCCACTCTAGTAAAAAGAGGAGTGAGTATAATGAAAAAACGTTTTATAGCTGCCGCTTTCGCCCTGCTGATTTCTTCAGGATGCAAGGAGGATGACCAGGCATCTCCAAGAACATTCTTAATTCCGGAAGGGTATACGGGCTGGGTGAAAATCGAATACGACAGCACAGTAAAAGCTTCTACTTCCCAAAATGAAGGGGAAGTCCTGAAGGCTGATTCCAAAGGGTTAATTAAAACGAGCAGCAGCAGCATTCATGAAGGATGGGCTGAAAGCGACTATTTCTATGTGAGTGAAAAAGGGAAAAAAAAGAAACTGAATCCGGATCAAATGATTCATGGGAACTCCAGCGGAAGAGAGTCAAATGAAAAAACCGAACAATATTTTTTTATTGGAACAAATGAAGAGTTTCAGAAAAATCAATACAAACCTGAACATCCTTAATGACTCCTTTTTGATTCTTGCTCTAAATTTCAACAATATCCGACATTATTCGTTGACGTCCGGCGTAAACACCTGTACGATATGAAGGGTTATAGCATGAAAAGGAGCTGGGTAGGTCGTGAGTACGCCCTTTATCGTTAAGAAAGTCCTTAATAATAATGTGCTGATTGCCGATCACCTGGAGTTTCATGAGGTCGTCCTTATAGGCAGGGGAATTGGTTTTGGCAGATCTAAAGGCGATCAAATTGAAGAGCATTCCTATGAGAAAATGTTTGTGCTCAAAAATGAAAAGGAACAGGAACAATATAAAATGCTTCTTCCTTATATTGATGAAGAGGTTATTGCCGTCATTCATGAAGTGATTCAGCATATTGAGGCAAGGCTTAATCAGCCTCTTAATGAACACATTCATATTGGCCTGACAGACCATATCTCTTTCGCACTGAAAAGAATTAAGCAAGGGATGGATCTGAAAAATCCTTTCATGATTGAAACAAAAACATTGTATCCTCTGGAGTATGAGCTGGCGAAGGAAGCGGTTGATATGATTGAGAAACGCTTGAATGTCTGTCTCCCGGAAGGAGAAGTAGGATTTATCGTTCTTCATATTCACGGTGCCATTACAGATAAGCCGTTACGTGAAGTGAACCAATCTTCACAGCTGATTGCCGTTTTAACAGGAATTATCGAGGACTCTCTTAAAATACAGATTGATCGCGAAAGCATCAATTATTTAAGGCTTGTCCGGCACATTCGCTTTACAATTGACCGGGTACAGGCAGGAGAGAAGCTCGAAGAACCAGAAAAAATGGCAGACCTGTTGAAAAACGAATATCCTCTATGCTATAATACTGCTTGGAAATTAGTAAAAGTGATGCAGCAAACGCTTAAAAAGCCTGTATATAATGCAGAAGCAGTGTACCTGACCATGCATTTATACCGTCTATCCAATAAAATATCGTAACCGGTATCAGCGTGTAACTGATTCGATCAGGCATGAGTGATCAAGGCTTAGGTTTTCCGGCTTCCTATTTTGGGAATGTTTTTTCGGGGAATCTACACACCTTGTTTCACCATGCCTTTTTTATTTGTTTTTTAGCATTTTTTGCTAACGGCTTATAAGAAAACGGTTGCAACTTGCATTTATAGGATTTTTTTGCCGCTGCACGCACAAAATAGGATCAAGGAGGATTGAATCGAATGTTCAAAAATTTATTTGGCGTTTTGCAGAAAATCGGGAAAGCACTTATGCTTCCGGTAGCGATTTTGCCTGCGGCAGGAATATTGCTTGCCTTTGGTAACGCGATGCAAAACCCTCAGCTAACAGCAAAAATACCTGCATTAACAAATGAAACCTTTACTTTAATCGCAAAGGTGATGGAATCCTCAGGGGACATCGTCTTTTCTAATCTCCCGCTTCTTTTCGCGGTAGGGGTAGCAATAGGATTAGCGAAGGGTGACGGCGTTGCCGGAATCGCGGCAATCATCGGATACCTTGTTATGAACGCGACAATGAGCGCCGTTCTTACTCAAACTGGCCAGCTTCCAACAGATGCTGTTGAATTGGCGAAATTTATGGCAGCAGGCCATCCTGAATATGCCAAAGTACTTGGAATGGCAACACTCCAGACCGGAGTTTTTGGCGGGATTATAATAGGTGTTCTTGCAGCTATGATGTACAACCGTTTTTATAATATTGAGCTTCCTCAGTACCTTGGATTCTTTGCAGGAAAGCGTTTTGTTCCAATTGTAACCGCTATTTCGGCTTTAATTATCGGATTGATCATGCTCTTTGTGTGGCCTCCGGTTCAAATCGGTCTAAACGCATTCTCAACTGGATTGCTAGATGCGAATCCAACGCTTGCAGCATTCGTTTTCGGTTTGATTGAACGTTCTTTAATTCCGTTCGGTCTTCACCACATTTTCTACGCACCGTTCTGGTTTGAGTTCGGTAACTACACGAATCAGGCCGGAGAGCTTGTACGCGGTGATCAGCGTATTTTCATGGCTCAAATTAAAGACGGCGCTGAATTGACAGCTGGTACATTTATGACTGGTAAATTCCCATTCATGATGTTCGGTCTTCCGGCAGCGGCTCTTGCCATTTATCACGAAGCACGTCCTGAAAACAAGAAGTTTGTTGCGGGCATCATGGGGTCTGCAGCACTAACTTCCTTCTTAACAGGAATTACAGAACCGCTTGAGTTTAGCTTCCTGTTCGTTGCACCGATTCTATTTGGTATCCATGCAGTATTTGCAGGTCTTTCCTTTATGGTAATGCAATTGCTTAATGTAAAAATTGGTATGACGTTCTCCGGCGGTGTTATCGATTATATCCTATTCGGTATTCTTCCGAACCGGACAGACTGGTGGCTTGTTATTCCGGTAGGACTTGTTCTGGCCGTTGTTTATTATTTCGGTTTCCGTTTTGCAATCCGCAAATTCAACCTCGGAACTCCTGGACGCGAAGAAGTTAAAGCTGATGAAGACGGCGACAGTGCACAAGCTGGCGATGGAGATCTTCCTTACGAAATTCTTCAAGCTCTTGGAGGACAAGAAAACATTAAGGATCTCGATGCATGTATCACCAGACTCCGTGTACAGGTTCAAGATGTAAAAGCAGTCAAAAAAGACCGATTGAAAAATCTTGGCGCATCAGGCGTATTAGAAGTAGGAAATAACATTCAGGCTATTTTTGGACCTAAATCCGATAATCTTAAAGGACAGATTCAGGATGTAATTAATGGTAAACGCCCTCGTCCGGCACAGCCTGTTAATGTGAAAGAGGAAATAGAACAGCAAATCGAAGAAGTGAATCCAGAAGCTCTTCAAAATCACTTTGATTCTGAGCATTTTGTTTCTCCGATTCACGGCCGTATTCACCCGATTACAGAGGTACCTGATCAAGTGTTCTCTGGAAAAATGATGGGTGACGGATTTGCCATCGAGCCAATTGAAGGTTCAGTCGTATCTCCTGTAGATGGAAAAATCCTGAACATCTTCCCTACGAAGCATGCCATCGGAATTCTTTCCGACAGCGGCCATGAAATATTAATTCACGTAGGAATTGACACGGTTAGCCTGAAAGGTGAAGGGTTCGAGTCATTTATCTCTGAAGGAGACCGAGTGAAAAAAGGACAAAAACTTCTTGAAGTCAATCTTGATTTCATTAAAGCTAATGCACCATCTACGATTACTCCGATCGTCTTCACGAATCTTAAGGACGGAGAAACACTTGAGCTTCTGGAAACAGGCGAAGTGAAACTTGAACAGAAAAACATTGTGAAAATTACGAAATAATTTGAATCATACCGTCCCACTTGTCAGATGATGAGCGGGACTGGTAAGATAACATATTGTGAACAATTAAAAATACGCATAATGATAAAGGAGAAGATTAACATGGCTGAAAAAACATTTAAAGTAACTGCGGAATCCGGAATTCATGCACGTCCTGCAACAGTATTGGTTCAAACGGCTAGCCGTTTCGATGCAGATATTAACCTTGAATACAACGGTAAAACAGTAAACCTTAAATCCATTATGGGTGTTATGTCACTGGGTATTGCAAAGGATTCTGAAATCAAAATCACTGCAAGCGGTTCTGATGAAAGCGAAGCTATTTCTGCTCTTGAAGAAACAATGAAAAACGAAGGGCTAGGAGAATAATGCTCGAGCTTAAAGGTATCGGAGCTTCTGCCGGTATTGCGATTGCGAGAGCATATCGCCTTGAAGAACCAGAGCTTACTGTTTCCAAAACAACAGTTGCGGATCAGGATGCAGAGATTCGCCGGTTTGAAGAAGCTATTCAAAAATCAAAATCAGAGCTTGAAAAAATTAAAGACCATGCTTTAAAAGAACTTGGAAAAGACAAAGCAGAAATTTTCGCTGCTCACTTGCTTGTTTTAAGCGATCCAGAGCTTTTAAATCCAGTTAAAGATAAAATCAGCAGTGAAGCTTCCAATGCTGATTTTGCAATGAAAGAGACAGCCGACATGTTTGTCAGCATGTTTGAATCAATGGACAATGAATACATGAAGGAACGTGCAGCGGATATCCGCGACGTAACGAAACGTGTCATTGCGCATCTGATTGGCGTAGAGCTTCCTAGCCCATCTCTTATTTCTGAAGAGGTTGTCATTGTAGCGGAAGATCTAACTCCTTCTGATACTGCTCAATTAAACCGCCAGTATGTACTTGGTTTCACTACGGATATCGGAGGCCGCACATCTCATTCAGCAATCATGGCCCGTTCTATGGAAATTCCAGCTGTTGTCGGAACGAAAGAAGCGACAGCGAAAATTGAAAATGGAACAATGGTTATTGTAGACGGACTTAGCGGAGATGTTATCATCGATCCATCTGCTGAAACGATTGCTGCTTATGAAGAGAAGAAGAAGAAACACGAAGCTCAAAAAGCGGAGTGGGCTAAGCTTGTTAACGAGCCTACCGTCTCTAAAGACGGACAGCACGTTGAGCTTGCTGCAAACATTGGTACTCCTAAAGATGTTAAAGGGGTCATTGAAAACGGCGGAGAAGCAGTTGGACTCTACCGTACAGAATTCCTTTATATGGGGCGCGATCAGCTTCCTACAGAGGACGAGCAGTTCGAAGCTTACAAAGCAGTTCTGACTAATATGGAAGGCAAGCCTGTCGTTGTTCGTACGCTTGATATCGGAGGAGATAAGGAGCTTCCTTACCTTCACCTTCCGAAGGAAATGAATCCATTCCTTGGTTTCCGTGCAATCCGCCTTTGCCTTGAGGAACAGGACATTTTCAGAACACAGCTTCGCGCATTGCTTCGTGCAAGTGTTCACGGAAACCTTCGCATCATGTTCCCGATGATTGCAACTCTTGATGAATTCAGGCAGGCGAAAGCGGTTCTTCTTGAAGAAAAAGCTGCTCTTCAGTCTAAAGGAACAGAAGTATCCGAGAACATTGAAATCGGAATTATGGTTGAGATTCCATCCACAGCTGTTATGGCTGATGTATTTGCTAAGGAAGTAGATTTCTTCAGCATCGGAACAAACGACCTTGTGCAATATACAATGGCTGCAGACCGGATGAACGAACGGGTATCCTACCTTTATCAGCCTTACAATCCTGCAATCCTGCGCTTAATCACACTTGTAATTGAGGCGGCGCATAAAGAGGGCAAATGGGTTGGTATGTGCGGGGAAATGGCTGGAGATCCAATTGCAATTCCAATTCTTCTCGGTTTGGGACTGGACGAGTTCTCAATGAGTGCCACTTCCATTCTGCCGGCAAGAACACAAATCCTTAACCTTTCCAAAGAAGAAGCCGCTTCTCATAAAGAACAGATCCTTGGAATGCAAACGACGCAAGAGGTTATTGATTTTGTAAAGAAAACTTTCAACGTAAAGTAAGACCATTTTTCAGGACAGGCGAAAGCCTGTCTTTTTTTTGCATTTTTTGTAGAAAAATGGGCTATTGGATAGAATTTACTGATATAATGACTATAATCATATACATATGAACGGGATTTTAGATACTGCCTCTATTCAATCCTCATACATTTGAAGGATGAAAAAGGGATGACAGGTCTGACTGCGATTAATCTGATGAAGAAGAGGTTTTACGATGGATAACAAGCAGTTAATTATAAAAAGGAACCGCTTTTTAATTAGGTTGCTGTGTCTTTTTTACATTTTGGATCTTGGATTTATCTACGCGATTGATGGCGTTAGGAATTACTGGCTCTTGTGCCTCTTTTTTGGTGTTCCTTTTGTTTTCTTATTTATTACCGAAAAAAAGATGTATCCGGTATGGCAGATGTACTCGCTTATTGCTCTTTTATACAGCTATTTATTCATGCTGAATCTAACGGTTCCATCCTTTGTTAATATCATGTTTCTTGTTTTGCCGATCTTGGTAAGCACAATCTACCAGGACCGCAGAATCCTGATTTTTTCAGGCCTTTTTACAGCATCGGCGCAAATGTTTTTTTTCTATTCCGATTATGATGTGCTGCTGCAGAGTGTAACAAGAAAAGAAATTGCCTATTATATGCTGTTCACGATTCTGGTGCTTTTCTTCCAGCTTTACTATCTTCAGTTCCTCGGGAAACTTTGGAAACAGGTGAATGAGCAAAAGGATGAAATGGCTGTCACCCTTGAATCAACCAAAGCGCAGCTGGAACTGCTTTTTTCCCAAAGTAAAGATGCCATTGCCCTGCTTGATACTGAATATAGAGTTACAGCTGTGAATCCTGCGTTTGAAGAGTTATATCAAATGAAGGAAAGTGATCTTAAAGGCAAGGTCTATCCGCACGGTGAATATGCATTCCTTGATGACTTCAAACACGTAAGGATAGAAAACAGGATCAGCCGCACGGATCGGACTGGAGATGGGGCCCTCGTAGAAGTGGAAGTGGCTGTTTCCCCTATATATGGTGACAAGGGCGCACTAATTGCCCACTCTGAAGTAATCCGCGACGTGACTGAGAGGAGAACAGAGGAACTCATGCTGATACAAGCTGAAAAGCTTAAAGTGGCTGGCGAAATGGCGGCAGGTGTTGCTCACGAGATCAGAAATCCGCTTACCGTTCTTCAGGGATTCCTCCAGATGCTCCATGAAAATGCACCGGCAAATTACCCTTATACAGAGATCATGCTTGCTGAACTTAAACGGCTTAATGAAATTGTCAGTGAGTTTCTCATTTTGTCAAAACCCCAATCCGTAACTCGGAAATTATTTAATTTAAGGGATATCCTGAATGAAACTATTACTTTTTTCGGTTCTGAAATGGCTCTTAATAACATTGTGATTGAGATTAGCGAAATTCAGTCATTTTCAATAAATGGAGATGGAAATCAGATTAAGCAGGTTTTGATTAATCTTTTGAAAAATTCCAGTGATGCGATGCCTAATGGCGGTGTTATTAAGGTTTCTTTGAAAAAGACAGAGGATCGAAAGGTTGTTCTCCTTATCAAGGACAGCGGAAAAGGAATTCCATCAAACGTTTTAAAGAAAATTAAAGAACCATTCTTTACTACAAAAGAAAAAGGGACAGGTCTAGGTCTTGTCATTACTGAAAAAATAATGAATCAGCATGGCGGTTCGATGGTTATTGAGAGTGAGGAAGGGATAGGGACGACGGTGAAGCTTTATCTCCCGCTGCCTTAAAAGGAATTGACTTTAAACGTCAGTTCCTTTTTTTATCGGGCATCATCATAAAATCTCCGCTATCCGCAAAGATTAAGACAGACGAATAGCAAAGGAGCTGACAGCAGCGATGGACAGACAGCAGGCAAAAGCGGGAGACACCGTCTATGTTATTTACCGGAATCCCCATACAGCGAATGTAGCCGTCATTAAAGAGGCTGAAGTAGTGCAGCATCCGGAAGATGAAAATGACGTCGCACTGTTCTTATATGAGACGTATCACGAGCTTCTGCCGGATGATGCGGTTTTCTCTTCCTATGAAGAAGCGGAACAACTGTACAATGAGCTGTTTAATCATAACCAATATGAAGGCTGAATGAACGTCAATAAAGGAGGAAGCAATCATGGTTAAACCGTTTGTTCCGCAGCTTGTATACATAGAGCCCAGGGCTCTTGACTATCCGCTCGGAGTAGAATTGAAAGAGAAGTTTGAAAACATGGGACTTGAAATCCGGGAAACAACATCTCACAATCAGGTTAGAAATATACCCGGGAAGAATCATCTTCAGCAATACCGCAATGCTAAATCAACCCTCGTTATCGGAGTGAGGAAAACTCTTAAATTCGATACATCCAAGCCTTCCGCCGAATATGCCATACCGCTTGCGACTGGTTGTATGGGACATTGCCATTATTGTTATTTGCAAACAACAATGGGGAGCAAGCCGTATATAAGAACGTACGTAAATGTAGAAGAGATTTTGGATCAGGCAAATGAATACATGAAGGAAAGAGCACCTGATATTACCAGGTTTGAAGCATCCTGTACATCTGACATTGTAGGCGTGGACCACCTGACCCACTCTTTGAAAAGAGCAATTGAATACTTTGGCCAGAGTGATCTTGGGCAATTGCGGTTTGTCACAAAATTTCATCACGTTGATCATTTGCTTGATGCAAATCATAATGGGAGAACCCGTTTTCGCTTCAGTATAAATGCGGATTATGTTATTAAAAATTTTGAACCGGGCACCTCTCCGCTTGATCAGAGAATAGAGGCAGCTGTTAAGGTGGCAAGAGCAGGATATCCGCTAGGCTTTATTGTAGCGCCTATTTATATACATGAAGGATGGCAGGAGGGGTATAAACAGCTTTTTGTTAAGCTTCATGAATCCCTGCCGAAGGATGCCATTCAGGATATTACATTTGAAATGATCCAGCACCGTTTTACGAAGCCTGCAAAACGGGTGATTGAAAAAAATTACCCAAAAACAAAGCTTGAGATGAGCGAAGAGGAAAGGCGCTATAAGTGGGGTCGGTATGGCATAGGGAAATATATTTATCAAAAGGACGAGGAACAAGAACTCAGAGATACGCTCGAAGATTATATTGAACAGTATTTTCCTCAGGCGAAAATCGAATATTTTACATGATGAGACAGCTATAACGGCTGTCTTTTTTCTAGAAGGGAATAATGCACCGCAATATCCGGAGCGGTTAGGGTGTGATAAGATTAATGTATTAAAGGGCTCCTTTTCAAAAAAAATTGGAAAAAAGCCTATTAAAATCAAGGGGTGGTAAAGATGGATTTAGAATTACAGCATAAAACAGCTCTTGTCATTGCCTCGAGCCAGGGGCTTGGAAAAGCCGTTGCCAAAAAACTTGCTCAAGAAGGCGCGAACGTTGTAATTACCGGCCGGAACGCTGAAAAACTGGAGAAAGTCCAGCAGGAGCTTGCTTACATTGGAGATGGCCGGATCATCAGTAAACAATGTGATATTACCAATTCTGAACAAATTAAAGATCTCGTTAAACATACAGTAGATGAGTTTGGAGAGATTGATGTCCTGGTGAATAATGCCGGCGGACCTCCAGCTGGATCCTTTGACCAATTGACAGATGAGAACTGGTATGATGCATTTGAACTGAATCTTCTCAGCTATGTCCGAGTTATCCGGGAGGTTCTTCCTTTTATGAAAGAAAACGGTGGCAGAATTGTCAATATCGCTTCATCTTCTGTAAAAGAGCCTATCTCAGGATTATTGCTTTCCAATACGTTTAGAATGGGTATTGTCGGATTGACAAAAACCCTCTCACAGGAATATGCTTCCCGCAATATCCTTATCAACACGCTGGCTCCCGGCAGAATTGCGACAGATCGGGTAGCCTATCTTGATGAATCTTCTGCTGATAGGCAAGGGATTACGGCTGAGGAAATGACGGAAAAAAATAAAGCGATGATTCCTTTAGGAAGATATGGAGAACCTGAGGAGTTTGCTAACTACGCCGTTTTCCTATTATCGGGCGCTAATACATATGTAACGGGACAAACCCTGCTTGTTGATGGCGGTATGGTTAAATCCGTATAAAAATATTTGAGAGGAAGAGACGATGACTGAAACGGTTGCTTTTATTGGAACAGGTGTAATGGGGAAAAGCATGGCAGGCCACTTAATGGATAAAGGCTATAAGCTGACTGTTTATACAAGAACAAAGGAGAAGGCGGAAGAGCTTCTTTATAAGGGGGCTCTTTGGGCGGAGACAGTAAAAGAAGCCGTGCAAAACGCTGATTTTGTCATCACGATGGTTGGCTATCCCCATGATGTGGAGAATATCTATCTTGGGGAAAACGGAATTGTTCAATCAGCCAAAGAAGGAGCGCACCTGATTGACATGACCACATCCAAGCCTTCTTTAGCCAAAACGATTGCTGACACAGCCCGTGAAAAAGGCTTGTATGCTATGGATGCTCCCGTTTCCGGAGGAGATGTTGGAGCGAAAGAAGCAAGACTTGCGATTATGGCTGGCGGAGACAAACAGGCTTTTGAAAAATGTCTGCCTCTTTTTGAAGCAATGGGGAACAATATTGTGTATCAAGGGGAAGCGGGATCCGGGCAGCATACAAAGATGAGCAACCAGATTGCGATTGCTGCAGGAATGATCGCGGTTTGCGAAGCCGTCGCCTATGCGGAGAAATCAGGGCTGGATCCGGAGAGTGTTTTAAAAAGCATTTCAACAGGGGCAGCGGGAAGCTGGTCTCTCAGCAATCTGGCACCGCGCATGCTTCATGGCAATTTTGAACCCGGATTTTACGTCAAGCATTTTATAAAGGATATGAGAATTGCCAAAGAGGAATCCGAGCTCTTCGGAATGAAAGCACCAGGACTTGATTTAGCCCTCTCCTTATACGAGAAGCTTGAAGCTCTTGGGGAGGAAAACAGCGGAACACATGCCCTATATAAGCTTTGGAAACAGGAACAACTATCATAAAAAGAACAAAAAAAACAGCCGCTGAAAAGCGGCTGTCTGATAATCTCAAACTCTATTATTTACCGATGAACTGCTGAGTCCAGTAGTTGCCTTCTTCAACATGTCCGACACCGATATGAGTGAATTCTGGGTTCATGATGTTTTTGCGGTGCCCTTCACTGTCCATCCAAGCTTGTACAACTTCTTCTGGAGATTTTTGTCCCATAGCGATGTTTTCACCGGCAGTTTGGTACTCAATGCCGAATTTTTTCATCATATCAAACGGAGATCCGTAAGTTGGGCTGTTGTGATCAAAGTAGTTGTTCTTTTGCATATCTGCAGATTTTTCTTTCGCTACTTTGCTTAAGCTTTCATCAACTGCAAGCGGTTTAAGACCTTGTTTTTCACGCTCTTTATTTGTTAGTTCAACAACTTGCTGTTCGAATTCGCTTAGAGCGCCGGATTTAGCTGTTTCTTGCTTAGGCTGCTCAGAAGCCTGTTCTTTTGCCGGAGCTTGCTGCTGTCCTTGAGCTGGAGCTGGAGCTGGAGCTTCTTGCTTAGGCTGAGCTTGCTCACCTTGAACTGGAGCTGCTTCTTCTTTCGGCTGAGCCTGTTCAGGTGCTTGCTTTTGCTCAGGCTGCTGTCCAGCAGGGCATGGCTGACCTTGGCTGTTCTGTGCCTGCTCTTGATTAGGCTGAGCTTGCTGTCCTTGAGCTGCTTGTGCTTGTTTGCCAAGAAGCTGCTGAACTTGTTCTTGAATTTGTTTTTGGCTGCCGTTGCCTTCAGCTGCTTGCTGAACCTGCTCCGGGCTGATATTGAATTTCTCGCTAAGCTGCGTTACTTTAGCCTGTACGTTCTGCTGTGAAAGCTCCTGTGCGCTTGCCGGGTTGCCTCCAGCGAAAGTTACGAATCCTGCCGCCGCTGCGACTGATATAATGAAAGATTTCTTAGTAGTGTTCTTCATAAGTTAAAGCCCTCCTAAAAAATGTTTGTTTTTGTTTTTGCGTGTTGCTCTCTTGCACAAACTCATCATAACACGCTAGATTCGTAATATAAGAACCACCGTTTTCCATTGACATCGCTGGTTTTGAAACAGTATTTTCCTTTTCTCTCAATCTCTTATTTTCCAATGGTTTGCAGAACTTTCTTTAAGTAAGTTAAGGATTTTTTGATAGTGTTTTGCTTCCAGAAAATTCAACGGTTTGAAGTTATTTCATTGAATTTAATGTTGACACTAAAAATAGGCCGTTCGACATATGACAACTGTTACGTAAGTGTTACAATAGGAATGTTATTTTACAAAACTGCCCTTGATATAGATATAAATTTTGAAAGGAGTCAATAAATTGACTGAGCAAGCTGCTAATTCCTCTGAGAATCGAAAGCTGAAAAGATCCCGGCAATTTCGAATCAACATTTTCTTCTTTGGTGTATTCCTGATTTTTACCCTCCTCATCATTCGGCTCGGAGTTATTCAGATTGTGAAAGGGGAAGAGTATACGAAGGAAGTTTCCAGAACGGAAGCAAATATCTCTTCCTATCCGGCACCGCGCGGTAAAATGTATGACCGGTATGGCCGTGTTGTAGTGGATAACATAAGTGTTCCTGCAATTACCTATACAGTAGAAAAAAGCACGAAGACAGCAGATAAGCTGAAGACAGCTAAAAAATTAGCCGAATATATTGAGGTTGAAGAAAAAGACCTTCAATATACAGCCGGGCAGGAAAGTGAGCGCGATATCCGCGATTATTGGCTTGCTTCCCATGAAGAAGAAGCGAAAACCCTTCTAACTGAAAAGGATTTGGAGAAGAGCGGCAAGGAGCAATATAAGCTGCAGGTAGAGCGGGTGCCCGGCAATGAAGTAGATGAGATCCGCAATAATCCGGAAGAGCTCGAAATGGCTGTACTTTTTAAACGGTTTTCAGCGGGATACCAATATGAGCCTCAAGTGATTAAATCACAGGCACCTCCAAAGGATGAGATGCCAAGCGCTAAAAATATGCTGACCAATGACGAAATGGCCAGAGTTTCTGAAAACATCGAATCCATGCCTGGAATCAATATCATAACGGACTGGAACCGGAATTATGTTTATGGCGATACACTAGTGAGCATCCTGGGCGGAGTCACTTCTTCCTCTCAGGGAATTCTGCAGGAGCGTAAAGCGTATTATCAAGCACGCGGATACGCCCGCAACGACCGTGTCGGTAAATCAAGACTTGAATATCAATATGAAGAATACTTAAATCCCCGTAAGGCGAAAATCGAATATGTGACAGATAAAAACGGAAACACCATTTCAGAAAAAGTAGTCGATCCGGGAAGAAGAGGTTTGGATCTTCAGCTAACCTTTGATGCAGAACTGCAGAAGGAAGCAGAAAAAATCATTGAAGAAGAGCTGAAAAAGGTAGTGGCTGTAAGCCCATATGCAGATCGTGCATTTGCTGTCATGATGGATCCTTACCAAGGCGATATTATCGCGATGGCAGGAAAAGGGTATGATCGCTATAACTCGAAAAAGTATTATGATTTTTCATATGGAGCCTACACAACCCAATATGAAATGGGTTCTGCCGTTAAGGGTGCGACGCTTTTGGCAGGCTTCCAGGAAGGTCTTCAGCCTGGAACTTCATTTAATGATAGTTTACCGATTTTGCTAAAAGGTGCAAAACCGAAAAAATCCCTGCATCCAAGCGGCTGGGTCGATGACCGTGAAGCTCTGGAAGTAAGTTCGAACGTTTACATGTTCCGGACTGCGATGGAAATTGCCGATATCCCTTATGTACCGAACGGCAAATTTCCGGCTGGACCTGCTGCATTGCAGAAGTTCAGGAATTTAAATGACCAGTTCGGACTGGGAGTGCCCACAGGCATCGATTTGCCGGGCGAAGCACACGGACAGCGTTCGCATCCGGATACAGTCGGAGGACTGCTGCTTGACGTTGCTATTGGCCAATACGATACGTACACGCCTCTGCAAATGGCGCAGTACATTTCTGTAATTGCCAATGGCGGCTACCGTATAGAGCCCAGAGTGGTGAAATCCATTCATGAACCGATCAATGAAAACAAGCTTGGACCGCTCGTTGTTGAAAAAGAACCTGAAATCCTAAATGCCATAAACAACACCCAAAATGAAATTGAACGGATTAAGGCCGGCATGAAGCTTGTTACGAAAGGATCCAAAGGTACAGCCAGAGCTTACTTTAAGGGACTGGATGTAGCAGGAAAAACAGGTACGACCCAATCCTTCTATACAAATATTCAAATGGGAATTAAAGCACAGCCTGTGAGCAATGTTACCTTTGTTGGTTATTACCCGACTGACCATCCTAAGGTTGCATTCAGTGTCACTGTTCCTGGAGTCAGAGAGAAATCATCTGCAACAACTGCAAGCAGAGTCATCGCTGACCGATTAATGAAAGCCTACACAGAGCTTGAAAAGAAATACAAGGGCCAGGAAAATATGTCAGAAGTTAAAATTGAAGAAACAAAAGAATCGTAAACGAAATCATGAGCCGAACCGCATCTCCCTGCGGTTCTTTTTTTTGCCAACTATATTCCCGGCTCATTAGCTGCAAAATAAATTGAACACTCACATCACGAATAAGAGGTGAATGATAATGGCTAAGCGCACAAAGAAACATGATGCAGATCAAAAAAATAAAAAAGGGTTTGACTCTGCAAAGTCGGATACAGAATTTGCTCATGAATCTGGAAGCCATCATGTAAATGAGCTTCATCATGAGAAGGCAAAAAAGGAAAAGGCGTCTAAAAACCAGGGTGAATATAAGGGAATGAATTAATGAATGAATTAATGGAGAAAGAAATTGGGCTGTCTAAAAAGCCCTAGTGAGAGGAAATGTCCGAATGGTAAACCCAAGAGCACTCGCTGAGTGAACTTGGGTTTTTATTATTGTCTCGAGGATGTTTTTCAATGATGTGCTTTGAACAAAATGCAGTAGGCTGATTCGAGGGGAAAGGCGCAGCTGCTTGGGGAGGCTCACCGCACGCTTAGGATAAGCCCGGTCCTGCAGGGGAAGTCAGCCAACCCCCGTCCCATTTTAAAGCGCAAAGTTTACGAGAACAGACTTAAATACGACTTTCTGGACGGCACTTTTTCTGCCTATCCTCTTCTTAGCACACGGAAAGCTGATTCGCTTCCCGCAGCATTTAGCTGATTTTCAAAAAAGTACGTGAGCATCTGTTCTTATAATAAGGGAAAATTTTGAAAGTATTTGAAGGATTCGGCAATCATTTCTCGAATGTTTTATAGTTATTAAGCCTATTAGCGCAGAAGGTGTTTTCTTAATAAGGCTAAGTTAAAGCATGGTGGTAATTTATTAACACCTGTTGATTGGAGTGGAGGCTCACCGCCCGCAGCGGAAATCAGCAGCCAAGTTTAACAGAGCTCTTAACAACAAAATGCTCTGCTAAAATAACGGATGATTTATCATTATGCTATAGCGGAAATCAGCCGATACATTTATCAGAGCTTTAAAAAAAAGAACAAAGATAAAAGGATTCATCTGATTGCTTTTCCGAAAAGGGGGGGAAGCCATGGATCAGCAAAGGGAAAAAACAGACTACCTGTACACGGTACTTAATGCAAATGGGAAAATACTGTATGCTTCCGCAAATACCTTTGATTTAATTGGCTTTAGGAATGAAGAACTGATTGGCAAATACTTTGTTGACTACGTACATAGGGATGATGTTCAGACACTTGTAAGCTACCTGCAGAATCAGCATCATATGTATCCGTGTATTTTCAGGATGGGATATGGAGAAGATTTCGCCTGGGCAGAAGCTACACTGGATTATATTCAGAGTGTGGTTGGGGATGCAGACCGTGAAGAGATTGTTCTGAAGGTGATCCTTTGTGACGGAAAGCAGATAATCCCAACTGAGCACAAAAATGTGTATACGGATGGAATTGATGAAAAAAGTTATTTAAATAATCTGCCGAGTCCGCTATTAATCACCGTTAACGGAATCATTCAGTATGCAAACAAGGAAGCCATTGGTCTTTTGAATGCCGGGACAGATGATTCTAAATTAATTGGCCTCAATTCTCTTGAGCTGATTCACGATGAATATAAAGAAATATTCCGCAATCGAATTGAACGGCTTCAAAAAGGCGGCAAGATCGGCATTGTGGAGCAAACGTGGAGAAGACTCGATGGGGTCCCAATTGAAATAGAGGTGAAGACCTCTTCCATACAATACGAACAGCAGCGGGCTGAACTTGTTGTCCTGCTTGATATCTCTGCCCGCAAACGATTTCAGAAAATCCTGCAGAAAAGCCGTGAACGCTATCAGAGGCTTATTCAAAATTCATTGGACACCATTGCGGTTATCCATCGGAACAAATGGGTCTTTATCAATGAATCCGGTGTTAAGCTCTTTCAGGCTTCCGGCTATCAGGATATGCTCGGCAAGAACTATGGCAATTTCATGGAGGCCGAACAGCAGCAGATAGCGCAAGCTTTGCTAAACGAAGTTCTATTTGGACAATCTGATTCGGAAATCGGGGAAGTCATCTGGAGAACGTATGAAAACAGGCTGATTTATACAGAAATGGTCTGCATTCCAACTTCGTATTTCGGAGAGCCTGCCGTGCAGGTGATATTGAGGGATTTATCCGAGAAGAAAAAAACTGAAGAACTGATGCTCAGGTCCGAAAAATTATCTGTAGCAGGGCAGCTTGCGGCAGGCATTGCCCATGAAATTCGAAATCCCCTCACAGCCATAAAAGGCTTTTTGCAGTTAATGAGAACAAATGAAAGAAGCAGTGATCAGTACTTTAATATCGTGTTTGGCGAATTAAACCGCATTGAGCTTATTTTAAGCGAGCTTCTGGTGCTGGCGAAGCCTCAAAACAGCATGTTTATTAAAACCAATCTGAAAAAACTGATTTTAGAAGTAACAACCTTGCTTGAGACTCAGGCAAATTTGAACGGTGTATTTATTGAAACCATCCATTCTGACAATGAATCCATCCTTTTTGGAGATCCAAACCAGCTTAAACAGGTCTTCATCAATTTAATCAAAAATGCAATTGATGCCATGCCAAAGGGAGGGACAGTAAGAATTTGCACAAGTTTGATGGAAGATCAAATTAAAGTCACCGTTCAGGATGAAGGGGAGGGCATTCCCGAAGCCGTCCTGAAAAAGATGGGAGATCCGTTTTTTACTACAAAAGAAAAAGGGACCGGACTGGGTTTAATGATTACGTATAACATTATTGAAAACCATTTTGGAAAGGTCAGTCTTATCAGTGAGAAGGGGAAAGGAACAACCTTCACTATCTGCTTTCCAATAAAAGAAGGACGCCCGGTAAAATGAGCGTCCCTCTTTTGCATTAAATCGGCTGAACAACATTGCGGATATAGTGATCCAGTCGGTCCATTCCCTTTTCGAGCTCTTCCATTGAATAAGCATAAGAAATTCGCACAAAACCTTCGCCATGTTTTGAAAAAGCACTCCCCGGAACGACAGCCACTCCGCCATCGCTTACAAGAGAGAGGGCAAAATCGAATGAAGAAAGTCCGAATTTCCTAATTGATGGAAAAATATAAAAAGCCCCTGTAGGCCTCGCTGTTTCAATTCCCATCTTAATAAGCCGGCCGTAAACATATTCCATTCTTTTCCGGTACTGGTCGCGCATGATCAGAGCATCATCTATTCCATTTGTCAGCGCTTCAAATGCAGCTTTCTGGGAAATCGAAGAAGCACAAGAAACATTGTACTGGTGGACCTTCAGCATATGCTTTGCAATCTGTTTACGGGCAAATACAAAACCAATTCTCCACCCTGTCATGCTATGGGATTTAGAAAGCCCGTTAATGACGATGGTCTGCTCGGGGAGCATGGATGCTATAGAGTGATGGGCCTCGGTAAATACCAGCTCACTGTATATTTCATCAGATAAAACAAAAATCTCTCTTCCTCTTAACAGCTGAGCGATTTTCTCAAGCTCCTCTTTTTCAAGAGTCATACCAGTAGGGTTAGAGGGGTACGGCAGGATGACGCATCTGGTTTTATCTGTCAAACGCGCTTCAATTTGCTCAGCCGTCAGCTTAAATTGAGTTCTTGTCGTATCTGCGTGGACCGGAATAGCCCCGCAGAGTTTAATGATTGGCTCGTAGCCTGGATAAACCGGGCCCGGCAAAATGACCTCGCTGCCTTCAGCTAAAATGGTCCGCAGAGTAAGATCAATTGCCTGGCTGGCCCCGGCAGTCACAATCACTTCATCCTCGGGGCGGTAGGAGAGCTTATATTTTTTAAATAAATAATCGCTGGCCGCTTTTCTAAGCTCTAAAAACCCTGCATTATGGGTATAAGAAGTAAAATTGTCGTCAATTGCTTTTTTAGCTGCCGCTTTTACATGATGGGGAGTGAAGAAATCAGGCTGTCCAATTGTTAGAGACACGACATCATCGTAGTCTGCCACTAAGTTAAAAAATTTTCGGATTCCTGACATTTCAAGTTCTTTCACTCTTGGCTGGATTAAATGTTCCATACAATCACCTTTTCTTCCTCGTGCTTATGTCTCATTTTAACAAATCTTATGAGGGATTTGTATAGATAAACTTTTTCGCTGCTAAATCCTCCTTACAATGGAACACAATCCTATGTATACTTAAAGAAGGTGGTTTGATTCCAGCATGAAAGGGTAAATTCATATGGAGTAAAACTGTAAATCGGAGTTGGAGAAAATGATACGGACTGTAGCCATAACTAACACAGGAGATGTTGTATACGATTTGCCGCTAAGTTCTTTAAAGAAAGAGGATTATAGGTGGTATTGGGTTGATTTTCAGGAACCTACTGAAAAAGAAATTCTGCTTCTTTCAAAATTTTTCCGCTTTCATCCTTTAGCGATTGAGGATTGTGTTGAATTTACCCAAAGACCAAAAATGGACTTTTACGATGGATATTTTTTCCTTGTTCTTCATGCAATTCATCAGAAAACCCTTGATGCAGAGGAAGTTGATCTCTTTGTAAGCGATCAATATCTTGTCTCCTTTCATAAAAAACCTATTAGGGAAATCAGCAATATGTTTCTGCGCGTCAAAAAGGACCCTGTCATGCAGGCAGGCCCGCTCCAGATTATGTATCAAATTCTGGATAAACTTGTCGACGATTACTTTCCTCCCGTATACCGTCTAGAGGACGTTTTAAATTCGCTGGAGGATAAAGCGGAAGAAAGAACAATCAGTTCAATTATGGAAGAGGTCTTTACCATACGTACAGATTTGTCCAGTGTGCGAAGAAGCATTATTCCGATGCGGGATTTATTGTACAGAATGATTTCTTCAACGAAGCTGAGCGGATTGAAGGAAAAAGAGATTTACTTGCAGGACGTATATGATCACCTGCTTAAGCTTGTTGAAATGATTGATGCAAATCGGGAACTGACTGCAGATATTCGAGACAGCTATCTTTCCATAAGTTCTGATAAAATGAACCGGATTATGATGACCCTAACGGTTATGTCTTCCATATTTCTTCCTCTTACATTTATCGCAGGACTTTACGGGATGAACTTCCAATACATGCCGGAGCTGCAGGGGAGAAACAGTTATTTTATCGTTTTAGGCATCATGATTGTCATAGCGCTGCTCATGATTGGCTTCTTTTGGAAGGTCGGCTGGCTTCGTTATAAAAAATCGAAGCTGTAGTCAGATCTCTTAAACAGAAAAAGTAATTATCCCTCTTAAGAAGGTGAAAATTGTGCTTCCAGATGATGCCTATCTTACACCGGAAGAGAAAATACTTGTTGTAAAGCTCAGAAGCGAAATGTTTAATGCGATGACATTAGAACATATGAAATTTTATAAAGCTGAAATGGAAAAAATCTATGAGCAAGCTGAGCGAAGAGAAGAGTTTAAAGAAAAAGTGAAGAAGATGGAAGAAGAAATTCGGTCTCACGTTTAGAGAGACCGAATTTTTTTATTTAGCTGGAGGGTGTGATTTTCTGGCGGCTGGATCAGATGCTTTCGCTTCAGCAGAAAATTCTGTATCGGTAATTGCTTTTGCATGCTGCAGCCCGGATTTGGATTTGCGGTTTCTCTTCGTCATGATGACGCCTCCTTTCTTTGATTATGATGACCAGTTCCACGAATTATTTTACTGGTAAAAGAAAGGTGACTTTCATGTGCGCGCGTGAAAAAAGCTGCTGATTTCAAGTATAATAAAGATAATAGATCAATGCGGGGGGCCATTATGATTAGAATAGCGATTATCGGTCAATCTGGGGTTATTCCTGAGGAAATATGCACAATTGCAGAGGAAGCAGGAGCTGAGGTTGCGAAAAGAGGGGCTGTTCTCCTCACAGGCGGCGGGAGCGGGGTAATGGAGCATGCTTCAAAGGGGGCAAAAGAAGCAGGGGGGCTGGTCATCGGTATTTTAGCGGGAGACAAGACGGATGTTGCAAATGATTACCTGGATGTCCCTATCACGACAGGCCTGGGCTTTGATTACCGCAGTCTTATTCTCGTTCATTCCTGTGATGCCATCATTATGATTAGGGGAGGAAACGGGACTCTCGGTGAACTGTCAGCCGCATACATGAACAGTAAGCCGGTGGTTATTGTTGAAACGTCCGGAGGCTGGGCCGCTAAAATAAAAGATGCTGCATTTGAAGGCAGCTATCTCGATGAACGGAGAACCGTGGAAATGCATTATGCGCATTCCGGAAAAGCGGCAGTTGAAAGAGCATTCGAACTCCTTGATATGAAACGGGATACCGTGAAAAATACAGGACTGACAGGCGATTAAGATGCGAAAAAAACAGGCTGATCGGCGAGATCAGCCTGTTTTTTTGTCTGCTTAGAAGCAAGTAAATGAACTGATTTGGCGAAGATCAATTCCAAAATAAAACCATTGTCTGTACCTAGGGAACCATCTAAATCCCGCTACAGAATTTCTGCCGACAAATGTCGGATAGAACCAGAATTGCTGCCCGTTATTCAGCCATACATAAGTGTTTCTGAATAAACACCTGCGAATTCCACCCGGATCAACAGCAAACGCAGTTGCCTGCTGCTGAGGTGTGAAACCAGGGGGAGGACCTGGAGGCTGTCCCTGCCCTTGTCCTTGGCTGGGGAATCCGCCTCCTCCTGGCGGTGGTGGCGGTGGAGGCATCATTTGACGGTCAAATGGTTCGAAAGCATAGGAATATGCATCATACGGATTAGGAGCGTATGGATAAAAATCATAGGGATTTGCTAAATAGGGATACATAAATTTCCTCCTTCTTGAGGGAAAGTGTAGTCAATGTACCCTATGCATAACCCCAATCATGGGTGTTTGCCCGCCTGAATTTACGTGTGGATTTTTTGCTTCGGTGAATAATGAAAGTAGCAGCTGTGATGAATTGATTTGCACTTCTTTTTGGTCTGTGCAGCCGCGTTGCTCAATTCCTCGCTTGATGAAAATCGTATCGTTTGATTTGTTACAACTGCGATGGAAAGGCTTACGAGGGGAATTTCCTCATATACATTTTTTCTGGATAGCCCAACGGTATATCCGCGGTTCCAGTCCTCCTCTTCATAATACTTTTTAGCCACAACAGTAAACTCATTGATAATATTTTTGCAAAGCTGCTCGTAGTCGAAATGCGGTACAACGGCCAGGAAGTCGTCACCGCCAATATGGCCCAAAAAAGCGTTTTCGTTATTTTTGAAAAAAAGATATTTGATTAGAATATTGGCTGTCTCTTTTATAAGAAGGTCACCTCTCTTAAATCCAAACAAATCATTATATTCTTTAAAATGATCCAGGTCTGCATAAAGGAGGGAGAAAGGATGCTCCGTACTGATGATTTCGTTAAGCTTTTGCTCAATGAGCACATTTCCGGGCAAACCAGTAAGCGGGTTCGTCCACGTGGCAAGATCGGCTTGGACTTCTGCAAATTTGATGAGGAGATTCCTGATGCTGATGATTCCGGAGTATTTACCTTCTGAAGTCACGATGATGTAATCATAAAGATGCTGCTCTTCGCGGTTCATGGCGAGAGAGCTAACCTCGGTTATGCTGTCTTCACGGTCTACGATCAAAGGCTTGGAATCCATAATTAACTCAATAGGGCGACCCATAAAAAGATCGTAGCCATATTTGGCTGAAAGCTTATGATTATAGCGGGATTTCATCACGAGTCCAATTGGGCGGTCATTTTTTAAGACAACAATCCCTTGGGCGGCCGGCTGTTCTTCAAATATGGTTCCGGCGGTTTGGGTTTTGACATCCCCTGTAATAACCGGCGCTTTTTCGGTTATATCTCCAATCTTTATCATGAGCATGACTCCTTGACTAGTTCACGTTATACCTTAATTACTACTATTTTACTATAAGGCTCGACAATATTATATTAATTTTATGTAAAGAAAAGAAAATGTGCTTGCTATAAAACGGCGCTGTCCAGAAAGCAGTTTTCAAAGCAGCTTTCGCTGTTTGAAATTGGATTGGTTTTCGCTGATTTACGCTCCAATAGCCTTACCAAATATCGATAAAGAAAAATTTAAAAAACAAACGTAATCCTTAATGTAAAACAAAACCCGGAAAGCCAGCGTTTCCGGGTTTTCATAATATTGCTCTGGCAAGGCTTTTTAGACAGCCCCATTGATTCAATGACTATTTAGCCTGCTTAACAGGAGTTTTCTTATTCTGCTGCCTGATACCGGGTACTTCCAATCTGGCATTTGGCATTAGTGCAACAAATACGAGAGCAAGCACACCTGCAGCCAGTGACCACATAAACATTTCCGCAATAGATCCAGCCATGGCATCCTGAATGGCAGAAAGGACATTCGGCGGCATTTGATCCCTTGCTTCAGGTGAAAGCATGGCTCGTGAATCTCCTGTAGGACTGAATTTTTCAAAGTCAGGCATCGTTTTTTTCAATTCATCCATTAAGAGGTTATTTTGAAGAGTTCCGAATACAGTT
Source organism: Metabacillus flavus (assembly GCF_018283675.1). Taxonomy (NCBI): domain Bacteria; kingdom Bacillati; phylum Bacillota; class Bacilli; order Caryophanales; family Bacillaceae; genus Metabacillus; species Metabacillus flavus. The sequence continues at coordinate 1,487,081 of NZ_JAGVRK010000001.1, forward strand.
ACACCAAGGGTCATGCCGATTGTACGAAAAAAGGCGTTCGTAGAGTTCGCTGTTCCGCGCTGTCTCATGCTGATTCCATGCACAGATGCCATACTGAGCAGAGGGAAGGAAAATCCAACGCCAAGCCCTAAAATCACCATATAAATAGTTAAATATAACCTTGGAGTATCCGCAGAGAGCGTACCAAGAAGAAACAGACCGGCAATGAATAGAACAGCTGAGATCAGCATCAGGCTGCGATAGGATGTCTTCGATGCGAAACCTCCCCCTGCCTGGCTGCCGGCAACACTTCCAAGCATCATCGGCATCAGTATCAACCCAGCATTGGTTGCAGATCCTCCATAAACACCCTGTACAAAAATTGGAATGAATATTGTGCCTAATATAAAAGCGGCCCCGTAAAAGAATCCTGCTGCCTGGCTTGAGGCAAACAGCCTGTTTTTAAATAAATCGAATGGAATGATAGGATCTGAGGCTTTTCTTTCAACAAAGATAAAGGATATAAGCAAAATGGCAAAACCGCCGATCAGACCTGCCATTAACGGTGAATTCCATGGAATTTCATCTCCGCCAAGCTCAAGTGAAAACATGAGACATAATACAGAAGCTACCAGCAGAGAAGCTCCCGCCCAGTCAATTTTTTGCTTCCTGCGTTCAAGAGATTCAAAATAAAATTTAACTACTAGGAAAAAGGCAATCAGGCCAAGAGGAATGTTTACGTAAAATACCCAGCGCCAATTAAGAAAATCCGTTAAATAGGCGCCGAGAAGCGGACCGAATACACTTGATATTCCAAAAACAGCACCAAACAGACCCGACATTTTGCCGCGTTTTTCAGGTGGGAAAATATCGAACATAATCGTAAATGCAATAGGCATAAGCGCGCCTCCGCCAATGCCCTGAATGGCACGGTAAATACTAAGCTGAACCATATCCTGAGCAGTTCCGCATAGGATGGATCCAATAATGAAAATGGTTAATCCCGCAATAAAAAACCTTTTTCGGCCGTACATGTCGGATAGCTTGCCGAATATAGGCATCCCGGCAACACTGGCAATCATATAGGCTGACGTTACCCAGATAAACTGGTCCAATCCCCCTAAATCGCCTACTATGGTTCCCATAGCGGTCGCCACGATTGTGTTATCCATTGCAGCCATCAAAATTCCAAGCAGGAGGCCTGTGACGACGAGTCCTTTTTTACTGTCTTTCATGTCTTTTGCTCCCTTAAAATAAAGTGTCTATCCAATTGAATTATGAATCCATTATCCAAATTTGTACAGAATGGAATAGGCAGCTCTTCAATAATTTTTTTAGATGCATTTTTTTATACGGCTTACGGCCAATTCATGATATATTTTGAAAGTATTATGATGGACGGAGGTAGCAAGTGCTCATTTATTTAAAACCACTTATCGTTAACATGGCCATTCTGTTTTCATTTACCTTTAACGCCAATTTGATGTTTCCCTTTCACTCAAGAAAGAAAATTAAGGTGAAGCAGCAGGTCATATATGGGCTTGTCAGCGGATTTGGAGCCATGCTTTGCATGCTTTATCCGATTGAAGATCTTGGAGAAACATTTTTTGATTTCAGAATGATCGCCATATTGATTGTGACCCTTTATTCTGGATGGCTCGCAGGAGGAATTGCCCTGCTATTTGCTTGCGCCGTCCGCTATGGCTTCGGAGGAGAATTTGTTTTCGTTGGAATTTTAATCAATGCAGCAGCATATGCAGCTGGTTTGCTGTTCAGAAAAATCTACATGAAATCCAAGGTGCGCCTGCTGGCAGGAGCCTTTATTATCATGCTTTATTTCTTCTTTTATATATGGATCGTCTCAGCTTTTATTACGTTTTTGCGCATTGAATTCTATATGATTTACTTTTTGTTTTTCTTTGCCGTTACAATGGCTATGATGGCCATTATTGAAGCCTTAGTCAGAATCAACCGGAATCTCGACAATATGGTATACCTTGATAAATTAACCACAATCGGACAGATGGCTGCATCCATTGCGCATGAAATAAGGAATCCGATTACGGCTGTGAGAGGGTTTATTCAGTTTTTGCAGGAAGATACAACCGATCAAAAGCTGAAAAAATTCTCACCGCTCATATTGGGCGAGCTCGACCGTACGAATAAAATTATTACGGATTATTTAAAGCTGGCAAAGCCATTTGAATTTGAGCTTGCGAGAGTAAATATTGATGAGCTTGTACAGGATTCAGTGGAACTGCTGAAACCGCTGGCAACCTATGAAAATGCGGAAATTAACTTAGAGATGATCCCTAGTAACGATGTTGTTGGAGATGCTGAGCATTTAAAACAGGCAATCATGAATGTACTGAAAAATTCCATTGAATCTATTGAGGGCGGGGGACAAATCACCGTTACCAAAAAACCGGATTATTTTAACGGCAAAGTGATCGTCACAATTGCTGATAATGGCAAAGGAATGACTGAGGAACAGCTTCAGAATATCGGCTTGCCGTTCTATACAACGAAAACAAAGGGAACGGGTCTTGGAACAATGATTACAAGCCGGCTGATTCATGATATGGACGGGGAAATTGAATACGCAAGCAAGATTAATGAAGGAACGCTGGTGACGATCAACCTAAAAGCTTATTCAAATTTGACATAGAATGGAATATTGCGATATATTGTACAGGAACAAATGTTCTTTTTAAGGGGGATGAGTATGAATCAATTGCTTGAATTAAAGGGGATGCTGGATTGGGCACAGCAATTAAATGGTACCGGGGAAGAAACGTTTTTCCAGCCTATTCAAGAAGGGAAATGGTCGCCTGCCGAAATCCTGGCTCATATGACTGCATGGGATCAATACACTCTTGAAAATCGTTTTGAGAGAATAGGGGAGGGAAAGGTTAACTTTGATTCGTTTCCTGAATTTGATTCTTTTAATGCAGAGGCAGCAGCCCATGCGAGGAATACAGCTGACAAATCGCAGTTAATCAGAGAATTTATTGAAACGAGAGAACGAGTTATACAATTTTATGAGAATCTTCCGGAGGAAAAGCGGAAACAGCCTTTTTGGATTGGAAGTCATCAATTAACAATTGATTCTTATATTAAGGATTTCTCAGAGCATGACCGCCATCATAGGCAGCAGATCGATAAAGCAGCCGGATTAGAAGAAATAAAGTAAAAAGCCGCCAAATAAAAAGGCGGCTTTTAATGTACAGAATGAAAGATCATGCTTGCTAAAAAGAGCAAGGCGATTATATATAATGGAAAAGCAATCTCCTTTGACCGTTTCATGGCCATCTTCAAAATAGGGTAGGCAATAAAACCGAAAGCCATTCCATCCACGATGCTGTATGTCAGAGGAATCAGAGCAATAATCAGGAAAGCAGGAAAGCTTTCAGAGAAATCCTGCAAATCAATGTTCTGGATGTTCTGAATCATCAGACCGCCAATTAAAATCAGGATTGGCGCAATCGCGGTATCAGGTATTAGTTTAATATAAGGCAGGAAAAGCAAGGATGCCAAAAAAAATAAACCTGTCGTTATTGCGGTCAGACCTGTACGCCCGCCGGCAGATATTCCTGCAGCTGTTTCTACGGTGCTTACAGTTGGACTCGTACCTAAAAAACCTGACGTAATGGCTGATATGGAATTTGCCTGGAGTGAACGTTTGAAACGATCCCCGCGTTTAATCATAGCAGTATGGCCGTGAACGAGTCCGACGTTTTCAAAAACGATAACCATAGTTAACGAAAAAACGCCGATCCAGAAGGCAAGGTCCGCTATCCCGGTGAATGAGATCGATCCAAGCACATCAGTGTAGCTGCTGAACCCTCCGGAACTTTCAGAAGACGTGCCGGTTTTAACTAATCCGAACGAAAAAGCGATCATTGTACCTGCGAGTATGCTGATCAGGAAATGTCCCGGTACACCTCTGGCAAAAAGTACAATCGTCACAAGCAGCGTTAATATGGATGCTATGACAGCAGGATCCGTTAAGTCCCCAAGCTGGACAAAAGTTGTTTCGCTCGCTTGCACAAGACCTGCTTTTTGAAGACCGATAAAGGTAAGAAAAATTCCGATTCCTACGGTAATGGCTTCTTTAAGTGCAGAGGGAATAGAAGCGGTAAGAAGCTCTGTCAGTTTAGTGAATGAAACGACTGCAAACAGAACGCCTGAAATCACCACGACTGCCAGTCCTTGCTGCCAGGGGATCCCCATTGATTGGCAGATGGTATACGTAAACAATGCATTTACGCCCATGCCAGGCACTAAAATAATTGGAGTGTTTCCAATCAGTCCCATGAGCAAGCACCCAATAAAAGATGCGAGTACAGTAGCAATCATTCCTGCTTCAAGAGGAATGCCTGCATCTGAAAGAATGGAAGCATTCACGGCAATAATGTAAACGGCTGTCAAGTATGAGACGAGACCTGCGAGTACTTCCCGTTTAAATGTTGTTCCATTTTCTTTAAGCTGAAAAATTGATTTCAACAGTAATCCTTCCTTGTTTGTCATCCCTCGACCCAACCCGTTCAATCAGCGAAATGCCGATTCACATTAAGCATTATATCAGGAGGCCGCTGTTTTTGCACCTTCGTTTTCCCCGGCAAATTGAAAATAATGTTAAAACTCCGTAAAGATACAGGAAGCAGGACCATTTCTATCGAATTATTCAAAGTTAGCCATTACATTGGAGGTGCTGTATCCATGCCTGAAATCAAGACCGATTCAAACAAGGCGTCCATGCTTAAGTCATCCTGGCCGATTTTCTTTTCCCTGCCAGTCTTATCCTGGGCGCTATATGACTTTGCCAATACCATTTTCTCCTCCAATATGATCACGATTTTCTTTCCTTTCTATTTGGAGGAAGCGATCGGAAACAGCGAAAAAATGGATCAGATTGCGAGTACGTTTCTTTCTTATGCCAATGCGGCTGCAGGGTTGTTCCTCGTATTGTTTTCACCGCTTTTTGGAGTGGAAATAGACCGGACCGGCAAAAAGAAAATCTATATTATCAGATTCACTGCTGTAACGGTTTTATGTACAATGCTTATGGGGATCTTTGGCTCGGTTCAGCTGCCCGGAAGCCTGCTCGGTTTACCTGCTTCACTTGGTATTGTCGTCATCCTGTTTATCATCGCAAAATTCTTTTATTCATCCAGTCTTATATTCTATGATGCAATGATTACCGATGTGAGTAATGCGAACAGCTTGCCGGTTATTTCGGGCTTTGGAGTGGCGGTTGGGTATGTTGGAACCCTTGCAGGTCTGACTGTTTATCCATTCATAGGAGGTGAGAATTTCCACCTCGCTTTTATTCCAACGGCCATTTTTTTTGCTGTATTTTCCCTGCCGCTTATTTTTTTCACCAAGGATCAGCCCTTACATAATCAGGGGCAGAAAAAGCATTTTATAAGCGGGTATAAAGAAATTCTCGTAACATTCAACGATTTGAAACGCTACAGACCGGCTTTTTTGTTTATGATTGCTTATTTTTTCATTAATGACGCCCTTGCGACAGCGATAGCGATGATGGCGATTTATGCAAAGGCAATAGTCGGCTTTTCAAACAGCCAATTCATTTTGCTTTATCTTGTTTCAACGATAGCAAGTATTGGCGGGTCCTTTCTATTTGGATTTATCACAAAAGCGCAAGGGGCAAAAAGAGCTTTTATGGCAGTAGGCTTTATTCTGCTTGCGGCGCTTTTGATTGCAGTGGCAGCAACTGAGCAGTGGATGTTCTGGATCGCGGGAAGCTTATTCGGAATATCACTGGGAGCGGTTTGGGTAACATCCAGAACGCTGATTGTAGAACTTACTCCTGAAGCAAAACGGGGACAGTTTTTCGGTTTATTTGCTTTCTCCGGGAAAGTATCCTCTGTAGTGGGACCATTCATTTATGGAACAATTACTTTGCTTTTCGCTGACTACGGCGATATGGCAAGCAGGGCAGCACTCGGCTCTCTTATGGTCATGGCTGCTGCGGGATTAGTCATCCATAACCGAGTGCAGTATACAAGGCCTTCACTGATGGATTAATACATGCCTCCTCCTGCATATACATAAAGCGATAAGCACCCGGGAGGACGTGAAAGGCATGGCGCGCAAAGCTTGGGGAATTGATTCTGCAAAAAAAGCAGATCAGGACTTATATAATTGCGTTAAAAAATATTACGGAACCCCTGCATACTGGGGAAGGTATCTGGCAGATGTTCCAGGAGTATCAAGAGGATTATCCAAGCTTGAGATAAGTTTTATTCATAGCAGAGGCATAAAGGTTTTACCAATCTATAACGTGTTTGATCAGGCGATACATTATGATAAAGGCGCCATTGCTGTCCGTAATGCTGTATTTCATGCACGAAGGCTCGATATTGCAGAGGGCACAGTCATTTTTGCTAACATTGAGCATTTTTTCTCGGTACAGCCGGAATGGATTGCAGCGTGGGCTGAAAAGATGTCAGAAACCGGCTATCGCCCAGGGTTTTATCACGATCCGCTGAAAGGGGATTTTTCTGAAGCGTATTGCGCTGCTGTTAGTCAAAACAGTAAAATTGCCAATCAGAGTATCCTTTGGAGTTCTAGGCCTGAAACGGGAACCAGCAAGGAGTATGAAGCCCCTCCATACAATCCTGCAAAGCCTCCCTGCAAAGGGAATGTTTGGATTTGGCAGTATGGGAGAGATGCAAAAAACTGCCCGATTGATACAAATCTTGCAGATGACCGCCTTTTAAAATATTTATATTGATGCTGTTTGATACAGATACTTCATCTATCAGCAGAAACAGCCGATATAATCTCTATAACAGTCAATGGAAGGAAGAACTGCATGGAAATGAACAAAGGTATACTGCTTGATAGCGGAACAAATGAATTGGAACTGGTTGAATTTCTCATAGGTGAGAACCGCTTTGGAATTAATGTGATAAAAGTCAAAGAGATCATTCAGCCTGCTGAAGTGACAGCTGTGCCTCATTCTCATCCAAACGTTGCAGGAATCATGGAGCTGCGGGGTGAGGTGCTGCCTGTTATTCATACAGCAAAAGCCCTGAATTTACCTGATAAAGAGCCAACAAGAGCCGACAAATTTATTGTCACAGAGTTTAATAATCAAAAACTCATTTTTCATGTGCATGGAGTTACACAAATTCATCGGGTAACCTGGGATCATATCGAGAAGCCCACCTCCATGTATCAGGGACTTGAAGCGCATGTTACAGGCGTTGTCCAGCTGAATGAGAAAATGGTTTTAATGCTGGACTTTGAAAAAATTGTAGTGGATATCGATCCTTCTTCAGGGCTGACAATAGACCGGATAAAGAAGCTTGGCAAAAGAGAGCGTTCTGAGAAAAAAATTGCAGTTGCTGAGGATTCTCCAATGCTCCGGAAGCTTTTGAAGGAAACACTGAAAGAGGCTGGGTTTACAGAGGTGGAGTTCTTCGAAAACGGAAGAGATGCACTTGAGTTTCTTGAGAATATGGCTGCTGCTGACGGACCGATGCGTGATCGCATTCAGCTGGTTATCACCGATATTGAGATGCCGCAGATGGACGGGCACCATCTAACGAAGAGGATTAAAGAAAACAGCAGGCTGCAGGAGCTTCCGGTCATAATTTTCTCTTCCCTTATCACGAACGATTTGATGCACAAAGGCGTAAAGGTAGGAGCAGCTGCTCAGGTTAGCAAACCGGAGATTGATAAGCTGGTTGCATTAATTGATCAATTTATTTTATAGTTAGTCTGTGTTAGAAGATTCTGCTGATTTTTGAAAATTTGCTGGTTTTTGTTCACTGCACAAATAACGGTTTAGCTTGGAGCAGGAAGGCCCGGGAATCCTGCGGGAGCAGCGGACAGTGGATACCCGGCAGACGCTCCCGTTCGAACCAGCTAAAATCAGCTGATAAATTCAGCAGTTGCCGCTATGCGTAAATTTTTTCTCTTTATTAAATATGAAAATAAGAACACTGGACAATACTTAAAGGGTGATTTTAAGTAAAATAAGAGAGGATGGGATGTGGATGATAAGTGAAGCGAAGAGGTTTGCTGAATTTGCTCATAGGGGCCAAGTTCGCAAATTGTCCGGCGTCCCATACTTTGTACATGTTGAAAATACTGCTACCATCCTGCTCAAAGCAGGGGCTTCCGATGAATTGATTGCAGCGGGTTACCTTCATGATACAGTGGAGGATACCGATGCTGAGCTAGACGATATTAAAGAAAAATTCGGGACTGCTGTGGCTGAACTGGTAGCCTTTAATACAGAGGATAAAAAGAAATCCTGGGAAGAACGAAAACAAGCAACGATTAATCACACAGGTTCAGCAAGCCTGGAAGAAAAAATGCTTTTGGCTGCTGATAAATTAGATAATCTCAAGAGCATTGAACAGGAGGTTATCAAATATGGAGATCAGGTGTGGCAGCATTTTAGCAGAGGCAAGGAACAGCAGGCTTGGTATTACAGCCAGGTAGTGGAGCAGCTGTATGCAAATTTAAAGCCCGAAGAAGTTCCTACTTATTTCTACTCGCTTGATAGGCTTCAACAGAGGCTGTTTTCGGATAAAGCTTAATTACAAGTAAAGCCGCGCAAATGAATGCGCGGCTTTTTAATAATTTTCACCAAGTTTTTTAAAGACAGGCTTCACGTATGTACGGGATTGCTGCATAGGCTTACCTGTGTTTTCTTCCCTTGTTCCAGTATACATTTGAAGCAAATCTTTTGCTTTTTGCAATGATAAATGCGTTTTTGGGTTGCGATAAGATTGGCTGAGTGCACCTAAGTGCGGTAACTGATGAAAATCTTCTTTGGTAGGGGGCATGTGAAAGTAATAGGAGCCTGCACATACTAAAACATCAGACTGCTGTTTGCTGAATTTGGGGTTTTGAGAAAAGTGGAGCCCTTTCTTTTCGGCCTTTCCTTCAGATATCAATTTTAACAGGGCTTTTTTCTTTAAAAAATAAAGGAATTTTGGGTTTGTAGCAGTTTTTGCATGACGGTTGACGGTGTAAATGGCTTTTGCAATATTGTCAGCTGTCATGGGCAGGGCTTGTTCTTTCTGTCTATCCATCATACGAAATCTCCTTAATATTCCATTTGTATAAACTGGTTTAGTACAATTATACGGAACCTCGAAATAAATGCAACCTGGGAGCAGACTCACGAACTGGCTTCTTCCCCCAAATACCCTTGGTTTTCCATATGCTCCAAAAATAAATCGGCATATTTTGGATCCCACTGTGTGCCTTTTCCTTCCCTTAGAATGGAAAGGGCTTTTGAAACCGGCATGCCCTTACGGTAGGGACGGTCAGAAGTCATGGCATCATAGGCATCAGCAACTGCAAGGATTCGTCCGAATTTAGGGATGCTTTCCCCCTTAAGTCCTTCAGGATAACCTTTCCCGTCATATCTTTCATGGTGGTATTTAACCCCTGGGATCAGGGGGGCCATAGCAGACGCGGGCTCTACATTGGCAAGAATGTTTGCTCCGATTACCGGATGAAGTTTTATTTCTTCAAATTCATCTTCCGTGAGCCTGCCATCCTTTAATAAAATGCTGTCTTTTATTCCTATTTTGCCAATATCATGCAGCAGGGCTGTTTTCTTCAGCAAATCAAGTTCCTCTTTATTCATACCCGATTGTTCACCAATAATAAACGCATATTCGGCGACCCGGATTGAATGGCCTGCTGTGTACAAATCCTTAGCATCTAAAGTCATGGCAAGAGTCCTGAATAGGCTTTCCGTTAGAAGACTGTTTATTCGGTCCTTTGCCTTTAGACCTTCGAGCATCTGATTATAGCCAGCGATAAGCCGGGAGAATTCATCTGAATATACTTCGTTCCGGTACTCATATTTTCCTTTCTTAACGAGCCGCATCCCTTTTTCTAAGCTCGCAATCGGCTCGCCGATGTCCTTCAGCAAAAGGAAACATACGAAGGAAGAAAATGCGATCGACATAAACATAACAATAGCTGCCCAGCTCCAGTATTCCTGCGTCATATCAGCAGCAGCCTCGGAAAGGTGCACTTGTGTTGCCAGGCTGAAGAGGAGGAGGGGGAAAATCCCAATATAGATGGCCGTAAATAAAACCTTGCTTCGAATGGAGGTATATATTTTGGACGGCTGCGCTAAATCCTGATCATAAAGCATAAGTGCTCTTTTTCTAAGGTCATAAAGCAAAGGCTTGATTGAACTGGTTGTTAGAAAATATTCGATGACACTATGCATACCAGCAATTAGAATCGCGCCCACCATTGCAAGTATCATATAATACGAAGGAAAGCTGAATAGACCTGATTGATATAAATAGACAGAAAGGGAGAAACCAGGCAGTGAAAAGCTAAACAAATGGGGGATATTGATCCTGAAGATTGTGCGCATTGGAAATCTGTGTACTTCATCGAATGCTTTTCTGATTTCTTCAAAAGAGGCATCATGCAGGAGACCTTTTTTGATTGGTGTCAGCTGAAACTTGAGAAAGAAAACGTCTGAAGCTATCATACATAAAAACGAAATCAGCATAATTCCAAACAGAAGAAGCATTTCTTTTGAAGAGATCGATATGGTAGAGAAAATAAAAACAGAGCCTACACCAAAAACAGCTATCAAGGAGCCGGCAATATAATTCGATATCACTTTTTTTATAAAATTTGAATAAGTCTTCAATATTTCACAACCTTTGGAAGCAGTAGCATGATATTCCTAATTATACTAAATTCGACAAAAATATTCATTATTAAAATAATAAAAAACGGCTGATGTCAAATCAGCCGTCTATTGTACCGGGTTAACTGTTTTTTTTGCTTTTTTTTCCTGCAGGTTTTTTCGCTTTTCTTCAAGATCTGCTTGCTCGCTCAGCTTAGGGAGCGTTAACGCATAGAAGATAAAAACAAGAAAAATCACGGAAGCCATTCCATAATAAATATAATCAATCGTTTCAATAAATTTTGGGAAAACAAGAGCGATGAAACCTAAGGTTAGAGACTGGGCTGTCATCATTAGAGGATCAATCCATCCGCTGACTCTACCCATAAGCTTCGGATTCACAATTTTTGGCATCCATCCGCCAATCGCGATATTGATCGGTCCTAAGCATATTCCAATAAAGAAAACAGTTGTTAAGTATACCCACAAATGATCGGTAAAGCCCAGCAAAACAATAAGTGCAGAAGCCGCCAGGATAGGAACGATCATCATTAGATGAGGCTTGATCTTTTTTTCGATGAATGTTGCAATCGCACTGCCGGCAAGAAGACCGATTCCGAGCGATATGGCAAAAAACGAAGCATACCATTCGTAGTTTTCAGGTGATAACTTGTATTTCATCGTAAACATTGGAAGAATGGCAAATCCTCCATTAACGAAGCCAAATACAAAGAACCCAAAAATGATGACAGCAAGAAGCTTGTTTTGAATAATATAAACAATTCCATCTTTAAAATCCCTGAAAGATGTTTTAAAATTAATGTCCTTCCAGTTGGGATTTCCGTTTGGAAGTCTTGCACCTCTAGGAATTTTACAGGCTCTTATCAATAAAGCAGAAATTACAAAGCTGATAAGATCAATCGCAACTGCCCCGTGGATACCGATCGTTTTATATGCGATCGCGCCAAGGCCAACCCCAAACACCATAAATAAACTAAAAAGGATTTGGTTCAAACCGGCTGCCTGAGCGTATTGTTCTTTTTTTAGTATCCCCTGAACGAGGCTGTTTTCAGCGGGAAAGAAGAATTTCGTTACGGAACTTCTTAGAAATAGAATGAAAAAAATGAGAGGGATTGAATTCAGAAAAAGTGCTCCGAAAAGGACGATACTCAGCCCGGCACGGATCCAATCACAATTTTCTGCTACTTTTTTCCTGTCAAAACGGTCTGCTACAACTCCGACCACAAAGAATACAAAGATAGTCGGGAGAGAGTACATAAGCTCTGCAAGCGTCGCATAATAGGGCTGGCTGCTGAAATGCTCCAGCATATAAAAAGCAAAGGCCATGTTGCCGATGGTTGTACCCATTTGCGATGAAAGGGCTGCAAAAAAGAGCTTTACGAAATTAGGATTCTTAAAAATCTCCATTCTAACGCTCCTATTCACCTTTAAATCCAATCAATTGTTATTATAAGTGATTCAATCTTTTTTTAACATGGAATGTTTGTAAATTTTTAACTACAATTTTTCTTTACATCAGCTTCACTAACTGATTATGGAGACCCGTGTACCATTCGGAACAGCAGCAGCAAGCTCAAGAACATCTTTATTATACATTCTTATACACCCTTTTGAAACGGATTGGCCTATAGAAGCGGGGTTATTTGTTCCATGAATGCCGTATCCTGCCTTTGATAAGGAAAGCCACATCGCTCCATAGGGGCCTCCGGGATTCGGCTCTCTGTTCACAATAACAAATTCTCCAATGGGTGTGCTATACAGCATGCGTCCGGTAGCAATGGGATATTGCTTTACTAAAGTTCCATTTCTGTAAAGCCCCAGCTTTTTTTTGCTAATTGATACAGCGATTCGGTAGGGAATGGTGTTCGGATCACGGAGGCCGGGAACGAGAAGCTTTCTGCCTGGTGAGAGGGCAGACTGAACTGTGAGGCCGTTGGCTTTTGCCAGTGCCTCGGGACTGATTCTGAAATCTTTTGCAATTGAACGTACAGTTTCCCCAGCCTTGACCATATAAACCATCCTTAATCCCCCTTTTAATTGACCGCGATTGCCCATGAAAACAAATTATGCAAAAGAAGGCGTTTGTTTCCTTTAAGGAATGAAGTCAATGGGGAAGATTATGGTATAATGAGGTGCAAAATTCATATTGAATTAAGGGTGTTTAAGATGGAAAAAGAAAAATTTGCGATAGTGGATATCGGGTCCAATACAATGAGACTGGTTATTTATGAAAGAGATAAAAGCGGCAGGCTGAAGGAAATTGAAAACGTGAAAGCTGTAGCACGTCTTCGGAATTATCTAAATGAAGAAAATGTACTGGAAGAAGAAGGCATAAAAAAAATGCTGGATACCCTTAAAAGCTTCCAGGAGGTATCCAGGCATCATCAAATGAAAAATGTTCATACAGTAGCGACAGCAACAGTCAGACAAGCAGTTAATAAAGACGAAATATTGGAGCGTGCCGAAAAAGAAACCGATTTTTCAATCAGGCTGCTTTCAGAATACGAAGAAGCTTATTACGGGTATTTAGCAGTTGTGAATTCTACATCCATTAAAAATGGAATTACCATTGATATTGGCGGAGGGAGTACAGAAATAACCCTCTTTGAAAACCGCGAGCTAAAGGAATACCATAGCTTTCCTTTCGGAGCCCTTTCATTAAGAAAGAAGTTTGTAAGCGAAGAACTTCCAGATGAAAAAGAGTCCATTCGTCTCACTGCTTACATTAAAGAGCAGCTTCAAACTCTTCCTTGGCTTAAAGACAATCGTCTCCCTGTTATCGGAATCGGAGGAAGCGCCCGAAATCTGGTACAAGTAGATCAGGCATTAAAGGAATATCCGTTTGCTGGTGTTCATCAGTATGAAATGACCCCGCAGGATATGAAAAATGTCCTCACTTATTTGAAGTCTCAGACTTTTGAAGATTTGCAGCGTGTGGATGGGCTGTCCAAAGACCGCGCCGATCTAATTATTCCTGCTGGAATGGTCTTTCAAGTTCTGTGCAGCCAGGTACAGGCAGATCGGTTCATTATGAGCCGCAAAGGGCTTAGAGACGGCGTGTTTTTTGAGGATCTTTCAAGGGAGTATGGAATCAGCGCTTACCCGAACGTGGTAGAAGAGAGCTTCTATGAGATGGCTACTGACTTTCATATTGACTTAAACCACGTTATTCCGGTTACAAACATGGTTTTCGATTTCGTTCGTCTTTTGGAAAATCACGCTCTTGTCTCCTATTCTGAGGAAGAGCTGACGGATTTAAAAAGGGGAGCCTTTGTTTTTAATTTAGGGCAATACATTGATTCTGAGTCAAGCAGCAAGCATACTTTCTATCTGCTAGCTAACCGGACCATTGATGGAATGACTCATAAAGAAAGATTAAAAACAGCCTTAATCGCATCATTCGTGAGCAAGGCATCCTTAAAGCAATATTTGGAGCCATTTCAGGATTGGTTTACGAAAGACGAACAAAAAAATATCCGGACATCCGGGGCTATTTTAAAATTCATATACAGCTTTAATTCAACTAAGCGAAACATCGTTGACTCACTGGATCTTGCTATAAACGACGGGGTCTTAACAGTTCATGCTTATTGCTCTGCTGACTGGGGACCGGAGGCCTATCAGGCAGAAAAACATAAAAAGCACGTTGAGAAGCTATTCAGAATGCCCGTCGAGATCGTATTTAGTTATTCTGAGAGAGTTTAATCTCACCTGATAAGGGTATGTAAAAATTGAACTTCCTGCTTTTCCATCTTTCACACAATTATAACAAAACATTTACATAGCGTTGAATATACTTTGCTAGGATAACTAATAGGGAAGGGTGGCGGATACATTAATGACAACAACAAAGAATGCGATTGAGTTAAGCAGTCCTGCTTACTATAACAACAGGGAGCTTAGCTGGCTTGCGTTTAATGAAAGAGTATTAGAAGAAGCAATTGATACAAGAAACCCATTGCTTGAGAGGTTTAAATTCCTCGCTATCTTCAGCTCGAATTTGGATGAATTTTTTATGGTGCGGGTGGCCGGCTTAAAGGATCAGGTTAAGGCCGGATTTAATAAGCCTGAAAATAAGGCAGGGCTGACTCCAAAAAGACAGCTTGCGAAAATAGCAGAGCTCAATCACCGGCTGGTGGCACTGCAAAGCAGTACATTTACAAAAACTCTTCTTCCGGCACTGAAGGAAGAGAATATTGAGTTTTTGACGTTTGGCCAGCTTTCTTCATTGCAGCTCAATCATCTGGAAGATTATTTTGACGAGCAGATTTTCCCGGTTCTGACTCCAATGGCGGTAGATGCATACAGGCCGTTTCCTATGCTTTTAAATAAAAGTTTAAACCTTGCGATTGTTTTGAAGGATCCTGATGCACCTGAGGAGCTTCGCCAAAAAACCGCGATTGTTCAGGTTCCGTCTGTCCTTGAGCGGTTTGTTAAATTAGATCATCCAGATAAAGATCATTATGTTTTGCTTGAAGACATAATTGCTCATTTTATTTTTAAGCTTTTTAAAGGATACAATGTGCAATCTGTTACACAGTTCAGGATTACAAGAAATGCAGATATGACCATCCACGAAGAGGGCGCAAGGGATCTTCTGAAAGAGATTGAAAAAGAACTGAAAAAAAGGAAATGGGGATCAGCAGTCCGTCTGGAACTAAAAAAAGATGGCTATGACAGCAATGTGCTGCAATATTTGCTTCATGAGCTGGAAATCCATGAAAAAGATGTTTACGAAGTAGAAGGGCCGCTGGATTTAACCTTTTTATTCGGTTTTTCTAAAGAGCTTTCTGCAAAGCATGACCATCTGGAATTTCAGACGCTGATTCCGCAGCCGCCAAAAGACCTTCATTCTGATCAGCACATTTTTGAACAGGCATCTGAACGTGATATTTTCCTTCACCATCCGTATGAATCGTTTCAGCCTGTCGTTGACTTTGTTGCTGATGCAGCAGATGATCCGGACGTATTGGCAATCAAGCAGACTCTCTATCGTGTAAGCGGAGGTTCTCCTATTATAGAAGGGCTTAAAAGAGCCGCTGAAAACGGAAAACAGGTAACGGTTCTGGTCGAATTAAAAGCAAGGTTCGATGAAGAAAATAACGTTCAATGGGCGAAAGAGCTTGAAAAAGCCGGCTGCCATGTCATATATGGCATGACCTATCTGAAAACCCACAGCAAAATTACGCTCGTTGTCCGCAAAAAGAATAACCGGATTGAGCGGTTTGTCCATCTTGGAACTGGAAATTACAATGAGAAGACAGCCAATATCTATACAGATATGGGATTGATTACGTCTAAAAGGAAATTTGGCATTGATGCCACCAACTTCTTTAATTATTTAAGCGGTTATACGGAAAAACCCGAGTTCCACCATTTATCCGTTGCCCCATTTGACATACGAAAAGATTTTATTCAGCTGATTGATCAGGAAATTGCCTATCAAAAGAAATACGGCAACGGCCGGATCATTTCCAAAATGAATTCCCTGACTGATAAAGCCATTATTATGAAGCTGTATGAAGCTTCGAATGCGGGCGTAAAGATTGATCTGATTGTGAGGGGAATCTGCTGTCTGCGCCCGGGTATTAAAGGTGTAAGCGAAAACATTCGGGTTCGCAGCATTGTCGGCCGTTTCCTGGAGCACAGCCGCATTTATTATTTCCATCACAATGGAGAAGAAAGAATGTATCTGTCCTCAGCAGATATGATGACGAGAAACATGGAAAAAAGAGTGGAAATCGCCTTTCCGATCTTTGAAGGCCAGATTAAAAAGCGCATTAACAGGATCCTTGCTATTCAGCTGGAAGATAATATGAAGTCAAGGGAGCAGGATTCAGAGGGGATTTACAGCTACGTGAAAAAAGATAAAGATACTCCTGAGTTCGACAGTCAGCTTGTAATGTTCGGAATGGCCTATCAAGTACTCGAAGATGAAGAATAACTAAGAAAAAGTCCGGAATCCCGGACTTTTTTGCTATGACTTGGCGCTTTTCAATGTGAATACAGTTAATTCAGGAACGGATAAGAAGCGAAAAGGCAGTCTGGTTGTCCCTAAACCACGGTTAACGTATAATTTTTTGGATCCGAACTCATACAGACCTTCTGTATATACATCAGCATATGGAGGGGTGATAAGCGGTCCGTAGAAAGGGAGCTGAATTTGACCGCCGTGGCTATGGCCGGACAGCTGCAAATCAACATGAAGCTTTTTTGCCTGAATCCATGAATCCGGTTCATGAGCGAGAAGGATGTTGAATGTTTTAGGGCTGAAGGAGCCTGCCGTTTTTTGATAGTCAGGTTTGCCAAGCATCAAATCGTCCAAACCTGCGATGTTTATATACGTACCATCCAGGAGACGAACCTTTTCAGATTCGTTTTTCAGGAGCTTGAAGCCTGAATGCTTCAGGATTTCCGCATAAACATCACTGCCGTATCCTCCGTGATCATGATTGCCGTAGACCGCGTATTTACCAAGTGGAGCTACTATATCCTTTAAATGCGGGATTATATCTTTCGTTTGTCTGTAGTGAAGAGGATCGTCCATTAAATCTCCAGTAAAGAGTACTATATCAGGTTTATATCCATTAATCGCATCTTTAATTTTCCCAAGCTGGCTGATTGAATAATAGTCGCTCAGATGCGTATCACTGAATTGAACGATTTTCATTCCGCTGAATCCATTCGGGATTTTAGAACTGATCACTTCCAGCTCCTGGATATCGAGAAGCTTCGGCTCCAAGTATCTGGCGTAACTGTATCCGCCAATGGAAAAAACAAAACCAGCAACAGTAAACGAGAGAAAACTCTTCAGGAATAATCGCCGGGACATCTTTTTATTCATATTCCCCAACCATTCTAATAAGTAATGACTAATTATAACATGGTTTATTTAAGAATATGATCGAATGATGGATCGTAAGAAAATAGTTCGAAAAGAAAGACTGCATATGCTAATATATGAATGAGTATTCATTCATTGAACAAGGGGGATTATTTATGGGAGAAAAAGTTATGATCATTACAGGCGGATCCAGCGGGATGGGAAAAGCTATGGCAAAACGCTTTGCACTGGATGGAAAAAACGTTGTTATTACGGGAAGAACTCTGGAATCGCTTGAAAAAACGAAGGAAGAGATTCAGCAGACTGAAGGCCAGATTATGACTTTTGCAATGGATGTCAGACAGCCCGAGAAAGCAGCAGAGCTCGTTCAAGCTGTACATGCACAATACGGAAGAATAGATGGGCTAATTAATAACGCTGCAGGAAATTTCATATGCCCTGCTGAAAAATTATCAGTAAACGGATGGAATTCTGTAATCAATATTGTCCTTAATGGTACTTTTTATATGAGTTCCAGCGTCGGAAACTACTGGATTGAGCAGAAACAAAAAGGGGCAATCATCAACATGCTCGCTACATATGCATGGGGAGCGGGAGCAGGGGTGATTCATTCAGCTGCTGCAAAAGCAGGTGTTCACTCCATGACACGCACGTTGGCTGTTGAATGGGGCAGCCGCTATGGGATCAGAGTAAATGCAATTGCTCCTGGTCCAATTGAGCGGACTGGCGGTGCGGATAAATTGTGGGAATCAGAAGAAGCCGCTAAACGAACATTAGCAAGTGTCCCGTTAAAAAGGCTTGGAACTCCTGAAGAAATTGCAGGTATTGCTGCCTTTCTAATGTCAGATGAAGCTGCATATATTAATGGGGAATGCATCACGATGGATGGCGGCCAATGGCTCAATCAGCACCCATTTTGATATTAAGATCAGCCTGCAGAATTTCTGCAGGCTGTTTTAATCTTGGACGTTCAATCAATATTCTGTTTGGATATTCCTAGCCGGCGATAACTAATATATTATCGAAACCGAACCAAAGTTTATCGAATCCCGATATATTATCGAAAACACCCCTTTTATTATGAAACCCGAACAATCGACATTTCCCGCGCGTGTACCGCCCATAAAGCGTGCGCCAATGGCCAGATAAGACGACCCACGATCTACCAAGACGGCAAACTCCGCACATCCTTGAGAATCCATTCATAATACCCCCACTTTGCAGCAAAGTTTTAAATACAACCAATTACAAAAAAGTGGAAGGGATAGACAAACGGTTCCCCGTCAGAATTGTGATATAATTTGCATAATAGAGACAGAATGAGGGGGAAAGAATCATGGATGCTCTGGATATTCTTTCGAATAAACAAGATGTAGTGCCATACTATCAAGCTATATTCAGTGCAGATGAACAAATCATTGCAGGTTATGAAGTGCTTGGAAGAATCCATTATCAAGGAGAGCTTAGAAGCCTTGGGGATTTTTTTGCAGACGAGAGTGTACCAGATGAATACAAAATTGAAATTGATGATTACATAGTTGAACAGGCACTTGAATATGCTCTGGCTGAGAAACTGGATGCCCTTATTTTTATTAACCGGGATGCAAATTTACTCATGATGGATCAGGGAGAGAGCTTTCTTGCCTTGTTGCTCCGTTTTCAAGCAAAAGGATTGAACCTAGAGCAAATTGCCATCGAGTTAACGGAGCATCAATTTAATGGGGATATTGAACGTTTGCAGCATCTGATTCTTTATTACCGGACTTACGGGATCAAGCTTGCTGCTGCGAATATTGGCAGGGAAAGCAGCAACCTTGATCGAATTGGAAAGCTTTCGCCTGACATTTTGAAAATTGATCTTCAGCCTCTCCGGATGACTTCTGCATCCGCATCTTTTAATGATGTGCTGTATTCTATTTCTTTGCTTGCCAGAAAAATAGGTGCGTCCATTCTTTTTGAGGATATCGAGGCGAATTTCCAGCTTCAATATGCCTGGAGAAACGGAGGCCGCTATTTCCAGGGCTTTTACTTAACAAAACCTGAAGCGCAATTTCTTCAAAAGAATTTGCTGAAAGAGAAGCTTTCCAGCGAATTTCATCACTTTATTATCCATGAGAAGAAGAAATTAGAAACCTTTTATGAGTTATCCGAACAGTTTTACCAGAGGATTCATCATCTTGCCGGAATCAGCGAAAAGCTGTGCAGCAGCCAGGACCAGTTAATTACGATGCTGTCTAAAGAGCTTTCTGATTGCAGCTTCCGCATTTATGTTTGCGATTCAGATGGTTTTCAAACGACCGGCAATATCTTCAAAGCGGGCGATGGCTGGGTATTTCAGGAGCAATATAAGCATAAAAATTGGAGCTGGCGCCCTTATTTCCTGGAAAATCTGATGAAGATGAGAATCGGAAGAAAAGGCTTTTTCAGTGATTTATACAGTGATATCGAAACGGGTGAAACGATCCGCACGTATTCATATCCTCTTGATGATGGCCACTACCTGTTTATTGATCTGCCCTATCAATACCTCTACGATCAAAACGGTATGCTGTGAATGAATTCACGCAAAACGCAGACAATAAGGAAAAAATAATGGAGGAATTTATGATTGCTCTAGGTGCCATTGGTCTGCTTATCTTGCTGGGAGGACTTTTCATCACATTCAGGACAGGGATTTGGACTCAGGCCAGAAGAAAAGAATTTGATGTTTCAGCTCCAAAGCCTGTTCAAGCGCATCCGTATCTTTTTAACCCGATATTTCTTGTATATTTAGGTGCGGGGGTTCTTGTAATCGTATTGATCCTATATTTTGTTTTTAAATATGGAAGTTATTAAGAACAGAGCTTTTTAACGGGCTCTGTTTTTTTAACGTTTCGTTTTTAAAAGAAAGTGGAATAACAAAAATATAAATGATCGACGCCGGTAGATAACCTGATTAGGCTAAAGGACGAAAGGGAGGAATAAACAATGAAAGCGTTATCAACGATTACTGCAACAGCTGTTCTATTTTTTTCACTTGGATCCCCGGCCGTAGGTGAAACCGTATCGGTTAAAACCGATCGTGTGCAGCAGTCTGCTCCGCAGCAAGCCACAGTGAAACAGCGTTCATTCAACATGCTGCAGGATGCATATCAGGCCCAAATATCACTAGGCAGCAAAGAACGGTCGAAAACCGAAATGAAACGTGTTCTAAACCCGTATTTTACAGATGAAATGGCTAATATTTATTTAAAGCATAATGCTGTAAAAGGGCAAAAACAATATATTGTATACGGCACAGATTTCCCTATCTTATCCATTCCGTTTTTCAGCTATGGTGCTGAGACGAAACTCAAGGATAAGGGGGATAAAAGAATTATTTATCAATACTTTGAACATACAGATGAAGGGCCCGTTACATATGATAGTCATTATGAAGCTGTAACATTGACTAAATCTGCGGGGAAATGGAAAGTGTCTTCAATTACTGAAAGCAAGGAAGAGCCAAAATAAAATAGATATTGACACAGATAATGATAATCATTATCATTGATGTAAATAAATAAATTGTCTAACGTTCCCGCTCCCCCAAAAAGTGCGGAATACTGAACCCGGTCCTTCATGACCGGGTTTTTCTTTTTTTTTTATAAGGCATTTTCAGAAGCGGATATTGAAAAATGATTGATAGCAGAAGTCATAAGCCTCATCACCCAGCATCTTTGAACGGAAAATGACCATTTCCAATACTTAATGTTTAGCAGCTGAGTATGCGGATACAGTCTGAAAAATAGAATATGGCCATGCACCTTCCACATAGGTAAATAACAGTGCCTTAAAAAAGGGAGGAATCTGCGTGTTTACTCGTATCGACCGACTGCTCATTGATCTTCCAAAACCCAAAAACCCAGACGCAAATGCTGCAGCGGCTGTGCAGGAGCTGCTTGGAGGAAAGTTCGGTGAAATGTCTACCTTAAATAATTATTTGTATCAGTCTTTCAATTTTCGCAGCAAAAAAAAGCTAAAGCCATTTTATGATCTTGTAGCAAGTATAACCGCAGAAGAAATGGGTCATGTAGAGCTTGTGGCGAATACGATTAACCTTATGATTATTGGGACGACTCACCCTGGTCCGCCAGACTCTACACCTATGAGAGAAGCAGTAAATAAACGAAACACACTGCATTTTATCTCTACAGCTCAAACCGCTTTTCCTTTTGATTCAATGGGGCGGCCGTGGACTGGAGACAACGTATTCAACAGCGGTAATCTTGTGCTTGATCTCCTTCACAACTTTTTCCTGGAATGCGGAGCGAGGACTCACAAGATGAGGGTGTATCAAATGACCGATAACCCGGTGGCAAGGGAAATGATTGGCTATCTGCTTGTCCGGGGCGGGGTTCATATCGTTGCTTATGCAAAAGCTTTAGAAATAGCCACCGGCGTCGATGTAATGAAAATGCTCCCTATACCCGATCTGGATAACACCAAATTTGCTTCTGCTAAAAAGTTTGAAGATTTAGGGGTGAATAGAAGGCTGTATACATTCAGTGATCAGTATTATAGGGATATCGATAAAATCTGGAAGGGAAGGGGACCTAAGGGAGAACCTCTTGAAGTCATAATCGGCCATCCTCAAGGTGTACCGGTTCCAGACCTGGAAGAGATTCCTGAAGAGTTTGCTCCGGGAATTTCGGAAGAGGATTTTCAGGAAATTGCCCGCCGTCTTCAAAGATCAGCGGGCATTTAGAAGAAGCCGGAGGGCTTCTTCTTTTTTACAGTACTAATTTTTCAAGTGCCGGAAGATCAAAACCTTTAACAATAAATCCATCCACTGTAATCGTGGGTGTAGAATAGGATTGCAGATTTTTAATTAAATGGTCTCTGGCTATTTGGTCCTTCGAAATATCTATTTCATCAAACATCACATGATGGTGATCCAAGAATTGCTTAACGATTTTACATGGGGGACAGTCAGGCTGCGTATACACTGTAATCTTTTTTGTCATAGTTATCACTGCTTTCTATTGCTTAAACTTTGAAAATAATGGACAAGGCCCATCGCACTTACAGACAAATCAAGATTTAGAATATCATAGACGGGGTGGTTATTGGGAATGTTTTTGATCTCAGGCTCTTCGAATACCCGTTTTTTTAATTCCTCCTCTGTCTTAGCGGCCAGGTTAGAAAGAGACAAATCTCCTGAGAGGGAAAATACCAAATCTGCTGCGGCAAGAAAAACCGGGAGCATTTTCCGGAGTTCGGCAAATGCTCCGTATGGATGATCATGAGGACCGAAGTGGCTGAAATAAATGAACTCCGGACAATACGATTACAAGCGTTCTGCAGACTTAAGCATTGCTTCCGGATTGAACTGATTGGGAGAGGTGGAAGGAAGACAAAACCTGCCGAATGAATCGTCCTCATAAACAATACCGAGAACGTCTCCGGCAAAAATCCCTTTACTTATTGGATCAAATATGCTGAAATGATGATTGGCATGTCCGGGTGAATCAATAAACTCCAGGACACAATTTTCGCTAATCGCCAATTGTTCTTTATCCCCCATGATTAGAATCCGTTCTTCAGGAACAGGAATAACCGGATCAAAAAGGACATCAAAATCTTCCTTATAAACGGCCTTCGCACCGGCAATCAGTCTCTCAGGACAAACAAGATGGCGGGCACCTTTAGGGTGAACAATGATTTTGGCATCTGGGCATTCTTTTAAAAGCAATCCTGCCCCTCCTGCGTGATCCAGATGGACGTGCGTAACAATGATATATTTTATAGCTGTTACAGACAGCCCAAGCTCCGATAAGCCTGATTTGATGTGCGGGATGGAGGGGCTCGCTTAAGGCTCCAGCAGGGTAAGCTTTTCCTCATGGAGTACATAGGAGGAGGTCCTGCCCTTTTTCCCTAAGTCAAAAGTGTCAATCATGCTGATCCGGTCTGATATTCGTTTTGCAAATCCCATTTTCTTTCCCCCTTTTGCCTTAACTCTTATAGTATAGCCCGGCAAAAAGCTGAAAGAAAATTAGATGATTGCGAACATATTATCCTGAAGGCAAATGTGGTAAACTTTCTAATAGATATAGGATGAAGCAATATGGTTAAGAATAGCAAATATGAGGAAAATAACCGATAAGAACAAGTTGTTCTTTGGAAGGAGAAAAAGAAATGTCTCAATTAACAGGTATTATCAGCCGTCTACAAAGTCTACAGGAAACAGCAGCAGGAAATGAGCCTTCCCAGCGTTTTTTTGAAGTAGAAGGTGAGAAGCGCTGCAGCGTAAAATATTTCGAGAAAAACGAAATGTTCGAACTTGAAGTTTATGAAAAAGGCGGAAAGCCTCAGACTTACCAATTCGATAACATTGATATCATTGCCATTGAAATTTTCGACCTTTTACAAGCCTAATCAGGCATTTACATATTTTTAACATGAATGGGAGAAAAGGATAACATATCGGTTTTAGATTGCGTATAAGGTTAACAAGAACCTTTAAAGGAGATGCATGATGAGCGATACGTTTGCCTTTTATAATGTAACGGAAGAGAACATGACACTTCAGGATGTAATATCACGCCTAAAATCCTTTATCCAAAAGGATCCGCGGTCTGTTTATGTGTTGTCGATCGGTACAGACTCCCATGTTCATCAAAAGGAAACGAAATTCATTACGGCTATTCATCTTCACCGAGTGGGAAAAGGGGCCTGGGGGTGCCTGAAAAATTATGTTCTTCCCAGGCCGATTAACAGTGTTCATGAAAAAATTTCGACGGAAACCGCGCTTAGTCAGGAATTGGCTTACTCTTTTATCACCCTTTATTTGGGAGGATTGACTGATATTCTCATCCCATTTTCGGATGAAGGGGCAGATTTGACTTTCGAAATTCACCTTGATATCGGAAGAAAAGGCGTAACGAAAGACCTCATTCAGGAAATGACAGGGAGAATTACGGCAATGGGGGTTGAAGCGAGAATAAAACCAGATTCTTACACTGCCTTCAGCTATGCGAACCGATATACAAAATAAGGGAAATGCATGTCGAAAATTGCGTTTGACGAAGAAAACCCCTTTTATTATGCTTGTAGTGACAACAGGCAACAGGGGGGCAAAAAGATGGGTTTGGCAGATAAAAGACTCTCAAGTGAAGAGCAGGAGCTACTAATCAGTTTGTTAATGAAGCAAGAGTATGCCATTGAGCTTTTGAGCAGTGAGTTGAACGATATCGAAAGCGGCGAGAAAGCAGTCGATATGGAAACATACAAGCAGCTGACAGTTCTTTATGACCGAATTCGTTTTGAGTGATGTGATTACATAGAGAACGGTACTCAAGTCGGGTGCCGTTTTTTTTGTCCGCTTGTTTTAACTTAAGCAAGCATGGGTAATAGTAATACGCTAACTGTAAAAAAAGAGAGGAAGTACAGCAATGATTACTCTTCGGGCTGAAAAAATTATGGAAATTAACATTCAGGATTTAATGATACCGGGCGACAAAGTTGCCCACGTGCAGCTGGGGAACAATTTGGAGCACGCTCTTCTGGTTCTGACAAGAACAGGCTATACCGCCATTCCAGTTCTTGACTCTTCCTATAAACTGCATGGATTAATCGGAACAAATATGATAATTGATGCCATTATGGGTCTTGAACGGATTGAAGCTGAAAGACTGAGCGAAATTAAAGTGTCAGAGGTTATGAACTTTGATATTCCAAGGCTAAAAATTACCGATTCTGCGGCTAAAGGCCTTGAAATTGTGGTAGATCATCCGTTTGTCTGTGTGGAGAGCGGAGACGGCTATTTCGAAGGAATCTTTACGAGGCGTGAAATTTTGAAACAGCTTGACCGCCATGTGAAAAGATTAAACAGGGGCTGAGGTGAAAGCAGCCGCCGGTCCCCTCCTGCTCCACGGAAGAGGAGGGTGACAGTCTGGAATGCGGCCTTATTTGTACTGTAAAAATTCAATCCGGTTTCCGAACGGATCCGAGAAGCTGAAGCGGTCTCTTCCAGATATTGGAGGCTCCTCGTTCATCATCACTCCGGACTCCATAAGCAGACGTCTTGCTGCTTCAATATCTGCCACTTCGAAGGCGGGGTGCCTTTTGCTTCTTGTAAACTCCATATCCTCTAATCCGATATGAACTTCAATTTCCCCTGCCTGACACCAGAAACCACCATTCTTTCTTAAGCTTTCAGGCTTCCTGACTTCGTTAAACCCAAGCAATTTCAAGTAAAATTCCCTTGCTTTTTCTTCACAATCAACAGGCACGCAAATTTGCACATGATCTATTTTAATAAACTCTATCTTTTTCAAGTTGCCGTCCTCCTATTGAATAAGCTGATAAACGATTTGACCAATTAATAGCACGGTAGCCCCCCTGATAATCCATTTAGCTGATGCAAAAGAAATAAACTTGGCGGTTCTGACTGACAGCTGCGCACCGATTACAGAACCGATGGCGAGCGGAATGGCCGCTTTGAAATTGACCATACCTGCTGATAAATACATCGTAAAGGCTCCAATACAGCTGATGAAGGTTTGGAATCTTGTGTAAGCGATGGATTGAAGATATGACAGTCCGATCTGAAAATACATATACATGCTCAATGTAGCCTGGCCTGGGCCGAATAACCCATCATACACACCGATCCCATATATCATTGGAAATGACTTGGCCGGGAGCTTGCTGCTTGGATCGCTTCTTTTTTGCGGATTCTTTATCATGCTTAAGAGAAGAGCAAAAGCCAAAAGAATGAGGGCGATTCCATTCATGAACTTTTCAGGGATCATTCCTGCTAGAGACGCACCGGTTATCCCTCCTGCCAAAGCAAAAGGGATAATTTTGATTACCTCTTTCATCTTGATTTCATCACTTCTCAGCAAAAAGAAAAAACTTGAAAATGAGCTGATTGTATTTGAAAATTTTACAGCTGCGATAATTTGGTGAATGGGAAGTCCATACAAAATCATTGCCGGCATCCCAATCAGTCCGCCTCCGCCAGCAAGTGTTCCAAGGAAAGAAGTGATGGCTCCGATAAAGAGAAGCGGCCACTCCATATGCATCCCCCCTCTGTACAAATATTATATTCCGAACTGAAACATAATGAAATAACGAAAAAAAAAGAATATAATATAAGAAAAACTTATTGAATGAGGGAACGCCTTGCAGATTACAGAATTACGAATGCTGCTAGTCCTGTCAGAAGAAATGAATATGAGAAAAGCAGCGGAGCGTTTATTCGTCTCCCAGCCTGCCTTGTCACAGCGGCTGCAATCGATTGAAAAAACCTGGGGAGCCAAAATATTTATCCGGTCACAAAAGGGTCTTACGCTTACACCTGCAGGGGAAAAAATAGTGGACTATGCAAAAGAAATGGTTCTCCGTGAAGAAAAGGTAAGAGAAGAAATATCTTCTCTTGAAGGGGAGGTCAGCGGGACGCTAAGACTTGCCGTCGCCTCTATCATTGGCCAGCATTGGCTCCCGAAAGTGCTTAAAACATACGTTCAAAGATATCCTCAAGCAAAAATCTCCCTTATTACAGGGTGGAGCAGCGAGATCATAAAAAGTCTTTATGAAGACAACGTTCATATAGGCATTGTCAGAGGGAGTCTCGAATGGCGCGGGGTAAAGAAGCATCTGCTTAGAGATGAACTCTATCTCGTAGATACAGAACTTCGCAATGCGGAAGAGCTGATGACGACAGAACGGCCATTTATCCAATTCCGCAGTGATTCCACCTATTATCAGGAAATACAGGACTGGTGGCACCGAAAATTTCAAACCTCGCCTAAGCGGACCATTGTCGTTGACCAGATTGAGACGTGTAAGCAAATGGCATATAACGGAATAGGTTATGCGATCCTCCCCTCGGTAGCCCTTGATGAGAATGAGCCGATTTATAAAGTCCCGCTCACGGATCCGGAGGGGAATCCAATAGCCAGGGATACATGGATGATAGGATATGAGGCAGCCTTCCAGCTCAAGCAGGTTCAGGCGTTCTTAGAGGTAGTCGAAGATTGGTCGAATGAAGCAGAACGGGAGAACGGCATCTGAGAGCCTTAAATTACTTGAACCAGTACTTGCTTATCCTCCAAACTATTCTTAAAAAGCTTAAAAGCATGATTATCATGCTATAGGAGGTAAGCGACTCATGGAATAATTTGGATTGATTTTTATTCTTTGTTTAAACAGTGTAGCAGTCGGTAGCCTGAGTAAAACTTCATTGTGATGAATATGCTTGTCAATTAACCGCTCCTTTTGATAGAGTAAAAAAGATATTAAATTAGACGGAGGACGATACATATGAAAATGATGGATGCAAATGAGATTATTTCATTTATTCAAAATAGCACGAAATCCACACCTGTAAAGGTTTATGTTAAAGGGGATGTTGAAGGAATTGATTTCGGGGCTTCCTCTAAAACCTTTTTAAACAGCGGCAGCGGAGTTGTTTTCGGTGAATGGGCAGAAATTAAAGAAGCAATTGAAGCTAATGAAAGTAAAATCGAAGACTATGTTGTAGAAAATGACCGCCGCAACTCAGCGATTCCTTTACTTGATATGAAAGGAATCAAAGCGCGCATTGAGCCTGGCGCCATTATCCGTGATCAAGTTGAAATCGGAGACAACGCTGTAATCATGATGGGTGCTTCCATTAACATCGGTTCTGTTATCGGAGAAGGAACAATGATCGACATGAATGTCGTTCTTGGAGGAAGAGCAACCGTAGGAAAGAACTGCCACATTGGTGCAGGTTCCGTACTTGCAGGGGTTATTGAGCCGCCTTCCGCAAAGCCGGTCGTTATTGAAGATGATGTATTGGTTGGAGCAAACGCTGTAATCCTTGAAGGCGTAACAGTCGGTAAAGGAGCAGTTGTAGCAGCAGGAGCAATCGTAGTAGAAGACGTGGCTCCTTATACAGTTGTTGCTGGAACTCCTGCTAAAAAAATAAAAGATATCGACGAAAAAACTAAATCTAAAATCGAAATCAAACAAGAGCTTCGTCAACTGTAAGAAGCTGCATATGCTGTGCGCGGGTGTCTGTCATCCGCGCATTGCTATATCTTTTGGAGGCTGATCGAATGCTCTCATTGGAAAAATTGACTGCGATCCGCAGGGATCTTCATCAAATACCTGAACTCGGTTTTCAGGAATTAAAAACACAAAATTATCTTATTCAGTTCTTTGAACAGCTTCCTGCAGACCGGTTTGAATTAAAGAAATGGCGTACGGGACTGCTTGTTAAAATAAAAGGAACCAATCCTGCTAAAATGATGGGCTACCGGGCGGATATCGACGGACTGCCGATCACGGAGGAAACCGGCTATCCCTTTTCATCCATTCATGAAGGGATGATGCATGCATGCGGGCATGATCTGCACATGACAATTGGGCTTGCCATTGCTGAGCATTTTGTCTATCATCCGATTTCTGACGACCTCCTCGTAATTTTTCAGCCCGCGGAAGAGGGGCCAGGCGGGGCAAAGCCAATGATGGAAAGCGAGGAATTCCTGGAATGGAAACCCGATTTCATTACTGCTCTTCATATCGCTCCTGATCTGCCGCAAGGAACCATTGGAACGAAAACCGGTTTGCTTTTTGCCAATACATCTGAGCTCTTTATTGATTTGAAAGGAAAAGGCGGTCATGCTGCCTATCCACATACAGCTAAAGATATGATCGTTGCCGCAAGCCAGCTGGTCGGGCAGCTCCAAACCATCATTTCCAGAAACGTCGATCCGCTAGACAGTGCGGTCATTACAATAGGGAAAATAACAGGCGGCACCGTCCAAAACATCATTGCAGAAAAAGCAAGACTGGAAGGGACAATCAGAACCCTTTCCGCCCATTCGATGGGCAAAGTGAAAGAACGGATCGAAGCTCTTGTAAAAGGACTGGAAGTTGCTTATGAATGTGAAGCACATATCGACTACGGGGCAATGTACTATCAAGTCTTTAACGAACCTGAACTTACAGTGGAATTTATGGAGTTTGCTAAAAAACTTCCTTTTGTACAATTGGAAGAAAGCAAAGAAGCCATGACAGGAGAAGACTTTGGATATTTTCTATCTAAAATACCCGGCTTCATGTTTTGGCTTGGTACCGGCTCGGAATATGGTCTCCATCACAGCAAGCTGCAGCCTGATGAAACAGCAATGGAAACCGCCCTTCGAACAATGACCGCATATTTTTCTTTTAAGTCCTAAATTATGGAATAAACACCTCCAATCTGAGGCACCTTATCAGACAGGAGGTGTTTTTATGCCAAGAATAGGTGTAGAACAATCATTAACCAATGTAGAAGAAGCACTAAAATCGATGGGCTATGATGTTGTTCAAATCCGAAGCGAAGAGGATGCCCAAAACTGCGACTGCTGCATCGTAACCGGTCAGGACAATAACATCATGGGAATCAGCAACACGGTCACAGAAGGTTCCGTTATTGAAGCAAGCGGATTATCAGCTGAAGAAATCTGCCAGCAGGTGCAGCATCGTTTTAATCAATAAAAAGCCAGCACTGCTGGCTTTTTTGTTTTTGGGGAAATGTTTGGTATGAAGGGACAGAGAGGGCGATGCCGCGCATTAGGAGAGAAGAGCGCACGATGCCAGGCAAGAATGCCGGGAATGGAGTGAAAGAGTGCATGATGCTAGGCAAGAATGCCGGGCATGGAGTGAAAGAGTGCACGATGCTAGGCAAGAATGCCAAGCATGGGGTAAAAGAGTGCGTGATGCCGGGCAAGAATGCCAGGCATGGAGTGAAAGGGTGCACGATGCCAGGCAAGAATGCCAGGCATGATGAGAAAAGTGTGCGATGCCAGGCAAGAATGCCAGGCAAACGTGAAAAAGGATGCAATGCCAGGCAAGAATGCCAGGTAAGCGTGAAAAAGGATGCGATGCCAGGCAAGAATGCCAGGCAAACGTGAAAAAGGTAGCGATGCCAGGCAAGAATGCCGGGCAAACGTGAAAAAGAGTGCGATGCCAGGCAAGAATGCCAGGTAAGCGTGAAAAAGGTAGCGATGCCAGGCAAGAATGCCAGGCAAACGTGAAAAAGGTAGCGATGCCAGGCAAGAATGCCAGGCAAACGTGAAAAAGAGTGCGATGCCAGGCAAGAATGCCAGGCAAACGTGAAAAAGGATGCAATGCCAGGCAAGAATGCCAGGCAAGAATGCCAGGCAAATGGTAAAGTCCATATAATTGTGTAAATAGAAAAAGGGTCATATCACCCTCATGTTACAATGTTTTCGACCAAGAAAAAATGTAATGGAGGATGAATATGACCCAAATTAATCTTACCCTAAATGTAGAGGACTTAAAAGACCACCTCATGAATTCCAACTTGGACGCTGTGGTGAAATCATCACTTGTCCTCATTCTCAATCAAATGATGGAAACCGAGAGGGATGAGCACCTGAATGCGGATGCTTATGAAAGAACGAGTGCCCGTACAGACTACCGGAATGGCTATTATGACCGAGACTTTCTCGTCTCCATCGGAAAAATCAACCTGAAAGTCCCTCGTACCCGAAACGGGGAGTTTTCCACATCTGTATTCGAGAAGTATCAGCGTGCGGACCAAGCACTCGTCTTGTCTATGATAGAAATGGTCGTCAACGGGGTTTCGACCCGCAAAGTGACGAAGATCATGGAACAGCTTTGCGGGGAAAGTGTGTCCAAGTCCCTTGTCTCCACGATCACCAAAAAACTTGATCCCATCGTGAACGAGTGGGCTAGCCGACCCCTGAATGTCATGTACTACAAGTATGTGTTTGTGGACGCTTTGTATATTAAGGTCCGCGAACATCAGCGTGTAGTTTCCAAAGCCGTTTATGTGGCCGTTGGGGTCAACTCCCAGCTCAAACGGGAAGTCATTGGGCTGGCTGTCAATCATTCCGAATCCAAAGAAGGCTGGACGCAATTCTTTAGCTACCTCAAATCCAGGGGATTTCAATCTCCCAAATTGATGATTTCAGACGCCCACAAGGGCTTGAAGGCAGCGATTCAGGAATCCTTTGTCGGAACCAGCTGGCAGAGATGCACGTTCCACTTTAAAAAGAACCTCTTTGACCGCATGCCGAAGAAACAGGCAGAAGAATTAAAACACGCCCTCCTGCGTATTTTTGATGCCACAAAACCAGAGGACGCTAGAGCTTTAAAAGAGGAGTTTATGCAGACCTATGATGGAGAGCGCGGATATGAAACGGTCTTGTCTCTATTGGACGATGGCTTTGAAGATGCCATCCAATTCATGAATGAGCCACTGGGCTTTCAAAAGAAGCTGCGGACCACGAACAATCTGGAACGCCTAAATTCGGAAATCAGGAGAAGAGAGCGTGTCATTCGGATCTTCCCCAACACCCAGTCTGCTTTTCGTCTAATCGGAGCTGTCTTGATGGACTATGAAAAATCTCTTGATCCTGGAGAAAGAAAATACATGTACGATGAGAAAGAGAACTAAGTTCTCTTCCTTTATAGATCCATACCCTATCCAATTTATAAGGTTGAAAACATGGTAATGAACTTTTACACAAAATAATGGACTTGACCCAGGCAAACGTGAAAAAGGTAGCGATGCCAGGCAAGAATGCCAGGCAAACGTGAAAAAGAGTGCGATGCCAGGCAAGAATGCCAGGCAAACGTGAAAAAGGATGCAATGCCAGGCAAGAATGCCAGGCAAACGTGAAAAAGGATGCAATGCCAGGCAAGAATGCCAGGTAAGCGTGAAAAAGGATGCGATGCCAGGCAAGAATGCCAGGTAAGCGTGAAAAAGGATGCGATGCCAGGCAAAAATGCCAGGTAAGCGTGAAAAAGGATGCGATGCCAGGCAAAAATGCCAGGCATGATGAGAAAAGCGCACGATGCCAGGCATGATGAGAAAAGGGTGCGATGCCAGGCAAGAATGCCGGGCATTATGAGAAAAGAGAGCGGAATCCACACCAAGCAAAAAAGAGCCTCTTCGGCTCTTTTTTCATGCATTTCCAGAGGGATCTTTCTTTTCCATATATACTTGATGCGGAAATGGAATTTCAATTCCATTAGCATCGAAGGCTTCTTTGAAAGCTTTTCTTAATACGCGTTCAGCTCCCCATTGTTCTCCGTTTTCTGTTTTTGCTATAACACGGATGACTACGTCTGAGGCCCCGAGGGTTTGTACACCGATTACGTTTGGACCTTCAACGATTGAAGGCATTTCTGCTGCTACTTTATCACAGACATCCTGCATGACTTTGATGGCGTGGTCGATATCATCGTCATAAGAGATTCCGATGTCAACAAGTGCGCGCATGTTGCCTCTGGTGTGGTTGCTCAGATTCGTGATTTCACGATTTGGGACGTAGTGCAGGGTGCCGTCAAACCCGCGGATTTGGGTGGTGCGAAGGCCTACCTGTTCAACGATTCCAGAGAAACCGGCTGTTGTGATGTAATCTCCGACATCCAGCTGGCGTTCGAGAAGTAGGAAAAATCCAGTAACAACGTCACTGACAAGACCCTGTGCACCGAATCCGATAGCAAGTCCCACTACCCCTGCTCCAGCAAGGAGAGCTGTGGCATCATATTCAAAGACCTGAAAGACCATTACGACGAAAATGAAAACCAGTATGTATCCAAAGACGTTTAAGGATAGGCTCTGCAAGGTCATTGCCCGCCCAGGGGATACCTGCTGCCGGTTTTGAACCTTTTGGAACGCTCTTTCAATGAGGCGGCTTCCGATTGCTTTGACAATAAGGAATGCGACTAAAATGATGATAAGTTTAAGTGTAATGATCCCTGCATTTGTCAGCAGGCCTGCCCAATTGATTTTTTGTATGATATCCATTTGCATCTTCCTTTCTTTCCATACAATAGGGGATAAGCTAATCATTTTGTTACCCTTCCACCAGCATGTTAAACTTAATATGCTCTGGGAAATGAAAAATCATTGATCAGTTTATCACAGGTTTTTTCGTATTAAAAACAAAAACCTTCATGTTTTGCTTGAATTAGGGTATAACAAGTAGAGTGTACCTGGGCATATTCGCTAATTAAATTCATTATCATTTAACATTGACTAAAAATAGCTATCTGCTATAATAGGCAATGTGAAAAATGAATAGGTGTTGAGAAAGGACCTGTTTTTTTCTCAATTGCTTTAATAAATACTGGAGGGATACATAATGGCAGAACGTATGGTAGGAAAACAAGCACCCCGTTTTGAAATGGAAGCCGTATTGGCTAACAAAGAATTTGGCAAAGTAAGTCTTGAGGAGAACATGAAGAACGATAAGTGGACTGTTCTTTTCTTCTATCCAATGGATTTCACATTTGTTTGCCCGACTGAAATCACAGCAATGTCTGACCGCTATGATGAATTCGAAGATCTTGATGCTGAAGTAATCGGTCTTTCTACAGATACAATCCACACTCACCTTGCATGGATCAACACAGACCGCAAAGAGAATGGCCTTGGAGATCTTCGCTATCCGCTTGCAGCAGATACGAACCATGCTGTATCGCGTGATTATGGTGTACTGATTGAAGAAGAAGGTGTAGCACTTCGCGGACTTTTCATTATCAACCCTGAAGGCGAGCTTCAATATCAAACAGTATTCCATAACAACATCGGCCGTGACGTGGATGAAACACTTCGTGTGCTTCAAGCACTTCAAACCGGCGGACTTTGCCCGGCTAACTGGAAGCCAGGACAAGCTACACTTTAAGATTTAATTAGAACTGAATAGCTGAAGGTCTAACTGCCGGTTAGGCCTTTTTCTTACTATAGGAGGGTTATATATGAAACTGCGTGAGCCAATGCCTGAATTGAACGGCGCCGTTGAATGGCTGAATGGCCAGGTAACGAAAGAGGAGCTAACAGGGGAAAAACCTACATTAATTCATTTTTGGTCCGTGAGCTGCCATCTTTGCAAGGAAGCTATGCCGCAGGTGAATCAGTTCAGAGATGAGTACAAGGATAAACTAAACGTTGTGGCTGTCCACATGCCTCGTTCTGAAGATGATTTGAACCTGGATGCAATTAAAAAGACAGCTGAAGAACATGGCATTCA
Organism: Metabacillus flavus; assembly: GCF_018283675.1. NCBI lineage: Bacteria > Bacillati > Bacillota > Bacilli > Caryophanales > Bacillaceae > Metabacillus > Metabacillus flavus. The sequence continues at coordinate 1,521,606 of NZ_JAGVRK010000001.1, forward strand.
TCAGCCAATCTTTGTAGACAGTGAACATAAGCTTACAGATGCATTTGAAAATCAATATGTGCCTGCATATTACGTTTTTGATAAAGACGGCAGTCTTCGCCATTTCCAGGCCGGAGGAAGCGGAATGAAGATGCTTGAGAAACGTGTAAACCGTGTACTTGCTGAAACGGAAAACGCTGAATAAAGGAGAACAGACCGTTTTATAAACGGTCTGTTTTTCTGCTTATAAAGACAGCGAGGAGGGCTCCGGCCAGCGGGAGCAGGCAGTATTTTTCATACCCGGGGGATTCTCTTCTCATCCACCAATAGGAATAGATATATAGTACAAGGAAATCCGCAGTCATTACACTCACGAGATTGGATTGCATAAAGGCTTTTTGATAAGCAATGGCGCTGCCTTGAGTGATTCCGAATACAAATAAAAAGAGAGTGATCAAAATGAGAGGAATTATCACCCACTCGCTTGACAGGGCCTGGCCGATTTTTATTGCTGCATTCCGCTTCTTTTTTCCATTGCCTTTGAAAAACAAATAGGGCAAAAGGGAAAATGCGCCCAAGATGAATGAGAACAAAGCAAACGGCCATGCAGGTACGGCTGATTCATCCCGGCGAAGATAGAGGGCTGTCCAAAGGAAAGGAAAGATTCCAAGAAATGAAAAGACCATAGTGATCATTGGATCAGGATCATTAAAATTTCCCGATAAGAATGCCTGGAGAACGGGATCCTGCTTTCCGCTTTGTCCAGGAGCAAAGAATACCGCATAGGCGATTAACAAGAACCATAGCCATTTCATGAAAGTTACACCAGCCATTCGAATTTATTTTCAAGTAAGGTTGTACTTTTTATTTAAATATAGTATGATGATATATGTAAAGTTAAAGTGTTCCATTTCCTCTTGAAGTTCACATACAATAGGGATGTATCTCACGTGACACTTTAGGGATGCTGCTTATTGTATGTGAATTTTTTATTTACACAGGTAAAGGAAATGCGCATAAATAAATTTTTGGAGGTACCAACATGGAAACAGGTACAGTAAAATGGTTTAACTCAGAAAAAGGATTCGGATTCATCCAACTTGAAGATGGAAACGATGTATTCGTTCACTTCAGCGCTATTCAAGGTGAAGGTTTCAAAACTCTTGAAGAAGGCCAAAAAGTTGAATTCAACGTTGTTGAAGGCCAACGCGGACCTCAAGCAGAAAACGTTACTAAACTTTAATTTTCTGACTTAACCGTCTAAAGTCTTGATTCATTTTTATGAATCAAGACTTTTTTATGTTCTTTTCTGCAACTGTCTGGAAAGATCATCAAATTCATGCGATGATTGATTAAATCAGCATTTAAATGATAGCGCTTTAATAGGGGGATTTTAAATTGAATCAGGATTACATAAGGAAGATTCAATCAGCAGATGCAGCGGTTTCTGAAAAAGGAGCAGCGATTAGAGAGAGTTCATATAGACTCGGTTATCATATTAGTGCACCTTCTAATTGGATCAATGATCCTAACGGATTAATTCAATTTAAGGGAGAATATCATGTGTTTTATCAGCATCATCCGTTTGGAGAGGATTGGGGCCCGATGTATTGGGGGCATGTAAAAAGCAAGGATCTTGTTCACTGGGAACAGCTTCCGATTGCTCTAGCCCTCTTTGAGGAGTATGACTGTGATGGATGCTTTTCAGGAAGTGCTGTAGAGGTAGATGGGTTGTTAACTCTAATATACACCGGCAATGTATGGCTGGATGATCAGCAAAAGGAACTGAAGCAGGTTCAGTGTATAGCTAGAAGCGAAGATGGAATTTCCTTTACTAAGGATACTCAAAATCCTGTTTTGGAATCGGTGCCTGAAGATGGATCAAGTCACTTCAGAGATCCTAAGGTGTGGAAAGAGGGTTCATTTTGGTATATGGTGCTTGGCACACAAAAAGATGGGTTAGGCAAGGTTGTTCTTTACCGTTCAGAAAAATTGACAGACTGGGAATACTGCGGAGTCCTGGCTGAAAATAGAAACGAAAACCTGGGGTTTATGTGGGAATGCCCTGACTTATTTGAGCTGGGGGGGAAACATGTTCTTCTCATCTCTCCTGAAGGAATGGAACAGGAGGGGCCTCTCTATGCCAATTTAAAGCAGACTGGCTATTTTATTGGGGACTTTTCTTATGAAACGCTGAAATTTGACTATGGGCATTTTGAGGAGCTTGATAAGGGGCATGACTTTTATGCAGCCCAAACGTTTCTGGATGATACCGGAAGGCGCATCCTAATTGCCTGGATGGATATGTGGGAACAGGAAATGCCATCAAAACAGGATGGATGGGCGGGTGCGTTAACGATCCCCCGGGTTCTTTCGCTAAGTGAAGATAACCGCATGTTCATGAACCCGATTGCGGAGCTTGAAGCGCTTAGGGCAGAAAAAAGTGTTTCCTTGCAGGAGATTACAGTTGAAGAAGAATTGACGATTGGGTTCGCCGATATGGCTGAAATCATAGTGGAATTCGCGGTTGAAGATCCGGCGCTCTTGGCATTTGGGTTAAAGCTGAGATGCGGTGCTGAAGAAGAAACGGTGCTTACCATTGACCTGTCTTCTTCTAAGCTCATTCTGAACAGGGATAACAGCGGGATAGGTCCTGGCGGGGGGATTCGAGAAGCGGATTTGTCGAAAACAGATAGGGTTAAACTGCATATTTTTCTGGACCGATCATCTGCAGAGATCTTTGCAAATGGGGGAGAAGCGGTTATGACCTCAAGAATTTATCCAAAAAAGAATAGTACCGGTATTAAGCTATTTGCTTCAGGCGGTAAAGTTTGTGCCCAATCAGTAAATGTGTGGAAGCTTAATGAAGGGTATGTAAAACGATGAAAATTGAGCTTATTCCTTATCAGAAAAGCTGGCAGGGAGAATTTGCTTTTCTGAAAAAACGGCTGGAACACCTGCTGGCTCCGCTTGAACCTGAAATTGAGCATATTGGAAGCACTTCAGTACCAGGATTATGTGCAAAACCGATCATTGATATCATGGCTGGTTTAAGGGAAGAGGCTGAATTGGATGATGCAGCCAGGCTGCTGGAAGAGACGGAATTTTTTTACATGTCTGTATACAATGAGCAAACCCCTTTCCGGCGTTTTTTCATTGGGGCGAAAAATGATGCTGAACCTGGAGAAGTGATTCATAAGAACCGCTCCTGTCATCTTCACATCGTTCCCGTTAAATCGGACTGGTGGAGGGATCATCTGCTTTTCAAAGATTATTTGAAGAGGAACGATGCTGCAAGAGATACCTATGCAAGGGTGAAAAAAGAATTGAGCATGCAGGAATGGCCACACGGGAATGACTATGCAAATGCGAAAACAGAAGTGATACGAAATCTATTAATGGAAGCCAAAAAGTCACCATGATTAGGTTATCCAGGGTTTAATGAGCAGCTCAAGATCAGGGACTGTGTGATAAAGACCGCAGCGGAGTGTGATTTACGGCTGAAATAAACCGAAATGTGCAGTGTAGCGCTGCATGTTTTTTTTGCGGAAATATTGCGGTTTTTAATAATTTATAAGATAGATATCCTGCATCGTAGGTCGCGAATTAAAGAATTTCATCGAATGAACTGGCTAATTTCACCGTATACCGATATATTATGGTGTACATTGAAGAATATGGCAGTTTGCTTTAAGCATGATCGGGGATGAATCTATGAATGACTTTAAAAACCTTACATATTATTGCGGGTCCTATAAAAAAACTTTCTATCAGTCACTTTTATATCTTTTTCTTCTTCAAATCCTCGTCGCAGGCTCAATCGTCATTTTGCAGCGAGCAGCTGATGATCAAATTAATGATCTTGCTTTTTTGTGGACAGCGGGCGCGATGGGGCTTCTAATCCTGGGCTGGCTTTTCTGGGCTATTTACCGAAAACGGAGCATCCGCTTTGGGTATAAGATGGGTAAAAAGATTGATTCGCTAATGCATAAGAAGCTTACGGAGTCTTCCTTCCACTCTTTTGATGAAAAGCGGGTAGTTCAGCTGATGGAGGCTTTCAAACCGGATGTAGACAGAGTCCGTTTATTTTTTTCAAGAGGGGTATATAAACTCATTCAGTTTCTTCTTCTTGCCATCATTTATCTGCTGGTTATTTTTATGTATTCTCCTCCACTCGTAATCTTTGCAATTATCATTCTCCCGGTATGGGGATTTGTGATGTATCAGTCGGAGAAGGCATGGATCAATAAACATCATACTGAGTTCGATCCCTTGAAAAGAATGGCGCAGAATGATGAAAATGATCTGGACGCTTTATTTTCTCCCTCCAGCCGGTTTAAGTATGCAGGAGTTCTCTGGGCTGGCTTTTTCTTTTTGTGCGGAGCATTCTTTGCTTGGACGGGCAGCTTGGAAATAGGCGAACTAACAGCTGCCTCTATTCTATGGGGGAGCATTCTGTATTCTTTATCGGATTTTTGCTCAGAGCTTGCTCAAATGCATTTGGCAAAAGAATCCTCCGGCAGATTGCTTAAGATATTAGAGCCCTCTAAGCAGGCTTCCTCTACAATATCTCCAAGACTGAGAAGAGGATATCTGCAATTTGAAGAGGTGTTTTTTTCATACGGCAAAAAAAGTCTTTATGCGCTCAATTCGATTTCGTTTACACTGACACCTGGAGTAACCATTGGAGTAATTGGGGAAACAGGGGCGGGAAAAACGTCCATAGCCCATTTGATGAGCGGGTTTTACAGTCCTGAAAGAGGGCGAATTAAGTTTGATGGGGAAGAGCTTAATCAAGAGCCTCCTGCTGCGTCCATTGCTGCCGTTTTTGAACATTCCTCTTTAACTTCAGAAACTGTAAAAGAAAATATAGCCTTTTCGAAACCGGATGCACCTATGAGTGAGATTATTGACGCTGCAAAGCTCGCCCAAGCACATGACTTCATTATGGAACTGCCTGAACAGTATAATACGGTTCTTTCAAGAACGGGTTTATCGAAGAGTCAGGTGCAGCGTCTTGCTATTGCCAGGGCATTATGTGTAAATCCGGGTATCCTTGTATTGGATGATGCTGCAAGTGAAGTGGAATACCAGACGAAGCAAAAGATCCGAAGAGGAATCAGATCAATGAAGGGGAGCAGAGCGATCATGATTTTGACTCGTTCTGTTGACTCGGTATTCCAGGCAGACGAAATTCTGGTTTTATGTAAAGGTAGAATTGCTGAAAGGGGAACACATAATGAATTGCTCGAAAAAGATGGAGTATACGCAAGGCTTTTTAAAAAGCAAAAGGAGCAAGAAGGTACCTGGACTGCAATAAACAGAAGCTGATTTTTAATCACATAGGCTATTAGCTTATGGAGTACAGGAAATGCAGGGGATTGGTTCTCGCTCTGACTGTTCCCTCTCATTCCGGCTACAATTATTCTCATATTCCTGGAGGCTCTCCGTATCATTTAAATCACTCAAGTAAGGATGGCCTGTGCGGGCCATCCTTTTTAATGAATATGAAGTTCATCCTGTTCTGTTTCCGTCATAAGCACTTCGCTTTTATCAGGGTAGACACGTTCAATATGCTGTTCTCCCCAAGCACAAAGTGAGTCAAGAATTTCCTTTAGGGACCAGCCATAGTCAGTGAGGAAATATTCAACCTTTGGAGGAACCTGATTGTAAACCTTTCTTTCTATAGCACCGTCATCTTCCAATTCGCGAAGCTGCTGGGTCAGCATTTTTTGCGTAATACCGGGCATAAGCCGTTTCAGTTCACCGGTCCTGCGTTTGGCTTTTATAAGATGGCAAAGAATCACAACTTTCCATTTTCCGCCGATTACCTCGAGTGCCGCCTCAACAGGAATGTTGTATTTTTTCATTCATAACACCGCCTTTTCGTTTTCTCTTATGACTAGTATAGTGCCTAGTGCAATAAAAGACTATACGTTACTTTTTGGTGCCTATGGATGATTAACTATCGAATATAAACAGCCCCCATTCATTTCTGAACGGGGGCTGTTTACCTTCATGAAATTTAATTGTCACCTGAAAACATCGAACGTTTTTGCTGGTAAGATATATTCAGGATTAATCCCAGACCGAACATCGTTGCAAGAACTGAACTTCCCCCATAGCTTAGCAACGGGAGAGGGATCCCTGTAATAGGAAGAAGCCCAATTACCATGCCGATATTCTGAAACACGTGGAACATAATCAATCCAATCATACCCACACAAATATATAATTCGAACATGTTTTTCATTTGGTTAAAACCGATGATGACAATCCGGTAAATAAGAATGAAATATAAACAAACCACAATACATGCCCCTACGAATCCGAATTCTTCTCCGATCATGGTAAAGATGAAATCGGAATGCGCTTCAGGGATATAAACCTCTCCACCGCCGATGCCTTTGCCTGAAATCATACCGGAACCGATTGCAGTAATGGATTGTTTCAGCTGGTAGCTGATATCCGAACCGTATTTAGCCGGGTCGAGCCATGCATAAATTCGATTCACTTGATATTGATCCACGAAAAGCAGCAGCCAGTCCATCTTATATAGAAATAAAATGACTAAGGTTGAAACGGCAGTAACAGCGAATCCTACAATGACGCTTATGATTTTCCAGCTAATGCCTGAAACGAAAATAACCGTTGCTGTAATAACTAAAATAACAAGTGACGTTCCGAAATCATTTTGCTTCAAAATTAATAGGATAGGAACGCCTGAGGTTATTCCGACTTTTAGAAGGTACTTTAAATCACTGTAAATATCGCCCATTTCATGAGAATCACTGTGTTTTTTCGTAATATACGAGAGCATCAGAATGATGAAGATCTTCATATATTCGGAAGGCTGGACGGAACCAACTCCAGGAAATTTAAACCACGCTTTAGCTCCGTTTATCTCGGGAACCAGACTGGAAGGAGCAACCAGGATTAATACTAGAAGCAGCAAACCAAAGCCATAGAGAAATGGAGTAAGTCTCTCAATTTGTTCAAAGTCGAATGTTAAAACTCCTGAAATGATAATAGCACCAATAACAAACCATAGTATTTGTTTGAAAAGAAAATTCTCATCATATTGACCATGACTTTGCGCACTGTAAATGGCGATACAGCTTGAACACATAATTAAAATCAATACCATTACTAAATTACTGTCAAAAAAACTTTCCTTAAAACGCTGCAATCCTATCACCTTTCTTAATCCTCTGTATGGAAATACATTTATCATGTAATCTGCAAGGCGTTCGTTTTAATTGTCTATCATGAATTTTTCCCTAAATCTGCATATACCCCATAGGACAGCCATGCCGCTAACTTATTGCAGAATAGCAGCTTTAATTAAAGGCTGATTCAGCGCTGATTGACAATAGCTTCCGCTAGAATATTGATTCCAGCCGGTCTAAACACTAACTATCATCCTACCACAATCCATTTCATTTTTGTGAGAAAAAAAGCTGTTTGTGAATACATAACCAATTAGTCGTAAAGATTGGGAATTTGGTTTCTCCTAAAAAAATGAAATCCCCGCACATAAGGCAGGGATCTTAGTTGGGGAATGAGGAAAATGGTGCTGGCCGTGAAGGCGTCCTTCAGTATTTTTGTTTGGGTTGGCTACTTGGTACCCCTTTCGGTTCATATAGGTAAACAATTCAGTTGCCATCTCAGCACAGTTTCGTGCACTGTCAAGCAGCGACCGGCGAATCGGTTCGTTTGTGCATTCAATCACTGTCATACTGCGGAGCTGGGCACTGGATTTATGAATACCAAGAATACAAGCGGACAGCTCTTTGTCACCTGCCTCATCAGCGTTGAGTGGCTTTAATGGCGTTCCTTTCTGAAGACCGTAAAGAGGCATTCCTTTTTGACATGATTTGTAATGGATTGGCTTTAAATACTGATTTAGCTGTAAGGCGTGAACCACTCCTTGGTTTATCCATAATAGTATGGAACTGATGGAGCAGGCGAATTCCCTTTAATTGAACGAATGAAAAAAATCCCAAATAAGCTTGAAAGAGAACGCAATCAGCATTAGTCCGGCAGCAAAGCTTATTTTTTTAATCATTTTGTTAGAAATAAGGTTTCTTCCAAAATGGACTGTGAATGCCACATTCAAGTTCCAAAGAAAGATTCCTAAAATAATGAAAAAGCTGTAACCCAATATGTGCGGCCATCCGGCTGCAGGTGAAAATCTGGACAGGGCAGCACCATAAATTCCGAACCAAAACAGAAAATTAAAGGGGTTGGCAAAAGCTATCAGGAACCCAGTTAAAAAGCAATGCGGGAGAGAGTGTGGTATTGGCTCGGAAGATTCGATTAGGGCATCCTTTTTAAAAAAGACCAAAATACTTTTGGCGCCCAGTCTGAACAGAAGTACCGCCCCAGCCGCCATAAGGAAAAAGGATACAGCAGGATTTTTGAATAACGGAAGAAAACCGGCAGCGATTGAGGCCATATAAAATAAATCTGCCGTAATTGCTCCGATTCCTGTGAGCCAAGAGGGCCAGAAGCCTCCTGCCATTCCTTTTTTAATCATTTCAAGCTTAACCGGTCCTAAAGGTGCAGCTAAGCTGATGCCTAAAACGAGCGGTGAGAGTATCAGTGATATTGCATCCTCCATGTCTTTACGCTCCTTTGCGGCCAGTCCTAAAACCAGTCTATTCACATAGGAGGGGGGAGCATTCTATATTTCGCTTTTTGTGCTGTATTAAAGGAAAAGGCTGATTTGAGCACGCTTGAAATGAAGCGGCAGGCACTAAGCTTCGATTGCTTGCAGAGAGCCCAGTCATCCTGGTTATATATTTAATTGACAGGGTTATAGCAGACCGATAAACTTGAGTTAATTTGAAGCTTATGTGATAAAATAGGGAAGCATATGCTATTTTACAGCAACTTTAGGAGCAGTACATAGAGGAGGAACACCTGTGTCGGATAAGTCAGCCCCAAAAAAGAAAAAAAGTCCTGTGCTGGAGTGGATTATTGCCATTGCAGTTGCCGTGCTGCTTGCGGTAAGTATCCGAATCTTTATTTTCGAGCCCTACGTGGTAGATGGAGATTCCATGGATCCTACACTGAAAAATACTGAAAAGCTTTTCGTAAACAAGGCGATTCATTACATTGGAAAGTTTGACAGAGGAGACATCGTCATTATCAATGGAAAAGAAAATAAAGAGCACTATGTAAAAAGAATAATTGGGCTTCCAGGGGACACTGTTGAAGTGAAAAATGATGTTCTGTATGTGAATGGGAAAGAAGTAAAAGAGCCTTACTTAAACTCAAATCGTAAAGCTGCCCAGGCTTCAGGCCTTCAGCTCACCAACGATTTCCAGGAAGTAAAGGTCCCCGATGAAAAATATTTTGTTATGGGTGACAACCGTCTGGTCAGCATGGACAGCAGGACAGGTCTTGGCTTAATTGAAGCGGATCGAGTCATTGGAAAATCAGAGTTTGTCATGCTTCCTTTTAATAAAATTCGCGCAACAAATTAATAAAAGCAAGACAGCTGGCCGTTTACGGACCGGCTGTTTTTTTGTTTGGCGGCTTTAAAGGCTTTCAAGGAAGATCCTGGACAGTATTTTTTTATGTAACATTTATTACAGCACATCCGTCTGTTTACATAAATAGGAAGTGAGGCGATTTGATGAAAAAGGCGGCAGCTGCATTGATATTTTGTATGCTCTTACTGACTGGCTGTTTAGGGGGGAGAGTGAATCAAAAAAAGAAAGCAGTGATACAGCATCCCAAAGCTCTGCCGAAAGCGGAGGGAAAGCAGAAACGGAACAGGCGGCAAGTGATAATAAGGAGCAGGCTCTCCAGACGCCTTCGAACAGGAAAATCATTTACACAGCCGATATGGTTATCGAAGTGAAAGATTTTGATAAAGCCTATCAGAACATTCAGCATGAGGCTCAATCCGCTGGGGGATATGTGGTCAGTACAAGCTCCAATGTGAGCGGAGAAGAAAGCGGGCTGAATGAGGGGACGATGACCCTCCGTATTCCACAGGATAAATTCAGCGGGTTTTTAAGTTCTATGGAAAAGGGAGCATATAAGATTGTCCAAAAAAATATATCGGGCCAGGATGTAACAGAGGAATTTGTGGATTTAGAATCACGGCTTAAAGCAAAAGAAGCGGTCGAGGCACGTTTGCTGGAATTTATGAAGAAGGCGGAAAAAACAGGTGATCTCTTAGCCATTTCAAAGGATCTTTCAGCGGTTCAGCAAGAAATCGAACAGCTGAAAGGGAGAATGAAATATTTGCAGAACCAAACGGATCTATCAACCATAACCATTCAGCTGAGTGAAACCAAAGTCGTCGTTCCAGGAGTGAAAAATCAGGATTTAAATACGTGGGAGAAGACTCAAAAGCAATTTATGAACAGCGTGAATGCACTTCTTTATGCAGGTTCTGCACTCATTATATTTTTCGCGGGTAATTTGCTGGTATGGATTCTTTTACTTGCAGCGGGGTGGGCCGCGTATTACTTTTGGAGAAAGAGGCGTTCAGATTGAAGGAATAGACCGCTATTCCAATTGTCTACAGCTGCCTGATTCATGCTATAATGTAAAGGATGCTTATTAATTGGAGGATTTAGACTATGATTACCGTAAATAATGTCGGTTTGCGCTATGGTGACCGCAAACTGTTTGAAGATGTTAACATAAAATTTACCCCAGGCAACTGCTACGGCCTTATTGGAGCGAACGGAGCCGGAAAATCGACGTTTCTTAAAATTCTTTCCGGTGAGATTGAAGCTCAAAGCGGAGATGTCCACATGGGCCCGGGCGAACGTCTGGCCGTATTGAAGCAAAACCACTTTGAATATGAAGAGCACGAAGTATTAAAGGTTGTCATTATGGGGCATGAACGTCTGTATGCGGTCATGGAAGAAAAAGATGCCATCTACATGAAGGCAGATTTTTCTGATGAAGACGGTATGAAAGCTGCTGAGCTTGAAGGCGAATTTGCTGAGCTTAACGGGTGGGAAGCTGAGAGTGAAGCAGCCATATTACTTAAAGGTCTTGGAATTACAGAAGATCAGCATACAAAAACGATGGCTGAACTGACAGGCGGAGACAAGGTTAAAGTGCTTCTCGCTCAGGCTCTGTTCGGCAAGCCGGACGTTCTTCTTCTGGATGAGCCTACCAACCACTTGGATCTTAAAGCGATCAACTGGCTTGAAGAGTTCCTTATTAACTTTGAAAACACTGTAATCGTCGTATCCCATGACAGACACTTCCTTAATAAGGTTTGTACGCATATTGCAGATTTGGATTTCGGCAAAATTCAGCTTTATGTAGGAAACTATGATTTCTGGTATGAATCAAGCCAGCTTGCACAGCGTATGGCTTCTGATGCCAATAAGAAAAAAGAAGAAAAAATCAAAGAGCTTCAAGCGTTTGTCGCGCGATTCAGCGCCAATGCGTCCAAATCAAAACAAGCAACCTCACGTAAGAAATTGCTTGATAAAATTTCTCTTGATGACATTCGTCCTTCTTCAAGGAAGTATCCTTACGTTCACTTTACGCCTGAGCGTGAAATTGGGAACGATTTGCTTCGCGTTGAGGGCATTTCAAAAACGATCGATGGTGTAAAAGTGCTCGACAATATAAGTTTTATCATGAATAAAGATGATAAAATTGCATTCACCGGCGCAGATGAAGTAGCGAAAACGACGCTGTTTAAAATTCTGATGGGTGAAATGGAAGCGGACAGCGGAACATACAAATGGGGAGTGACAACGTCTCAATCATATTTCCCAAAAGACAACAACGAGTATTTCGATAACAATGATCAAAATCTTGTTGATTGGCTAAGACAGTACTCCCCAAATGATCAAAGTGAAAGCTTCCTTCGCGGCTTCCTTGGCAGAATGCTGTTTTCAGGAGAAGAAGTACTGAAGAAGTCCAGCGTTCTATCCGGAGGAGAGAAAGTCCGCTGCATGCTTTCAAAAATGATGCTTAGCGGGTCAAACGTACTGATTATGGATGAACCAACCAACCACTTGGATCTTGAATCGATTACTGCCTTGAACAACGGCATGATCAACTTTAAAGGCTCCATGCTGTTTGCATCCCATGACCACCAGTTCGTTCAAACGATTGCGAATCGCATCATCGAGCTTACACCAAACGGAATGATCGACAAACAAATGACTTATGATGAATTCCTTGAAAACGCAGAGATTCAAAAACAGCTGCAGGAAATGTATGCATCTTAATAATGAATAAAAAAGGAGAAAAGGCTAACGCCCTTTCTCCTTTTTATTTTTCTCATATAATTCTCGTCCAGTTTTTCCGAAATAGGATACTAGGATAGATAGAACCGTATAAACGGATACCCAAATCGTAAACGTACTGTTAAAAACCGTCATGGTTAATGCGATTAGTACAACAAGGCTAATTACAGGCATAACCCAAATTTTTCTGAAAAACCATGAACCGGCGAGAGACAAAATCATCACCGCAAATGGAAGGATATACAACACGAGTGCAAATTCCAACTGAACCGCTCCTTTCCAGCTCTCTTGATTATAAAAGAAAATGAAAGCACCTGAAAGTTTTTTTCTCTTATAGAAGGGGAACATACGAAGGAGAAAGGATGATGAAAATGAGCGAAAAGATGAAGGCTGTAGGGCTGCATCACTATTTGCCAATTGAGAAAGATGAGAGCTTAGTAGATGAAACAGTGAATAAACCTACGCCAGGGGAAAGAGACATACTGGTGAAAATCCGGGCTGTTTCTGTTAATCCAGTTGACACCAAAGTACGCGGACCAAAAGAAGGCGAAGAAGAGGAACTGAAAATATTAGGCTGGGACGCAGCGGGTGTTGTTGAAGAAACCGGATCTGGAGTGACGATGTTCAAACCGGGTGACGAAGTATACTATGCCGGTTCAATCGCGAGGCAGGGAACGAACAGTGAATATCACCTGGTTGATGAGAGAATTGCAGCCCTCAAACCGGATCGTTTAACCTTTGAACAGGCAGCAGCTATGCCTTTAACCGGCCTGACAGCTTGGGAAGGCATGTTTGAAAGACTTGGAATCAGTAAAGATGCCAATGAGAATGCATCTAAATCCATTCTTATCATTGGCGCTGCTGGCGGAGTAGGCTCGATTGCTGTCCAGCTCGCTAAATGGGCCGGTCTGCATGTCATTGGAACGGCATCAAGACCTGAAACTGAAAAATGGGCGAAGGAGCATGGCGCAGATGAGACAATCAGCCATTATGAGCCGTTCAAAGAACAGCTTGAAGAAAAAGGATTGGATCAGCCTGACTATATCTTTTGCTTAAACAGTACGGATAAACACTGGGAAGCGATGATGGAAGCGATCGCGCCGCAAGGGAAGATCTGTTCAATTGTTGAAACGGGCACTCCAATTAATATTAGTTTGCTTCAGCAGAAAAGCGTCACATTCGTCATGGAGTTTATGTTTACTAAATCCCTTTTCGGAACAAAGGATATGCAGACCCAGCATGAAATCTTGTCCGAATTGGCGAAGCTTTTTGACCAGCAAAAATTAACCTCAACCTTAACGGAAACCATCGAGCCCTTTAATGCTGCTAGTTTGAGAAAAGCACATGAGAAGCTCGAGTCGGGAAAAACAATCGGCAAGATCGTTGTATCGGGGTTTGACTCTCATAAAAAATAACCCTCCGCCAGGAGGGTTATTTTTCTTCAAACCAGCTGTCAGTAAGCTCGCGGTTTTTCTCGACCCACTTTTTCGCACCCTGTTCAGGATAATATCCTTCCTCGGATTCAGCAGCATCGTTCACATATTTAATCAGCTCGGACATTTGATCGTCGTTTAGCTCCCAATTATCCATCCATTTGATGATATCCGGGTGTTCTTTTGCAAAGCCTTTTCTAGTCATGTACTGAATGTTATCCGGTTTTCCGTAAGATCCTTTTGTATCCTCTAAATACTTAAGATCCAGATCTGAAAAGATCCAGTGCGGACTCCAAAGGGTTACAGCAATCGGCTTTTTGTTTTCGTAAGCCTTTTTAAGCTCTACAAGCATAGCAGCTTCAGACGATTCAACGATTGTATAATCAAGATCGTAGTCTTTTTTCATCTTATCTGTAAGCTGCATTAAACTTGATCCGGGATCAATTCCATATACTTTTCCGGAAAATTGATCCTTATTTTTGTTCAAATCATCAATTGTATTAATATCCTTCATATACGACGGGACGGCAAGGCCGAGCTTCGTACCTTTATACCATTTATCATGAAGGTCAACGTCGCCTTTATACTTTTCGTAAAAAGGTTTATCAGTAATGGGAAGCCATACGTTCCCCTGGATATCAATATCCCCCCGAGCTACTCCTGTCCAGTTGGCAGCTTTATCAAGCTCCATCATTTCAACGTCGTACCCTTTTTCTTCTAAAAGAACCTTCCAAAGATAGGCAGTTGAGATATTATCAATCCAGTTGATCATCCCGATTTTAATTTTCTTTTTGCTGTCCCCGAGCGGGTTGCTGCAAGAGGCAAGGACGAGGGTAAATAATAGGGTAATAATAGCGGCTGCTTTCCATCTTTTCAATATGTATGTCTCCCTTCACTCTTATGTAGGCTATACTTGTATTCCCTAAACAGTATTGAATAAAACGTTTTTTTACAAAAATAATATGTGAATATGTTTACATAGTGATGAAAAGGGTAAATGAAAGATACCCTCATTCATGAACTCATTTCTATTTTTTCCTGAAAGCATGAATCTTAACAGTCATTCACACAAACAATAGCAGTAGAAAGAGGTGGACGTATGGAAAATGTGAAAATCAAAGCCGAGAACGTTAGCAAAATCTTCGGTAAGAATCCTCAAAAAGGAATTGAACTCCTGAAAAAAGGAAAGACAAAATCAGAAATTCTAAAAGAAGCTGGTCTGACTGTCGGTGTGAAGGAAGCGAGCTTTGAAGTACATAGCGGTGAAATATTTGTGATTATGGGGCTTTCCGGAAGCGGGAAATCGACGCTTGTCCGTATGTTTAACAGGCTCATTGATCCAACCTCAGGATCACTCATGATTGATGGAAAAGACTTAGTGAAAATGAAGAATGAAGAACTGCGGGAAGTCAGAAGAAAAAAGATGAGCATGGTGTTTCAAAAGTTTGCTTTGTTCCCACATCGCAATGTATTGGAAAACGCCGCGTACGGTTTGGAAGTACAAGGTGTTTCCAAGCAGGAGCGGGAGTCAAAAGCTCAGCATTCCCTTGAATTAGTAGGCTTAAAAGGGTATGAGAACAGCTATCCCGGGGAACTTAGCGGAGGAATGCAGCAGCGTGTAGGACTTGCCAGGGCTCTTGCAAATGATCCGGACATTCTTCTCATGGATGAGGCGTTCAGCGCACTGGATCCTTTAATCAGAAAAGATATGCAGGATGAGCTAATCGAACTTCAGGAAAAGATGAAGAAAACGATTATTTTCATCACCCATGATCTTGATGAAGCATTAAGAATTGGAGACCGTATTGCCTTGATGAAGGACGGAGAAATCGTCCAAATCGGGACACCTGAGGATATCATGACGAATCCTGCTAACGAGTACGTTGAGAGGTTTGTTGAGGACGTAAATTTGGCGAAGGTGCTGACAGCCGAATCTGTTATGTCCCGTGCAGAAACTATTCAGGTGGACAGAGGACCTCGTGTAGCCCTTAAAATTATGCGTGATGCCGGTATGTCCAGTATTTATGCCGTGGATAAAAGAAAATCCTATATGGGTCTCGTAACCGCAGACGATATTTCTCAGGCTGTAAGGCTTGATCAGCCGATTTCATCCTATCTTCATACAAATGTCCCTGTCGTAAGACTGGATACAACGATTGAAGAGATGTACGAAAAGATAGCAGATACACGGTATCCGCTGCCGGTTCTTGATGAAGACAACCGAATCCGGGGCGTTGTGAAACGTGAACGGGTGATTCAGGCTTTGGCCGGGAGAGAGGTGAACACCATTGAACATTCCTAAACTCCCAATTGGTAAGTATGTCGATATGTTCGTGGAATTCTTAAATGATAAACTGTTAGGATTTTTTACCTGGATCGGCAATATCATCGAAACCTTTAATGATGTGCTCGTAAACTTGATGCTGCTTATACCAGCGGTCATTTTTGCAGTCATTGTAGCCGGTCTTGCCTACTGGGTAAGCAGAAAATGGGGTTTAACTATTTTCACCCTTATCGGATTGCTGCTCATCATCAATCTTGGCTACTGGGAGCAAACGATTGATACGCTTGCGCTTGTTTTGACGGCCGTTATAATATCGATTATTCTTGGAATACCGCTTGGGATTTGGTCTTCACAAAGTGACAGGGCTTCCGGAATTATATCTCCGGTGCTGGATTTTATGCAAACCATGCCTGCCTTTGTATACTTGATTCCTTCCATCCTTTTCTTCGGAATTGGGGTTGTTCCGGGAATTATCGCTTCTGTTATTTTCGCTATGCCTCCGACCATTCGTTTGACGAACCTTGGTATCAGACAGGTTCCGGAAGATCTTGTAGAGGCGGCAAACGCTTTTGGATCGACCACGTCCCAAAAGCTGTTTAAAGTTCAGCTGCCGCTTGCGATGGGAACGATCATGGCAGGTATTAATCAAAGCATCATGCTTGCTCTGTCCATGGTTGTTATCGCTTCACTCGTCGGAGCGCCAGGGCTTGGGGTGGAAGTATACAGAGCCGTTCAGCGTATTGAAGTAGGGCTTGGATTTGAATCAGGCCTTGCCATCGTCATTCTTGCCATTATCCTAGACCGGATTACACAAAATCTAAAACCTGGAAACAGGAGATAAAAGAGCAAAGAAAGCCGGCTGCCCTTGGGCAAGCCGGCTTTTCCTATTTTGTGATCTCTTCCATTTTGCTGCGAATCCAGCTGTGATCCAAATCCTCGCCAATAAACACGAGCAATGGCTTCATTTTAACAGGTTCCTTCATATACATGGGCATTCCGTACGAATACTGCACAGAAAAACAGCCATCGGTATCAGCAAAGGAAACGTAGCCTTTTATCCGGTAAATCGTGTCCGGCATGTCTCTTAAAAACTGCTCAAACCCTCCAAGATCTACAGTCCCTGTAAACTTATGCACGTATGTTTTCATATGAAGCTGTTCATTGATGCCGGACTTTAGCACAGCCCCTTTAGGGGAGGCAGTGAGCTTTCGGATATCCTCTAATTTGACGCGGGCATGGGCAGTCATCAGGACTTTCCCCTTGGCCTGTATCTCCTGTATCTCCCGGACAACCTCACCCTGCTCCGTTTCGGTCAGCAAGTCGGTCTTATTTAAAAGGACAAGGTCGGCATGCTTGATCTGTTCATGGAGCAGTCTTCTTACGGGGATGCTCAGACGATCCTGGTCCTGCCATCTTGAGCCATCCGCAAGAGAGATAATCCCCCTTACTAGAAGCTTGTCTGCAAAGAGAGGGGATAGACAGGAATCCAATACTTCTACGGGATGAGCCGCACCTGTTGTTTCTATGTAGATTACATCAAGTTCATTTTCTGCCAGCAGAGCATGCAATTGAGCTTCAAATTGCCCCTGCATTGTACAGCAAACACATCCATTCAACAGCTCTTTTAGAGGGATATCTTCTGAAACCGCACTGCTGTCGATTGATTCTTTTCCAAGCTCATTCATAACAACAGCCACTTTCCTGCCGGCTGCCTTTTCCTCTTGCAATAGATTTTTGAGGAGAGTTGTTTTTCCGGCTCCTAAAAATCCGCCTAATATATATATTTCCGTTTGTTCCATGATTTTCTCCATTTCTGATTGTTTCTCTCATCTTACTGAAAGGCCAGGTGCACCGTCAATGAAAAAAGGCGGCTGCACCGTTAAAACAGCCGGTCCGAAAAGTATCGTTTTCGATTATAGTAGTAGTAGTAGAATGAATGGATAAGAGAGGAATCTTTGTGAAAATTGACTTCCATGTGCATGCAAAATTAGGAAAGAAAGTGCCTTTCTCATTAAAGGAATTTACAAAAATGGTGGAAGAAGCAAAATGGAACGGACTTGATGCCATTGCATTGACTGAGCATTTTAATGCAATGGATTATGTGCAAATCTATCAAACACTGGACCGCCACTATCCGTATCAGAGTACCTATTATGATGTGGCTGGAATTAAAGTATTCCCGGGAATGGAAGTAGACATTGCGGAAGGCGGGCATATTCTTTTAATTGGATCGAGATCAGACATCATCAGAATGACCAAACGGCTTGAACGGTATAAAAACAAGGATAACTATATGCCATTTGACCAGCTCATGTCATTTCACGGAATGGAAAACATGCTTAAAATTGGCGCGCATCCCTTTAGAGAAAAAAATCCGCTTACCGCTCTCTCCGAAAGTCAGCTTGCTAAATTGGATGCGTTTGAATGGAATGCAAAGGATGCAGCAAAACAGGGAATAGGTTTAAGGCCAAAGCTTGAAAAAATGGCTGCCGTCCACGGAAAAACTTTGACAGCTGGAAGCGATACCCATCACTACAGCCAGATTGGCGCGGTTTATAATCACTTTAATGAACCGTTTCAAACCGTGAAACAGCTGAAAGAGAAATTAGCGAATGCTGAGTTTGAGGTTCGAAAGTCTCCATTTCTTCCAGTGAAAATCCAGGCGGCAAAGGTTTTGAAAAAAAAATACAAAGACGGCAGAAAAGGATGAGAGTCTGTAATGCAAGAAGGCTCTCATCCGCACCTGCATAAAAATGAGAAAAGAGCTGATACATATGAGTGCAATCCCTTATCGAAAACTTGGCAATTCGAATCTATCCATTTCTCCGCTTGGTCTCGGATGCTGGCAGTTCAGCAAAGGAAGCGGTCTGGTAGGGAAATATTGGTCTGTTATGGACCAAAAGGATATTAACGAAATTATACGGGTGAGCCTGGCAGGAGGCATTAACTGGTTTGACACGGCTGAGGCATATGGAAAAGGAAAATCGGAAGAAGCATTGGCAGAAGCTTTGATTGAGCTTGGGGATCAAGCCGAAGGAGCCTTAATTGCGACTAAATGGTGGCCGTTATTTCGGACAGCTTCTTCACTAACCGGTACAATCGACCAGCGCTTGAAGCATTTGAAGGGCAGAGCAATCGATCTTTACCAGATCCATCAGCCATTTTCCTTTTCCGGCATTACCGAACAAATGATTAAAATGGCCAAGCTTCTTGATGATGGGAAAATCAAAACAGCTGGTGTCAGCAATTTCAATGCTGCACAAATGTCTAAAGCAGCAGGTGTGATGCATGACCAAGGCCATTTCATTGTCTCCAATCAGGTTAAATACAGCCTGCTCGACCGCAGGATAGAGCGGAACGGTGTTATGGATGCGGCAAAAAATCTGGGGATTACAATTATTGCCTACTCTCCGCTGGAACAGGGCATTTTAAGCGGAAAGTTTCATAAAAATCCGGAGCTCCTGAAACAGCTTAAGGGACCAAGAAAACATTTATCGGGATTTAAGAAAAACGGATTAATGCGTACGAAGCCGCTGATTGACCTGCTCGAAAAATATGCAATGGAATATGAGGTAAAACCAAGTCAAATCGCTTTGAACTGGCTTATCCGCTTTCATGGGGAAACGGTTGCGGCCATTCCAGGTGCATCAAAAGTAAGACATGCAGAAGAAAATATTGGTGCGATGAAATTTGCGTTAACCCAAAACCATATGGATGAGCTGGACCGTGTTTCAAAGGAAGTAGCGGGATATTAAAAAGGCCTGTCTGAAAAGGCGCATTAACTTAAACAGGGAGACGCATTCTAAGCGTCTCCCTGTTTAAGTTTGAAGTCTGAGTCAGGCTGATTGAAGCGGAAGGACGACACTCCAGCGGGAGCAGCGGGACAGGTGAGACCCCGCAGGCTCTTGCGCAGGAGGCTCACCGCCCGCCCCCGGATGAGGGAGTCCTGTAGCGGAAATCAGCCTAAGCAAATCTAGATTATATAGCAAGTGGGACTCTACGATATTCTATGGGCAGCCCCTTTTATATGATCGCTAAAGAATTAAAACGCCCAATCGCCGTTTCTGAATACGGGCTCCCGAGTACCATCTTCTAATATTCCATCAATATCCATATCCTGTGAGCCAATCATGAAATCAACATGCGTCATGCTGCTGTTGACTCCATGCTTAGCAAGCTCTTCGCGGTCCATTTTCTTTCCGCCTTCAATATTAAAGGCATAGCCGCTGCCGATTGCCAAATGGTTCGATGCATTTTCGTCAAACAATGTATTGTAAAATAAAACGCCGGACTTGGAGATAGGTGAATCGTAAGGCACAAGAGCCACTTCTCCAAGGTACTGGGACCCTTCATCCGTTTCAATCAGAGTTTGCAGGATTTCTTCGCCGGCTTTTGCTTCAGCTTTCGTGATCTTACCGTTTTTAAAGGTAATCTGAAATTCATTAATCAGATTTCCGCCATAGCTTAAAGGCTTGGTGCTTGAAACTACGCCATTTACTCCGGTTTTAAGGGGTACTGTGAAAACTTCTTCAGTTGGCATATTTGCCATAAAAGGAGTGCCTTGCTCATTTTCACTTCCTGCTCCGACCCATTGGTGTTTTTCGTGCAGTTCAATCGTTAAATCAGTCCCTTTTGCTGTATAGTGTAGGGCCTTATACTTTTTGCCATTCAGATAATCAACTTTCTTATGTAAGGAAGCATTATGCTCTTTCCAGGCCTGAACCGGGTTCTCCTCATATACTCTTACTGATTTGAAGATAGCATCCCAGAGCTTTTCAACCGCTTCATTTTCTTCAGAATCAGGAAACACCTTTAATGCCCAGTCTTTAGAAGGTGCTGCGATGACAGTCCAGCTCATTTTATCAGATTGAACGTATTGGCGATAGCGATCAAGCGCTTTGCCGGCTGCTTTATTTGCAGCGGCTATTCTTTTGGTATCTACCCCTTTAAGAAGATCTGGATTTGCTGATACGATGCTCATAAATGCAGCATTGTTTTCAGCGAGCTCTTCGCGTTCCTTTGCCCTGTGCATAGGATATTCATTAAATACTTCGTCTGGAGCCATATCATATTTGAGTCTTGCAACCGTATCATCCATCCAGTCAACGATGACATTTTTTGCTCCGGCTTCGTATGCTTTTTTTACAACTAAGCGAGTAAACTCGGCTGTGTCGATGGCTGCATATACGGCAAGTGTTTGCCCTTTTTGAATATTGACGCCGACTTTAACGGCTAAATCTGCATACTTCTCTAAGTTCTGCTGAAAGTTAGACATAGAAATGCCCCCTTATATTCTTATTCTCCATTATTTTAGCAGACTTATGCGAATCTTCAAACGAAATAGTCATAGAGCGTTAAACCAATCGGATTACTTTAAGAATAGAGCTCTCAAGAGTTACAATAGAAAAAGACTAGTAGCAGAGGTGACGAAGGTGAGATTTCTTGAAACGCAATTTATCCGGAATGAAGCTGAGAAGCAGCTTTTCATAAAAGCAAAAAACCTGTCGGAAAAATTCTTTGAACGTGCTGAAAAGCATGACCGCGAAGCTACCTTCCCATTTGACAACTTTGCTGATTTGAAAGAAGAGGGCTTTTTGTCATTGACTATACCAAAGTCACATGGAGGTCAGGGAATATCGCTGTATACGTTCCTGCTTTTGCAGGAAAAGCTTGCTGAAGGAGATGCAGCAACGGCTTTGTCAGCAGGCTGGCATCTTGGACTCTTCCTCAGCCTCAGAGAAACAGGTAAATGGGATCCTGAACTATTTAAAAAAATAACCCGTGAAGTCATTGAGTCCGGTAAGCTTGTGAACAGTGCGGCAAGTGAGTCTAAGACCGGCAGTCCAGCACGCGGCGGCAAGCCTGAAACTGCTGCCGTAAAAAAAGGGGAGAAGTGGCTGATCAGCGGCAGAAAAATTTTCGCCTCGCTTGCCCCTATTTTGGACTATTTCATTGTGACAGCTACAATTGAAGAAACAGGAGATATCGGTGAATTTCTAGTCCCGAGGGAAGCGGCAGGCGTTCGTATTGAAGAAACATGGGACACAATGGGAATGAGGGGCACGCGAAGCGATGATTTGATTCTTGATGGAGTTTTGCTGGATGCTTCTGCATTAATTGCAAATCGAAGCAAGCCTGCTAAACCGATGGCCCAAGGGTGGCTGCTGCATATTCCTGCATGCTACTTGGGCATCGCTATTGCAGCCCGCAATGAGGCTGTCCGTTTTGCCCGGAATTATCATCCGAACAGCCTCCCCCATCCGATTATGGATGTGCCGGAGGTCAGAAGAAAAGTGGCGGAAATGGATATTAAACTGCTGACCGCGAGGCAGCTGATGTACGCGACAGCTGAAAAGTGGGATACCAAACCCGATGAGCGTTCAGAGCTCCAAACCGAGCTAGCCGCAGCCAAATATACTGCGACTAATATCGCCATCGAAGTCGTGGACCTTGCCATGAGAATAGAAGGAGGCCAAAGTCTTTTCAGGAACAAACCGCTCGAACGATTTTATCGGGATGTCAGGGCAGGGCTTCATAATCCTCCTTCAGACGATATCACGGTTAAGATTATGGCGGACAGAGCCTTTTCTGAAGAAGAATAAGGTTTCGAATGAGCGGAAATTAGTGTAACGTAAAGATAGATGCTTAAAGAGTTTCTGGAGGTTGTGCAGATGAAAGAATATATGATGGGTGTAGATATTGGAACGACAAGTACAAAGGCTGTTCTTTTTGACCGGAACTGTGCTGTAATCTCAAAGCATAATTCAGGATACCCGCTTTACACGGAAGCTCCGGGTGAAGCAGAGCAGAGTCCGGAAGAGATTTTCTCAGCCGTCGTGAGTGCAATCCGGGAAACCATCAAGGAAGCGGGAGTTTCAAGAGAGGAAATCGGCTTTGTCAGCTTCAGCTCGGCCATGCACAGTCTGATTGCCGTGGATGCAAGCGGAAAACCGCTGACACGGAGTATTACATGGGCAGATCAGCGCAGCGAGGCATGGACCAAAAAGCTAAAGAAAGAATGGGGCGGACATGAAATTTATCTCCGTACGGGTACCCCCATTCATCCGATGTCCCCGCTATCCAAAATTATTTGGCTGCGGGAAGACCATCCAGAAATTTTCAGTAAAACAGCTAAATTCATTTCCATCAAAGAATACGTTTTTTTCCGCCTTTTCGGTGAATACATAATCGATCATTCAATCGCTTCTGCTACAGGCCTGTTTAACCTTGAAAAGAAGGACTGGGATAGCGGGGCGATGGAAATCGCCGGAATCACAGAGGATCAGCTCTCAAAACTCGTTCCAACCACCTTTCAGATACGGGGACTTCGTTCTGAAACAGCTGCTGAAATGGGGCTGCCTGCAGCTATTCCATTCATTGCAGGCGCAAGTGACGGCGTACTGTCCAACTTAGGTGTTAATGCCATCGATCCTGGTGTCGTTGCTCTCACAATCGGTACAAGCGGGGCAATCCGGGCTGTGACAGACCGTCCGGTTACGGATCCAAAGGGGCGGATCTTTTGCTATGCGCTGACAGAAGAGCGCTGGGTCATTGGCGGTCCTGTGAACAATGGAGGAATGATTTTCCAATGGATGAAAGATGAACTTTGCCAATCTGAAGCAGAAACTGCAGAAAGACTGGGGCAGGACCCGTATACGTATTTGACAGATATCGCAGCAAAAATCAGGCCGGGAGCAGAAGGACTGATTTTCCATCCGTATTTGGCAGGGGAACGGGCGCCGATTTGGAATGCTCATGCAAGAGGAGCTTTTTTCGGCCTTGGGCTTCACCATAAAAAAGAACACATGATCAGGGCTGTTCTTGAAGGAATCAATTACAACCTTTATACGGTCCTGCTTGCACTGAAAGAACTGATTGGTATACCGGAAAAAATTCACGCAACAGGAGGCTTCGCTCAATCTGAATTTTGGCGCCAAATGCTCGCTGATGTGCTGGATCAGGAGGTTCTCATTCCAGAGAGTTATGAAAGCTCTTGCCTTGGCGCAGTCATTCTCGGCATGTATGGTCTTGGGGAAATTGACAGTTTAACGGATGCAAAACGGTTCGTCAGCTCCAACATCCGACTGCTTCCAAATAAGGAAACATCGGAAGTGTACCAGGAAATCATCCCGATCTACATTCGTTTAGCCCGCTTGTACGAAACAGAATTTGAAGAAATTTCGGCCTTCCAAACGAAATATGGAAAGAAGGAATTGCCGGAAAGCGCGAAGTAAGGAAAGCCGGTCTGCAGGTGAAAATGCAGGCCGGCTTTTTCATTTGTTGAATTTTATCTATATAACGCCAATGCATGAATAGCGAGTTGATTTTAAAAGCCGCCGTTATTTAATTAATCTGCTTTCACCGCTGATGGAACGAACTTCTTCCCACTCGTGCCTTAATATCGCCATTTCATATATACTCCAGAATGTATCTTTCATTTTGCGGGAGTCTTTGAAATGGCCTTCAATTGAAAAACCTGCTTTTTTATAGCAAGCAATTGCTTCATTGTTAAAATCAAATACGCCAAGAGTAACCCGGTGAACATTCAACTCAAGAAAAGCAAAATTCAGCGCTTGCTGAACAAGAGCAAAACCATAGCCTTTTCCTCTCAAGTCCGGATTAATCAGGACGCGGCTGATGCGGCAGGATTCATTTTTCAAATCGATCTTTGATAGACAGATATGACCAGCTGCAGCACCTGACTTTTCCTCTACGGCTTTAAACACCCTCTGATCAGTTCCATGCACATATCCTTCAATCTGTTCAAACGTGAGGGGAAATAAAAATTCCGGCCCGCCCCACTGCATCAGGAATTCTGCAGATGGAATCCATTCAATCAGTTCAGCGGCATCCCCCATAGTAAACGGTTCTAAACGAATCATATAGAATCCTCCTTTCACAATAAGGAAGTTATTCGTCTTTTTAAGCAGATTTCCTTTATTTTTGAAGGAAATCCAATATTCGTATAGAATCAATAAGGAATCGAGGTGACCATGATGATTGATATTCAAGCATACTATGATATTGATTTTTTCAAAAAAGCAGCATTACCCTTCCTGGAAACACAGGAGATTGAAAACAACGTTGCTCTGGGCATCCTGCTGGACAAACAATCCTCCAGCCTGCAGCCAATTCATATGAGCATGATCCGCAAAGACGGGGAACCAATTGTGGTCCTTCTTCAAACTCATCCAAAACAAGTGCTCGTCGCGGCAAAATCGAATTTAGAGGAAGAAGACATTTTGCTTGCCGGGAAGAGAATTGCCCAGGTATACCGATCTGTTCCAGGGCTCCTTGGAGAAAAACGGATAACCGAAATTCTGGCTAAAAGAATTGCCGGCCTAACCGGAAAATCAGCCCGGCTTTTCATGAATCAGCGTTTACATAAGCTTGACCGTGTTGAAAAACCGGCCGCGGCAAGCACCGGTAGGATGATGCTTCTGACCGCCGAACACCGCCCGTTAATCAGCCAGTGGGTTTTTGACTTTTGTGAAGAAGTAGGGGAGCATGCTTCCATGTTTGAAGCCGATGAAAAAGCAGACGAATTGATCCGAAAGAAAAGTTTATACGGCTGGGTTACGGAAGGCAGCATTGTATCGATGGCTAATTGGTCCCGCCCGACGAAAACAAATGTAAACATTAACTATGTATACACACCTCCCGTCCATCGGAAGAAGGGGTATGCAACAGACTGTGTGACGGTCCTTACCGAACAAATGCTCAATAGCGGATATGAGACAACCAGTCTTTTTACGGATTTAACGAATTCAACATCCAACAAGATCTACAGGGAAATTGGCTATAAGCCGGTTCAGGATGTAGTGAAAATCTTATTTGAGCAAAGACCGAAAAAACCAGCAGAGTGAGCTCTGCTGGTTTTTTGCAAATTCATATATTGTGCTAGCTGGAATACTCTGATTCCTTTCCTTTTCTTGGCCGCAGCGTATAACTGAAGCTGTAAACAAAATCTGCTGCTAAAATTAGAGACCAGTAGCGAATGGCGTTTAAAAGTTCAGCCGTTCTGGAACCATCCCCAATCATTTCAATCATTCCAATCAGCAGACAGCAGCCAATCGTCCATGCTAACAGGTGACGGTACCACCCTTTGCGTTCATTTTTAGCATGCTCTTTGCCAAGCTTCGCAGGTTTCACCGGTGTCGGACCGCCGGCATAACGGTGAGCGAAGCGGACGTCCGCCCATTGAATCATTTTATGTCCGAAAGCAATTGTAGAGCCAATATAAATGGCTGCAATTGCGTGTACAAATTCAGCTTCTTTGCCAGAGCTTAAATCAATAACAGCCGCAGCAATTAAAATCAGATCGATGATAGGTGTACATAGGAGCAATACTGCGCCTGTTTTTTTCATTCGAAGCACGTACCGTGCACCCAATCCCGCAAGTACAAAAACCCAAAATCCAATTTCACAGCCTACAATCAGCCAGCCAATCATGAACCATTCTCCTTTTTAGTACAACTGTGTTAAAAACAAATTAACACAATTGTATTAAAAAAGCAATATGTGATAGACTTGAACTATGCCTAAATTTGTAGATCATGAAAAACAAAAAGAAAAAATAGCCGAAGCAGTATGGAGAATTGTTGCAAGAGATGGAATGGAGCAGGTTTCAGTCCGGAATGTGGCAGAAGAAGCCGGTTTTTCACCAGGGTCGATGCGGCATTATTTTTCCACTCAATCAGAATTGATCGTGTTTACGATGAAATTTATATCGGATAAAATCCGGAAAAGAGCAGAAGGAGCTGTATTCACAGGTGACCATATGGAAGATATGGCGATGCTGCTGGAAGAAGCCCTTCCGCTGAACGATGAAAGAAGAATGGAAACGGAGGTGTGGTTTGCGTTTATCGCAAAAGCTTTTACTGACCGGGAGCTGGCTCCGCTTAGCGCTGAATTATATGATGAATTAAAAAGAGGAGTTACAATGATCATTACAGGGCTAATTAATTTAGGAATGGCAAAAGAAAACCTGGATCCAGAAATAGAAATTGAGCGTCTATTTGCTTTAATTGACGGATTAGCCATTCATGGTGTTATCAGACCGTATGAGAGCAGTCCTGAAAAAATGAGCAGAGTCGTGCGCCATCATCTGCAATCTCTCTGTAAATGTTGATTGACAGTTAACGCAAGATTTGAATATACTAAATGTACTATTTGCAGAAGGGAATGAATTTGGGCCAATGAAGCTGTAATCTTATTTTCTGACGTTTCTTTAATAAAAAGGAACCAAAAGAGAGTAGGATTCGTGCGCCCATTTTTCATTCTAAAGCCGTCAAAAGCAATTTTGGCATAGGCTTTTTTTGAATACGGCATTCGTCATCCTCTTCAGGTTCCTGAGAGGTTTTTTTGTATTCAAAAAAGAGTGGGATGTGAAGCGTATGCTATTGATGAAAATAAGAAATGTGAAAAAAAGCTTTGGTGACCGGGATATATTAACAGGGATAAATTTAGATATTGCTTTGGGCGACAGAATTGGTCTTGCCGGATACAACGGTACGGGAAAAACAACTTTTGCAAAACTTCTTGCGGGTATCCTCTCTATGGATGAAGGCTATATAGATGTGTTCGGGAAAAAAGTGAAAATCGGTTATCTGCAGCAATCTGTCGATTATACGGATGATAGCTTAAAAGTTCAGCATCATTCTAAGGAATGGCTGAAATCCGCTAAAATGCTGGGGATTGGCTCACTGGAAGATCATCGTGAAAGAAGGCATTTAAGCGGCGGTGAAAAATTAAAGGTCGCATTGACCAATGTGCTTCAAGGGAATCCGGATTTGCTTATCCTGGATGAACCGACGAATCATATGGATCTGCGTGGAATCAAATGGCTCACGTCAGAACTGCAGCGATTTAGCGGGACGGTACTGATCATTTCTCATGATCGTTATTTTCTTGATCAAACTGTAACGAGAATTGAAGAGCTCCACGATGGAAAACTCATTTCCTATGAAGGAAACTACTCTGATTACAGGAAAGAGAAGCAGCGCAGGTTCGAGATCCAGGAAAGGGATTATGAAAAGCAGCAGCGGTATAAGAAACGGATTGAAGGCCAGATGGAGAACTTAAAGAGCTGGTCCGAGAAAGCTCACAGGGATTCCACCAAGAGCAAGACGAATGAGAAGCTTCCTATGGGCTATAAAGAAACTCAAAGAGTGAAAGCAAAGAAAATGGACATCCAAATTCGTTCTAAAATGAAACGGCTGAATGCCGAAATGGAAAAAAATAAAGTGGAAAAGCCTAAAGAAGATACGAGCGTTTATTTTGACTTTAACGCCTCTCAAAAAAGGGGAAAACGGATTCTTGAAGCCACCAATGCGGCCAAAGCATTTGGCTCGAGAACGTTGTTTCACCAAAGTCACTTTTATATGAAACATGGAGAAAAAGCAGCACTGCTTGGACCGAATGGAAGCGGGAAAACGACTTTTTTAAACATTTTATTAGGAAAAGAGGAGCTCTCCGAAGGCGAAATATGGTTCAGCCATTCTCTTAAAATCGGCTATCTGAGCCAGGAGGTAGAGGACTTAAATGTAAATTTGACTCCAATCCAAGCGCTCGGTTTAACTGATCGGGATACAAAAAGCAGAGCGATGGACATTAGTGCCCATCTGGGATTATCAGAAATGATGGACCGCAAAATTGAAGAGCTTAGCCTTGGACAAAGAACAAGGGTGAAATTAATCGGGCTGCTTTTGCAGGAGCTCGATATGCTCATTTTAGACGAACCTACTAATCACCTGGATCTTCCATCAAGAGAGCAGCTGGAGGAAACCCTTAGTCTGTTTTC
Source organism: Metabacillus flavus (assembly GCF_018283675.1). NCBI lineage: Bacteria > Bacillati > Bacillota > Bacilli > Caryophanales > Bacillaceae > Metabacillus > Metabacillus flavus. The sequence continues at coordinate 1,550,346 of NZ_JAGVRK010000001.1, forward strand.
AGGGACATTGCTCATTGTCTCCCACGATTACTACTTTTTGGAGAAGCTGGCTGATAGTATGCTGGTCATAGAAGAAGATCAGGTAATTCGCAAATATGGAATGACTTTAAAAGAATGGGAGAAAAAAGATTCTGTAACCGAACCTAAGGATGATAAGGAAAAGCTTCTTATTCTTGAGACCGAACTTTCTGCCGTACTGGGGAAGTTAAGCCTGCTGCAGCCCGGAGATCCGGAGTATACAGAGCTCGATAATAGCTTTAAGCAGCTTATGAGCAGAAAAAAAGAACTAAACAATGGGTAAAGTAAGACATTGATTGAGCCTAATGGTACAATCGATTCAATAAGCATGTCCGAAAATAGTGGGGGCTGAATATGGAAACAATTGTCGAACGGGTGATGGGAATTTTGCCGAATCAAAAACCGGTGATCATAGGGGTCAGCGGAACGAACGGATCAGGATTTGAGACACAAGCCCGGGCACTTCAAGGGGAACTGGTTAAACAGGGGATTCTCGTCCATTTAGAGGAATTAATGGAGGAGCCAGTGGATATTGATCCTGAAAATCCGGCCAAAAGCTGGTACGAACAATCCATGCCGGATCATAAAGCAAATATGGCTATTGAGAACGCAAAGCTTCACCGGGAGCTGGATATCGTCATTGTAAGCGGTGCATTTTTGCTAAAAAATACACTTGATCATTTATATGATACGTCTATCTGGATTGACTGCACAAAGCAAACAGCGAGGGAACGGGAGTACGCAGACGGACAGGTGAACATCGAATGGAAATTCGGTGCCCAGCGAATTCACGAAATCATTGATGAGCCAAAACAAAAAGCCAATCTTATCATCCAGAATGATCCTCGGCTTGAACAGGGTCCCAGAGTTATTCAAGAGGGATTCCATGGAGGGAAATGGCTGAATGAGCCTTCTTCCTGGATGGAAAGGAGCGGATCGCTGACAGTGGAGACGGACCGCCTGACAGACTTTTGGCAAAGAACACATTACGGTTTCAGCAATGATAATGGACATTTTTATTATTTTCAAACCGATCTCGATTTCATGATGACGGTTACTGTAAAAGGAGAACCAATCCATCAATTTGATCAAGCGGGCTTAATGATTCGTGTGGATGAAGACAATTGGCTGAAAACGTCTCTTGAACATGAAGTGAATCAGCATCCAAAGCTTGGAGCAGTGGCAACAAATTTCGGATACAGCGACTGGTCCACTCAGGAAACGGATGAAGCTATTCAAGAACTCACCTACAGAGTAACCAGGACTGGGAATGATTATAAAATCGATGTGCTGCTTAAAGGAAATTGGCAGCAGCTTAGAGTAACAAGACTGCATCATGATGAAAAAAAAGTAATGTGCGGGATCTATTGCTGCAGTCCGATTGAAAAAGGCTTTCATGCAGAATTCAGCAGCTTCAGGCTTGTTGAGTTATTTTAAAGGAAAAGGGCAGTTCGGGAACAGCTTCCCGGCTGCTCTTTTTATTTGAGAACCGATCTACGGGCGGACGATTAAATTTTCTTCCCGCTGATCTCCGTCCGGCAAATTGGCAAACGATACACTCATTCCGCCCAGGATAATCCCTGCCAGCACCAGACTAATCACAATTCTTCTGCCCATATCTCTCATCTCTGCAACCCTCCGCTCATTAAATAAAAAATCCTTCCCCACTATAAAGCGGGGACAAGCTGTTTGGAAAGGGATAAATCTCTTCTTTTTGAAAAATGGGGAAATATACCTGTACCGAGCTGAAATTATGTCCCATAAGAAGGCGGTAAATCGATCTTCTAAAAATTACCTATCGAGAGAAATGGTTAGAGGGGAACGGTTTTTTGGTTCATATAACCGTCGTGGCCATTGGTAATGCATTCTTTTAAAGGTATTCCGCTAAGCCCTTCATCAAAAGCCGTGTCTATGCATGTCATCCTTTCATAGGATACAATGCAAATAGAGCATAGGGATAGGAGGAGAATCATGGAGCCTAAGTGGGTAACGTGGGCGAAGGAGATTCAGTCTCTGTCACAGGCAGGTCTTGCTTATTCAAAGGATCAATTTGATATTGAGCGGTTTGAGCGTCTGCGGGAGCTGAGTCAGGAAATAATGGCTGAATATACAGAAGTGCCGATGGAAAAGCTTCCAGAATTGTTCGCAAACGAAACAGGGTATCAGACGCCTAAAGTGGATGTTAGAGCGGTTGTTTTCAGAGACAACAAGATACTGCTCGTTCGGGAGATGATGGATGGACGCTGGTCGCTGCCTGGAGGATGGGCGGATATCGGGGTAAGTCCGTCGGAAAATGCAGTTAAGGAGGCATTTGAGGAGTCTGGGTTAGAAGTTAAGCCAGTAAGGCTGATTGCGGTGATGGACAAGAAGTGCCATCCTCATCCGCCTGGAGCCTATCATATCTATAAGCTTTTCTTTTTGTGTGAAGAAATAGGGGGCAAGCTCGCAACTGGTTTTGAGACACTGGATGCAGGTTTTTTCGGACTGGATGAACTTCCTGAGCTTTCTGTTGGCAGAATTACAGAAAGCCAGATTAGGATTTTGTTTGAATATGGCTGGGATGCAGGAAAACAGGTGTACTTTGATTAACGACTGTGAAAAGCAGCTGCCTGCTGCTTTTTCTCATTTACAAGCAAAAGAAAGCGACTGACATTAGGCTGAAGGTTGTGTATAATACTTCGTGTACGAAACATTCATATCGATAAGGTGTAGGTGCTGATTTCTTTTTCGTCAGCTTAAAAGGGAAGCCGGTTAAACTCCGGCGCGGTCCCGCCACTGTAAATGGGAGTGACCTGCTTAATCCACTGTGCGGCTTTGCATGGGAAGGAGCGGGGAGCGATGATCATGAGCCAGGAGACCTGCCTCACACCTCGTCACCGCATACCTACGAGGATAGGATGGTGTTACCGTTGACAGGAAAGTCTCTTATTGGCTTATGCAGTCTACATAACATGAACCGTCATCTCCTTTTGCCAGGGAGGTGTTTTTTGTTTTTCGGGAAATTCAGCCAGGCTTGAGCTGGTGATGGCAATGAAATTGAAGAATGATTACGGGGGATAAAAAAATGAATAAGTTCTTATCAGCTTTAACAGCCCTGCTTTTGACAGCGGGTGTCTTAGGGGGCTGTGCATCTGATTCTGCAGCGCCTGAGAAAACAAAGGGACAGCAGGCATCACAGGAAGAAAAGGCAGAGTTTCCAGTTAAAATAAAAGATGCTTCCAATTCAGAAGTGACAATTGAAGAGAAGCCAAAAGAAATTGTTTCTCTAATTCCAAGCAACACGGAAATCGTTTTTTCTATGGGTTTAGGAGATAAAGTTGTTGGCGTAACCGATAACGATAATTACCCGGAAGAAGCTCTTAAGAAAGAAAAAGTTGGAGGAATGGATATTAATGTTGAGAAAATTATTGGCCTCCAGCCTGATTTGGTGCTGGCGCATGAATCAGGGGCGCATAATTCCGCTGATGGACTGAAACAGCTGAAGGATGCAGGAATTGATGTAGTGGTGGTCAATGAGGCACAAAGTTTCGAAGAGGTCTATGAGTCTATGGAAATGATTGGGAAGGCAACTGGAGAAGTTGAGAAGTCTGAGAAAATGATTGATGGAATGAAAAAGGATCTTGCCAATATCGAAGAAAAAGCAGCGAGCATCCCGGATGATCGAAGAAAAAGTGTATTCGTAGAGGTTTCTCCTTCACCGGAGATTTATACAGCAGGCAAAGACACATTCCTTAATGACATATTAACCACGGTCGGAGCTAAAAATGCGGCGGCAGCACTAAGCGGATGGCCAAAAATGACGGAAGAAGCAATTGTTAAATTGAATCCAGATGCCATTGTGACGACCTATGGCTATTATAGTCCGGATCCCATTAAACAGGTGATGAGCCGGAAAGGCTGGGAGAGTGTTGCCGCTATTAAAAATAAAGCAGTTTTTGACGTGCATTCGGATAAAGTTACAAGACCGGGTCCGCGTTTAATTGAAGGAGTAGAGGAACTTGCACACTCAATCTATCCGGACGTTTTTACAAAATAACCGTACCTTTCAATATGCTTTGGCGATCCTTTTTTTAGCGGTCGCCTTTTTAGCTGCCGTTTCTATTGGAACGGCAGCTATTTCTCCAGCTGAAATTGTTTCTGTTCTATTAGGCGGAAATGCGGTTTCTGAGGCAAATGAAAATATATTAATGTCGATTCGTATTCCGCGTGTTCTCCTCGCAGGCCTTGTAGGCGCGGCACTTGCTTTATCCGGCGCCGCCTTCCAGGGGCTGCTGAGAAATCCGTTAGCAGACCCATATACACTAGGCGTTTCTTCAGGTGCATCTCTCGGAGCTGTTAGTGTGATTTATTTTGGATTCCAGGCGTTCGGCAGCTTTTCACTCCCTATCGTCAGCATTGCTTCCGGATTCCTGACAATGTTTGGGGTTCTGGGATTTGCTTATCTTGCTCAGAGAAGAACGTCGATGGAGACGATGATCTTAGCAGGAATTATTTTCAACTCCTTTTTAGGTTCTTTTATCTCCCTGATCATCGCTTTAAGCGGAGAGGAGCTCAGGCAGGTAATGAACTGGCTTCTTGGAAGTGTGTCTATGAGAGGCTGGCCTTACATTTATATGATTCTGCCGTTTACAGCCGCAGGTGCATTCCTGCTCTTTATGCACAGCAGAGAATTAAATGCATTTGCCTTCGGAGAGGAACGGGCACGCCATATTGGAGTAAATGTGAGACGCAAACAGCTTATTATCATCATTTCAGCTTCGATGCTGACTGGCTCTGCGGTTGCGGTATCCGGAACAATCGGTTTTGTCGGACTAGTTATTCCTCATATGACGAGGCTCCTGTGCGGAAGTGATCATCGCCATCTGCTTCCTTTATCGATGATATTCGGAGCTGGATTTCTGATTTTGGCTGATTTGCTGGCAAGGACGGTGATTTCACCGGTAGAGCTACCTATTGGCATCATTACCGCTATTATCGGAGCCCCTGTTTTTGCCGTTATTCTGGCAGCCAAGAAAAGAAGGACATAGGAAAGGAGGCTGGATTATGATTGCAGTTCAGGATCTTGCTGGCGGATATCATCAAGAAAACGTATTGAATAACCTCTCTTTCACTGTAAAGGAAGGGGAGTTCTTCGGTATTCTCGGACCTAATGGCAGCGGGAAAACGACATTGATGAAGATGCTCTCTGGCATTCTGCCGGTGACCAAAGGTTCAATCAAGATAAAAAATAAAAACGTGAAGGCATACTCCAGTAAAGAACTGGCGAAGGTGATGGCTGTTTTGCCCCAGCTTACCCAGACAGCATTTGACATGACGGTAAAGGAAGCGGTCAGTATCGGACGGTACCCGCATCAGGCAAGAATTCTTCCAAGATGGACGGTTGAGGATGAAGAACTCGTGGAGCTCGCGATGAAGGATACAGGAGTCGCCGGGTTTGCCGGGCGTTCAATCCAGAGCTTAAGCGGTGGAGAACAGCAGCGCGTCTTTTTGGCTCAGGCACTTGCACAGGATCCGGATATTTTGCTTTTGGATGAACCGACGAATCATTTAGATCTTGCTTTCCAGCAGAGTCTTCTTTCACGTCTGAAAAGCTGGACAAAGAAAAGGAACTTGACGATCATTTCTATTTTTCATGATTTGAATATGGCCAGCCTGTATTGCGACAGAGTGATGCTTTTGAGCGATGGAGTCATTTCGGACATCGGAACACCGTATGAAGCGCTGCAGGAGCCAACATTAAAAAAGGTGTACAGCGCAGATATTAAACGGCATTATCATCCTTCTCATCAAAGCCCGCAGGTTATTCTGGATTCCCCGGGAGGCCCGGAAAGGCCAGTCAAAATTACAGCGGATTGGCTGTCCATTCACCCTGAGTACATCGCTTTAAAATCACCGGTTCCATTAAAGACACTGTCTTCCGCTGTAGTTCATGCGGGTATAGGCTGGTATACGACCTTTTTAAACAGACATGTCGATGTAAACTACAGCACCGATGATGTAAAGGTGGATTTAATCCGTTTCATCCAGTCAAAAGGCTTTGATCCGAATGAAACGGCCGGGATGATGACGGCGGTTCAGCTAGAGGATGTCAGTGTGAAAATGACGGAGCTTGCTGACTTCTCCATCCTGACAGTTGTGACAGCGGGAACGGGAAATGCAGCAGATGCTTCACTCGGAAAGGATAGACTGAGTGCTTCACAAGGGACGATCAACACTTGGGTATTTGTTAATGGCATCTGCTCTGAGGAAGCATTTATTCAAGCGCTGATTACAGCAACTGAGTCGAAAACGAAGGCTTTGGCAGACCGGTTTATTCAAGATCCTGTAACGAAAACCCTGGCTACTGGAACTACAACGGACAGTGTTCTGATAGCCGCGACACAGCAGGGACAGGAATTGCCTTACGGCGGTCCTGCAACAGAGCTTGGAATGGCTATTGGAAAAAGCGTGTATCATTGCACCATTGATTCAATCGACCGATATTTGGAGAAAAAAAGGCATGCTTGATCATCTGGTGGCTTTAAGTATTGCCGTTATTCTTGACCGGCTAATTGGAGATCCGCCCAAAATGCCTCATCCTGTCAGGTGGTTCGGTAAAATGATTACCATAATGGAAAAGAGGCTGAACAAGGGAAAATACAGGAAGATAAAAGGGATCGTGATGGTGCTGGTTCTCTCCGCAGCAGTCGTCACTGCGGTGGTTGTATTACAGGATTTGTGCTACGCTCTCCATCCTGCAGCCGGAGTACTTTTCCAAGCAGCGGTTATATTTACTGCGATCGCCGGGCGAAGTCTGAAGGAAGCCGCGATGGAAGTGGAAAAACCTTTAAGGTCCGGCTTACTGGAAGAAGCCCGGCTGAAACTTTCCTATATTGTAGGCAGAGATACAGAAGAGCTTCACGAAAGCGAAATTGTGAGAGGAACGGTCGAAACGGTCGCGGAAAATACAAGTGATGGAGTGACGGCACCGTTATTCTGGGCGGCAGCAGGCGGCGCTCCCCTTGCTGTTTTCTACCGTCTTATTAATACCTTGGATTCAATGGTTGGATACAAAAATGAAAGGTATGAAGAATTTGGCTGGGCTTCAGCAAAGCTTGATGATGGACTGAATTGGATACCCGCCAGAATAACGGCTTTTCTGATGCTGCTGGTTCACGGGAAGCTTGGGTTATGGAATCAAGTCTCCATGGATGCAAAGAAACATCCGAGCCCAAACAGCGGCTGGGGGGAAGCTGCTGTTGCATTTATGCTTCATATCGAGCTTGGGGGAGTCAACTTTTATCAGGGTATACGATCAGACAGAGCAAAAATGGGAAAGCCGGAACGGAAGCTGAAAAGGGTCCACATCATTCAATCTGTTGAAATGATGGAAAGAACGGTATTTGCGTTTATTGTTTTCTTATGGATTGGAGGAATGCTTGTTGAATTTGCCCCATCATGGTTCTAACCCGCAGCACGTTTATCATCGCGCTCATATGATTCCCCCTGATAAAATCATAGATTTCAGCGTAAACACGAATCCACTTGGTCCTCCGTCATTTATAAAAGAAAACTGGCTGGATTATTTGCAGTATATTAACGATTATCCTGATCCTGAAGCAGCTGCTCTTGTACAGGCCCTTTCTGAAAAAGAGCAGCTGCCGGCAGAGTGCATTCTGCCAGGGAACGGTGCTGCAGAACTTATTTTTATTCTGGCTCAGCTGTTAAAGGATGAACAGGTGCTGATTGCAGAACCAGCTTTTTCGGAATACCGCCAGGCATTGGAGGTACAAGGTGCAGTCATCGACTCACTTGTTTTGAAAGAGGAGAATGGCTGGGACCTTGATGAACGGATTTTTCAGAAGATGCAAGGGAAAAAGGCTGTGTTTATCTGCAATCCAAGTAACCCGACTGGGAGAGTTTACAGCCGGGCTCTGCTCCTTGACGTAATCGAACAGGCAAAAAAAACAGGAACCCTTATTATCTGTGATGAGGCATTTTACGATTTCACAGCGGAGAGTCATTCACTCTCAGGGGACCTTAGCCGTTATCCGAATTTGGTTATTTTACGATCCGTTACCAAAATGTATGCTCTCGCTGGAATCAGGCTCGGATATGTGATGGCATCCGCTTATATGATTGAGAAGCTAAAGAGAAGACAGCCGCATTGGAGTGTGAATGCACTGGCGCAGAGGATGGGGATTGCCTGTGCAAAGGATACAGATCATGCTGAGAAGACGAGAGGATGGATCGCATCTGAACGGGAAAGAGTGAAGCACGAGCTCGCTTCCATAGGAATGACGGTTTACCCGAGCTCCACCAACTATTATTTGATTGCAGCGCCCAAGGAAAAAGAACTTTTCCCCTATTTGCTGAAAAAAGGCATCGTCACGAGGCATACAGAAAATTTTGCCGGATTGGACGGAAACTTTCTCCGGATTGCCGTGAAGCTTCCTGATGAAAATCATGCACTTATTGAGGCACTTCGGGAGTGGAAGGGATGCTGATTTTTATATCAGGAGGGGTAAGGAGCGGCAAGTCATCATTTGCTGAACGCTTTGCAGAGGAAGCTGCAGCAGGCACTGGGAAATTAAATTATATTGCGGCTGGACGGGCTTCAGACAAGGAGATGGAACATCGGATTGCCATGCATCAATTGAAGCGCAATGACTCTCAGAAATCATGGCAGACGTTTGAGAAGCAGCGGAATCTTCATGAGCTTGCTCCTCACTTCAGCCGTAATGATATCCTTGTCCTGGATTGCCTCACTACTTGGCTGAATAATGAAATGTTTGCCCCCGATCCGCCTGAAGATCCTGTAATTCATATGATGATGGGCATTCGAATGCTCCGTCAATCGTGCGGTATGCTGATTACCGTTTCAAATGAGCTGTCATATGATGCACATCTATATGAAGAGTCTGTTTTGGATTACATAAAAGGCTTGGGAAGACTTCATCAGGCTGCTGTAAAGGAAGCTGATGCGGCATACTTGGTGGAGAATGGATTGGCCATTCTGAAAAAGGGGGGTCAACAGTGAAAGGACTAATGCTCCAAGATACCTCCTCCAGTAAAAGAAAAAGCCCTTTTTTATCCGCCATTTGCAATAAGCGTCCCCTGTTTTACAATGGCAGCACCGGATGGCTTTACAAGCTAAGCATAGCAAAAGGGCTGAATCCAGCTCCAGAATTAAATTTGGAAGCAGTCAAGCATATTCGCTGCAAACTGCCTGCAGATCAAGTTAAAAAGCACTTGGACGTGAAAAAATTGATGCGCACAGCTGAAGGCGGGTGTAAGGAGTGATAAAGAGAATAGAAGGCATACTGATAGCCATTCAATTTTTTACGGCTGTTCCAGTAAAAAAATCCTTTGAGCTGGATGAAAAAAGAGTGCTTTTTGCTGTTCAATGGCTTCCGTTCGTAGGTCTGTTAATCGGTGCTGTCCTGTCTGGAATGCTTTGGCTTGTCCTGATGTTCACTCCATTTTCAATGCCCGCTGCCGCATTCATCATTTGGCTGGCAGCCATTTTACTGACCGGAGGATTGCATCTTGACGGCTGGATGGACTCAAGTGATGCTTATTTTTCATACAGAGACAGGGAGAAGCGGCTTGAAATTATGAAGGACCCGCGGACAGGAGCCTTCGGAGTTTTATCTGTTATCATTTTACTGGCAGCACGATTTCTTTTCATTTATGAGGTGATTGAAGGACTGCAGTGGAGAGACTATTTCCTGATATTAGCTATCCCAATGCTATCCCGAACAGGAATGGGTGCACTCCTCGCGGCCGTTCCCTCCGTAAAGTCAGAGGGGTTAGCCTATTTCTTTCAAAAGGATTTGAAAAGAAATAAGGTATTGCGGTCGTACTTCACGGTTTTTCTGGCGGCGGCCGCAGTTTTTTATATGGTCGAGCCTTTATTATCTCTGTACCTTGCTATACTTGCCGCCCTGCTTGTAGGATTCACCTTTGCAGCAAAAGCCTTTATTAAAAAAGAATTCGGCGGTGTGACCGGAGATTTGCTCGGGGCAGCAGCTGAAGGAGGAGAAACATGTTTATGGATGGGTTTGTGGCTGTTACATTACTACGTCATGGCCTGACTGAAAAAAATAGCCGGCATGCCTACATCGGCTGGACAGACGATTCTTTATCCGAGGAAGGAAAATCCTCCTTGGCTGCAGTTAGCCTGCCTAAACCTGACGCATTGTTTACAAGTGGAATGCTGCGGACCAATGAGACGGCGCACCTGCTTTTTCCAGGACTAAAGAAAACGGAGATTCTGGATTTAAAGGAATATCACTTCGGCAGCTGGGAAGGTCGAACATATGCTGAATTAAAGGATGATCGTGAGTATCAGCATTGGCTTGAAAACATGGAAAATCATGCTCCTCCGGGAGGTGAAAGCTTGCAGGTATTTAAGAAAAGGGTGATGAATGGGTGGGGAAAAGTCCGTAATTCCCTGCTCAATGACGAAGCAGATACAGCGGCAATCGTCAGTCATGGCGGCCCGCTTAGACAGCTGTTAACTCTACTGTCCGGAGATGGACGGGCTTTCTGGGAATGGACTGTAAGCCCAGGAACAGGATATGAATTGATTTGGACAAAGGATTCATTCAGGAGGGGAGAACCATGCGCTTCGTTACGGGCGGTGCCTTCAACGGCAAGGCTCAATGGGTAAGAGAGCAAACCTGGTGGAGGGAAGAAGAAGGTTTATGGCTCAGTGCTTATAAAAAAGACCCTTTAATTCAAGACTTCAGACAGGTTACGGTCATTGAAGGACTTGAACAATATATTCGGGAAGACGTCCTTCAAAAGGGAGAAGAGGCTTCCAGTCAATGGCGGGCTGCAATCAGCAGGTGGCTGGAATGGGAAGGAAATGCTCACGGCAGAAGGCTTGTCCTGATTGGTTCGGATATTTCAAAGGGAATTGTCCCGATTGAAGCGGAAAACAGGATTTGGAGAGATGTAACGGGGTGGATCTACCAGGAAATCATGAGGAAGTCGGTTCAGGCGGATCTGATCTGGTACGGTATTCGAACAACTTTGAAATAAAAGTAATGGCGGAAGGATGTAGAGTATGCGGGATATCGAAACATTCCAGCTCTCTAAAGGTGAGTGGCTGGTTGCAGCATCAGATAATGCGGGGGCTATCGGCGAAAAGGCTGAGGATCAGGTCAATGCCCCGCTGGAAATAGTGGCAAAGCATACATTGAGAGTAGCACTGATGGAATGCATGTCCGCAGGGGCGTATCCTTTTTCCATAATGCTGCACAACTTTAACGGGGAGGAAGCATGGGAACGAATTGAAGGGTCATGCAGAGAATTGCTGGATGAAGCCGGAATAGGCAAAGTGTCCATCTCAGGCAGTACGGAAAGCAATATGAAGATGATTCAGTCAGCGCTTGGAATAACGGTCCTTGGAAAAGCATCCATAGTAAGAACTGGCCACACTCCAAACGGGGCAGGATTTGCAGTGATTGGACAGCCGCTTGTAGGTTCTGAAGTGCTTGATAAAAAAGATCGAATGATTCCCATGTCCCTTTTTCTCAAGCTGCTGGCTCATCCAGCAGTATATGAATTGATACCAGCTGGATCAAAAGGGATTGCACATGAGATAAAAAGCCTGTGTCCTCATGCAAGGTTCATAGAATGCGAGCTTGATATGCATAAATCGGCCGGGCCCGCATCCTGTGTCATTATGTCTTACGACAAAGCGTTTAATATAGAATTAATAAAACTTTCCGGAGGTCTGTTTCATTCTGTTTCCCTGACAGGATGATCAGGCTTTTTTTAAGTTTTTCAGCATCTTCAAAAGCTTTTGATTTTCCTCTGATACCTTATATCCCAGGTCAGCTGTAGTGAATTTTTTCGCTTTTTTAAAGCTGTTTTTTTTATTTTTATGCTCCATAGCCGAACCTCTCCCTTGCAGTTCATCATGATATATTTATATGTCATTCACCGTGAAAAATATCCGGTTTTCTGCCTATTTAAGAATAGATAAATAAGGGTAAGTGTTTAATAGAATGGAAGCGGTCTCTAAAACTTAAATATTTAGAAAAATAAAGATTGTTTTTCGAAAAAAAATCGTTTAGTATGTAAGTGGAGTTAACCGGTTAACTAGGAGGAATTATGAAAAAGAAGGTCACGATTAAGGATGTTGCCAAGCATGCCGGCGTTTCCAGCGCAGCTGTTTCTTATGTCCTGAACGGGAAAAATAAGGTCTCGGGAGAAACGAAGGAAAAGATCCGCAGATCTATTGAGGAACTTCACTATCTTCCCGATTTAACAGCCATTAGCCTTTCTAAAAAGCAATCCAAGCTGATCGGCTTGCTTAAAATTTTAAATCAGGACTCCTTATTGCCGGTATTCCAGACAAATCTTTATTATAATGAATTTATCAGCGGAGTCGAAAGTGTAGCCCGGGGTTACGGGTATGATATTCTCCTGGCAGGAATCGGTGTGGCAGATGAATGCAGCCAATGGGTTCAGAGAAGGAATCTGGATGGACTGATTGTCATGAATGCATCAGGCTCCATCGCAGAGGAGCTGGCCCGCCATATAGCTATTCCGATCGTTCTGGTAGATACATATGATGTACCGGAAGGCAGCTATCACACGATGAATATCGATGACGAGGAAGGCGGCTATCAGGCTACCGCACATTTGCTTTCACTGGGTCACACATCCATTGCCATGGTTGTTGCAGAAGCAAAAAACAGTCCGGTTGATGAACAGCGGCTAAAAGGCTACAAGAGGGCACTGAAGGAATTTGGCATTCCGTTTAAACAAGAACTGATTTTTGAGAGCGGTAACAGTACGCTTGAAGCTTCACTGGATGCCGGACAAAGCATCCTGGACAGTTCAGAGCCTATTACGGCGGTATTCGCTACTTCTGATATTGTATGTTTAGGAATTATGAGAAGATTTGCTTCAATGGGAAAAAAAATTCCTCAGGACTTTTCAATAGTCGGATTTGATGATTTAAATGTTAGTCAGTATCTATCTCCAAGTCTGACCACAGTAAGGCAGGATATTTTAGCAAAAGGAATTCAGTCATCTGAAATGATTTTCTCGGCTCTTTTTCAAAAGGAGCAGGGGCTCACTAAAAAGGTCCTTCCGGTTGAGCTCGCAGTCAGAGAATCAACTATGCAGATTACGTAAACGATTAACCCAACCGGTTAATTTATAGAAAAATACATAAGGATGGTGCAGAAAATGAATGTAACAGTATGGAATGAGAATCGTCATGAACAGAAAAATCCGGAAGTACGCTCCATTTATCCAGACGGAATTCACGGAACCATAGCGGGATTTCTTGAAGAAATGGGCCACCGCGTTCAAACCGCTACTTTGGATGAGCCTGAACACGGCTTGACTGATGATGTTCTTCGCAATACAGAAGTGATGATCTGGTGGGGCCATCTTGCGCATGAAGAAGTAGACAGTGTAATTGTAGAAAAAGTGAAAAATAGGGTATTAGACGGAATGGGACTGATTGTTCTTCACTCCGGCCATTTTTCTAAAATCTTTAAGTCCCTAATGGGGACAGGCTGTGACCTGAAATGGAGAGAGGCTGACGAAAAAGAACGGCTATGGGTAGTAGAGCCAAGCCACCCAATCGTAGATGGAATCGCCGAGTACATCGAACTTGAAAAAGAGGAAATGTACGGCGAACACTTTGACATTCCAGCACCTGACGAGCTTGTTTTCATGAGCTGGTTTGAAGGCGGAGAAGTATTCAGAAGCGGCTGTACGTACAAACGCGGCAGCGGCAAAGTGTTTTATTTCCGCCCTGGCCATGAAACGTATCCTACCTATCACAATAAAGACATTCAAAAAGTAATAGGAAATGCAGTACTATGGGCAGCACCTGCCGATCGTGAAAAACCGGTATACGGAAATGCACAGCCGCTTGAAAAGATCACAGTAAAATAAGAGATCAAAAGACGGCTGTTTAGAATCATGAAGCAGAAATATTTTTCAAGCCGGCGAATAAAGCCAGAATGAACATTATCCATTTTGAGGAGGAACCATCACATGACAAAAATTAGAATTGGTGTGGTTGGATGCGGAAGCATTGCCATCCACCGCCACCTGCCTGAATATGCAGTACTTGATACTGCAGAAATCACAGCCGTATGCGACATCGTTGAGGAACGCGCAAATGAAATGGCATCTATTTACGGAGCAGCTGCCTATACAGATTATCAGGACTTAATTGCCAGCGGCAAGGTAGATGCAATCAGTGTCTGCACACCGAACTACCTTCATGCCCCAGTATCAATAGCAGCGCTTAAAGCGGGATTGCACGTTCTATGCGAAAAGCCGATGGCCACATCAAAAGAAGACGCTGAAGCAATGATTGCTGCCGAAAAGGAATCAGGCAAAAAGCTTATGATCGCACACAATCAGCGTTTTACTGCTGCACATCAAAAGGCGCGCAAGCTGATTGAATCAGGCGAAATGGGAAGAATCTACAGCTTCCGTACGGCATTTGGCCATCCCGGACCTGAAGCATGGAGCATCGATGGAAAAGACAGCTGGTTCTTCAAAAAAGAAGAAGCATTTATTGGGGCAATGGGAGACTTGGGAGTTCATAAAACAGACTTAATGCGCTACCTGCTTGGAGAAGAGTTTACGGAAGTTGGCGCATTCGTTCAAACGAGTGCAAAAACATTCGGAGATGTTGACGATAATGCGGTGTGTGTTTTGAAAACAGGATCAGGGATACTTGGTACATTAACCGCGAGCTGGTCTTATACAGGAAAGGAAGACAATTCCACCATTATTTATTGTGAAAATGGAATTATCCGCCTGGAGGATGATCCTGTTCACAGCCTGGTAATTCAATATTCAAATGGTGAAATTGCAAAATTTGAGCTTGGAAAAATTCAGTCAAATGAAGAAGGCGGTCAAGTCATTTCGAAAGTTGTGAATCACTTCGTCGAATGCATCTTGGAGGATAAGCAGCCGCTGGTTACAGGGGAAGAAGGAAAAAAATCGCTTGAAGTGATTTTAGCTGCTATGGAATCCAGTGAAACAAAGCAAATTGTGTCAATCAGCCAGGGCGTTATTGCATGAAAAAACTAAGGATTGGCATCATTGGAGCAGGAGGCATTGCTACCGGACGCCACATTCCATCCTTTCAGCACTTTTCAGACCAGGCAGAAATTACAGCTGTGAGCGATATTAATGTGCATCGTGCAGAAGATGTAGCGAAAGAATTCGGGATTCCCCGGTTTTTTGGGGACTATACCGAGATGCTTCCTGAAGTAGATGCGGTTGTCGTATGTACACCAAATAAATTTCATGCAGAAATCTCCATTGCCGCGCTTCAGGCAGGCGTTCATGTTTTATGCGAGAAGCCGATGGCATTGTCCGCAGCAGAATGCAAAGTAATGATTGAAACGGCTAAAGAATGCCAGAGAAAGCTTGCTATCGCCTATCATTACCGCTATATGAAGGAAGCGCAGGCAGCCAAAAAAGTGATGATTACAGAGGAAATCGGCACACCTTTAGTCGTCCGCATAAAAGCCTTGCGGCGCAGAAAAGTTCCAGGCTGGGGGGTCTTTACAAACAAGGAGCTGCAAGGAGGAGGCAGCTTAATTGATTACGGCTGTCACCTGCTTGATCTGGCCCTTTGGCTGATTGGCAACCCGAAAATTATCGACGTAACAGGCAGCACCTACAATGCGTTAAGCAAAGTACCGAATCAGGTAAACCTGTGGGGCCATTATGATCATCAAAGATTTAATGTTGATGATCATGTGACGGCATATATTCGATTTGAAAATGGAACGTCAATGCTTTTTGAAACGTCATGGGCAACAAACATACGTGATGATGAGGAACATCTCAGCATCTCTGGCGTAAATGGCGGGATCAGTGTTTTTCCAATGGAATTGTACACAACTAAATACAACATGCTGTTCAATAGCCAGCCTGCCTGGATTCCTGGAGAAGAGGATCCAGGAATTCTTCAGGCGAAGAATTTTATTGCTGCCTGCTTCAACGAAGAAGAGCTCATTGTTCAGCCTGAGGAAGCGATGCAGGTTTCTGAAGTAATCGATGCGATTTACGAAAGCGGAAAGATTACCATTAAAGAATAGAGAATAAAAGGAGTGGGAGACATGAAACTAGGCGTATTCACTGTTTTATTTTCCGATATGGAATTCGAGCAAATGCTTGATACCGTTCAAGCAGCTGGTCTGCATGCGGTCGAAATCGGTACTGGCTGCTATCCGGGAAATGCTCACTGCAATTTGGATGAGCTTTTGTCCAGCGAAGAAGCAAGAAAGCAGTATAAAGAAAAAGTAGATAGCCGCGGACTGAGCATCAGTGCTTTCAGCTGCCACGGCAATCCGATTTCTCCTGACCGTGCTTTCGCAGCAGAATCGGATGAAACCCTTCGAAAAACAATCAAGCTTGCTTCTCTTCTCGAGGTCCCGGTTGTGAACTGCTTTTCCGGAACTGCAGGTGAATCCGAAGACGCAAAATACCCGAACTGGCCCGTTACTCCATGGCCAAATGAATATGGAGATGTTTTGACTTGGCAGTGGGAAAATAAGCTTGTTCCTTATTGGAAAGAGGTTGGGGAACTGGCTAAAGAGCATAATGTGAAAATTGGTCTTGAGCTTCATGGCGGCTTCCTGGTTCATACACCTTACACACTGCTCAAGCTTCGTGAAAAAACATGTGATGCGATTGGCGCAAACCTGGATCCAAGCCATCTGTGGTGGCAGGGAATTGATCCTGTAGCAGCGATTAAAATTCTTGCTAAAGAGAACGCCATTCACCATTTCCATGCAAAAGACACTCATATTGACCCGGAAAATGTCAACATGTACGGCTTAACTGACATGCAGCCTTACGGTGAAGTCCGTTCAAGAGCCTGGTCATTCCGTTCTGTCGGGTGCGGCCATAGCAATGATGAATGGGGCCGCATGATCAGCACACTGGTCACATACGGATATGATTACGTTGTCAG
Organism: Metabacillus flavus; assembly: GCF_018283675.1. NCBI lineage: Bacteria > Bacillati > Bacillota > Bacilli > Caryophanales > Bacillaceae > Metabacillus > Metabacillus flavus. The sequence continues at coordinate 1,567,327 of NZ_JAGVRK010000001.1, forward strand.
CATCGAACACGAAGACCCGATCATGAGTATCCAAGAAGGCTTCAAACGTGCCGTAACCAATCTCCAATCTGTACTAATTGAAGAAAAACCTGCTGATATGTGGTGGGTATAATAACAGAAAGGACAGCCCTGCCAATGGGAGCTGTCCTTTTTTACAGGCGGAAATGTCATCTGGGTGTTCAAAATTAAAAATTTAAGCTGGATGTTTCTCAGCATAACCTGAAATACCTTATCAAAATAAAGCTTACTCCGCCATTTGACTTCCAGGTTCACTCTTCTTCGATTGCGTCCGCCACTCCAGTATCTTCACTAAATTGATGACATGCAGGGTGTCTATTTCCATGATTGAATTTTCTCTGGCTGAGAGGATAAGCAGATACGAGTAGTGTCCGTATATGGGGATGACGGCCACCGTTTCTTCATTAAATGAATGGACCCGGGCCTGTTTCAGCTGATCTGAAACGTGCTGTTTATCGTTGATGGAAATATTAAAAATGGTTTCCAGACGTCCCAGCACCTGGTGAATGCTTTGGGTAAAATGATAATCATCATCCCCGCCCAGATAATAAAGTTTTACATGAAAATCAAACTGATCCGTGTAAATTTCCACGTATGCGGTTACGGATTTCTCATATTCTTCAAAGCTTTGCAGTGAAGATTCCTTTGGCATCAAGTCCTCTTCCTCCTGTATAATGAGCGAAAACGCAGTTGATTTTTTCCTCATATATTCCAGAGTCCGCTCGTTATGCTGGATGGTCTGTTCAATCCATTCACTATGCTTGAACTCAGCCGAACCGATCTTTTGGATATTGGGAGTTTGAAAAATGCTAAGATCAATAAAGACAGCAGCGGCTGCCAGCTGAAGAATAAGAGGCCAATCCTGAAATGAAAGAACATTATAAAAAAAACACCCTGAAAGAAACACCAAAAATAATGCGTACAGCCATTTTCTTAAAGCCTGCAGCAGGGAAGAGTAGACAGTTTTGTTTATCATATAAAGTACGATGGCGGCGGCAGAATAGATGACCATAATTAGAAACAGCCACTGTACGTACATACACATACCCCCTTCTAACCATATTTATTGGACGAAGGGCAGAAAGATGATAGAGAAAGGGCGAAAAGGCCATGCATTTTGTAGAACGTCATGAAAAAATCATTCAAACCCTTGAAAAAGAGAAAATAGTGAAGGTAACAGAACTGAGCATCAGCCTGAACGTAACGGAAAAAACCGTCCGGCAGGATCTCATTGTGCTTGAGAATAAAGGATTGCTCAAACGTATTTACGGGGGAGCTATTTTACCTGAAAGTACAGGGATGCTGCCTGTCGAGAAAAGGCAGGCTAGCTTCCTGCATGAAAAAAAGCAGGCAGCTAAAGCAGCAGCTGAAAGGATAGAAGAAGAGGATACTGTTTTTTTGGATGGGGGGAGCACGATGCTTGAGCTTGCCAAGCTCCTTATTCACCGCAAAATAACGGTCATAACAAACGATATTAAAATTGCGCACACTCTATTAGGAGCAGAAAAAGTTCAGCTGATCATGCCGGGGGGAGGAAGAATTCCGGCTTCATCCGGCTTATACGGTCCCATTGCTCAGGAAGCACTTCAAAAAATGAAAGTGAAAAAACTCTTTCTTGGAACGACAGCGGCAGATTTTGTGAACGGTCTCACTGTGTTCAGCCACTTTCAGGCTGAATATAAAAAAACCATCATCTCCATGGCAGATCACGTGACGCTCGTAACGGATCATACAAAATTTGGACAAACGGCTCTTATTCAATATGCCGGTTTTCAGGACATTGATGAAGTGGTAACGAATGCAGATTTAACAGAGCGCTGGAAAAAGGAATTGGAAAAACGGGGAATATCGGTCACTTATGCTGTTGGCTAAGCTAGAGGAATCCCGGGAAATCAGGGATTCAATTAAAAGCAGGATTAATACAATCAACAGCACCCTTAATGGAACCGAAATCTCCGGTAATTCAATAATTCTCTCAAATTCGCTTGCTCGATTTATAATTTTATCTAAAATCTCAAAAACTTCCAAAACCTACTATCCCTATTTTTCCCAGTGTGCTAAACTAATGAAAACGAACATAAAGATACAAATATGAACACGAATGGGAAGTGGAGGGATTTTTTTGTCACAATTTTCGCTTCATGGAAAGGTGGCTCTTGTGACAGGGGCAAGCCGCGGTCTTGGCAGGGGAATGGCTCTTGGATTGGCGGAAGCAGGTGCCGATATAATCGGCGCAGGGATCAGCGATATGTCCAATGTGCAAGAAGAGATTGAGAGTTTGGGAAGATCATTTTTGGGAATTAAAGCGGATTTTTCAGAAGAAAATCAGCGAACCAATTTGATTAAGGATGCTATTCGGGAAAACGGGAGAATTGACATTCTTGTCAATAATTCCGGCATAATCCGGCGTGCCCCTGCAGTTGATTACTCAATGGAGGACTGGAGAGCGGTCATCAATTTGAACATGGATGCGGTGTTTCAGCTGTGCTCAGAAGCAGGGCGGCATATGCTGGAGCGGGGTTCAGGGAAAATCATTAATATTGCCTCTATGCTTTCCTTTCAGGGCGGGATCCGTGTACCTGCTTATACAGCAAGCAAGCATGCGGTAGCAGGGTTGACCAAAGCACTCTCAAACGAGTGGGCAGGAAAGGGAATCTGCGTAAATGCGATTGCCCCGGGTTATATGGAAACAGACAATACAGAAGCACTTAGGCAGGATGAGGAGCGCAGCGCTTTTATCCAATCAAGAATTCCGGCAGGAAGATGGGGTTTGCCTGAAGATTTAAAGGGGCCGGCTGTTTTTCTGGCATCGGATGCATCCAATTATGTAAGCGGTCACATACTTGCGGTTGACGGTGGATGGCTTAACTTTTAAAAAGCAGGGAGAGGAAAAAATGGAAACGAGACATTGTGCAAGCAAGGAAGAAACGATAAGGTATACGACGGAAGAGCTAAGAAATGCTTTTTTAATTGAGTCGCTGTTTGAAAACGATCAGCTGAAGCTCACATATACCCATGAAGACAGGATGCTGATTGGCGGAGCTGTGCCTGTGAGGGAGCCTTTGACTCTGATTGAGCCTGATATTAAGACAAAGGCATTTTTTGAAAGAAGAGAGGCCGGAATCATTAACATCGGCGGACCGGGTTCCATTAAAGTGGATGGAGAAGAATATCATCTAGATCAAAAAGACTGTCTTTATGTGGGGCTCGGAAAAAATGAAGTGGTGCTCTCAAGTGAAGATCAGAAGAATCCTGCCCGTTTTTATATTTTATCTGCCCTGGCGCATCAAGAATATCCGACGGTTAAAATTGGGATCAATGAAGCAGCTCCTGTCCATTTGGGTGATGAAAAAAACTCCAATAAACGGACGATCTACAAGTATATTCATGCGGAAGGCGTGCAAAGCTCGCAGCTGATGATGGGAATGACGCTCCTTGCACCGAATTGCATGTGGAATACAATGCCTGCACATATCCACGATCGCCGCTCCGAAGTATATTTATATTTTGATATGGAACCGGACACCCGCGTTTTTCACTTTATGGGCGAGCCATCTGAAACAAGACATTTAGTAGTGAAAAATGAGCAGTCTGTTATTTCTCCAAGCTGGTCAATTCATTCAGGAATCGGCACGAGCAATTACACATTTATTTGGGCAATGGCTGGTGAAAATTATACATTTGATGACATGGAACAGGTCAAGATGAGTGATTTGCGATAGGGGGGAACTAATTCGTGAGTGTGGTCAATGAAGGAATAAAAATAAACCGGTACAAAGCTTTAGATGTTTCACCTGATTTCGTTGATAAGGCTTTGGAACATGCTTTAGAAAAAATCAGTGCTAACCTTGAGCCGTTTACTTATATTTTCCCTGATGACACGACAATCGAGGGCCTGTATTACGCACGCAAGCCTGAAAAAACCGGCCAGACTAGAGGAGGGAACCATGGCTGGACTACGAGCTTCTGGACAGGGATGATCTGGCTTGCCTATGAAATAACCGGGGATAAGAAGTACCGGAAAGCAGCTGAAGTTCATGTTGAAAGTTTTTATGACCGAATCGTTAATAAATCTGACTGCGGCCATCATGACCTGGGGTTTCTGTATACTCTTTCCTGTGTAAGCGGGTATAAGCTAACTGGAAATGAAACGGCGAAGAAGGCCGCTCTATTGGCCGCCGACCACTTAATGACGCGTTATTTTGAAAATGCAGGTATTATCCAGGCATGGGGAGACTTGAATGATCCAAAACAAAGGGGCCGGATTATTATTGATTGTCTCATGAATCTGCCCTTGCTTTATTGGGCGGCAGAGGTTACGGGAGAGGCTCGTTACAAAGCGGCTGCGGAAAAGCATGCACAGAATGCTTATAAGTGGATTGTAAGGGAAGATGCATCTACGTACCACACCTATTTCTTTGATCCTGAGACAGGAGAAGCGAAATACGGAAAAACACATCAGGGGTACCGGGATGATTCCTGCTGGGCCCGGGGGCAGGCTTGGGGAATTTATGGGTTTCCGTTAAGCTTTATCTATACAAAAAATCCTGAATTCCTGGAAATGACCGAAAAGCTTGCCCACTATTTTTTGAACCGGACACCGGCTGACGGTATTGTATATTGGGACCTTGCCTTTACAGATGGAAGCGGTGAGGAAAAGGACAGCTCATCAACGGCCATCGCTGCCTGCGGACTGGATGAACTTGCGAAGCATACAGGGAATCAGGAACTGAGAAGCTATTATAGTCAGGCTGCTTCCGTGATGCTGAGAGATTTATATGCAGGCTATTCAACGAAGAACCATCCGGAGTCAAATGCACTCTTATTGCATGGAGTATATGCAAAACCTGAGCATCTTGGAGTGGATGAAGGCAACTTGTGGGGCGACTATTATTATATGGAAGGCCTCGTCCGCCTGAAAAAAAACTGGAACTTGTATTGGTAAGAGCAGCTGCCTGACAGCTGCTTCTTTTAAAATAGGCTGTGTTAAAGCATTATGTTGATTTATTAACACCTGTTGATTGGAGCGGAAGGCGTGAGACTGCGGGAGCAGCGGGACAGGTGAGACCCCGCAGTGGCGAAGCCAGGAGGAGGCTCACCGCCCGCCCAAGGATAAGCGAATGCCTGCATCGGAAATCAACAGCTAAGTTTAACAGAGCATTAAAAAAAGAGAAATGGAAGCGCTTAAAAATACGGTTTGGCTCATTTTCATGGAAATGGTTTCACTTGCTTCCTGCCAGTATAAGAGCATGTGAGCGGGCTTTAACCGGGGGAAATGGATGGTAATCAAGAGGGGAATAATGATTTTACTGTCTTTGATGCTATTGATGCTGAGTTGTCCTTACTATGCAAAAGCTGATGATCCGCCTGCTGAAGAAAATAGAGAAGAAGAGCAGCTTGTCATTCAGGACTTTGAGGCTATAACCGAATGGAAGGGGCTGGTGGAGGAAACGGAAACCATTCATGAAGGCAGTTATGCCGGAAAATGGATGATCACGGATAGAAACAGCGGAAATATGACAAAAGCCATTGAGACAAATTCCATTCCTAATGACTGGTCCTCCTATAATTCTTTAAATCTTTGGATCCACTCCGAAAAAGCAACAAACGATCGAATCTACGTAGTACTCTACTCAGATAATTCTGCTACCGCACAGCTTGACTACTATATCACCTCTATTCAAATTACATGGCAGGGATGGCAGAAAGTCAGGCTGCCCTACTATTCCTTCCGGGCAGGATATACGCCAGCCGGTTTTAATAAAATTGATCAGCTTAGACTCCATGCTTCCTGGTACGGGGAAACCCCTAATCCAGACACCCGTTTAATCCTGGATCAAATGACACTGGACTATACAAAAGAATCTGATATTCTGCCAATAGACGGTTTTGAAGATTCGAAGAAATGGACATCGATTACTGAGAACAGCAAATACGTGAAAGAGGGACTTTTCAGCGGTAAATGGGATCAGATGCCCTCAAAAAAAGCGGTTCAGTCTACAGCCATCCCAAAGGACTGGTCGCGCTATGACAAGCTTGATTTTTGGATGTATTCTGAAAAAGCAACCGGCACCATGATTTATCCAATATTGGACTCGGATGATCCGGCTACAGAAGGATTTGATTATTTTCTTACAGGCCTGAAAATTGACTGGACAGGATGGAAGCTGGTTTCCATCAATTTAAAAGACTTTACTCCATCCAGACAGCCGCTTGGGCTTCATACAGTGAAAAAACTGACATTTCACTCCTACTGGTACAGCGATCAGACGCCGGATCCGGAGACAGTTGTATATTTTGATGATATGAAGCTTGTAAGAGAATCGTTTCAGGTTTCTCCTAAAATCATCGCAAAAGAAGGGGTTCCCGGAACAGAACAAACGTATTTCGTGACACTATTAAATAAAGCTGATGAGACGGACCATTTTGATGTCAGTATACCTGAAGAGTTTTCTAATGATGTTACTGTAAGTGAGAAATCCGGGGAGCTGCAGCCGGGAAAATCCAAAATTCTGGCCGTTCAATGGAAATGGCCTAAGGAAACACAGGCAGGAGAGGAACAGACCATGACAATATCGATATTGTCCCGGTTAAAGCTTGGGGCAAGCTTTCAAGTAAAGCTGAAATGGAAGCCGGTTCAGTGGAAGGCAGTCAGCCATTCAAGGCCGAAATCTTTTATAAATGCTAATGAGCTATCAGAAGCGAAGAGAAGGACGGCCGAAGAACCGTGGGCCGCAGATTACTATAAAAAATTGATCAAGTCCGCCGATCAGCTTCTCCTATCGAACCTGGATGTTCTGGACCAGGCAGGAGGCCATGGAATGTGGTTCCTGTGTGATGACAGCTCGCCCCTTCAATATGACCCGGCGAGTCCCAATAAACACTACTGTCCTTCAGAAGATAAATATTATACAGGGGATTCTTATGATGCAGGCTGGCGTTATTACCGCCACAATGAAGTCATCAAAGCAGCCCGCACGCTGGCGTCAGCGTACAAACTGAGCAGTGATATGAGGTATGGCAGAAAAGCCGCAGATCTGCTAATCAATTACGCAAACTATTATCCGAATTATGCAAAGCAGGCAAGGGGAGGAAGGCTTTTTTGGCAAACTCTTGATGAATCGGTAAGCATGGTCGACCTCGCTTACACGTATGATCTGCTTTATGACAGCGGATTATTTTCAGATCGGGATAAAGCGAATATCGAGTTGAATATGCTCCGTCCATCAGCTGTTGCCATCAGTGAATATGATATGGGACGATCCAACTGGCAGGCGTGGCATAATGCTGCTGTAGGCATGGTCGGATTTGTTCTTGGAGACCGGGAGTACATGGAATTTGCCATCAACGGGGAACATGGATTTCATTATTTGATGAAGGAGAGTGTTCTTTCGGACGGATTTTGGTGGGAAGGGTCCATGGCCTATCATTTGTATGCATTGAGGGCCCTGCAGCATCTGGCAGATGGGGCTAAAAACTGGGGATATGATTTATATAGCAGTCCTGAACTTAAAAAAATGTATGAAGTTCCTTTAGATTATGCGTACCCGAATTTTGGCCTCCCTTTTAATAATGATGGCGGAATATATGGAAGCTCGCTGATGGATCCGGTCACAAAAAAAGGGAATTTTGATTATGAACCGGCATATTCAGCATACAAGACTCCTAGTTTTGCCTGGCTGCTGGATACGAAATACAAGCAAATCCCTCGTGAAGGAGAATATGCGCTTTTTAAAGGCCTCCCAGTCATTCCGGACAATGGTTCTTATGAATGGAAGAGCAGGAATTTCGAAGGGGCAGGCCAAAGCTTACTGCGGACCGGCAGCGTGTATGCCCTCATGGACTATGGTCCTTATGGAGGGTCACACGGGCACCCTGATAAGCTCCATATTGATTTGTTTGCAGAAGGAGAAGCATTTGCGCCTGATTTTGGAACCCCAAGCTATGGCCATGTCCTTTATACAGGCTGGTATAAGCAAACAGTCAGCCATAATACACTGACTGTGGATGGAACCTCACAGAGAGCAGCAGAGGGGAAGCTTGAACATTTTGCATTAGGCAAGAGTTTGCAGGTGATGAAGGCTGAAGGCGGTGAAGCATACCCTGGTGTGGAAGTGAAAAGAACGGTATTGATGTGGGACCGCTATGCAGTGGACTGGATGGAAGCGTCAAGTCCTGGTGCAATCAGGCAATATGATTGGGTGTTCCACGGTCTTGGTGATTTCTCATCCAATCTGAATCTCTCGGAACGTCATTCCCCTCTCGGAGCACAGAATGGATATCAATTTCTTAAGAATCCAAAAAGCGCTTTCGTGCAGGATTCCTTTCAAACAAAATGGAAGCTTGGCAATAAAACGCTGGGAATGATTTCGCTTGGAACAGGATTGAAGGAAGTCGCATCGGCAATGGGTCCAGGACCTTCTTCAGAGCCTGAAAAAACCTATCCCGTTCTCTTTCAGCGCCAAAAAGGCGAGAAAGCACACTTTGTTAATGTTTTTGGTGCAGGAGAGATGGAATTCAGCGCAAAATGGGCTGACGATCATGTTATACAAATAGCGGATGAGGGCGGTGCAGCCTGTTTGTTTGCTAACCCGGAGACAGATGAGGGCGGTCTTTTCGCAGGAAGGATTGCACTAGATAAAGGTAAGGTGAAAAGCTGCCAGGAGCTGCCTGTAAAGGTACTGGCTGCAGGAGAAAAACTGACGATCGTCCTTCCATCTAAAACAATCATGCGAAGTGCGACCTTAATGATTAAGGGAACCGGCTATAAAGTAATTACCGTAAATGGAAAGGAAACTTCCGGCAACGAGATGAACGGATTGACTGTTATTGAACAATAGGAAGAACAGCCCCCGCTTGATTCAGCAGGGGGCTGTTTTAATTAAGGGCATTAATTGCCTGTTTCACATTCATATACGTTCGAATACTGGATAGCTGCCCGATTAAATCAGTGCTAGTCTCCATAATGAGCAAAGGAGTTACACCTGTCAAAATCAATTCCGTTCCCATCATATTTAGTACATTATAAAGCTTGAGCAGGCTTGCAACCTCATCTTTCTCTACTTTTACCAGTCCTGACAGATCCACAATGATTGCATGATCCTCAGCCTCGGAGGCATAAGAAGAAACGGCGTTCAATACTTCTTCGGATCTTTTGTTGCTAAGCTCTCCGATCAATGGAAGGACGGAGAGCTTATCACTAATGGGAACAATTGGAGTAGAAAGCTCAGTAATTCTTTCAAGGTATTCCTTTTGCTTTGTTACGTTCTTTTGAATACCAATAAAATATGTTTTTTGCTCACTTTCTACAAAGGCAGGCTCGATATGTAATTCATTCCAAAAGGCGGATCCGTCTTTCCTATAATTAACGATTTCAATAAGGATGGGCTTATGGTCTTTCAGTGCTTTTTTAATCATACCAACTGTTTCAAAGCTTGTATTCTTCCCTTGAAGAAAGCGGCAGTTTTTTCCCAGGACATCCTGATGGGAATACCCTGTCATTTCTACAAATCCCTGATTTACATAAACGAGGGGATTATCCGGAAGGGAAGGATCGGTTACGGATATTCCAACATGGGTAGAATCCAGCGTTTTTTTAAATAGCTCATCACTCATCATCATTTTTGCCAAAAATAGTTCCTCCAGGTCGTTTTCTTATTTGATTTAATCCCTTTTTCGAAACCTCTAAACAACCTCTCTCAAACTTGGAATCCTAAAGAAAATCAAGAAATTAATAATTTTTGAAAAAGCCGGTTTGGGAAACTTTCCTTTCATATGATAGTTTCGGCGGCATTTCCACTAAAGGGATTGTAAAGCTTTACTTAGGTATATGGTTAGTCTCCTGAGCGCTGAGCGTCTGGTGTTCTCAACTGTCCAGCTGCTCCAGCAGTCGCTTCAATTAATGATCAGAACCTATTTGTAAATAACTGTTTTTTAAAATGAGCCTAAAAAAAGCCTGGAGCTCCAGGCTTTTTCAGAAACAAGTTTGTTATTTAGCTGCTTTTTGAAGCTTGTGAATGACACCGAGAGAGCGTCCGGTCCCGATTGCGACTGATTCAAGCGGATTTGGTGCCAGATGGACAGGCACAACAATCTCTTGGCTCAGCCAGTCCTGCATGCCGTTCAGCAGCGCTCCTCCGCCTGTAAGAATCACTCCGCGGTCTACAATATCCCCGCTGAGTTCCGGCGGGCAATCTTCTAATGTCGCACGGATGGCTTCTAGAATATGAGACAGGGACTCTTTCATCGCCTGCTGAATTTCATTGGAACGAAGCTGGATGGTTTTAGGCAGTCCGGTTACTAAATCCCGTCCGCGCACATCCATTGTTAATTCTTCGTGATCAACAAGTGCGTATCCAATTTCTATTTTAATTTGTTCAGCTGTCCGTTCCCCAACAAGAAGGTTATATTTTTTCCGGACATATGTAACAATATCCTCGTCAAGCTGGTCTCCGCCGATACGAATGGAGTGGCAGGAAACAACGCCTCCAAAGGAAATGATGGCAACTTCCGTCGTCCCGCCGCCGATGTCCACCACTACGTTCGCTACCGGTTCTGCTACAGGCAGGTCGGCTCCGATGGCTGCGGCTACAGGTTCCTCAATCAAATGCACATGCTTCGCACCGCAGTTTTTAACAGCATCATGGATAGCGCGGCGTTCAACTGATGTAGATCCTGAAGGTGTACATACGACGACACTCGGTTTTCTGATGGAAAACCCAAGCTGCTTACTGGCTTTTTTCATAATTTGTTTTAGCATCTCAGTGGTTACATCATAGTCAGCAATAACCCCATCTTTAAGCGGGCGGATCGCAACAATTTTACCTGGTGTTTTTCCAATCATGCTTTTCGCTTCAGCACCGACAGCGAGCACGGTTTTTGTTTCCGTATCAATTGCTACTACGGACGGTTCGTTTAATATAATCCCTTTGTTTTTTGTGTAAACCAATATATTGGCAGTTCCAAGATCAATCCCGATTTCAGTGTTAGAAAACATGTTTTCACCCATTCTTTATAGAATTCTAGACTTATATATGGCTTCTATTAATTATGTCGATTTATGGGGGTGGTTTTCAATGGAATGTTGTGGAAGCTGATTTTTCTCTGTTCCAAATAGGTTGTTCCGCCCGGTAACGGGTATCATTTTACATAAGAATTTGATACAGTTAGTCTGGAAATCAAAAATAGGGTTATTAGAAGAAGGAATAAGGGAAGTAATGTAGTCATGAAGAAAAGTTTTGTCAATGAAAGATGGAATGATGATAATGGTGAAAAAACAGCTAAAAACAGTTGCAGCAGGAACATTGATTATATATCTCGCATTTTTGCTCAAACTGGTATTATTCAAACACGTCACACTGTATGAGTCTCCGGAACATTTTGCAGCTTTGAGCGGAGATTTGATAAAACAGAATTTTGCTTACAGTAATATGATGCCTTTTGCGACCGTAAAGAGGTATATGTTGGTGGCGCATAGCAGACCTGGATTAAGCATTCCCAATCTTTTAGGTAATCTGGCCGGATTCATTCCGTTTGGTTTGCTCATGCCGGTTATGGTGAAAAAATTAAGAAATATTTGGTTTATGCTTTTGCTTTCTTTTTTATTCAGTCTCGCTTTGGAAATCATTCAGCTATCATTAGCCCTCGGTGTATTTGATGTGGATGACCTGCTTCTTAATACAGCAGGTGGAGTTTTTGGCTATCTGCTTTTCAGTCTTCTAATAAAAACAGGGCGATCCAGATGAGGATCGCCCTGTTTTTATGGTTTTAATACAACCTTTACACACTCATCCTCATGATCATTGAAAATATTATATGCATGAGAAGCCTCGTCCAGCGAGATCTTGTGGGAGACAATTTCGGAAGGAACAATCTGATTGGACTGAATCATGTCAAACAGCCTTGGCATATAGTGAATAACTGGTGCCTGTCCTGTTTTAACTGTAATATTTCTGGAGAAAATATCTCCAAGCGGAAAATCGTTATAGGATGAACCGTATACCCCAGTCAGCTGAATGGTACCGAACTTACGGACTGCTTCTGAAGCAATCCGGATCGGACCAAGGCTCCCGCCATGCAGCTTCAGTTTCTGTCCGACTTTTTCCATAGCTGTCATTCTTCCGTCCATTCCTACACAGTCGATTACAACATCCGCTCCGCCTTTGGTAAACTCGTGCAGATAGGAACCGGCATCTTCCGTGCTCGTAAAATCAAATGTTTCAACTGAATTCATCTTCTTCGCTTTATTTAAACGGTAATCAAGCTGATCAACCGCAATTACCCGCTCCGCTCCAGCCATCGCTGCAAATTTTTGTGCCATAAGTCCGACGGGACCGCAGCCGAGAACAATTACTGTGTCTCCGGCTTTAACGCCTGCATTTTCTACACTCCAGTATGCTGTGGGAAGAACATCAGACATAAAAAGAAGATCTTCATCTTCACGTTCGCAAGACTCCGGCACTACAAAGGATGTGAAATCTGCATAAGGTACACGCAGATATTCGGCCTGTCCTCCAGGATGACCTCCAAACATTTCAGTGAATCCGAATAGTCCTCCCTGATCACCAAGAGGATTGGAGTTGTCGCATTGGCTTTCCATCTGGTTGCTGCAGTAGAAGCAAGTTCCGCAGCCGATATTAAAGGGGATCACTACCCGGTCGCCTTTTTTGACCTTCGTAACCTCGGAACCTACCTCTTCAACGATTCCCATCGGTTCATGGCCAATAACGTAATCCTTATTTATGGGCATATTTCCTTGATAGAGGTGAAGATCTGATCCGCAAATTGCCGTAGAAGTAATCTTAACAATCATATCGCTGTTTTCTTGAATCCTTGGATCCTCCACCTGTTTTACTTCTATCTTCTCACTGCCTTGATAAGTAACTGCTCTCATTCTTCACACTCCTGTTTATATGTTATTTGACTCTTGTCCTTTTCCCTTTTATTCATCTTGTAATCCTGATCAGCTGAAAAAATATGCCAAAAGCTTCCTGCAGTGAAGCTTTACAACTTTCAGCAATAGGATTATGCTCAATTTGAAGAGTAGAGAAAGGCTGAAAGGAGTAGAGTATGAAGGTAGAAAAAAAGGTATTTGGACAATTGGCCGGACAGGATGTTTATGGCTACATAATGAGAAACAATAATGGAGTCGAGGTTGAATGCATAGAATATGGCTGCGCGATAACGAGAATTGTAACTCCTGACAGGGATGGAACACTTGATAATATCGTACTCGGATGCCGCAGGCTTGAAGATTACATAAATAGAGTTCCTTACTTTGGAGCGGTCGTTGGCCGTGTCGGAGGAAGAATCGGAAAAGGGCATTTGCCTTTAAATAAAAACACTTATCAGGTAACTGCGAACCAGGAAGGCAATCACCTTCATGGGGGGAAAAAGGATTCAGTCACAGGATTTGGTCTTCAAATGCAATTGAATATGAGCAAGATGCTGCAGTTGCATTTACTTACTTCAGTCCGGATGGTGAGGAAGGGTTTCCAGGGAATCTGGAGGTGAAAGTAACATACAGGCTAACAGATAAGAACGAATTAATCTTGAAGTACGAGGGAAAAGCGGATCGGGATACTGTACTGAACATGACGAATCACACCTATTTCAATTTGAGCGGTTCCGTCAAAGATTCGATAGCAGAACATTTGCTGACACTTCCAAGCAGCCGCTACCTGGAGCTCGATGACGAATCATTGCCTACAGGGAGAGAGCTTGAAGCAGGAGGAACGGTCTTTGATTTCCGGCAAGGCAGGAAACTGAAAGATGGTATATTCTCCGATCACGAACAAATAAAAATTGCTGGCGGAGGCTATGATCATCCGTTCTTGCTTGATGAAGGGAAGCAGATGGTCCTTTATGAAGAAAAGAGCGGCCGACTTCTAAAAGCGGAAACGGATCAGCCGGCTGTCATCATATATACAAGCAATTCCATGGGAGATGACATTGTCCTTCAAGAAGGGAAAACTGCACAAAAGCATATGGCTGTCTGTCTTGAAACGCAAGTTCCGCCGGATGCCGTACACCACGATTCATTTCCGCCCATTATTCTTAAAAAAGGCGATAAATACCATGCTGAAACGAAATGGACATTCTCAGTTAAATAGAAAGACAGCGTGCGCGCTGTCTTTTTTTGTTAACTTTCCATTGTTAAGAATTAACAAAATATTTACTTTTCTTCATTCAGGCTTAGTCTATACTAAAAATAATACCTGAAAAGCATCACGTGGTTTTGTCTTCTTTATTCCGGGTAAAAGTCAGATTATGAGTATAGCTATTGATTTTATATTTGAACGGAATTGGTCCGTCCATATTCGGGGAGGAAAATCATGCTTCTTCAAAATGATCAAAAACAATTGCTAAAGCGTTTTAAGGAAGTGCGGTACTTATCGGAACAATTAACAGAGCCGCTTGAAATCGAAGACTTTGTTGTTCAGGGTATGGCGGATGCGAGCCCTCCGAAATGGCATCTTGCCCATACTACCTGGTTCTTTGAGCGCTTTATTCTTAAAGATCATTTGGCAGGGTATGAGGAGCTGAATCCTCAGTTTGATTATTTGTTTAATTCCTATTATGAGACGATCGGACCGTTCCACCCCCGTAACCAGAGGGGTTTACTGACAAGGCCCACAGCGAAAGAGGTCTTTTCTTACCGGAATTACGTGAACGCACATATAGAGAAGCTTTTTAACGATCTGCCTGAAAGCAAAGCAGAGCTTGTTCTGGATTTGCTGGAAATCGGTCTGCAGCACGAACAGCAGCATCAGGAGCTGCTGCTGACGGATATTAAATACAATTTTGCCCAAAACCCGCTGCTCCCTGTCTACTCCGAGGCTTCTGAACCTTCCGGCATAAATAGCCGTGAATTTGCAATGATTCCAATAGATGGCGGGCTGGCTGAAATCGGGCACAGCGGAAGAGATTTTTGTTTTGATAATGAATCTCCAAGACATAAGGTCTATCTAGAACCATTTTCCCTTGCCTCCCATCCGGTTACCAATGGCGAGTATGTGAAATTCATAGAGGGGGGTGGCTATGAAAAGCCTGAATATTGGCTCTCCGACGGCTGGACTCACATAAAAAAAGAGGGCTGGAACGCTCCAATGTATTGGTTTAAGGCAGAGGACGGATGGAATACATTCACACTTAGCGGACAGAAAAAAATCGGACTCGACGAGCCGGTATGCCATGTGAGTTTCTATGAGGCGGATGCTTATGCCAGGTGGGCAGGAAAGCGCCTTCCAACAGAAGCGGAATGGGAACATGCTTTGGAAAGCACTGTGTGTGAAGGGAATTTTGTTGAAAGCCGCAACTTTCATCCGCGTCCTGCTAATAGCAGGAACGGCAAATTCTATCAGGCGTATGGAGATGTATGGGAGTGGACAGCAAGTGCCTATACGCCTTATCCGGGAAGCAAACCGCTCGAGGGGGCACTGGGGGAATACAACGCCAAATTCATGTGCAACCAGATGGTCCTGCGCGGAGGCTCTTGCGCAACCTCTTCCTCGCATATCCGTTCATCTTACCGGAATTTCTTTCAGCCTGAGAAACGATGGCAGTTCAGCGGTTTCCGTCTTGCAGAGGATGCGGAATGACAACAGTGAGACATGCTATTCAATTTACGGACCATGGAGCTGTACAATCCAGTTTTTTAACAGAGGTATTAAAGGGGTTAAAGCGAGAGCCGAAAACCTTGCCGGCGAAATTTCTTTACGATGAAAGAGGCTCTGAGTTATTTGAGGAGATTACGAATCTGACTGAATACTACCCTACCAGAACGGAAATTGCCATTTTGGAAAGAGTGAAGCATGAATTAGCTTTACTGATTGGGCCGGAAGCTGCACTCATAGAGTTCGGTAGCGGCAGCAGCCGTAAAATTCAAATTCTGCTGCAGGCACTTAAAGATTTAACTGTCTATGTGCCGATAGATATCTCAAAGGAATTCCTTTATGCATCGAGTTTGAAGCTGGGACACGATTATCCGTCCCTTCACATTCATGCAGTCGCAGGGGATTATACGGCTCCCATGACTTTGCCTGAACTGAATTGCCGGAAAAAAGCCGCCTTTTTCCCTGGATCGACAATCGGAAATTTTGAACCGCACGAGGCAGGCGCTTTTTTCGATACGGTGGCAGCCATGCTTGAAAAAGGGGACGGCTTTCTAATAGGGGTAGATTTGAAAAAAGACATACGTATATTAAATGCGGCCTATAATGATGCCAGAGGTATTACAGCGGAGTTTAATCTGAATATACTGAAAAGAATGAACCGTGAGCTTAGTGCTGATTTCGATTTGGAAGCATACCGCCATCACGCTTTTTACAATGAAGCAAAAGGCAGAATGGAAATGCATATTATTAGCCAGAAAGATCAGAAAGTGACCATTCAATCTGAAGAAATTGCAATTCAAAAAGGAGAAACGATCCATACTGAAAACTCATATAAGTATGAAGTGGAGGATTTTCATAACCTTGCATCAAAGAGCGGTTTTACGGCGCAGAAATTCTGGACAGATGAAAAACGGCTGTTCAGTCTCCACTATCTTGAATTGAGGTAACAAAAAAGCTCGGCCGGGTTCGAACCGGCCGAGCTTTTACGCGTTTTGGATTTCTTCTGATTGCATACCGTGCTCACTCAAAGCCTTCATAATCAATTCTGGAGCTATTTGCATTTCATTGTACGAAATCCAAATGCTTCCCGAGACAATATCCACTAATGCCCTCTCAATCCCTTCGGTTTGAGCCAAACGTGATTCAATCATTTGAATTCTCTCTTCATTCAGCGGCTCTTTAACCTGGATCGTTGTCTCTCTCATTTGTCAGCTCTCCTCGCAATATTTTCCTTCTTGCAAATCAATACCCTTAAATGAGAAAAAATATGTAAAGCGAAAAAGTTTTTTGTATGGTTGCATCAAATAAGTTTATTGCTTATAATAACTTATGTATTACTTATTATTACTTACAAAGGCGGATATTGATGTATCAAGAAGAGCGCCTTGAGGCGATCATAAATTATTTGAAAATAGAAAAAAGGATTTCTGTTGAGCAAATCTGTTCTATATTTCATGTATCAAGGGATACCGCCAGAAGAGACTTAGTTAAGCTCGAAGAAATTAAGGCGGTAATTCGGACTCGCGGTGGAGCTATTCTGCCATCAGCTCACCACAAAATTAAAGACTACACCAATCGTTTAAATCATGTATCGGCTGAAAAAAAGCGGATCGGTGAAAAAGCAGCTTCACTCATTTTGCCTGGAGACCGGGTCATACTTGATTCTTCAACTACTGTTCAGGCCTGTGCGGAATCTCTGTCTGAGGAGGATTGCACCGTCATTACAAACTCGATTCACCAGGCAGGAATCCTTGCTGGAAAAAGAGGAATTCAAATCCATCTTCTTGGAGGAGAACTGCAAAAGGAACACGGGTTTTTATACGGATCTGCTGTGCTGGATAAATTGGCGAACTATCACGTGGAAAAGGCATTTATAGGTCTTGTAGGAATCTCCGCACATGGCTTGACTATCGCACATGAAGAGGATGGAATGGTTAAAAGAAGAATGCTGAAGCAGGCAGAACAGGTAATCATTTTAGCGGACCACTCTAAAATGGAAATCACAGACTTTTTTAAGTTCGCCGATCTGTCAGAAATTGATATTGTTATCACGGATAGAGAACTTTCTGAGAACATGATGGCCGTTTTAGAAAAAAACCATGTAGAATTATTAATAGCAGATACGGAGGAAACAGGATGATTAAGCTCGCAGCCATTGATTTGGATGGAACCCTCTTGAACAGCAGAAACCGAATCAGTGAGGAAAACTTATCTGCTATTAAAAAGGCGGAAGAGAGAGGCATTCAGGTCGTAATTGCTACTGGGAGGGCGCATTTTGATGTGCAAAAATTTTTAACGGAACCGGTCTTAATCCTTGGATAATAGCAGCTAACGGTGCTACCATTCACGATCCTGATGGAACCCTGTTTCATTCTGTTCCAATAGATAGGGAAGAGGCCGATGGAATACTGGCTTGGCTTGAGGAAAATGATTTTTATTTTGAAGTTTTCAGCAGCCATTTCATCTATACACCTCAAAGAGGGCGTGAGCTGCTTCAAATCGAAATGGACCGGATCAGCAGTTCAAATCCCGAAGTATCCATTCAGGATTTGCAGCAAGCTGCATCCAAGCAATACAGCCAATCCGGATTCTCATTTATTGAATCCTTTAAGGACATTCCTGGAGGGGCGGAAATCTATAACATACTTGCCTTTTCTTTTGATGAAGAAAAAAGAAAAACAGGCTGGAACGAATTCAAAGATAGAGAAGCATTGACGATTGTAACGTCAGCCAATCATAATTTCGAGCTTGAACATGAAAAAGCATCAAAAGGAATTGCTATGGCAAAGCTTGCTGAAAGAATGGCAATCCCGCTCGCCGAAACAGCAGCAATAGGAGACAGCATGAACGATGAATCAATGATAAGAGCGGCTGGAATAGGCTTTGCAATGGGTAATGCAAGAATCGAAATTAAGAACATATGTGACACCATTTGCGGTACAAATGATGAACACGGTGTAGCGCAAATGTTAGATAGCCTCTAACAAACCTGCTGCCGGCGTAACCTGATTTTTCGGGGCGTGACGGAGCAGGTTATATTTTTTTCTAAAGAAAACGTATCACTCCCCAATTCCATGCAAAGAATCCCCGGGCATGAGCAGCTGGGGAATTTGTTTTAATTTCCCTGTGTGGCCATCTATCTCCCATAGCACATCATAACGGTCTTCGGGCCATTTTTCAGGAACGAGTTTTGCATTCAATTCTCTGGCCAATTCGGGCAATTTTTTATGCGACCAGCAAACTATCACAACCTTTTTATGGTAAAGGCCGTTTGTAAGAATTTTATTCGCCGTGGGCTTCGTTTCAAAAGATAAGCGGACCGTATTAATAGCTGTTCCGCCATTGCCTTCATTGAGCTGATACTTGATAAGAGGAATGATGGTTTGGATTTTTCTTTTGCTTTGATCATCAGGTCCTATTCCGGCAGCATATACGCCCGCTATATGCTGATACAGGAATATAAGTAATGGGCAAAGCAGTTTGGCCCGAATCCAACCCTCAGGGGACAGGTTATGATGATTGGGCTCATTCGGTTCTTCCGCATGACGCAGCAGAACAATTTTTGAGGGGTGCATAGTCATCAGCCTCTCTTGAATATTAGTTCATTATATGACTGGTATTGCCTGGTTCATTATGGTAAAATCATTCTCTATCTGAATATTCAGGCGTGCAATCTCATAGGAGGAGGTAACTGACTCATGGAAAAAAATGTTCAAAGTGCCTTTCAGTTCGAGTCGCAGCAGCTCAAAAAATTTGCTGCCGAGATCGATCGCCAGCTTATCCGTTTACATTCTGTTCCGAGGTACAGAGGTGATGATTTAACGGAGCAGGCACTGGAGGATTCGAGGGAACGGAATCGTGAAAATTTAGCCATCGCAGAAAAAGAACCTTATTTTGGCCGGCTGGATTTTAAAGAAGCGGGACAGGAAGAAGCAGCTCCGCTTTACATCGGCAAGGCCGGTGTTTCAGAAGGGGAGAGCGGAGAGGCGATGATTATTGACTGGCGGGCCCCTGTCGCGAGTCTATTTTATTCATTTACCGGCGGGGAAGATGAGGTCTGGTATATGGCCCCTGAAGGAATGATTGAAGGAGATATCTTCCTAAAGAGAAACCTCGTCATACGTGATAGGAATCTTCAACGGGTCGTCGATACATATGAACAGGGGAAAGAAAATGCTGGTGCTGCTGATGAATTTCTCCTTTACAGACTGGGGGATCGAAAGGATAACAGGTTGAGGGACATCGTTTCAACCATTCAGGCTGAGCAGAATGATATGATCCGGGCATCACGAGATACCGCCCTTATTATTCAAGGAGTCGCCGGGAGCGGGAAAACGACGGTGGCCCTTCATCGCCTCGCCTTTCTTTTATATGAGTACAGGGAAAAGATGCTGGCAGAGCAAATGATTATTTTCGCTCCCAACGCAATGTTTTTGGATTATATATCAAACGTTCTGCCAGAACTGGGAGTCGGAGATATTCAGCAAACCACCTTTTCAAAATGGGCTCTTCTTAAACTAGGGGGACGTTTAAAGGAGAAACCGGCTGATTGGCAGCAGTGGTTTGAACCGGGATTAAAAAGAACGGAGAGCGGAAGCGCAGAGCCTGGAAGGGTGAAGGGGTCACTGGATTATATGAATGCCATTGATGAAGCCCTTCAGCTTTTTATAAGAAACGGCATGCCCCAAAAGGACTTTGAGCCTTGGAATGGCATGGTCCTGAAACAGAAAGTGATTCAAAAATGGTATATAGAAGATTTCCGGGAATATCCTGCCGTAAAAATAAGGGAACTGATCTCCGCTAAAATCAAACAGTGGATAAGCAAAGAACTGGATAAAATTTGGGAGAAAAAAGTTCAGAAAGAAATGAAGACGAAGGCAGGGCAGAGATTTCGCGCTTACATGAAAACCTGGCCCGAGCTCGATGTTCTTGCAGTTTATAGGCAGCTTCTATCTGCCGAGTCTGTACGTGAACGGTTATCAGATGAGATCGTGCAGCAAACCTTCAAGAATCTAAAGAAAAAAGAAGCTGCCCATGAGGACTTAGCTCCGCTTATGCATATTCATTTGACGCTGAATGGCCTTGAAAAAGGAGAGCGCTATCACCACATCGTCATTGACGAAGCGCAGGATTTTTCTCCTTACCAGATTGCCGTGCTTCAAAAGCTATCACTAAAAAATTCTTTTACGATTCTCGGTGACCTTTCACAGGGCATTCACAGCAACGTTGGTATCAATGCATGGGAGGAAATCATGCCGGTATTTTCAAATGGAAAGCTCGCATGCAGAGAATTGGAAAGAAGCTACAGAACCACAATGGAAATCATAGAGTTTGCCAATCGAGTACTCTCAGCTGCCTATAAGCCTGCTGTACTGGCAAAACCGGTCTTTAGGACCGGTGAAGGGGTGACTGTGACACAGGAAGATGACCCAATCGCTTTTATAAAGAATTGGATTGCTGAGCGAAAAGCAGCTAGTGCAAGCAGTCTTGCCATTGTTTGCCGAACGGCTAGAGATGGAGAAGAATTCTTTACTAAATTGCACGAGAATGGAGTGGATGTTCATCTTGTCCGTGAAGGCCAGGAAGGATATCAAGGCGGAATTTCCATCATTCCAGTCTATTTAACGAAAGGACTGGAGTTTGATGCTGTGCTGATTGTGGATGCAGATGCTGAAAATTATCAGCAGACCGCTTCCGATGCGAAGCTTTTATATGTAGGCTGCACACGGGCGCTCCATTCTTTGACCCTCATTTATTCCAAACACGCCTCCCCGCTGATCACTGCATAAAGAACCCGCCAACTTTGGCGGGTTCTTTGCTTAAATCCACTTAGCAAACCATGCGACATACCATGCTGCAGGCAAAAGAAATGCCTGTGCAGCAACCGTACCGATTAGCTTTGAACTGACCATGGTTAGGGAATAACTTTTTAAATAAATATAGCCTTCCTGTTTCTTCGAGACACGATCTGCAAGGACTGAAGCCTTAGGGTCAATAAAAAGAGTGAGAAGGATGGTTGCCACACCGTTGATAATTCCTGATGACATAAGGGCTGCCTGTGAATATTTTTCAGGAACCAGCTCGGAAGCATAAATGGAAGATAAAACTCCGACTGTGAATACCGCTGAAATAAGTACGTTCATTACAAAAATACGTTTTGGTATGGTCTTTAATGTAATGCCTTTTAAATAAGACCATCTCGGAAAATGAAAGCAGCTAATCATTTTTCTGAATACGTTTCGATTAAAGTTCTTCGCCAATAGAGAAACGATAGAACCGCGTTCCTTGGATAACTGGATAATCGCTCTTGAAAAGAGAGCAATAAAGGTAGGAAACAAAAAGATTCCCAGAAGAACTCCAACCGTTGTTACGGCAATTAAAATTCTGTACTGTTCTTCAATAATCTGCATGTTGTTCTCAAAGCGTGCAGCATCTGTAATCAGCTTTGCTGTCATAGGCTGCTGGATCATGACAGAAAACCGTGAGACGAGGACCATCGTGCTAAATAATGAAAGTGCTGTCGCAATCAATTTCACTCGGGCGCCTGAAATCCTTGCAGAATATGCAAGTGTTTCAACCATAGTTATAATCAGCAGGAAAACAGAAATGATCAGAACTCTCTCTGTAATGAGGTGCATGGAATATCTCCTTACTATGTGGACTAACTGCATTATATATGAGAAAAGAATATATTGGAAAATATAAAAATATCTCGAATTAAAAATAAATGATTGACTCACTGTTGAGAATGTATTATCTTTAATTCAAGATACTTTATTTCAAACTAATTAGGAGGAATCATTATGGATTATGCACTGCTTATTTTACGTCTTGTAATCGGAGTTACCTTTATGGCTTATGGAAGCCAAAAGCTTTTTGGATGGTTCGGAGGGTATGGACTAAATGGAACGGCTCAATGGATGGAGTCGTTAGGCATGAAGCCGGGAAAACTTACGGCATTTGGAGCGGGGGCATCTGAACTGCTTGGAGGATTGCTGCTCGTACTTGGATTATGGACCGGAATTGGGGCAGCATTGATTATTTTAACGATGATCGTCGCGATTGCAACGGTCCACGGAAAAAACGGGTATTGGAATGGAAAAGGCGGATTTGAATACAATCTGCTGATTATTGCGGCTGCATTGGTTCTTGCATTCGCTGGACCTGGATCCATCTCTTTATAATCAACCGTGGAAAAAACAGGACTTCATCACATTGGCAATTCCCGAAGCTAAACAGAAAAGAAGCAGAAGGAAAAATCCAGCAGCTAAAATTACTGCAGGGGGAGTGCTCTCATCATAAGAGCACTCCTTTTTTGATGGAAGCGAAAACCTGCAGGCTGGAATTTATTAGAATAAGAACGGCATAATGGGAACGGCTAAATAGAATAGCAGAACGGACGGATAGCGTGCTCCATCGGACAAATAGAAGGCAACGGATTCTCAATCGGCAAAAACATGCTCCTCTGACACCTAACCAGTGAAAAGCGGATGCTGTGGCGGAAATCAACAGCCAAGCTTAACAGTGCTAAATTTTTCTAAAATTGAGGCAATTTAATGGTAAAATAATCCTTAATGTTAAATGAAAGCGGGAGATAAAGATGCTGTTTCACTACCACTACTGGACACCTTATTTAGAAGAGACAGAAAGGTTTTATACAAAACTTGGGTTTACTGTTCATCAGCGGATTGGCAGGCTTAACGGGTCATTTCAATCCTTTAATCCGCCGCTTGCATGGGAAGACTTCCGTGAAAACACGCCGCTGTTCCGGATTATCGAAATGAAGAAGGGGAAAATCAACGTTACGGTTGGATATGGAAAAAAGGTGATATTTGATCACATTGGTTTCTTTGTTTCAAAAGAGGAACATAGAATGGTTTGCGGAAAGGCAAGGAATCTCGGATGGAAGGTAGAGGAGGATGAACGAAGAACCTTTCTTTCAACTCCATATGGTTTCCGCATTGAGCTTCAAACTCATCTGGATGTACTAGCTTCGGGAGATGCAGCCATAGAAGAAATGGTTATTTGCGTGTCTAAAGAAGGATTAGAAAAAGATATAAATCATTTATTTAATAAGGATGTTCCGGTTTTCTCTGTTATGGATGAGGAATCAAAATTGCATCAAGTAGTACTAAACGGGATAGGGAATGGAATGGATCCGAACGGAGTGCGCTTGAGTGACACGAAAAAGGAATCTGTTAATTGAGGCGGGCTGTCTTCCTGGCATTTATTCTGTTTTTCTTAGCAGGCTGCCAGAATACACAATCTAAAGAAGTAATCAAAAAAGCGCCAAAAGCTCCGGAATCTACGATGGCTGTAAAGGACTTGAGCACTGGCAATGAGGAACTGGTCCGTTATACAGCTTCGGAACACTCATTCAACAGCAACGTAAATAACATTGATTTTTCCATTGAATCCCTTTATAACAGCAACAATAAAAAATATATATACATAATGAAACTGAGCAACAAAGACCCGATTGAAATCCAGGGGAAAAACAGACCGAACCGATATAAAATTTTAAGGATCAGTGCAGGTGTAAATGAAGATAGAAGCAAAGGGCAATTTATGATTTCAGCTTCTTCTCCTTTATACAGAAATGGTTCAGATTATAAGCTCGAAGGAACCTATCAGTTATTTTCTGCTAAACAGAAGTTTGCCGGCGAACAGTTCTTAGTAGAGGCAATTTTGACAAATGATGAACGAATTGGTGACAGCGAACCTGGTGTTCAAACGTTTCGAGCTTATTTTGAGAACGAAAAAACAATCCTTTATGATTAACTAAAGGCTCCTTTTAATGTGATTAAAGCGGAAGATGCGAGGCTTCTATAGAAACAGCGGGCCAGGAAAGACCTTACATGCGCTGTGCACTGAGGAGGCCGCCCGTTCGCTCCATGCAATTCAATATCCTGTGTGGAAATCAACCTAATGTAATTTCATAGCATCAAAGATTGAGATAATACGCTAACTAAAAGACCAATTTCATCAGGTCTTTTTTTTTATGCACTCCATTAGGCACTTCCAGGTACCTATCGTACATAAAAGTGCGTACTTTCCCCAACGACAGAAATATCCCATAATGACTAACAGCTCCCTTGTACTGTTTTTAACGAAGCGGATAGGAACTTCTAAGTACCTACAGCACTTCAAAGTGCGTACTTCTATTAAATAACAGTATGGGTCATAATAGCTTCAGAAGGTTCCAGGAATGCCGGGCCCGCATTTCTGCAGCAGCAATTATTTATGTGTATTTACATGAAAAGGAGGAGTTCGAATGAGCTCAACTGCAATCAATCAAAGGGAGAAAAAAGGCGGATCACTCGCCCTTCTTGCTTTGGCCATTAGTGCTTTTGGAATTGGAACGACTGAATTTGTACCAGTTGGTTTGCTTTCATCTTTAGCGAATGATTTAAATATATCAATTACACTTGCTGGACTCTTAATTTCCGGCTATGCCATGGGAGTAGCAATCGGAGCTCCTGTTTTAACTGCACTCACAAATAAAATGAACAGAAAAACACTGCTTATGCTGCTCATGGTTGTATTTATAGCAGGAAACTCAGTTGCTGCAATGTCAGGAAGCTTTACCTTGCTCCTCATTGCACGCTTTATTACAGCTTTCTCCCATGGAGTATTTTTCTCCATCGGTTCAACGATTGCGGCAGATTTAGTTCCTGAAAACAAACGTGCCAGTGCGATTGCCTTTATGTTTACAGGTTTAACCGTCGCAACAGTTACAGGAGTGCCGCTTGGGACATTCATTGGCCAGGCATTCGGTTGGAGAGCAACGTTCTGGGCAGTGGCGGCATTAGGAGTTATAGCCATTATTGCAAGTGCAATTTTAGTACCTGGCAACTTGAAAAAAGCACCTGAATCTAAAATAAGCGATAACTTTAAAATTCTTGGAAACGGTCCGCTCATGCTTTCCTTTGCCATCACTGCATTGGGCTACGGCGGAACATTTGTAGCGTTCACTTATTTAGCTCCAATACTTGAAGATATTACAGGATTTGCTGCAGGTTCAGTCAGCGTTCTGCTGCTTGTTTATGGAGTAGCCGTTGCTATTGGTAATGCAGTAGGAGGAAAAGCAGCGAATAAAAATCCGCTAAAAGCTTTGTTCTGGATGTTTTTGGTCCAAGCCATCGTGCTAGTAGTGCTCACTTTTACCGCTCCATTTAAAGCGGCAGGTTTAATTACCATTTTCTTAATGGGATTGCTCGCTTTTATGAATGTGCCGGGGCTGCAGGTATTTGTGGTGCAGCTCGCTGAGCGCCATGTGCCTTCTGCTGTAAACGTTGCTTCTGCCCTTAATATAGCAGCATTTAACGTAGGTATTGCAATCGGTGCGTTCGTTGGAGGTTTGATTGTGGACTCTATCGGATTGATTCACACACCTTGGATCGGCGGTGTGATGGTATTTAGTGCAGTTCTTCTAACAGCCTGGAGTTCTGCGATTGAGAAAAAACACACACGTTCCGCTTAAAGGAGGAATGCTCGGATGACACTGTTTAATGGACACCGTTCATACAATCGGATGTATAAAGAGGGAGAGCTGACTCTCGGTCTGCATATCCCGCTTGAAAATTACCGCTTTGAAACACCGACCATGGAAAAACAGGTGGAGCTTTCACAAAAGGCAGAAAAGTATGGTTTTACCAGTCTTTGGTTCAGAGATGTTCTGCTGCAGGATCCTCAGTTTGGGGATCCTGCCACAGGGCAGATTTATGACATGATGATTTATCTGACCTATTTGGCAAGTAAAACGAAAGAAATAGCTTTAGGTACTTCGGCTGCCGTTCTCTCGCTGAGACATCCATTAAGGGTGGCAAAAGAAGCGGCTACTTTAGATGCACTTTTTCCAGAAAGGCTGATTCTGGGGGTTTCTTCCGGAGACCGGCGGGCAGATTTCCAAGCTCTGGGTGTGACTCATGCCACCAGAGGGGAGCGCTTTGCTGAGGCATTCCACTATATGAATAAAGTTTTGTATGAAGACTATCCTGTACTTTCAGGAACGATGGGATCAATCAATGGAGCAGATCTTGCTCCGAAACCTTATAGGAAAATTCCAACCATGATTACAGGATACAGTCAGCAGGATATGAAATGGTTTGCGAAATATGGAGACGGATGGATGTATTATCCCCGCAGTCCGCATCTTCAGGCCGAATCAATCAGGCAGTGGAGGGAGCTTTCAGCCAAATTCCATCCTGATGTGTTTAAACCGTTCAGCCAGCCAATGCATCTGGATCTTGCAGAAGATCCGAATGAAAGTCCCGTTCCTATACGTCTTGGCTTCAGAGCAGGCAGGAACACATTGAAAGAACTGCTGGAACAGTATAAAGAAATTGGAGTAAATCACTTGTTTTTCGCTTTATTCGACGGAGAACGGCCGGCAGATGAAGTGATTCAGGAACTAGGAGAAGAAGTACTGCCTCATTTTCCTGCACATGCTGTACCCAGGGTATAAATATATCGACCAAAATAAAGTTAAATCGACCAAAAATAAAATATATAGGTTTTACGACAAAATCTGCTAAACCCGGTTTGATATAATACCGGGTTTTTTTTCATGTGATAAGCCTGCTCAGTTTACATACCAACCCTTTTTGCTTACAGTTAAAAGGGATTCTACATATGGAGGGGGAAAAGGGTATGTTTTTGCCGTCTTTTAGTCTTGAAGGGAAAACAGCTATTGTAACCGGTGCTGGAAAAGGAATTGGCAGGGCGATTGCAATAGGATTTGCAGAGGCTGGGGCCGATGTCGCACTCATCGCAAGGACGCAGCTTGATTTAGATGAAGTGAAGAATGTGATTGAAAAGGACCATGGGAAAAAAGCATATGCCATTAAAGGGGATGTAACGGTAAGGGAAGATCTTGCATCAGCATTTAAACAGGTTCATGAAAAAGCAGGAAAGCTCGACATTCTCGTCAACAATGCCGGTATGAATATTCGAACACCTGCATTAGAGGTTACAGATGAAGAATGGAATGAAATTGTGAATACGAATTTAAAATCTGCTTTTATGGCCTCCCAGGAAGCTGCAAAGGTGATGAAAAACACTGGAGGAAAAATTATCAACATCGCTTCGGTAGCGGGGCATACTGCTCTGCCGACTGGCGTGGTATATGGATCAACAAAAGCAGCCCTTATTCAAATGACAAAAATACTTGCTTATGAGTGGGGGAAACATAATATCCATGTAAATGCATTGGGCCCCTGGTATTTTGAAACACCTCTTACAGAGAAACTGCTGCAGGATGAAAAATACGTCAATCAGCTTCTATCCGTTACGCCGCTAAACAGGATTGGCCAGCTCCCGGAACTGGTAGGCCCTGCAGTCTTTCTGGCATCCGAAGCGGGGAATTATGTAACCGGCCAAACGTTATTTGTAGATGGCGGAATGACGATTCATGGATTTTGAAAAAAGTTTCAGTGAAGTCTGCTGGGGGAATAAGTACCTATAATCTGCCAGTTCAGGAGGGGTTAAATTGCCAGCATTCACTGCAAACGACATCTATATTACACTCAATGAAGAAAAATATGTTCCGCAGCAGCTGCATCCATATCAGCTGCAGGCTCTGAAACATGATTACCGTGCCATGCTTGAAGAAAACAGGAATGATCCTGTAAAATTAGAGGCTTCCCAGAAGGCTTTCAGAAGAGTATTACACAGTATCGGCTATCAAATGGAAATAAAGAGCGGTCCCTCAACATGATTTGAAGAATAATCCTCCCGGGTGGAGGGTTTTTTTTACTGGAAAAGGAAGGTTTTTGTAATATTTGGAAGGGGTATATGACATATGTCCATTTTTTTACCAAAGTCTTAAGTTACATAAAATCCATGTCAGGGAGGAGCCTCCATTATGTTCTGTACAAAATGCGGAATGAAACTTCTAGCAGAAGACAAATTCTGTGCAAGATGCGGGAATGCCATTAGCAGCGGGGAGAGAGCTTATGACCCTGCTCACATCGAGCAGGCCGCGGCTGTTCAAGGAATACAGGAAACGACAGCACCCGTTTCGATGCCGCGTGAAAAAATTTGGAATATAAGCACGAATGAGCCATTAATAAATATCAGCGGAAATGAGAGTTTTTCAATGGAGGAGGAAGACATTGAAAAAAAAGAACCCGCACATTCCAGGATGAAGGAAACGGCGGTTCTCCATCATGAAGCACAAAAAAGAAATCCAAATTCTCCTGCGAATATTCCCGAATCACCGGAATTGGCCTATGCTGGATTGTTTTCAGGAGAAAACTCATTGGATTCGGTCTCTAAAAGTAATCTTTCTTATGAGGAGCAAGTCATAAGAGCTGATGAACCGCAAATGACTTATCCCGGAAAAATTGAGAAAAGCCAGAATGCAAGTACAGCATCTTTTCATGAAACGGCTCCAAAAAAATCTAAAAATCGCTACCCTGATTCTAATAAAAAGAGGCTTTCATCTGCAAATGGAAAACCGGTCGATATTGACCGGGAAAATAAACCAAATCCTATTAATGTTAAACAATCAAGGCTGCACCCTGTTCAGTCTGCTGTTTCTATCAGCACAAGTGCCATTGAACACTCCATGCAGCAGCCGACGGATCAAATTCACTCTCCTGTCTCCCAGCATCCTGCCCGCTTAAATCCTCAGGAGGAGGAGCTATTGGGGATTTTTGCAGGACCGAAAAGCGATTATTATCTGTCCAGCTGGAAAAAGCAATATAGCATGAACTGGGCAGCGTTCTTTCTAACTATTTTTTGGATGGGCTATCGAAAGATGTTTGCCCCAATGGTCATTACAGCAGGGGCTTTTATACTTGCAGGCTTGGTTATCGCTGTCACAGGAATGTATTGGATAGCGGCAATAGCGGTTCCTTTCCTATTAGCAGTGATCGGAATCTTAGCGAACCGGATTTACCTCAGTCATGCAAGAGAGGAATTGGATCGGGTTCATGCTTCGCAAGGTTCATGGGCAGCTAAAAACCAGCTGGTTGCTTCGAGAGGCGGAACGGCTCCAGCCGGCATCTATATTACTTTTGGGGTGATAATAGGGTATTTGCTTATTTCTGTGCTTCTCTTTACCATCCTTTAAAGAACCGGCCGATGCCGGTTTTGTCATGTTCAGACATATTTACGCTATGATGCCTCTGTTATATAATGGAAGGATCGCTGAGAATGCGGCTTTGAAGCTGCTTTCTATGGGGATGTTAATATGCTGATTTGGAAAGCAGCTTAAGAAAGACTCTGCAGACACAAATACATTACGGACAGCCTTATTAAAGTGTTTATTGGAGAAGTTAAAAAGTGAGGGAGAATATGAAAAAAAAGAAATGGTCTTTATGGCTGCTCGCAGGACTGCTTGTTTCGGGATTTGTTTATTTCATTTTTTTAAATGTGAAAATACATCAGTATGCCCAATCCAAACCGCCTGCAAACGCCGATTACTTAATTGTCCTTGGAGCCAAGGTGAATGGGAATGTCCCATCTTTAGCCTTGAAATACCGGATTGAAGCAGCGGCTAAATATATGAGTGAAAATAGAAGCACAGTGGCAATCGTCTCCGGAGGAATGGGACCAGGGGAAAACCGCACAGAAGCGGATGCAATGAAGGAAGGCTTGCTAAATCTGGGGATTGATTCTGGGCGAATCATCAGTGAGGATCAATCAACAAGCACTAATGAAAATATCAGGAATTCAAAGCAGCTCCTTCCGAAAAATGCGAAAGCAGGAATCATTGTTACAAATGATTTTCATCTATACCGTTCCATTATGATTGCAAAAGACCATGGACTTGCAGTTTCAGGACTGGCAGCTAAAACTCCTGCTGTAATTAAATTGAAATCTTACATAAGAGAATACCTGGCCTTATCGAATTTTTATGTCCAGAGAAATTTGCAGTAAACGAATAAAATATATTAATCATATAGGCGCAGGGGGAGTCCCTGGGTCTCTTTTTTATGGTTTTTGTGACCATTTACCCTGATGAACAGTATTTTTTCCAATATATGTTTCGGAATGTGTAAAAATGGTTAAAGATTACTGTTACTTATGACTATGGTAATCGAGCTGCTTAAACTTTTAATAAGGAGGTCATTTGCTTGTATTGCAGGGAATGCGGGAAGAAATTGAACGGAAGTGAAGGTTTTTGTCCGATGTGCGGGACAAAAGTCATAAAGGATCCTGATTCAGTTCATTATGACCATCAGGAGGAGTATTTACATACTAAAAGTGCTGGTCAATTTGAACAGCAGGAAAAGCATTATGAAAAAGATCATGAAACAGCAGAATCCATTCATTTTATGGGACATGATGAGCGGAATGATGATTCATATCAAGAGAAAGAAAACAATATTTATGGAGAAGATCACGCTGAAAAAGATGTGCCTGCTCTAAATGAGAATGAACACTTACAGCAATCTCATGAATCTAAAGAAGATTCTCATAATGAGGATGGAAGTTCTCATTCAGCTGGGGATGCTCTGTACCCTGAAGAGCCTCAATATGATCCATATGCCCAGGATAGGCATGATCAAATCGATATAGGCAATCAAACGGAGTTCGCATCAGCTTCAGAGACTAATCAGAGTAACGTTCAACATAAAAGAAAAGCGACGAAAAAAGAATGGTTATTAACCATCGGCATTCCTGCAGCAAGTCTTCTTCTTTTTACTGGCACAGCGTTTGCAGTCCAATCCAATGAAAAGAATGCGAATCAAAAGGCTGAAGCCCTTCATTATGAAGGAGAAGACTATGCGCTTGACGGCAGCTATGAACAAGCAGTTAAAAAATTAGCAGAAGCTTCGAAGATTAGACCGGAGAACTCCGTCATTAAACGGGTAAAAGTAGAAGTAGAGTCTGCATTAAAGGTAGAAAAGACTTTATCATCTATTGAACAGAAGATTGACAGCAAAGAATTCGGTGAGGCAAAGGATGCTCTGAACAACGTCCGCAATGATATTCAAGCAAGAAAAAGTCCAATCTTTGCTCCCCTTGAGACGAAAACATCTGATCAGGAAACTGAGTTAATTGTCGAAATGGTCAAAACTGAAACGGCAGAAATGGATTCAGTGGATGAAATCGGGGAGCAGCTTAAAAAAATAATCAGTCTGAAAACAGCTGAGGCAGAGGAAGTAAAAGGACAGCTTGTTAAAAAGATTGTTGCGATTTCCCAGAAGACTTCCGAAGAATATATGAGGAAGAAAAATTTTGATGCAGCCATAAAGGCATTGAGATCCGGGCTTAAATATACGAATTATGAGAATGCGGAGCTGACAAGCCGGCTCAGTGAAATTGAGGATCAAAAATTAAGCTATTCCGGTTCTCTTCCGGTTTTCTTAGAAAGACATTGGTCTGTAATCAATTCAAAAGCGATGCGTTCAAAAAAACCGCCACTAAAGATTGGTAAAGTGACGTTCGAAGAGGACCAATTTACCTATGTTGTAACGGGAAAGCTGAAAAGCATGACGAGATCCACTTTGAATAACCCAACACTTTATTTGAAAATTTACGATAAAAAAGGAAAGTTTCTGTTCAATGAGGATGTATCGTCAAAAGAAGTAGCTATAAAAAGCGGCCAGGAGGCAGAATTTTTCTTTTTTCTTGATAAAGAATATGGAAAAGAAATCAAAATTGTACTTGATCAGGCAGTTTACAGAAAATAGAGGAGCGGGTGAAAAAGGTGAAAAAGTGGATTGGGAGCGGCATCATTACGGTTCTTATTTGGGCAGCTGGAGTTACAAGCATTTTTATATTCCACAACAGCATTCCTAAGGAGCTTAAGCTCTCCTCTCAAATTATTGAGCTTGATACAGCAAAGGCTGCAAGCACGGACAGCGCGGATGCAGTGAAAAAAATTATTGAAGATTCACAAAAACATGTTGTAACGATTCAGCTTGATGATGGATCCCTTGGCTCTGGATTTCAGTACAATGAAAAAGGGGATGTAATCACCAATGCCCACGTTGTAGCAAATGCAAAAGAGGTAATGGTTTTAACCAAGGATTCACGCGAGATGGGCGGACAAGTCATTGGTGTAAACCCTTCGAGGGATATCGCTCTTGTCCGAGTCAAGGATCTAAAAGGGAATGAACCGCTTCCGGTTGAGCGAAAGAAGAAATCTGCTATTGGAGATGAAGTGCTGGCATTGGGCAGCCCGCTTGGCCTGCAAAATACGGTTACAGATGGTATTATCAGCGGTGTGGACAGGGAAGTGAACATTGAGCAAACCTACTACAAGGATGCCTATCAAATTTCTGCTCCAATTGCACCGGGTAACAGCGGAGGGCCTCTAGTAGATAAGAAAACTGGAAAAGTAATAGGTATAAATTCCGCAGCGACAGATCAGGGAACAATCGGCTTTAGCATACCGATTATAGCTGTACTGGATGAAATAGATTCCTGGGCAAACCAGGCTGAATGAAGGGGACATGCAGCTGAATAATAAGGCTGCCTGTTTCATTGAAGGACTATGGTAACCAGCCTTATCAGCCCTCCTGTCAATCTTGCCGCATAAAGAAGCATTTCCGGAAAAGAAATTAGGAACTCCATACAATAAGCAAACAATCTCTTCTTCTTCACTTTTTGATTCCATTTACCATGACCATCTCTCCTGTTCTTAACAATCAATATGTACCACGAAGTATAAGGTTTCATAAATCTGTCACCCGTTTTAAATGGCTCTTCATTGTTCAGGTGATTTGATAAGGGTATAATGGCTACTATACTAATGGTTGCTGAAGGAGTTTTGTAATGGGATCCGGAAATTTACTGTTTATGATTTTGGTTGCTGGTCTGGCCCTCGTTTTAGCGGCTATCTTTGTAATGATGGGAGTCGTTATCGTTAAATCGGTTAAAAACGCTAAAAATAAAGCGGAAGTAGAAAAAACGAATGAAAATGATGACCGCCTATAGCATCCGGTATGACCGGATGCTTTTTTTCGTTCTAACAATTATCCACATTGAAATAATTTTGCATGACAAGTTGCCATTCCCCATAAAATGTTACAAAATAGGACTAACCGAAAAGAAAGAAAAACTGGCCGCGAGGAGATTAGTGTGGAGACATTATTACATTATCAGGATGATTCATCAAATAAATTTTGGAAAATAAAAGTAAGCGGAACTGCATTTATCGTTACCTTTGGTAAAGCGGGAACAACCGGGACGGTTCGTTCCAAGAAGTTTGAAAGTGCTGGCGAATGCCACCAAGAGGCTGAGCGGCTAATTCGATCAAAACTAAAAAAAGGATACAGGCCAGGTACGTCATCTATGCAGATGTTAAAGAAAAGCGGGATGACAGAGGATGCATTCTGGTCAATTTTCGAGCAAGCCAAAACGAAGGGAGATGAGCAGGAGGAACAGCTGGAATGGCTCGTTGAACATTTAGCGAAAAAACCGGTTCAGGACATTATTAAATTTGATGAAATCTTTTCACGCTATTTTGTGAAATCCTACACCTCACACCTTTGGGCCGCGGCTTTTATTATTATGGGCGGCTGTTCTGATGATGGATTTGACTATTTCAGAGCATGGCTTCTCTATCAGGGCAAAGAAGTTTATGAGTCTGCCATTATGGATCCGGAAAGCTTAATTCCTTATTTGAATAATCTAGAAGAAAAGGAAGAGATTCCTCAATTCGAAGATTTAACATATATTGGAGCCCTCGCGTTTGAGGAAAAGACTGGACAGGATGATAACAGCTTTTATGAGTTATATGATCAAATTGTGCTGGAACCGGTAATGGAGCCCGATATTGTACTTGATTGGGATGAAGAAGATGAAGAAGGTTTAATGCTGCGTTTCCCTAAGCTATGGGAACGTTATGGAGAAAATCCGCTCGAATGCTAGAAAGAGAGGGGCTGGCTAAAAAGTCCTGCTGAGAAGAGATATATTGAAATTGAAACCCCCGGGACGCTGTATGCATTCCAGGGGTTATTTTTTTATATTGTTATTTGAACAATTATAGTAAGGCTGATTGGAGCGGAAGATGCGCGACTCCTGCCTAGAGCAGCAGGAGAGGTGGACCCCGGAGGCACTTGCGCCCCGGAGCCTCACCGCCCGCCCTGCTGGTCGCTGACAATCTGCAGCGGAAATTAGCCCAAACCAAACTAGTTTAAACAGAGGAAGCAACTATAAACCTGCTTTCATTTTATTATTGCAGCAATCATAGAACATTCTTGGCACATCCAAATTTGTCCGCAATTATCAGGATTGCTATAGTAGGGAAAGAAAAGTTAGATTATGGAAATAAATTGGCGAATGTCTAAGGAAGGGGGAAGGGAGAAAATGATTTTGGAAAAGAATCTGGATCATCCACAGCTGAAACTGCTATTCAAAGCCCTGGATTCTTCTCAAACAGGAATCATTATCACGGATCCATCCGTAAAAGAAAATCCCATCTTATATATGTCCAGAGGATTTACAGAAGTAACGGGCTATAGGGAGGAAGAGGTTCTTGGCAAAAACTGCAGGTTTCTGCAAGGAGAAAAAACAGATCAAAAAGAAGTTGATAAAATCAGAGAAGCCGTTCATGAAAAGAAGTCTGTTTCTGTAACATTGCTAAACTATCGAAAGGATGGAACCCCTTTTTATAATCAGCTGAATATCGACCCATTCTATATAGAGGAAGAAAATCGCTATTATTTTATAGGAGTCCAAAAAGATGTAACAATGGAAAAACATTATCAGTCCTTGATGGAACAAGCTATGATGGAGGCGGATAAAAGATCAACCCCTATCATTTCCATTGAAGATCAGGTTTCTGTTCTTCCGCTGATCGGGTCTTTTCCAAGCGAGAGGCTTACCATTTTAATGAGAAATATTATGGAGCATAAAGATAAAACGAGGGACAAATATTTAATCCTTGATATTTCAGGTCTGTCCGTTTTCGACCGTGCGCTTTCGAATTATATGGTGAACTTAAATGGATGGCTAAAGCTTCTTGGTACCCAGCTCATGATTACAGGGATATACCCGCGCATGGCCGTTACAGAACTTGAGGATTACGAAGAATTAAACACTATTAAAGTGTTCCCCGCTGTAAAGCATGCATTGGAATACGTAAAAAAAGAAAGCAGCCAAAGCCCTGATGTGTTCTTCAAAAACCGTATTTAATTAAATCAAATAAAAACCCGGTACCTAAAATAACTGGTCCGGGTTTTCATTTGCCATACACCCTGATTTTTCAATATTAGGCAGTCTTCTCTTCATCTGCAGCTTTATTAACATGACTGGAACGAGTAAGGGCACTCACACCTAACATGAAAATCACGTTAAAAAATAAGGCGGCAATCCCGATATTTAAATCCTTGACCGGCTGAGGAAGTGCTGGAAATAACCCTCCAATTGTAGTTCCTGCAAGAGTCGTATAGGCGACGATGGAAACTCCTGCTATAATTCCGGCCATTGCCCCCTGCTTTGTAACGAATCTGCTGCGGAACAGACTGAACAGTAAAGCTGGGAATAATTGTGTAACAAGGCTGTAGCCCATCAAAAGAAGCGTGACAATCGTATTTCCGCCGTTAAAGGTAAAGAAAGCGGCAATCAAAGCGATGACCGGGACGAGATATTTTGCGAGCTTGGCTACCTGCTGATCGGTAGCGGAAGGAACCGCTGCCTTGTACACATTTTTTGCAAACAAAGTTGCGGCTGCCATCAGCATCATCGAACCGGGCACCAGGGCAGTCAGCAGGCCTGCTGCACCAATCAAGCCGATCATCCATGGATCAAATGTCTGCATGGAAAGTCTGAATAGGGAGAGGTCGCCATCCGCACCTTTGAGACCGGGTACTTTCAAAATAGCTGCAAATCCAACAAATAGTACAAATATCAACACAACCGAATATAGAGGCATTAAAAAGGCGTTTTTCTTAAAAACTTTTGCATTTTGAGCCGTATAGGCTGACGCAAAAGTATGCGGCCACATGTAATACCCAAAAACCGTCAGAATAATGGTTGAAATAAACCAGCTAATGCTCATCCCCGAATCAGGAAGGGTAAGGAATCCCGGTTTAGCTGCTTCAATGGATTCAAACATCGGCTGAAACCCGCCATAATAATGAATGGGCAAGTAAATGCCGAGAAATACGACTATGACCAGAATTAATAGATCCTTCACAACGGCAGTCCAGGCAGAGCCATGAATACCTGACAGCATGACATAGACCGTTACGGTAATTAAGCCAATCCAAACTGAGATGACGGGTGAAATGGCACCGTAGGAAGCTTCTGAGACAATAATTCCAAGACCCTTCAGCTGCAGAACGAGATATGGAATGAGCGCAGCAATTCCTACCAGCGAGACAAGAACACCAAGCATCGGACTCTTATATTTACTGACGAAAAAGTCGGATTGAGACATCAGATTTTTCTCCTTGGCATATGTCCAAATTGGCGGAAGGAGCCAATAGGATAAAACATAGGCGAGTGTGCCATAGACAAGAATATAGAGAGCAGGTCCGCCTTTACCATATGCCCAGCCGCTGCCTCCGAGGAAAGTGAACGTAGTATAAATTTCACCAGCCATCAGCAAGAATACAAACATCGTTCCAAATCCCCGGCCCCCGACAGTCCACTGCTCCAAATCCATATCTTTACCGCGTTTTGCCTTGAGTCCCAAAAAGAGGGAAAAAATTAAAAATGCACCTACAATCAGCAGTGAAACAGCCATTACAACTCCTCCTTATTAGCAGGATCAAAGCGGTAGATGACAGCCATAATGACCGAAGTCAGCGCCACCCAAAGAATAATCCAGAAAAATAAAAAAGGAAGTCCTAATACGTATGGTTCCACACGGTTTGCAAATGAGAGCCCTCCAAAGAATCCTATGACGGGGAAAATTGCCAGCAAATAGAGGGGCTTCATTATTCGTCCCCCTTACCGGAAAGCATGACCCTGGCTGCTTCTGCAAACATGCTCACACCTATCTCCAAAGCATCTTCATCAATTGTGAATTTTGCATGATGGTGAGGATAGGTGATTCCCTTTCCTTTATTTCCTGCCCCTGTAAAGAAAAAGCATCCAGGCGCTTTTTGCAGATATGCAGAAAAATCTTCACCCACCATACTTGGTTTCATGATCTCAACTGCTTCTTGTCCATACAGATGTTCTGCTGCTGCATGAAGTAGTTTTGTTGTGTGCTTTTCATTAATTACTGGACGATAGCCCGTTACATAGTTAAATTCGTAAGAAGCTTGATGTGCATCTGTAATCCCTTTAATTATCCGTTCAATTTGCTCGGGAATCCGGTTTCGTAATTTTTCATTGAAACTTCTGACAGTTCCTCCAAATTCAACAAAACCGGGAATGACGTTATCTGCAGAACCGCCTGAAATTTGAGTAACCGAAAGGACAAGCTGCTCGGAAGCATCAGTCGTCCTTGAGACAATCTGCTGCAGACTGGAAATGATTTGGGCGGATACCGCAATGCTGTCAACTGTTTCATGAGGCACTCCTGCATGTCCGCCTTTTCCAATCACCCGAACCTTAAATGTATCTGGGGCGGCCATCATCGGACCATAAACGATGCCAATTTTTCCCGTTTCCAGGGGAGACCATAAATGGGTTCCAATCACAAAATCAACGCCATCCATAACCCCGGCATTGACAAGTTCTTCTGCCCCTCCCGGAGGGTGTTCTTCAGCATGCTGAAAGATGAACCGAACCTCTCCACTAAGCTTTTCCTTATGTTCAGATAATATTTTTGCCGCTCCCAAAAGCATCGCCGTATGTCCGTCGTGTCCGCAGGCGTGCATAACTCCCGGGGTTCGAGAGGTGAACTCAAAGTCATTTTCTTCTTCAATTGGCAGTGCATCCATATCCGCTCTGATTGCAAGGATTTTTCCTGGTTTCCCCATATTGAGCCTTGCTAATACAGAAGTAGGTGTTGGCTTGGATAACACTAAACCATCAAGCTTTTGAAGTTCGTTATAGACAAATTGGGACGTTTTTGTTTCCTGATAAGAAAGCTCTGGATGCATGTGGAGATGTCTTCTCCATCCAATCACTTTTTCACGGTCTTTTTTCTGTACGATCATCCATACATCCTCCATCCTTTTTTAAGTATAGTTGCAATTATATAAAAATTGAGACAATTAAGAAAGTATTTAATGCTGAAGAATTAAAAAAGGAAGGGAAAGGGGAGGAAGAAGGAATAGGAAATAGAAATATACTGGGAAGAAATGACTCAGGGGGGATCAGTTATTAGATTTGTATTTGGATTGCCTTAGTCAAATCAGATTGATCTTGAGCTGCCCGCCGCTGGAAGACCGACTCTGGGGAATAATGGAACATTGGCTGTATGGGTTGGTTCTTTTCAGATTTTGCGGTAGAATAGTAGAAGCTTTTTACTTGTATAACCGGCAAGGAGGAAAACAAGTGGCAACTTCAGCGAATATTAACTTAATTAAGTTTAAGGATCTAGTCCTTCAGAAGGCATACAGAAATCAAAGCTTTAGTTCGTTTAAAGGAAATAAACAGGATTTAACGGACTGGAGGAAAAAATTAATTGAAATTTATGCAAACTCATTAACCCTGTCTTCAGAACAATCAGCTGGCGAAGTTAAGAAATGGGGAAAGGATTTTGCGAACAAGCTGGTAGAGCTAGGCTTGCCTCTGGATGCAGCAATTGCTGAGATGAGGACCGCCAAGCAGAACATTGGAGAACTCCTTAAAGAAGAAGCCAGCAAGCAAGAATTGACGATCAATGAATACTATTCGATCTATTCCATCTTTGACAGAGTAGTAGACCAATCTGTTGAGCTTGTTTCGATTTGTTATATGAAGGCACATGATGAAAAGATTTCTTCTGCCCAGCATGCAGTAGATGAGCTTTCCATTCCTGTAGTGAAAATTGAAGAAGGAATCGGCATCCTGCCAGTCATTGGAGACATTGATACAAGAAGAGCCCAGCTATTAATGGTAACAGCTCTGGAAAAGAGTGCAGAATTTAAACTGGAGTATTTGATTCTTGACCTTTCAGGAGTTCCGGTGATTGATACGATGGTGGCTCAGCAAATATTCCAAGTACTTGAAGCGCTTAGAATTTCAGGCGTAACCAGCAAAATCAGCGGCATCCGTCCTGAGCTTGCGATTACGATGACTCAGCTCGGTGTAAACTTTGAAGTGCAATCCTTCTCAAGTCTGCATCAAGCAATTGCAAGTATTAAAGAGTAGTAAAATGAAGGCTCCCGAATCCGGGAGCCTTTTTCTGGTTCTTTTCACTTATTTAGCCTGAAAAGTGCCTGGACTTAAGTTCTGCAAAGGATACATTTACCAACTTAATTTGTGCTTTTGACCTTTGAAAAATCAGTGAATTAGGTCTATAGAAATTTTTTTGAATAAAACCGATATTTAAAATACATCAATTAAATTTTATATCGGAGGAAACAAGATGCTAGCCCTGCATACAGAAATCCTGGCCTATAATTACAATGATATGCTTACTATTTGGGTGAAAGTTACAAGAAAAAGCAAATCTTATACAGCCGTAGCGCAGCATCCCATTAAACGGAACAAATATGCCAGAGCCACTCACCCTGTGAAGGAAAAAGCAATTGAAGAGGCTGTGAGAAAAGTGACGATGAAGAAAAATAATGATTAGGGAACAGGATTTTTGCATGCTGCCCGTGCATTTATGAATACTTGTAAGTGGATGAAACAGGTTGGATTACTCTCCAAGCAGGTATTTGTTCTTTAGTCCGTTAAAAAATCTTATTGCTTCTTTATTTTTTTGGAGCAGATCTTTTGTTTTAGGGGACTCAGTGACCCAAGGGGATTTAATTGAGGAAGCAACTGTCCGCTTTTGCATATGATCACCGCTTTATTATAGTTTAGGTAAACACTTGATTCTTTAACCTGCCGGAGCTTCGTCCAACTCCAGTGTCTGGGCCTCAAATATAAAGCTCAGGGCATTCCGGAAACGTGCAACCTTTCTGATTACTATATGCTTTGTGCAGAAAAAAAGACGCTAAGGAGACAATCCCAGCGCCTATTATTATGAAGAAAATCGTGTTTTTTTATACTCGGAGAGCAATTTGCTGTTCGCTTCAAGCAGGCGTTTTGTCTGGGGTGACATCGTAACAGAAGGGGCTTTGATGCTTGATTTCTTGACGCGTTTCATCCTGTTGTCCCCGAAATCGTGCTCAATGGTTTTTGAACTCATTTTGAACCACCGCCTTTAAGGTTCTTTTAATAAATTATATCATACATATGAATTAAGGAAAGAAAAAGGAGACAATCCGATTCATTGACTTCATCGGCTGCAGCTTTAATCTTTAATACAAATGTGACTCCCTGAATTTCAATCGGAATCAGAGCTGTCTTTTCTTCGGGCCGATAGACAATTTCATTTCGTTCAAGCGCGGAACGAATGCCTCCTTTTCTTTCAATCACCCCTAGAAGCTGTTCCTTTTCCTGATCTGTGTCAAACGAATGGAAGGAAGCAGCCATATCGTTTTTTTCTGCAAATGATTGAATCAGCTCATCCAGCCCTTGCATGTATTCAGTAAGGCCGCCTTGATACAGATTAATGGAAACATGCTGAAGGAGATTCGCGAATGTTTTAAGGCGATGATTATTCTCCTGGACAAGTCGGGCATTCTCTTCTAAAACCTCCGTATGCCTTTCCAGTTCGTTAACCCCAAGTTTTTTAATATACATACCCAGAAACAGAAAAGCATCGACTAGAACAAAAACCCCAAAGACAATCAGGTAGTTTTTCCAATCAGAGAATAGAGAAGCAGGGTATGCTGTCCAGAATACAGCAGCTCCCAGCAAAAATAGCAGATACCACGTTTTGCGGATTGATTCAGATGCCTTCTTTACCCGATCCTCCCAAATCCAATGAGAAATACCGTAAAATGCCAGCAATAAAAGCACAAACCAAACCAGCCATTGATAAAAAAGAATCATAAACGATTTAGTGAGGAAGCGCTCAGTTTTAAATCCATTAAGTGATTCAACCTCCTTTTCCTGTCTGCTTATTCGACAAAAAGGGAGAAATACCCTGCATGTTTAAACGTATTAATTTAACCTAAAACATTATCTTAGGCCAAATGTCCTTTACAGGCTTGATTTGACCGCGGTGGCTAATTTCATCTTCCATTTTATATAAGGGTGAATAGATGAGATGGAATTCCGGAAAAACGGAAATTTCCGATTTTCCGGAAGTTTAAACGTGTCTTTTCCGGGAAACCGGAAATTTTCTAAGGTCTTGTTCTTTCATGAAAATTTTCAATATGTGTCCTATCAATGTTCTGTGAACTTTTTCTGAACATTCAATCCTTTCTGTATCGTTGGCACGCTTCTTGCTTAATAGTTTAGTAAGTTGGTTGGAAGCGCTTCCTTTTTGACCGGCTTCACAGAAGAAAAGGGGGATATATGTGGAAATCATTATTATTTTATTGTCTTTAAGCTTGCTGATGTTTGTAGCGTACAGAGGATTCTCAGTCATTTTGTTTGCTCCGATTTGTGCACTCTTTGCTGTACTTCTTACGGATCCAAGCTTCGTGCTGCCATTTTTCTCAAATATATTTATGGAAAAAATGGTTGGTTTCATCAAGCTGTATTTCCCGGTCTTTTTACTTGGGGCCATCTTTGGAAAAGTCGTGGAAATGTCCGGCTTAGCCGAAACGATTGCAAAGACAATCGTGAAGCTGGTGGGAGCGAAGAGGGCGATTCTTGCTATCGTCCTTATGGGAGCAATCCTTACTTACAGCGGTGTCAGCCTGTTTGTCGTTGTGTTCGCCGTATATCCGTTTGCTAAAAACCTGTTTATGGAAGCAGACATTCCGAAACGGCTTATTCCCGGAACGATTGCGCTTGGGGCATTTACCTTTACGATGGATGCTCTGCCGGGAACTCCTCAGATTCAGAACGTCATTCCTACGACTTTCTTTAAAACTGATATTTATGCTGCACCCGTTTTAGGGATTGTCGGAGCGATTTTTGTATTGACACTCGGTATGCTTTATTTGGAATCCCGCCGCAAGAAAGCAGAAAAAGCAGGAGAGGGCTATGCAGGTTTTGCATCCGAGCTCGCTGCAGCATCCGAGGGTTCAGATCTTGTGCTTGAAAAAGAAGCTGCTTCCGTATCGGCAAATACAGATCCCTCAACAGCAAGGCAAATCCTTGCATTTGTCCCGCTTATTCTTGTTGGGGTGATGAATAAATTTTTCACAGTATCCTTCCCTCAGTGGTATCCGGATGGTTTTGATTTCACTGCCATAGGGCTTGAGGCATTCGGTAAAATTGAGCTTTCTTCCGTTGTCGCAATCTGGTCGGTGGAGCTTGCATTGCTCATCGGTATTATTGCAACCTTTGCATTTAACTGGAAAGCTGTTACCTCAAACATTCAGGAAGGGCTGAATGCTGGGATTGGAGGAGCGCTGCTTGCCGCAATGAATACGGGTGCTGAGTATGGATTTGGAGGAGTAATCTCAGCTTTGCCAGGATTCAAAACCGTTAGTTCTGGTATTTCCAGCACATTTACGGATCCGCTTGTTAACGGTGCGGTTACAACCACAACCTTAGCCGGAATTACGGGATCTGCATCCGGCGGTATGGGTATTGCGTTGAGTGCAATGTCTGAAACGTACCTGCAGGCAATTGAAAAGTACAATATTCCACCAGAAGTTATGCACAGGGTCATTTCAATGGCTTCCGGCGGTATGGATACGCTGCCGCACAATGGAGCGGTTATCACCTTGCTTGCCGTAACAGGATTAACACATCGTCAGTCCTATCGCGATATCTTTGCGATCACGATTATTAAGACCATTGCCGTATTTGTCATCATTGGTCTTTACAGTTTAACTGGTTTAGTCTAACAAACAAGCATCAGGAAAGGGGAAACTCATGGGTAAAGGAAAAATTCTTAAATCTTTTGAAGAAGCAATTGAACCGATACAGGATGGCGCAACATTGATTGTTGGAGGATTCGGGCTATGCGGTATTCCTGAAAAAAGCATTCTTGCCTTGCAGGAAAAAGGAGTTAAAAACCTAACTGTCGTCAGCAACAATTGCGGGGTGGATGACTGGGGACTTGGATTGCTCCTGGCTAATAATCAAATAAAAAAGATGATGTCTTCCTATGTAGGAGAAAACAAGATTTTCGAACGCCAGTTTTTAAGCGGAGAGCTGGAGGTCGAACTTATTCCTCAAGGAACACTGGCGGAAAGAATGCGTGCTGGGGGAGCCGGGATTCCCGGCTTCTACACGGCTACAGGTGTTGGAACAAAAGTAGCGGAAGGGAAAGAGCATAAGGAGTTTGACGGGAAAACGTATATTCTGGAACGCGGAATCATCGGAGATTTTGCTCTTGTTAAAGCATGGAAGGCAGATTCTCTCGGAAATCTCGTGTTTAGAAAAACATCGAGGAACTTTAATCCTGTTGCCGCTATGGCTGGGAAGATTACCATTGCAGAGGTTGAAGAGATTGTAGAAGCTGGCGAGCTTGACCCGGATGAAATCCATACACCGGGAATTTACGTCCAGCACGTACTCCTTGGGGAAAATTACGAAAAACGCATC
This sequence comes from Metabacillus flavus, assembly GCF_018283675.1. Classification (NCBI taxonomy): domain Bacteria; kingdom Bacillati; phylum Bacillota; class Bacilli; order Caryophanales; family Bacillaceae; genus Metabacillus; species Metabacillus flavus. Next base: position 1,611,471 of record NZ_JAGVRK010000001.1, read on the forward strand.
GAGCGGCGAACCGTACTACAGGCACAGTAAAGGAGGCAAAATGCAATGATGGAAAATCGCCAAAAAATGGTCAAGAGAGCTGTAAAAGAAATAAAAGACGGCATGAACGTAAACCTGGGGATTGGGATGCCGACACTTGTAGCCAATGAAATACCTGCTCATTACAATGTTTTGCTTCAGTCAGAAAATGGACTTCTCGGAATTGGGCCATATCCGGTTGAAGGAACAGAAGATCCTGACTTGATTAATGCTGGCAAAGAAACGGTAACGGCCGTTCCTGGTTCCTCTTATTTTGACAGTGCAGAATCCTTCGCGATGATACGCGGCGGCCATATTGATCTGGCCATTCTTGGAGGCATGGAGGTTTCCGAAGAAGGGGACCTGGCTAACTGGATGATTCCGGGGAAAATGATTAAAGGAATGGGCGGCGCCATGGATTTGGTGAATGGTGCTAAAAGAATTATCGTAATTATGGAGCATGTAAATAAACATGGGGAGTCCAAAGTGAAATCAGCATGTACACTGCCTTTAACAGGAAAGCAAGTGGTACATCGCCTCATTACAGATCTGGCTGTTTTTGATTTTCATTCAGGCAGAATGGAGCTGGTTGAACTGCAGGAAGGTGTTTCGATCGAAGAGGTGAAGGAAAAAACAGAAGCCTCTTTTACCATCAGCCAAAATTTATTGACGGCCCATTAAAATCACATGGAAAAGGAGCCTGACATGGAACGCTTACTAGAAAAAAAAGTGGCCCTGATCACAGGTGCAGCGAGCGGGATCGGATTTGAAATTGCGAAAGAATTCGCTTCTCAAGGTGCAGTGGTAATCGTATCTGATTTAAAAGCAGAGTCAGCAGAAAAGGCAGCTGGTCAATTAAGAGAGGCAGGCGGAGTAGCAATTTCTGCTGTGTGTGATGTAACGAAAGAAGAGCATATTGCTGAAGCCATTGAAACGGTCATGGAAAAGTACGGCCGTCTTGATATCCTTATTAATAACGCGGGGCTGCAGCATGTTTCACCAATTGAAGAATTTCCGACAGACCGGTTTGAATTTTTGATAAAGGTGATGCTGACAGCTCCTTTTATAGCCACAAAGCATGCATTTCCAATTATGAAAAAACAGAAGTTTGGCCGGATCATCAATATGGCATCCATAAATGGTTTAATTGGTTTTGCAGGGAAAGCTGCTTACAATAGTGCGAAGCATGGAGTAATTGGTCTTACAAAAGTATCTGCTCTTGAAGGGGCGGAGCATGGAATTACGGTAAATGCCGTTTGCCCTGGATATGTGGATACCCCTCTTGTCCGCAATCAGCTCTCTGATCTGGCTAAAACGAGAAACGTCGAACTGGAAAAGGTACTTGAAGAAGTAATTTATCCGCTTGTTCCGCAAAAAAGGCTCCTTGATGTACAGGAAATTGCAGACTATGCCGTATTTCTTTCAAGTGATAAGGCACGAGGCGTAACCGGCCAGGCTGTAGTATTGGATGGCGGTTATACGGTACAATGAAAAAAGGAACTCCGACGGCGGAGTTCCTTTTTTTATTGAGCAGAAGGTTACAATATTAATTAGTTACCTTTTCATAAAACCGGTGATTTCTGTCAAATAGCATAACGTCCAAGTTCACTGAATTGTCTGCGGGCAGGACAATTTCTTTACTGGCTTGTGAAATGCTTCCATTTGCTTCGTGCACGTCAAAATTGACCCTATACTTACCGGCTTTTAATGGAATCTCTCTTTTCAAATCCTCTTTTTCTGAATAGCTGAACGGAACAGATGAATCGTCAGTGCGAACGACGGTAATTTTAACATCTGTTATCTCTTCTGCTATAATTCTAGCGGAAACGGTTCGATCCGCTGCTTCCGTGTAAAGTTTAGGAGGCAGCTGGTTTTTTCGCGTGATGTTCTTATCTAAATAATCTCTTGGAACTGATTGGGAGATGTACCATCTCTCCAATAGGTACAATTTTTCATTCGGAAAACGCGTTTCGGAAAATTGAATCCATGCTTGTACTTTTTCATAGGGTATTCCTGCTGCGTAAAACGGCTGAACACGGCTGATCAGATTAAAGCTGCCAATCCGGTCTATAGCATAATTAGGGGCGTCAGCCGGGGTGTTCCATGGGTGATCCATGGTGTACTCGTTAAAAAGCCACTTTCCGATTTCCACATCAGCTTTCATCCATTTTTTATTGCCCCAAACCTGTGCAAGCTGGTACAGCATATTACCTGAATATCCTCCGTAATTCGTATCTTCCACAAGAGGAAGATTTTGAGTCAAAGGAAGAGACCCGTTTTTCTTTTGCAAAGCAAGAACAGCTCCCACTTCATTTAATACAATGTCCTTTGCAAGCGGACTATGATAAAATCTGGATTTTGGCTCCCAGTATAATTCAGAAAACAGGGAAGCCACCTGTAAATTTTGATTCGGATTAATTTCCAGCGGGCCTGTTTCACCTTTATCTGATATTCCATATGGAAATACCGTAAATCCAAGGTTTCTGCCGCGTGGAACTTGCTGTATCCATTTCTCTGCCTGGCTGTCCACGAATCTTAATACTTCAGGCAGCTGCGTATACTGATAGGCTTCCAGCAAACCGCGGCCATCCCTCGCAAACTGATCGCGGTACCACCAGCCTGTGTTTTGATATTCAGGAGATTGAAACCTGCCCTTTTTAAAATAGTACCTTTCAAATAAAGGCAGCATATCCTGAACCATTTTTTTATAATCCTGCTCACCTGTTAGATGATAGAGAAATCCTAAATGTTTAGGGAGATAGCCTAAGTATTTTGTATTCCCTGCAAGAGTCCAGGGATCCTTGCGGATGAATTCTTTCTTTTCTGCTTCACTTAAAACAGCCCAGTTTGTTTTAAGTTCGGTGAGTTTCGGAAAAAGGAATGCTGGATCATTGGCATTGAAGGTTCTTTTCAGCTTTGAGTAGTCATTTTCTAGCTGGATTCGCTTCTCAATTAAAGTTTGAGTGATTTTAACACTTAAAAGCTGATAGTTTCCTGCGGCTTTAATTGCCCTGCTCCGCTCTTCGAGACGGGACAATTTTGCAAGATCAGGACCGGCATTTTCAAGGCTGGCCTGCGTGAAGCGGCCCTCAATCATTTTCATCAGCCGGAATTGAGATATTTCATAAATCGTTCGTTCCTTCGCAATTTTAGCCGGTCGTATATATTGTCCATTCAGATTTGAGCGATTTACTTTCCCCGGGACGCGCCCTATCGCTGTTTCTGTCTGTTTAAGCTGCTTCGTAAATGAATCATAGCTGGCGTTTATTAAATTCACATCACCTGCAGCGATTAGTGAATTAAAATGCTCTGTTGCTTTTTTGAGCTTTTCACCTTGAGCAGATGCGCTGCTGTATTGGGTAATAGCTGATGCTAAAGGAGTCGTGCTGAGTAATGAGAGAGCGGCGATTAGAAGAGTGGCAGCGAGAAAATACTGGATGATTTTTTTCAATAGTGAAAATCCTTCCTTTCAAAATGAGAAACTAGTAACATATGCTTTTTGTTACTGAAATAGTATAGCACCATTTTAATTCAGCAACAGAAAAAATTTGAAACAAAATGATATAAGATTAAAGCGGCTCTTTCTCTTGATTTCACTGAACTTCTATAAGTATGATAGATTCAACTAATTGAAAGCGTTAACAAGGGGAGAAGGGAATATGAAGGGACTCATCGAACTGATTCCATCGGAATGGCTTGAAGAAGTGATTAATCTCGCTGCGGAATGCACGGTTGTCGTGGATCATAACGGAATCATTCTTTATATGAACCACGCATACTGCGAATTTCTTCAAGTGTCAGCCGAAGAAGCGATCGGAAAGCCAGTACAGGATATTATTGAAAATTCCAGGATGCAAATTGTTGCAAAAACCGGAAAGGCAGAGGTAGCATCGATCCACCCAATTAATGGAAGCGAAATGGTGGCTAACCGATATCCGCTTTTTGTCGGAGGGGAGCTTGTGGGAGCAGTGGGGACAGTGATGTTCCGGAATCCCAAGGAGTGGCTTGATTACTCAAGGAAGCTGCAGCCGTTAATGGAAGAGCTGAACTATTATAAAAATCGTTTTGAAAAAGAACTTCACAGTAAATATCATTTTGGGGATCTAATCGGAGAGAGCCGAAAATTTAAAGAAGCAAAGATTCTTGCAGAGCGTGTTTCGGACAGTCATTCAGCTGTTCTTCTCCTCGGTGAATCGGGAACAGGCAAAGAACTATTTGCCCATGCTATCCATCATACAAGCGGGAGAAGATACGCACCGTTTATGAGACTGAACTGCGCATCAATACCAGAGCACTTATTTGAATCTGAAATATTCGGATATGAAGAAGGTTCCTTTACAGGAGCAAAAAAAGGCGGGAAGAAAGGGAAATTTGAGCTAGCCAATAAAGGAACGATATTTCTTGATGAAATCGGGGATCTTCCCCTGCAAATGCAAAGCAAATTATTAAGAGTGCTGCAGGAGAAAGAAATTGAAAGAATAGGAGGAAGAGCACCCGTCAGGATTGACGTGCGCATTATTGCTGCAACTCACCGGAACCTTGAAGAAATGGTCGAGAGAGGTTTATTCCGCCAGGACCTCTACTACCGTCTTAATGTCATTAAAATCGATATCCCCTCATTAAGGGAAAGACGAGAGGACATAGGGCCTGTCAGTGCCGTGCTGCTTAAAAAACTGGAAGGAAAGTTTCACCGCCGAGGTCTCGTACTTTCCGAAGCTGCTACCCTCTGTCTCGAACAGCATAATTGGCCGGGAAACATCCGTGAACTTGAAAATGTTCTGGAGCGTGCAGTGAATGTGCTGGATGGACAAATCATTATGCCGGAGCATTTGCCGCTTTATTTAAGAGGAGAAGAAAGATCGGTGTCCTCTGCCCATCTTGATTCTTCATTTTTTCAAGAACAGACCTTTCAAATAATTCCTTTAAGAGAGACTGTTTTGCAGGCGGAGAAATCAGCCATTATAAATGCTTTAAAAAAGGCGGAGGGAAATAAAGCGGAAGCTGCAAAGCTATTAGAAATTGGAAAGACGAGTTTATATGATAAATGCAAGCAGTATTCAATAAAATGAATGTAAATTTATCAGATGAAAAGAACGTTACTTTAGAACTGATTCTCAAGATCTATGTAAAAAGGACTTATGCATTCTATTATTTGCAGAGATTATCTTAGAAATATAGAAGTAGTCATCTCTTATCAGGATTTGTCGAATTTTGAAATTTAAGATAAATTGCTGAGGAAAGTCGAATCTGATTTAGAAGAAAATGTCTCAAAAGGCCTAATTTTGTATGGATATGCATAGGCGTGATTAATCAAATCGTCATTTTATTTACACTGAAGTGTGAAAAATTTACAAGAATCACATAGAAATACCAGGAACATTGATATATATTTTTTACGAGGATTTTACCAAAGGAGGATAAAAAATGAACAAAAGGAATTCGAAGTGGTTCGTTCAATTAGCTATCGTATTTGCAATGATTTTAAGTTTGCTTGCACCGGGATCTATAAGTGTCTCAAAAGCAGCAGACACCCTAACCGTAGCAGATGCCATCGCAAACAACAATGGCCAGACAGCAGCTGTTGAGGGTTATATCACAGCTCACACAACAGGTTCAAAATCAGTAAAATATGACCCGCCTTTTGGTAACGATTACAATGTTGCGATTGCAGACAGCAGCACAGAAAAAGATGTAAACAAAATGGTCTCGGTCCAGCTGCCAGCAAGCTTCCGGGCAAAGTTTGGTCTTCAAACCAATCCAGCAAACATTGGTAAAAAGATTAAAGTAACCGGCGAACTTCTTGCTTATAATGGAATGCCAGGAATAAAAAATGCCAGCAGCATGGTATTTTCTGATGACACCAGTGTACCTCCCGGAGCTGGAGAAAAGACCATTGCCAGCGCACGTATTCTGCCTAAAGGAACATCTGCATCCGTTATTGGAACGGTAACCGCTATATTTACAGCAGGTGGCAAAAACAATGTTTTCATTCAAGATGCAACTGCCGGACTTATTGTAAGAGCTGCAAGTTTGGACTCGAAAGTCAAGATCGGAGATAAAATTAGAGCGGCTGGGCCAGTCAATGATTATTTTGGAATGCCGCAGCTTGAACCGGCTAATCTTGAATCAATAGAGATTGTACAGGAAAATGCTGGCGTTCCAGCTCCGCAAATTATTTCTTCTCAGGATTTGAATGAAGAAACAGAGGGAGAAATTGTTACAGTAAAGAATATATCTGCCGGTACAAAAGATAGCAATGGAAACTTTGCTGCCTCAGACTCTAAAGGTAAATTCGTTATTAAGCCTGCTGACAGTTCGCTGTTAGAATCGGGGAAGACTTATGATTCGATCACTGGAGTAATTGATTATAATTTTAACGAATACAAGCTTGTTCCAAGAAGTGCAGAGGATATTACAGAGGATGCTTCAGCTGTGCGTCCTGTCACTGCGAACCCTGCATCCGGGTTTGTGAAAAAAGACACCGAAGTAACTCTTTCATCAGAAACACAGGGAGCAGCTATCCATTACACCCTTGATGGCAGCCAGCCGACTGCTCAATCAGCAAAATACACTGGACCAATAAAGATTGAAAAAGATACGGTTGTTAAAGCAATCGCTATAAAAACAGGATTGAATTCTAGTGAAGCTGCAGAATTTGAATATAAAATTCAAAAAGATGCGGTAAGAATTCATGATTTACAGAGTGAGAGCCATACATCTCCTTTTAACGGACAAACTGTAGCCGATGTTGAAGGGATTGTCACACACGTTGCAGACAGCAGCAATTTTTATATGCAGGATTTAAAGCCAGATGATAATAAAAATACGTCAGAGGGAATTCTTGTTTACAAAAAGTCCCATGGCTTAAAAGCCGGAGACGTAGTTAAAGCAAGCGGACAGGTAAAAGAGTGGGTATTGGAAGGCTACAGCGAAAAGCTTCAAACGGACTTAGCTATGACAGAAATCAATGCCTCCGCAATCACAAAAGTTTCCTCAGGAACAGCTTTGCCAGAACCGGTTGTAATCGGTAAAGACCGCGTCGCTCCTGCAGAAGTCATTGACAACGATCAATTTGCAGCCTTCGATCCGGATGAAGACGGTATCGATTTTTACGAAAGCCTTGAAGGAATGAGAGTGGCCGTTGAAAATCCTAAAGTGGTAGCTCCTCAAAACTATGGTGAACTTGTAGTGGTGCCGGGAAATGTGAAAACAAATACCAAAAGCGGCGGACTGCGGGCTGAAAAAACAGATTTTAATCCAGAACGCCTTCATATTGACATCAATGATGAATCTTTTCTTGCTAAAACAGGAGATTATTTTGAAGGAACGATAAATGGGGTGATGAGCTACGGCTTCAGCAATTTCAAAATTTTAAGCCCAAGCAGTGACCTTCCTAAATTCATATCTGGTAATACGGAAAGAGAAACTACTTCTATTAAAAGCAAAAAAGATGAACTTACTGTTGCTTCTTATAATGTAGAAAACTTCTCTCCAGCAGACAGTGATGAAAAAGTGACAAAGTTAGCACAAGCTATTGTCAAAAACCTAAAGAATCCTGATATTATTGGGTTAACTGAAATTCAGGATAATGATGGACCAGCTGATACGGGAACGACAGCAGCTGACCAAAGCTTCAAAAAGCTAATTGATAAAATAAAAGCACTTGGCGGTCCGGAATACGCCTTTACAGATATTGCTCCGGAAGATAAAAAGACGGCGGACAGCCGGGAGGAAACATTCGTGTAGGTTTTCTCTATAACAAAAAACGGGTAACACTAGCACCTGGAACAAAGGGTACAGCTACCCAGGCTGTTGGTTATGAAAAAGGCAAACTTACATTAAATCCAGGACGCATTGATCCCATGAACAAAGCGTTCGAATCAAGCAGAAAACCGCTTGCTGCACAGTTTAAGTTCGAAGGAGAAAATGTCATTGTCATTGCCAATCATTTTAACTCTAAAGGCGGAGATGAGCCGCTTTTCGGCAAAAATCAGCCTCCTCTGCTAAAGAGCGAAATTCAGCGCCATCAAATTGCCGGAATTGTAAACTCTTTCGTAAAGGATATTAAAAACAAGGATCCTCAAGCCAGCATAATTGCCCTGGGAGACTTTAATGATTTTGAGTTCTCAAAAACGTTCGAGATCCTAAAAGGGTCTGAACTTAGCAACATGGTAGATAAAATCAAACCTGAAGAAAGATACTCTTATACTTATCAAGGAAACTCTCAGGTACTTGATCATATCCTAGTCTCTAAGCACCTTGCTCAAACGACTAAAGCGGATATTGTTCACATTAACTCCTCTTTCATGGAACAGCAAGGCCGCGCGAGCGACCATGATCCACTAATGATACAAGTAGATTTCAGCTCAAAGAAGAGAATATGCAGTATTCTGGAACAGCTTCCAGACTCCTATAAAGACCAGTATGATAAGTTGTGCTTTCGTTAAAACTTACGAAGACCTGCTGATAGCAAGCAGGTCTTTTTTGAGGCTACAATCCTGCAAGACCTTATTTCTGTCACCTGATTTCGGTGTAAAATTAATATAAATACTATTAACTCGATATTGAACTAATCAGCGGAGAAATAACTCTCCGCTGATTTTTTATTTAAAAATTTGTTGCCTTAATGATATATTTCATTAACATCTAATAGATTGGACTGCTGGCTCTTTTTGCTGAAGGGGTTTCTCTTGGATTTTTAAGCAGCACTGCAGCCGCTGCCGCAGCGGTGATTTTATTCATCATGCTGGGATTTTTTTCAGGCATCGGGAACACTTGCTTTGACTTCATGTTTATGAAGGAATGTCCGAGCAAGCATCAGGGGAAGATTTTCGGCTTGCATTCAACATTATCAAACACCATTTTAGGGATGTCCATGTTTGGAGCGGGCCTTCTTTTAGAGCGGATACCTAGTCGGATCCTGGGATTGATAGGGGCCGCAGGTTTTATTGCAGCAGGTGTGATGTTGTCCGCCGTTTACAAAAAAATATCAAACAAAACTGAAAATAGCTTAAAAAAGCCTGTTTGACCTATTGATCATACAGGGTATCTTATATACAAATACTCATTTAGCACTTTTCAGCAATTATGATCAGCAGATTACGATCGTCACAGGCCGTAACGGAGGAGGGGCAGATATGATTGGTGAAACGTATAATCAAAGCAGACCTATGACGGGAGAAGTTGCTGTACTTCTTTATAAAACAGACAAGGTTGGAGAATTTCTAAACAAGTTTCCGGAAACAAGTTTACTTTTTCAAAAAGCCGACATTGATGATACGCGTTTTTCCTTACAATTCAAAGAGGCAGCTTTAGACCTTCAGCATGCAGAGAGAGAACTAAAAAAAATAGGCCTTGAGCTCAGGCAGGAAATGAATAAATCTCTCAAGTTTATGGTGAAAACATGATGGAAAAAAGGGGCAAAGAGCTTTCCAGACTGAAGCTTGAAGTGGAAAAAGCTGAAGAGTCTGCTACTGAAGCTACGAGGATTCTTAACGCGATGTTTGATTCTGACTATCCTGACAATCATTTAACTTCGACCGATTCCATTGAACATTTAAAAGAACAAATGGATGCAAAAATAATTCAATACCGGACGAAATTGAATCAAATGAAAAAACTGCTCTCAGAAGCAAGCGCCCAAAATAATTGAGGAATGGCTGGCTCTTAATGAGGCAGTTTTTTTTCCGTATTTATCATTATTATATTTTCGAATTAAAGACCTATTATAGACATGTCTCTAAATAGTAAACTATAAATAATTCAGAAAATTATGTTAAATGAAAAGGGGGAAATCAATTGAAGACGATACAGCAGCTTGAGGAAAGGATGACGCATCCATCCAATGCTCTTGTGCAGGATATGAAAAACCTGAATGGTGACGTGATATTACTCGGTGCAGGCGGAAAAATGGGGCCAACATTAGCAAAACTGGCAAAAAACGCAATCAAAGAAGGAGGAGGCAAGCAGCGGGTCATCGCTGTATCCCGTTTTTCCGGAAATGAAGTCAGAGCAGATCTTGAAAAGAACGGGGTGGAAACAATTGCCGCTGACCTTTTGAAGGATGAGCAGCTAAAAGGATTGCCTGCCTCAGAGAACGTAATATATATGGCGGGAAATAAATTTGGAACGAAAGGCAATGAGCATTTTACATGGGCTATGAACACTTATTTGCCTGGCAGGGTAGCGGAGCATTATAGGCATTCAAGAATCGTCTCCTTTTCAACAGGAAATGTCTATCCTCTTACAGAAATTTTTAAAGGCGGGGCAACTGAGGAACATGATCCGGGCCCTGTTGGTGAATATGCGCAATCAAGTCTTGGAAGGGAACGGGTTTTTACTTATTTTTCACATCAATATGGGATTCCAATGGTGCATTTCCGCTTAAATTATGCGATTGATATGCGTTATGGGGTCTTACTCGAAGTAGCAAAAGCAGTGAAATCAGGGAAAGCCATCGATGTGACAATGGGGCAGGTTAACGTGATATGGCAGGGAGATGCCAACGAGATGGCGATACGCTCATTATCTATCTGTCAATCACCGCCGATTATTCTTAATGTGACCGGTCCTGAAACAGTAAGCATTCGCTGGCTCGCAGCGGAGTTTGGGAAACGTTTTAATGAAAAGCCGAATTTTACAGGGGAAGAACAAAATACTGCTTTGATTAGCAATGCTTCTAAGTCACATCAGCTATTTGGCTACCCCAATGTGACACTCCTTGAGATGATTGATTGGACGGCTGAATGGGTTATGTCAGATGGTGAAACAATCAATAAACCGACTCATTTTCAGGAACGACAGGGGGCGTATTGATTGGATAAAGAAAAATGGGCTTTATTAAGGGAAGGAACCGTTATTCCGGCTCATCCTCTTGCATTAACAGCTGACCGGCAGCTTGATGAAGAGCATCAGCGTGCGCTTACCCGCTACTATATGGCAAGCGGAGCAGGGGGTATCGCAGCAGGAGTTCATACAACCCAATTTGAAATCCGTGAACCTGGTATCAATATGCTTGAGCCAGTTCTTCGCATGGCAGCTGAAGAAGCAGAAACAATGAGCCGGCCCTTTTTAAAAATTGCAGGTGTCTGCGGGCCTTTAGAGCAGGCTTTGGAAGAAGCGGAGCTTGCTAAAAGCTTGGGCTATGATCTTGCCCTGGTGAGCAGCGGGGGACTGATTAATCAATCAGAAGTCCAATTGCTTGAGCGTACAAGGCAAATCAGCGAAATTCTTCCGGTATTCGGATTCTATCTTCAGCCTTCGGTTGGGGGACGTTTATTTACGTACGAATTCTGGAGGGAAATGGCTGAGATTCCCGGAGTTGCTGCAATAAAGATGGCTCCGTTTAACCGATATCAAACCCTTGATGTGGCCCGTGCTGTGTGTCATTCAAGCAGGCGTGAGGACATTGCCCTTTATACCGGGAATGATGATAATATTGTGGCAGACCTGCTTACAGTATTCCGATTCAATGTTAATGGACAAATCGTGGAGAAGGAGGTTGCGGGGGGCTTGCTTGGCCACTGGGCAGTGTGGACGAAACCGGCAGTCTTGCTCCTTGAAAGGATCAAGAAAGCAAGACAGACTGGTGAGGGATATAAAGATTTATTGGCGCTCGGAACACAAATTACGGATGCGAATGCAGCATTCTTTGATCCCGCCCACCAATTCAAAGGCTGCATCGCTGGGATTAATGAAGTTTTGAAAAGACAGGGATTACTAAAGGGGAACTGGTGCCTGAATGATTCTGACCAGCTAAGTCCGGGACAATCAGAAGAAATCAGCCGGGTCTATAAAAACTATCCGCATTTGCACGACGATGCTTTCGTTCGTTCTCAGCTAAACGAATGGACTGTCGCAAGGTAGGAGGAAAGAGATTTGAAACAGCCAATCATCATTGGCATTATCGGCCCTCATGAAATCGGTGAGAATATTAGAACGGCAATAAAAGACTTTCCTTCCCTGAAGCCTGTTTTCAGGCTCTCTGACCGGATTGAGGATGCTTCTCTTTTTGCAGCGGAACTAATAGAGAAAACGGACATTCTTTTATTCTCTGGAAAAAAACCGTACCAGCAGGCATTCAAGGAAAATAAATTTAAAATACCAGTCCACTATATTCCTTTAAAAGGCTCAGGGTTATATCGATCACTGCACAGATTGAAAAATAAAACGGGAGATCTGTCAGGGTTATCGATTGATACGCTATCCCTTCAGCAGGTACAATCTGCGCTGCAGGAACTGGATGAAAAGCCGAAATTTATTAAAGCGATGGATGTTCCCAATGTAGAAATGCACATGAATCATATGGCTATAGAAAAATGCACAGGGGTTTTAACGGGAAATAAGGCTGTTGCCGCAGAGCTTGAAATGGCAGGAATCTCTGCAGAATGGGTTACGCCAACAAAGGGGGACATTGTGGTAGCGCTGGAGCGTGCCTTGCTCTCTACGGAAAAAAGAAAAAGCCTGGAAGCTCAAATTGTGATTGGAACGATACGAATCGGGGATTACGGCCGTTTCATGGAGAGTGCAGCATCAGAGCACGATTTTCAGCGTGAAAAGCTTAAGCTTCACGCGAAAATTTTGGATTATGCAGAAAGTCTTGAGGGGCATCTAACCGATTTAGGCGGAGAGCATTATGTTTTTGCCACAACAAGAGGTGCATTTGAACGTGTTACTGAGGGCTATAAACATATTCCGCTTCTTGAAGAAGCTAAACAAATTAACCAGAGAATGCTCTCGATGGGGATTGGCTTTGGGTATACGGCAAGCGAGGCGGGGGAACATTCAAGAATTGCTTTAAGACAAGCATCCGAATATGGAATCAATCAATGTTTTATTGTCCGGGAGGATAAAAGTGCAGTCGGACCAATTGAGATGGCAAGTCCCATGGTGTACCGGCTTTCCTCATCAGACGCAAAGGTTATGGACAGAGCGAAAAGAGCGGGGATGTCAGCAATCCATTTGGAGCGGATGCTGGCTAAATTGAATCGGACAGAGAAAGAATTTTATACGGCTCATGAGATGGCTTCTCTTTTGAATGTAACAATCCGAACCGCTCATCGGATTTTGCATCAATGGACAGAAGCCGGGATTGCAGCAGCGGCTGGGGAAGAAAAGCTGAAATCAAAAGGCAGACCGCGGCAGCTCTACCGGATTTTTATGGAAGATAAGTAGGCAGGATACTGTCTGAAAAGCCCTGCTAAAACCCAAGATTGCTCGATGTATGAGTAATGATCTTGGGTTATTATTTTGGGCTCAAAAATGTTTTTAGCCATGTGTTTTGATCAATAAAGACTTAGGCTGATTGGGGGGGAAGGATCCAGACTCCAGCGGGAGCTGCGGGACAGGTGAGACCCCGCAGACGATCTCAAAAAGCAGGGTTCTAAAATACTAACTAAAGCCCCTATTCAGAGCAGTATCCCGGCTGATCAGCTTATTATAGAAAAAGTATGATAAAATGGGAACAGATCAGAACAGCAGGATTTCGGTACCGGAATATTTTGTTTTCTGCTCATCCAATAATTTGAGCTGGTTGAAGCGGAAGATGAAAGACTTCCAAAAGCAGCGGGACAGAAGAGACTCGGCAGCACCGCTGGCCGAGAGGAATGCGGGCATCCCCAAGCTGAAAAAAATTTTATTCATAGCTTTTAAGGGCCAAAAGCCTGGAGCTCTCATTACAATGAAAATTAATATTTATAATGAAGGTGGTACTTCCAAATGAAAAAAACCGTTAAAGTCGTCGGAGCTGTTATACATAATGATCAAAAACAAATTCTATGCGCTCTCCGTTCTCCTCAAATGTCACTGCCCGACTTTTGGGAGTTTCCTGGCGGGAAAATTGAAGAAGGAGAAAGCCCAGAAGAGAGTCTTGTTCGTGAGATTAAAGAAGAGCTTGGATGCAGAATTCAAGTGAACGAAAAAATTGAGGATGTTTTACACGAATATGACAAGGTTATAGTGAATTTATTAACCTATCATGCGTCCATCGTTTCAGGGGACCCATTAGCAAAGGAGCATGCAGAATTAAGATGGGCCGCTGTGGATGAGCTTAATGATTTGGATTGGGCGCCAGCAGATATTCCTACTGTTATATACCTGAATAATCGAAACTGAAGGCTAAGCCGGGAATATGTATTCCGGCTGTTATTTTGTAAAGTAAACTGTTACAAGATTACAGAACGTTTCAAAGAGATAACATTTGGACGTAAATGGTTTCTTTTTCATTGCCTGTTCGATACAATGCGAACTGTAGCTATTTTCAAATATAATCGCAGCAGGAGGAGAAAAGATGAAGAAAATAATGTATCCTCTCACCATAGGATTAATGAGTATGGTTCTGGCAGCATGCGGAGCCCAAGATCAAGCGAAAAAGGAAGAAGAACCAAAGAAAACAGAAGAACAGGCTAAAGCAGATCAGCCTAGCCAAAAAGAACAGCAAAAGCAAATGGAAGAGATGCAGAAAAAAATGGAAGCTCAAAAAGTAGATGATAAGAAAACGGTCGCTACGGTGAATGGACAGGCTATTACAGGAAGCGACTACAACAGCGTTCTGTCTTCCACTCAAATGCAAATGCAGCAAATGGGTCAGGACCCCACTTCGAAAGAAGCAGAAAAGCAAGTGAAAGATCAGACCGTTAATACACTGGTCGGTCAGAATATCCTGATGCAGGAAGCTGATAAAAAGGGATACAATGCATCTGCTGATGAAGTGAAGAAGCAGATCGATGAAATTAAAAAGCAATACAACAATGACGATAAAAAGTTTCAGGAAGCACTCAAGATGCAGGGAATGGATGAAAAGCAGCTGAATGAGCAAGTTGCTGAAAGCATTAAAATGAACCAGTATGTATCCAAAGAAATTCCTGCACCTGAGGTAACGGACAAAGAGATCGAAGAGTATTACAATCAGTTTGCACAGCAGGGCGGACAAGGCGGACAAAAACCGCCGAAGCTTGAGGAAGTAAAACCGCAAATCAAGCAGCAGCTGACCCAGCAAAAACAAAACGAATCACTAGGCAAGAAAGTAGAAGAGCTTAAGAAAACGGCTAAGATAGAAATTAAGATATAAGAATAAATAGCTTTAGCTTTAAAAAAAGGCCCATGCACTTGCACATGGGCCTTTTTTTCTATTTTAACCTGAAATAGGAGGAACGTGGATTCTTAAATCGGGTTCATTATGGATAAATGTGATTCTTATCAATCCGGTTATTTCGAGCGGAAGCGAAAATTAATCGTTCTTATTTCTAAGGAGGAGATAGCTCAGAAGATAGTTTTTCTATTTTATCGAATTGAACATTTTCTATTAAACTCGTAAATTTCTCTGGCTGCATGCAGCACAAGAACTTCTATGTATTCTTTTAGAGAAAGTCTCTGATTTAAGCAGCATTATATAGAAGAAGGAATATCTGGGAAAGGGAGGGATATGTCGTGTTGACTCTGTACACTGCTTATATATAGCTGCAGGGGTATACGTATAAATCTCCTTCTGTAATATAACCATCTCTACAAATAACCCCTTTTGTCAACGCACCAGCAACAGTTGTCACACCAGCAAATTGAAGGTAGCTTCCAAAAGCCTGAATTGCATCCCCGTGTTTCTTTTTCCCTTTTAGAATATAGTATGCGCCAATCGCCTCAAGTGCAGCTCCAAGAGAGACAAGATATTCACCTGTAATGATAGCGCCTGCCAATGGAAGGCTTCCATCAACGAAGTTTGCTTCAAAAGCTGCTCCGGCTGATTGGACCGAGTCACCTAGAATATCGAGCTTCAATCCAGCTTTCTCGTCTCCATAAAGAATGACAATCCCCGCCACAGCATTTGTTGTATTTCCGGCAGCCTGCAGCCATGATCCCAGACTTGAGAAGGTGCGCGTTACATTGGACGAGAGAGCTATGGCTTGAAGGGAATTTCCTGTTGCTTCAATCCCGTTTCCGATAACTACTAATCTTTCTCCTGTAACATACCCCGCTTCCTCTCCTGCTACCATTGTTTCCCCAATGGCAGCAATAGCGGTTCCAGCCGATTGTATCCACGCACCGGTTATTTCCAATAGTACTTCATATGCTGCCATTTTTTCACCTCTTTTTGCGTCATCTTGTATTATATTCAGGGACGAACCGAAATGATTTAAGCTCCATCTCATGAACGGTTTAAAAAGGAAAGGCTGCTTTCGGAAACTTTGCTGCTCTAAATAAGTCTTAAAGTTAATTTCCGGTCCAAGAAGCTAAATGGCATAAACACGATTTGGAGGAAAAGACTGTAAGAACTGTCTACTCTCTTTCTATTAATCTAAGATTTATGGTAAAAAAAATTGCTGGTGGGTGGATTCTCTTATGTTGATTGTTTCTTATCAGGACTGATGCTTGCTGGTGAGATCCTATTTGGTATTAAAGCATTGGAGCAGGGAAAGAGATTAGCCTTTAATTGTTCGTTTGACTCTTTTATAATAAACTGCTCCAGCTGCGGTATGAAAAATAAACGCCATCGGCAGGAGCAGATTTGCCGAAAATACTTTAAGCCGTTTTAAATGGCTGTGCAGGCTTTTTTAGGGAAAGGCCGGCAACATGAATCAGTGCATATAAAAGCAGGGAAGAGGATCATTCTAAGGACCCCGAAATAAATTCACCCATTTCGTCCCACTGAAAAACAATCTAAATCATAGTACGATAGGATTTAAATTGCAGGGAGGGATATTCAAAAATGAAATGTTTGTCAGCTTATCTATTACTTTTTTTCATAATAATGTCCGGATGCAGCCAAAATGTAAAAGAAAGTCATTCGTTGAAAAAGAACATCCTTTCAGAGATGGACAAGCATAAATCAGAGTTCAGACTGAGTGATGCAGCAGACTTTTCGTGGGATCAAGCCTATATTTTCAGACCATATACGACAGAAGAAGAAATGGAACAACAGCTTGGGATGCCTTTCGAGCCTGATAATAATCTGGAAGAAAGAGATGACTTGAATGTAATTGTTTTTGTTAAAGAGGACCGTGTCGCGGGGTATGCGGAAATTCCCAGGTCTTACGGTGATTTTTTAGTTCAGGAGGAGCCGCTTACGCCTAAAAAGGATCGAATTCAATTTGAAGAAATCAAAACATAAAATCCATTATATGTAAAATAATTGTGAGTAAAGGCATGATTATTAAGCCGGCAACATACGTCAAAACCGGCAAACTTACACATGAATTTCCTTCATTAAACAAAATAGGACATAGGTCTCTGTAAAAACATAAGGTAAGATACACATATATTGATAAGCAGACCTATATATTCGACTATATTCGACAAAAATTTCTTTGTAGACCCAAAAGATAATAATCCAAATTTCCGTTGTGCAAACTTGAAAATTTCTCCTATACTTGAAGAAAGAAGAAGATGGAAGGTGAATGGTATTGAATGAGATGGATCGCTTCAACCAGCTGATGCGGAGTGTCATGAATACAGAAGGTGATTGCTACGCGGTACAGCAGCTCAGGGGAGAATTAGTTCAGATTATGGATCAGTTCACAGGTATCATTCACCAGACGACGAACCACGTATCCGAAGCTGCCCATGACTGGAAAGGTAAGAGTGCAGAAAGTTTCAATCGGGTCATGGAAGAAGCATCAGACGCTTTTACGGCGATATATGATCATATGAATCAAATGATCTCCGGACTTCAGCATGAGGAAGTCCGTTTAACTGAGCTTGCCGCTCAACTAGAAGAGAAAGCGAGAGAATCACTTCAATGAACACTTCAAAGCTACCTTTGGAAATTAGCATTCATGTAAATGAACTGCTCTCATTAAGCAGCCGCCTGAAGGAAAGAGAGCGGGAGCTGCTGGAAGTACAGGAAGGCTTCAGCCATTCATACTATAAAGCGTCTTCACATTATCCAGATATCGAACAGCTGGATATTTCCTACCACGCAGCCTCTATAAAACTCCAAATTGAAAAACTAATCGAAACCATGGCCCAGCTTGCAGAAATCACCCGATTGACGCCAGACCAGCTAAGCACTGCCGATCAGCATTCAGCAGAGCAAATGACTCAAATATAAACAGCTTTACTCCTTTCATTGGGAACACATCGATTCTCAACTATCTCGATTTGAATCGTCTTCTTCATCCTCCGTTTTTAACTCTGCATTCCTTTCAGATAAGCTGGATTTTTCCAGCTCTTTTTTGAATCTTCTAAATTCATTCCATGCAAGCAATCCCATCAAGCCTACAGCGCCAGCTGCTTTCCATAATTTATTTTGATTCATGATTCTCTGCCTCCAGCTCCGTTCTAACCAGCATTTATGTTTAATATAATACAGGTTAGTGGAAAAAAGATAGAAAGTCCAATATTATACGGGAGGGTTTAATTTGAAAAATTGGCAGATATACATAAACGGAGAATGGATTCAAACAGATGAAACGATAGAAGTCGAAAATCCTGCAACGAAGGACATTATTGCCTCTGTTCCAAAAGGCGGTGCCAAGGAAGCAAAATCCGCAGTTGATGCAGCACATGATGCACTTAAAGATTGGTCTTCCCTGACTGCTTATGACAGAGCTGAATACCTGGAAAAGTGGCATGCATTAATCAAAGTGCACCAGGACGAGATTGGTGAACTCATGACGAAGGAGCAAGGCAAACCGCTTAAAGAAGCAATTGGAGAAGTAGGCTATGCCAATAGTTTCATCAAATGGTACGCAGAAGAAGGAAAGCGTATTTACGGTGAAACCATTCCTGCATCTGCTGCTAATAAGCGTCTGTTTGTTATTAAACAGCCAGTAGGTGTCGTTGCGGCTATCACGCCATGGAATTTCCCTGCTGCGATGATAACAAGAAAGGTAGGACCTGCATTAGCGGCAGGCTGTACAGCCGTTGTCAAGCCTGCTTCTTCTACCCCTCTTACAGCGTTAAGATTGGCTGAACTGGCAGAAGAAGCAGGGATCCCAAAAGGGGTGCTGAACGTAATAACCGGTTCATCCCAAGAAATTTCTGAAGCCTGGATGGCAGATGAAAGAGTGAAGAAATTATCTTTTACCGGTTCAACCGAAGTAGGGAAAACGCTGATGAAAGGTTCAGCTGATACGATGAAAAAAATCTCACTGGAGCTTGGCGGGCACGCGCCGTTTATCGTGATGGACGATGCGGATCTGGATGGCGCAGCTAAGGCAATGGTTGCTTCTAAATTCCGTAATTCAGGGCAGACGTGTATTTGTACGAACCGGGCATACGTCCATGACGCTGTTTATGATAAGTTTTTAGAAAAGTTTAAACAGGCTGTGTTTAATTTGAAAGTCGGGAACGGGCTGGATGAAGGTGTGGCAATCGGGCCCCTCATTGATGATGATGGGGTTAATAAAGTTAGAGAGCATTTAAATGATGCTGAAAAAAAGGGAGGAACCCTTTTAAAAAGTCCACAAAGCGCACCTGATTCAAAAGGGTACTATATGGAACCGGTTATTATCAGCGAGGCATCGGATGATATGCTCTGTATGAATGAGGAAACATTTGGTCCCGTTGCACCTGTTACCCGTGTGAAGGATATGGATGAAGCGATTAAAAGAGCTAATAATTCTCCATTCGGCCTAGCCGCCTATGTATTTACCGAAAATATATCCAAAGGCATCCGGATAGTTGAAGCTCTTCATTACGGCATTGTTGGCTTAAACGATGGACTGCCTTCCACTGCACAAGCCCCGTTTGGCGGCATGAAGGAAAGCGGTCTTGGGCGAGAGGGCGGCCGGCATGGAATTGAAGAATATTTAGAAGTGAAATACGTATCTCTTGGACTGCAGTGATAAACGGCTGTTTGTTAAAGGCGGCCCCCTTTTGCTGCTGCTTTTTATAATTTGTAGGATTTTTACTGTTTATCGCTTAGCAGGCTGGGGTACTTAATAGACAAATCGATTTAGAGGAGGAGTTCAAGCAATGACACAAGTTACAATTCAGGATAGCAAAAGACAAAAGGATAAAAACAGCAAGCTTGTAAGAGGAATGATTTTAGGTGCTATTATCGGCGGGGCTGTTTCCATGCTGGATTCTACTACTCGCAGTAAAGTAACGAAAGGTGCTGCCGGCATCAAAGATTCGACAGTAGGCATTGTCCAAAATGTCAAAGACAATCCTGGCGAAGTTAAAGATCAATTCGTTTCTCAATTTAACAATGCAAGAAGCACGCTGGAGTCCGCTATCCGTGATGCACAAAACATTTATGAAAGCTTGAACAATGGTGTCTTTAAAAAAATAACAGAAGTCGCAGCAACTTCACAGGAAGCACTTAATAATGTGAAGGAAGCAGCAGGCGATGTAAAAGACGTAGGTGTGAAAGTAGCCGATGCCGGTTCCGAGCTTACAGAGCCATTATCTCAAGAAAATGAAACGCGTTCATCGTCTACAAGCACAGCCAATTTCGAATCATCCATTCCAAGTCAATCTGGAAGGGCAGAAGATTCAGCTAAATTATAATAATGGTTTACATAGAACGGACAGCAGCCTGCTGTCCGTTTTTATTTTCCTCTTGTTCATTAATTTACCATAAAATTTACCTTCCTTAACAAGCTTTTAAAAGGTTTGTTATTTATCTGTAAACCCTCCTTCATGATTCCTATCCACAATAAAGAAGTATTGAAAAATGCTATGGGAGGCACGATGATGCAGGACAAGTTTGAAGACTCCAATAAAGAATATGATCAGGACAGAAGAAAGTTTTTAAAATACTTTTTAGCCGGTTCGGCCGTAGTAGCCGTAGAGGCATCAGGTGCAGGCCGGTTGTCTGGTATCCTTTCCAGAGCCCATGCAGCGGAAACAGCGCCATACGCCCCTGTTTATAATGCAGGAGAAGGTTTTCCGCAGGCCGTATTATCTGGGGACCCTACTGATTCCGGGGCAATGATTTGGACTAGAGTAGACCCGGATAAAGAATCTGGCTATACGGACAATCAAATTGGCGAGAATGTAATTTATTGGATGGAAAGAGAGAATGCGGGAAATGAGCAGCTTTCTTCAGCCATCGAAGCGGGACATTTTGTCATGTTTGAAGTGAGCCGCCAAGAGGATTTCTCTAATTTGGATGCGAGAGGGTTTTCGCCTATTTGGAAGGAACATGATCAAGTCGTTAGGGTGGACTTAGACGGAGTTCTGGAGTCTTCGGAAACTTACTACTACCGCTTTATTACGAAGAAGGGTTACGTCAGCCAGACAGGACGTTTTCAAACACTGCCAAAAAACCAGGCGGATGTCCAGCGCTTAAAATTAGGCTACGTTTCCTGCCAGGATTATACAAACGGTTATTTTACCGCACTCGGCCACATGGCAGATGAAGACCTCGCCTTCTTCCTTCATGTTGGCGATTATATCTATGAATCTGTAGGGGATGCCGCCTATCAGGGAAATCTCGCATCTAGAAAAATCAAGTTGCCTAGCGGGCAGGCAAAAGCATCTTCACTGGAGGACTACAGAACGCTTTATAAAACATATCGTACGGATCCCAACCTCCAAAGACTGCACAGTCGGCATGCAATGATTGCCACATGGGATGACCATGAGTTTGCAAATGACACTTACTATCCTGCCGTCGCACCAGACGATGATCCCAATGCAAACCCGGAACGAAGACTTGTAGCCAACCAGGCATGGTACGAATATATGCCGGCAAGAGTTCCGTTTAATCCAGAAAAAAGTTTTGAAGAGTCGATCCGTATCTATCGTTCCTTTACATACGGAAACCTGGCAAAAATTATCATGACCGATCAGCGGTTATACAGAAGTTCCCATCCGTGCGGTGAGGAAACGCTGGACCGATATTTAACTAGAGGGTGCGAAAATGTATCTAGCTCAGCAAGAACGATGCTTGGAGCTTCGCAGCTGGACTGGTTTTTGAATGAACTGAAAAATTCAAATCAGCAATGGAAGCTGTGGGGAAACGAAGTGCAGCTTACCCAGTTAAAAATCCTTGGGAAACTCGCTAATCTGGATGCGTGGGATGGATATACGTTTGAACGTGATGTTATTGCCAAAACCATTACGGATAATGGAATCTCCAATTTAATTGCCCTAACGGGAGACTTCCATACATTTGAAGCTTCAGTAATGAGAGACAACTACGGTCTGTTTAAGGATGAGAAACAGATAGGGGTTGAACTAATGGTAGGCTCAGTGACGTCCAGCAACTTGAGGGAGTCGATTCGAAATATCCTGAATAAAATTCCGGATCCATCAAGTCCGATGCCTGCTGACGCCATTAGCGAGCTAATCAGCCTTTTAAGAACAAAATTGAGCGATCTCAGCACAGTTACAGCAGAAGTGTTATTTAAGGAGCTCCAAAACATCGTCAAAGTCGAAAATCCTTGGATTAAACTTTTTGACAGCACAGCTCATGGATATGCAGTTTTGGAAGTAACGAAGGTGAAATCACTTTGGACAGCTTACAAAGTAGATAATATTGAAAAAGAAACATCTAAGAAGGAATTGCTCTGGCAATGTGAAGTGCCTAATGAAAAGGCAGAGCTTGTCATTCTTGAAGATAATAGTATTTTCTAAGGAGGGAAATTGAACATGATTCAAAATATTGGAGTTCCAGGTTTGATTTTAATATTGGTTATTGCTCTTATTGTTTTTGGCCCTTCCAAGCTTCCAGAAATCGGCAGGTCCTTTGGTGCTGCTCTAAAAGAATTTAAGAACGGAACGAGAGAAGCAATAAAAGATGAAAGCCCTAAAAAAGCCGAAGAAATAAAATGATGAGAGGGAATCAGAGGGAGATCTAAAAAGATCTCCCTATCCTATCGGGGGAGGGATACATGATGTCTCAAATGGCCTTTTGGCAAAAGCATCTTGAGGAATTAAGAAAAAGGCTTTTCGTGACCGGTCTTGCCTATGCTGTCTTTTTGGGAATCGGATTCTTTTTAGCAGATGATCTTTATCGCTGGTTTTTAATCGATTCGGATATCAAGCTGACTGTATTGGGCCCTTCTGAAATTATGTGGGTTTACTTTACTATGGCGAACATTTTGGCTATTGCTGCTGTTTTTCCGGTGGCAGCCCACCAGCTTTGGGCATTCGTTGGACCGGCTTTAACGATTGAAGAAAAAAAAGCTGTCTATGTGTTTGTTCCGGCAATTGGAATCTTATTTACCGGGGGCATATGCTTTGGATATTTAGTTGTATTTCCTTCAGCATTAGGGTTTCTGCTAAACATGACGGATGGTCTGTTTACTGCGTTTTTCACAACCGAAAAGTATTTTGGTTTTCTCTTTCAAATCGTTTTGCCGTTTGGGTTTTTATTCGAGCTGCCGGCAGCGGTTGTCTTTTTAACGAACCTTGGGATAATCACTCCAACGATGATGAGAAAATACCGTAAATATGTCTACCTGGTTCTAGTCATTTTGTCTGCGGTCATCACTCCGCCTGATTTCAGCTCGCAGTTATTTGTCCTGATTCCAATGGCACTTCTATTTGAGGCAAGTATTTTTCTGGCTGCTGCGGCCGTTAAAAGAAAACACAGCAAAGCGAATCCAGAGCCGCTTCATCCAATTTAAATGTCATCTTTTAAAAAAACAGGTCCGGACTTGAGCCGGGCCTGTTTTGCCATTACCATTATGCTGTTTCCGAATCCGATTGAGAGGATGCGGGAATGAAGATTGTTACCTTTGTGCCTTCGCCCGGGCTGCTCACTATGCTGAAACGGCCCAAGTGCTCTTCAAGGATTTTGCGGCAAACAAGAAGACCGAGTCCTGTACCTTTCTCTTTCAATGAATAAAAAGGTTCTCCAAGGAAAGGGAGGCGCTCTGAATCAATGCCGATACCTGTGTCTTCAATGGTAATGAGGACCTGTTCGCCAGAATGAGAAACGGTCAGGAGTATACTGCCTTCTTTCGAAATCGCATCCATCGCATTCGTTAGGAAGTTTAAAAATACTTGTTTAAGGGACTCTTGCTTACCTTCTACATAATACGGACCATCCTCCTCCTCAAAGAATTCAAATGTAATATTCCGGTCGTTCAGATCCTGCATCAATATATGAATCACTGGCACGAGGATATCATCCTTTAATTCAAGCTTGACTGTTTCAATACTCTCAGGTTTAGCCAATGATAAGAATTCATTTGTTACAAGCTTAATGCGCTCAAGATCTTTTTTCATGATTCGTAAATAGTCTTTATTCAATTCATCTGCTGTTTCCATTAATTGAAGAAATCCTAAAACAGAGGTGAGGGGGTTTCTCACTTCATGGGCTACAGCAGTAGCCAATCGTCCTGCTAAAGCAAGTTTTTCCTGGCTTTTTAACATGTTGTCCAATTCAATTTTTTCTGTAATATCCTGAAAAGTAGCTATAATGTATTCGATTTCCTGACTTTGATCCGCGTACAAAATCCGGGTATCAATCAGAATCCAGCGGTTTTCTTTTCTGATTGGATTGTAGACACCCATAACGAAATGTGAGACTTCCTTTTTCGTTAAGAGCGTGGTCATGGAAGGGTGCTCCTGTCCGGTTAAATTTTCTCCATTTTCGTCCTTTGCATTCCATTCGATATTCAACGAACTCATATTCAGTAATTCAGAGCTTTCATACCCCAATATTTCTGAAGCACATTGATTGGCGAACACGATCGTTCCATCCGAATTTTGCACGGTAATTCCACACGCAATTGCATCATAATAGCGGTTTTTTGCCGTCTCAAGGAGCACCCTGTCTGTTTGATCATAAAAAGTGATAACCTGGCCGCGCTCATTTTCCATTGGATTTGCAGACAGCTCGAAGTGCCTATTTTTTCGGCCTTCCCCAATCTTCACCTCGATGGTTCGGTTCTCTTCAAGGAGATAATCAATTGAAGCAGGATCCGTATACTTCAGAAGAAAGGGTTTGATTGACTGTCCTATAATATCGTCACGGTTTATATTCATCGCGCTTAACATTGCCTGATTAACAAAGATGACGTGCTGCTGTTCATCAATACCGAGCAATCCTTCAACCGAGGATGAAAGAATATCCTGCATTTGGTTAAAGGTGTGCTGAAATTCCCGTTCCGCTTTTTTGCGAGGCGAAATATCCCGCATAACTACGATGACGGATGTCTCGTTCTGATTCCAGTCAGAAATGCCTTTCGCTTCAATGGAGATGGAACTGCCGTCTCTTCTTGTTAGGTTGAGTTCAATAGGGCCGGCCACATCCTGCTCATGATTAATAAGGGAATGCAGAGCATCATGCGCTAAAATTTGTTCTGAGGGGCGGAGAAGATCCGATATAGAACCGCCTGCCTGCATACAATTCATCCCCAGAATTTTCTCAGCTTCCAGGTTCATATAGGTAAGTCTTGCATTTTGGTAAATGACAATTCCGTCTGGATTATGTTCTACAAGACGCTTGAATTTCTCGTTGCTTTCCTTCAATTTCTTTTCATAAAGCTTATTTTCTGTCAAATCAATACCCGTACATACAATATATTGAACCTGTCCGTTTTGGCCATAAATTTCTTTGTTAGACCAGCGGATCACCATTTTTTCACCAGTTTTTGCAAACCAATTATTTTCGTAATAGGCAGGGAAGGGGAAACAGAGCGGGAAAAGAACTCCTTTACATTCCTTCCTTCCTCTTCTTCAAGCATTACATCCCAAATATATTTTCCTGCAGCTTCCTCAAATGCATATCCTGTATGAAACGTGCAATGCCGGTTCCAATCTGCAATTCTTCCATCTGGTTCCAGGAGAACGACGAATGCCTGAATCGTATCCAAAATGGAATGGGAAAATTCCTTCTCAGAGAGCAGCTGATCAAATTCCTTTTTTCTTCTTGCATTTTTTTTTATGGAAGAGTAAATGAACGTTTTACTGTCCATCTCGATAAGGAAGCAATTTGCTTCAACGGGGATTTTGGTTTGGAGTTTAGTCAGCAGCTCCATTTCGAGCGTAATTTCCCGTTCGATGGCAAAGCGTTTTTGTAAAGAGCGGAAAATTTCTGAATCAATGTGCCCAAAGAACAAGGTAATTGGATCAAGCTGCTTCATTTCTTCTCTTGTGTATCCGAGAAGGCTGCATGATTTGTCATTAAAATCATAGAAATGGGCAGCGAGGGGAACCAATGATGTGAGTTCCGTAATAACGATCGCTTCATTTGTTTGATTGAAATAGTAGTGTAATAGGTTGTGCAAATTTTCGTCCATTAGTGAATCCTTCATTTTCCCGCCCCCTTTGGCTTGGTTATTTATATTTTATTAGATTTGTGAAAAAAATACTAATCCATTGTGAATAAATTTCATACGGGTTTTATATATATGTACATAGACTATTTGAAAGGCGTGTAGCCATGAAGCGGGAAGCGGAAACTGAACTGCTTTATCTCACGGAAAAACTTAAAAAAGAGCAGCTGCCAAACGGTTCCTGGTCCTATCTGTTTGAAACCGGAATTAAAACTGATTGTTTTATGATCGTTCTTATAAAGGCGCTCCGTCTAAATAAACCGGATCTTTTGAACTCTCTGTCTGAAAGAATAGCACGGAAACAAGAACGGGACGGTTCATGGAGACTGTTTCATGATCAGGAAGAAGGCGATTTATCAACAGCCCTTGAAGCCTATTACGCTCTCCTGCTTTCAGGACACTATGAAGAGACGGCTCCTCAGATGATCGCGGCAAAACGATTCATTATAGCCAAGGGAGGTATGAGAAAAGCGGGACTTTTTACGAGAATTATGCTTGCCCTCACCTCACAGGAAGAATGGCCGTCTCTTTTGACCATACCGATTGAAGCCATTCTTCTTCCAAAAAATTTCCCGGTGAATATTTATGACCTTTCTGTATATGGACGCGCTAATCTTATTCCTATTCTTACAGCTGCTGCGAATAAATTTAAGATTAAAATAGAGGGATCCCCAGATTTAACTGGTATGCAAGGTAACAGGGAGGAGCCGCTTGAGACCTACCGTTCAAGCGAGTGGAGGGGATTATTCGGTATGATAGGTTCCGGTGTTCAGCTAATGGCGGGCGGACCAGGATCCTTGCGGAAGGATGCTTTAAAAAAAGCGGAAACCTACATGCTTCACAGGCTGGAACAGGATGGAACCCTTTACAGCTATTTCAGCTGCACCTTTTTAATGATATTTGCCCTCATGTCACTCGGATATGATCGTGAGCACCCTGTAATTACGAAGGCAATACAAGGTTTGATTAATATGGCGGCCGTCACTCCAGAAGGGCTGCATATGCAATATACGACAGCCCACGTATGGAATACATCCCTTCTTTCCTATGCCCTTCAGGAAGCGGAAGTAAGGAGCCCCATGATTCATAAGGCAAACCGGTATTTGCTATCAAAACAGAACTTTCAGTATGGCGATTGGGTCATCCACAACCCGGATGCAGCACCAGGGGGATGGGGCTTTTCGGATATTAATACCATGAACCCTGATATTGATGATACGGCAGCTGCCTTGAGGGCAATCAAATCAGAGGCAGCGGAAAATTCGCAATGCCGGGAAGCATGGCATAAGGGATTGCAATGGCTGCTTTCCATGCAGAATGGAGATGGGGGATGGGCTTCTTTTGAACGAAATGCAGCCCCTCCTTACGTCCATTTTGTCCCCATTGAAAAAGCGGAATTCATCATTTCAGATGCTTCGTCAGCGGATTTAACAGGCCGGACCATTGAATTCCTTTGCAGGTACGCAAACCTCAATCCTGAAAATACGGCCGTAAAAAAAGGGATAAGATGGATTC
Source organism: Metabacillus flavus (assembly GCF_018283675.1). NCBI lineage: Bacteria > Bacillati > Bacillota > Bacilli > Caryophanales > Bacillaceae > Metabacillus > Metabacillus flavus. The sequence continues at coordinate 1,639,175 of NZ_JAGVRK010000001.1, forward strand.
TGGATCATCAGGAAACGGACGGATCCTGGAATTCAAGATGGGGAATCTGCTATATATATGGAACATGGGCTGCAGTGACAGGTCTTGCGGCAGCCGGGTATTCAGAGAATGATGCATCCATCCTGCGTGCGAAAAAATGGCTTCAGCAGCATCAGAATTCTGATGGCGGGTGGGGAGAATCCTGCAAAAGCGACATCATGAATCATTACGTGCCGCTTGGCACAAGCACCCTTACCCATACTGCCTGGGCAATCGATGCTCTCCTTAGCTGCAGCAAGGAGATAACGCCGTCTGTTGAAAGAGGGATTCGCTGCCTTATCAGCCATATGAGGAAAAAGGATTGGACATCTCAATATCCTAAAGGCCAGGGCTTTGCCGGGCAGTTTTATATTCACTATGAAAGCTATGATTTTGTATATCCGATTTTGGCACTCTCACGGTATATAAAAAGGGCAAATGAAGAGGAGAATGCATAGGCTATAGCAGAATCCAATCGGATAGGAGGTGCTAAAGTCATGCCGGAAGGAAAAAACAGACCGAATTTAGGACCTATGAGGATGATCAATGACTTCTTCGAAAACCGCCCATCAAAATCATTGCTTGATACAATCGATGACATCTTTACACGGAATCCCAACAAAATGTACTTTGGAGTGGACATGAGAGAAACGATGACCCACTATATAATTAAAGCGGAAATTCCCGGTGTATCAAAAGAGGAAATTGATTTGGAACTGGAGAATCAGCATCTGAACATACGGCTGTTCCCTGAACCCAAAAATAAAGACGGGGCCAAATGGGCAGGAGCAAGCCGGACCATTGAGCTTCCCGGCAACGCGATTTTGCAGGACATGAAAGCTCAATACAGAAGCGGAATTCTCAGCGTTCGCTTTCCTAAAAAACAAGGAAAAAAAATTACCGTCGAATAAAAATCGGGCTTAACCTCATATGGTTAAGCCCGATTTTTGTACTAAATAAGGAAAAACAACACAATGCCTATCAACGCAAACATAATCATAAACAATAGCCAAAAAAGCTGTTTATTACGAGGAGTAAACCATCTGAGAACAGAACCTGCAGCCGCGATAATCAAAAACGCACCTGCCCATTCAGAAAGCACCGTAAACGGCTTTACAGTAAACCTTCCAATCTGCATGATGGATAAAATCACAGTAAATAAATCACTACATTTTAAAAAAACAGGAAAATCATTCTTTTCATAATATATCCTCAACTTTCAATCCATTTATATATGTTAGCCAATTTGCATAATATATTTCAAATTTCGATAAAAATTGAGGATAATGGCCTGCGTTTATTTAGTGTTTTATAGGAAGGTGCAGTTGAAATGTGAAATGCACGGGTAATAGTGCTAAGAAGGGAGAATACCTGGCAATGGGGTGCAGAGGGGAGAATGCGCGGCAAGAATGCCTGGCAATGGGGTGCAGAGGGGAGAATGCGTGGCAAGAATGCCTGGCAATGGGGTGCAGAGGGGAGAATGCGTGGCAAGAATGCCTGGCAATGGGGCGCAGAGGGGAGAATGCGCGGCAAGAATGCCTGGCAATGGGGTGCAGAGGGGAGAATGCGTGGCAAGAATGCCTGGCAATGGGGTGCAGAGGGGAGAATGCGTGGCAAGAATGCCTGGCAATGGGGTGCAGAGAGGAGAATGCGTGGCAAGAATGCCTGGCAATGGGGTGCAGAGGGGAGAATGCGTGGCAAGAATGCCTGGCAATGGGGTGCAGAGGGGAGAATGCGCGGCAAGAATGCCTGGCAATGGGGTGCAGAGGGGAGAATGCGTGGCAAGAATGCCTGGCAATGGGATGAAGATGGGAAAATGCCTGGCATTGGGGTGCAGAGGGCGGAATGCCTGGCATTGCGGTGCCATATCGCTGAATATCTGCAACGATAAGAGGGGCTGGCCCTATAAGATCCAGTTCAATATAGCTTTGTTAAAAATAATGGAAATTGGTTATTTGACGAAGCTTCATAATGCTGAATAATACGTCAATTCGTATGATTTGCTTTTAGAGTGATATAATAAAATTTAGGTAAATTTTTTAAAAAAAGGGGAATGAACGATGAATACTCCAACTAAAACCTGCAAAGAATCCTTTGTTGTTAAAACATCCATGGTGCTGCCTCCGGATACAAATAATCATGGTACTCTTTTTGGAGGAAGGCTGATGGCCTATATCGATGATGTGGCTGCAATCGCTGCGACCAGGCATTCAAGAACGCTCGTGGTGACGGCCTCCACGGATTCTGTTGATTTTCTGCACCCTATAATGGTTGGACATTCCGTTTGTCTGGAAGCATTTGTAACCTATACTGGAAGAACGTCCATGGAGATCTTTGTGAAAGTGGTTGCCGAGGATATGCTCTCAGGTGACCGCAATGTCTGTGCGTTAAGCTTCCTGACTTTCGTAGCTGTCGATGCAAATAATAAACCAACGCCAGTACCGCAGGTTATACCTCAAACGGAGATGGAAAAACAGCTGAATGAAACTGCGAAAGCACGGGCCCAGGCTAGAAGAAACAGAAAACAGGAATTTGAAAAAATGGCGGAAATGTTCGGTACGGATATGCCTTGGTAAGGAGAACCATAATTTATTCCATAAACTGGACCGGTTTTTTCGTCAGTCTGACTTCTTTTTAGTCCTTAATTGTGATTTAATGAGGGTATAAAAGCATTATGGTTCGGGGAGGATCCGTTATGAAAATTAACTTTACGAAACAGCAGTATCATACTCTTTTGAAAATGCTTTACCTCTCAACTTGGGTAGGGGCAAGGGAAGAGCACGAGGAGCAGGCGGATGAATTTTTTGATTTGGAAAATTATGTCCTGTCCTTTGCCAAATCATACGGGGTGGAGCATTTAGTAGATTATGATTCTCTGGAGGATGAATACTATGCTTCCCGCCAGCTGGATGAGGAGCTGGAAGACATTATTGCCGATTATGAGGAAGAGGTCTTCTGGGATAAGCTTTGCGCATTGCTTGCCCGCCGTGATTTAATGAAAGAAGAAACGGTTATGAATACATACAGCCCTGAACAGCGTTTTGAACGGCTCATGGAAATAGAAGACAAGTATCATCAATATTTTGAAGAATTCGGTCTTGAAAAGGTTAAAATAGATTAGATTCGCTTTCTGGTTCCCTGATGGGGACCAGTTTTTATATAGGGGACCAAAAAAATTAATTAATAGGCTAAAAAAACGGATCGGTCTTGTGAGAGCGGTCCGTTTCTGTATGGAATGTTTTTCTATTAAAATACCATTTAAGCAATGTAGGCACAGCAAGTACAATAACAAAAAACGAATAAACTGCAATGAGCTCACGATTGCTGCATCTCCGCCGATGCTTTCCGCTGGTCAGCACCATTTCAACAAGGCCCGAGACAAAGCAGACCAGTTTCGAGGGACAAACTGGTTATTATTGAGAATGGGATTCCAAGTCCCAGCGAAAGCACGATAAGTAAGACGGTGTAGATGAAAAAAGGTAAGCCTGCTCGGCCGGCTTTTTTTAAATCCTGAACGGACATTTTTGAACCGATGCTTGTTCCAATCATAAGCTGTGAAGCCGTTACAAGCCAATGGGGCAAGTGAGGGATGGGAAAGCCAATAATATTCATATGGGCTGCATTTATCATTGAACCGACAACATAGAAGGCAGGAAGGATTTTTCTTAAGAAAAATCCGGTTAGGACATGAATAGCAAATAATAAAAACGCAGCTGGATGTACTTCATGAAATGAACGTCCGGCGGCAGCAGCTTGAAGCCCGGTATCACCTTGCCCTAAAACAAAGGTTACAACGAAGGGGATTAGGAATACGACAGAAAGGATCCGGATGGTTTGCAATACGGATACAATCCCCACATTGCCCTTTAATGAATCGCTTGCAGCCACCATTTCCGACAAGCCCCCTGGAATGGATGCAAATACACTTGTAATCGATCAAGTCCTTTCTTTTTGGCAAGAAAAAATCCAGCACGGATACTAAATGATAATAAAATAATGGTTAAAAGGGTATAAGGGAGAAAGAACGGCCCTGCTTGTGCGAATGTTTCTCTGGTAAAAGACGTTCCGAAGTAAATTCCCGTAATCGTAAATGCGGTATTTTTAAGGAGAAAGGGAGTATGAAATGCTCCCTGCCGCAATGATTTAAACAGCAGAAGAGAAGTCAATGGGCCTAGAATCCAGGGAAGCGGCAGATGAAGATAAAAATAGATCAATCCGCCAGCGATTGAGATGGCGAATGTTTTTATTACTATGAAAGCTGGCTTCATGCTCAGACACTCCAATCGTCTATCCATATTTTATCAAGAGGGGGATGCTCATACATGTTTATCTTCACAAAAGAGGATATACGTCACATAGACCGGCAGGCAGAAGAAAGAGGATTAAGTGAATTTACATTGATGGAAAACGCGGGTGCAGGGCTTTATAGAGAAATTTCCTCCCTGATTACCAAGCAGCAGAGGATTTGCATTGCAGCAGGAAAAGGGAATAATGGCGGTGACGGTATCGTTCTTGCCAGGTACCTGCTTCTAAATGGCTATCAGGCAAACCTGTTCTTTCCGTTTGGTCCCCCTGAAGAAGATGGGACAGCAGGCCGGCATTTCCGCTATTTGAAAGCCTGCGGTTTTTCCCCGGTTACGGATGACCTTAAGGGTGATGTGATTGTTGATGCACTGTTTGGTATTGGCTTTCAGCTGCCCTTAAGAGAAGAGGCAAAAGTATGGATAAGACAATTGAACGGGGAGCCGGCGCTTAAAATTTCTATAGACATTCCTTCAGGAGTGGAAGCTGACCATGGTTCTGTCAGTGAAGCGTTCCGGGCGGACTATACATTTTGTCTGCATGGATATAAGCCTTCAGCGTTTTTGGTTCCATCCGGAACATATTACGGCAAAACCGCAGCGGTACCTATCGGACTTCCTCAGGAAGGAAAGATAAGGGTCTGGACAGAGGAGGATGCAATTAACGCGTGGCCATCCTTCGCCGCTTCAGCACATAAAGGAATCTTTGGCACCGGGTATATCATTGCCGGAAGCGACCATATGCCGGGCAGTGCCCTGCTTGCAGCGAAAGGGGCGCTAAGAAGCGGTATTGGAAAGCTGATTATTGGGACAAGTCAATTTGCTTCAGCAATCCTGGCAGGTGAAGTCCCTGAAACCACATACGAATTTGACGGACTTGAAAAAACGGCAAACGGGTCCATACCTAAAAAACTGAAAGCAGCCGCAATTGGACCTGGTTTAGAGAATGAGGATTTAATTGAACAAGCTGTACAAACCTTGCTGGAAGGAGATTTCCCCGTCGTTTTGGACGCAGGTGCCCTTCAAAAACGGCGTTATATGAAAAGAGAGATCCCCCCAATTCTTACGCCCCATCCAGGTGAGTTCAGCAGAATGACAGGATTGACGGTAAAGGACATTCAGAGCAGCCGGATCCAGACTGCTCTTCAATATGCGGCAGAAAACGAAGTTATCCTTATTTTAAAAGGAGAACAAACGGTCATCGCCTTTCCGGATGGTGATGCCATTATTAACCTGACAGGTAATTCTGCGCTCGCAAAAGGGGGAAGCGGGGATACCCTTACCGGAATTCTTACAGCTTGTTTGTGTACCCATCGGACCATTAAAGAGGCAGCTGCAAATGCGGTTCTTATTCATGGAATGACAGCAGATTTGTGGGTAAGCAAATATGGAGTTAGAACCATGACAGCCAGTGATATTTCGGATATGATTCCTGAAGTAATGAAGAATCTAGAGAACAAAAAGGGGATCTGAGATGAATGAAGAGATTATGTATTATCCCATGCGGGAAACGGAAAATATGGGATAAACAGCCCGGTCTTGGACCAGTTCCGGCTCAGTCCGCTTACACTGGCATTTTTCACAAGCTCTGTCAAACATATGCCCGTACCTTTTTTACTTCCTGGGTTATCCTCTCAGCCAAGCATGGATTTTTAAAACCAGAGGAGCTGGTTCCTGGAAATTACGATCTTGCATTTCAAATGAAACATCCCGATATGATTAGCATTCGAGAACTGCAGAAACAGCTGGATGAAAAGGAATTGAATGATGCCGATCAGATTGTCATGCTGGGCGGAAAAAAATTTGATCAGATTCTATGCAAAGTTTTTGGGAGATCGGCGATATTTCCTTTGAAGGGTTCAAAGGGAATTGGTGATATGCAGAGAAAACTTAAAGTAGCGGTGGAAAATAAAACTGAAATCATTTGACGCCGATTCTATTGCAGAACCAATCACATTAATAATAGTATGGTATGAAAAGAACGCTTCAGGATGGCGTGTGCTTTCGGGGCAAAGATTTAACCAGCTAGGTTTGCCAGCGGATTTTGTGCGATAATGACGGTGAATAGGAAACAATATTAAAAAGCAGCTTTCCGCTTGTCAGCAGCGACCGATAAATGGGTTGGAATTTATCTGTTTTGAATGATAAACTTTTTTTACAAAGCCTACATGAGAAGGGGATTATACATATGAAAAAAGAATTTGCAGTAATCGGGCTTGGACGGTTTGGCGGCAGCATCTGCAGGGCATTAAGTGAAGAAGGCATGGAAGTGATGGCGATTGATAATGATGAGGACCGCGTTAATGAGTTCGCGAATATCGCGTCTCATGCGGTTGTCGGAGACACGACCGATGAAGCGGTTCTTAAAAGCCTGGGAATCCGTAATTTTGATCACGTGATTGTTGCGATAGGCGAAAATATTCAAGCAAGCATTCTTACTACATTAATTTTAAAAGACTTAGGTGTGAAAAATATTACGGTAAAAGCCCAAAACGATTACCACGAAAAAGTGCTGGCTAAAATCGGAGCAGACAAAATTGTTCATCCTGAGCGTGATATGGGAAGAAGGATTGCCCATAATATTATTTCAAACAACGTGCTGGACTATCTTGAGCTGTCTGATGAACATAGCATTGTGGAAATTGCTGCAGACAAGAAGCTTGCCGGCAATACCCTGATTAATCTTGATATTCGTGCTAACTATGGTATTAATATAGTGGCCATAAAAAGGAACAAAGATATTATTGTTTCACCTCAAGCAGAGGAAGCTATTGAGCTTAATGATATTCTGATTGTCATTGGGGCGGATTCCGATATCGACCGTTTTGAAAGGAAAGTACTGAACGTATAAGGAAATTAACAAACGCTCTCATTGTAAGGGCGTTTTTTAATGCAAAAATGATTGACTGATGTATGTGAATCCATTAACATATAACAAAATAATATTGATGATATGTATACTCGTATAATCTTGGAGATAAGGTCCATAAGTTTCTACCAAACTGCCGTAAAGAGTTTGACTACGAGAAGAATAGAGAAAATATTCTGCTCTTCTCCCGGTCACTTCATCTGTGAGAGGAGTTTTATTATGTCGATTAATAAAATGAAAGAAAGAAACGATGCTGCATCGGGCAAAGAAATGGCGGACCTGCTTATAACAAATGTGATTGTGGCAGATGTTTTCAACCACGAACTTGTAAAGATGGATATCGCGATTAAAAATGGAGAGTTTATCAGCTGCGGACGCAGGGCCGCTAAAAAAGTAATTGATGGAAAAGGAATGTACATGATTCCTTCGTTTATAGATTCACATGTGCACATTGAGTCTTCAATGGTCACACCCTCTGAATTTGCAAAGGCTGTTCTTCCGCATGGGGTAACGACGGTGATTGCCGACCCTCATGAGATCGCCAATGTTTCGGGAACAGATGGAATTCGATTCATGCTCGAACAATCAGAAAATCTGCCCCTTGACATAAGGATTATGCTGCCGTCTTGTGTTCCTGCAGCAAGCTTTGAAGAGAGCGGAGCCATTCTGAATATGTCCGATTTAGTCCCGTTTGCAAATCACCCTAGGGTACTCGGTCTTGCGGAAGTAATGGATTATCCATCATTAGTAAATGGTGAACAAGATATGCTGGACAAAATTTATATGGCTTCAAGCCGTTCAATGCCGATTGATGGCCATCTTGCCGGTTTGCCTTTAGAATTAATCGACCTTTACAGGACGGCAGGTGTGAAAACCGATCACGAAGTCGGTTCTGCAGAGGAAGCGGTAAACCGGATTCGGAGAGGAATGTATGTTCAAATCAGGCAGGGATCTGTGGCGCAGAATCTTTCTGCTGTCATTCAGGCAGTTACTCCTCTGAATTCAAGAAGGTTTATTTTTTGCACGGATGATAAGCATCTTGATGAGCTAAAAGAAGAAGGAAGCATTGACCATCTTGTAAGACTCTCTATTGAAAAAGGAATCGATCCGCTAACAGCTATTCAAATGGCATCAATCAATGCAGCCGAGTGCTACGGACTTCAGAAAAAAGGAGCGATTGCTCCAGGGTTTGAGGCTGATTTCATTTTAACCGATGACTTAACAAGCCTGACTATAAGAAAAGTATTCAGACTGGGGAAAGAATGGGCTGTAAATGGTAATCTCATCTCCCGAGACTGGCCGGTCTCTGAGCCGGTTCAAGATACGCTGTTAAATACGGTCCATATCGGTCCCTTTAAACAGGAACAACTCGCTTTGCCTATACAAAAAGAACAGGAAGTCCCTATTATTGAAATCCTGGCCAATCAGCTCATCACAAAAAAAAGGATGGAGAAAACATCTGAATCAGAGGGTGTTTTTAATGCAAACGTTGAACTAGATCATTTAAAGCTGGTGTGTGTGGAGCGTCACCGGTCATCAGGAAAAGCCGGAGTAGGCATAGTGAAAGGACTTAAACTGAAAATGGGATCCATCGCAGTGTCCATTTCACATGATTCACATCATATTATGGCGGCAGGAACGAATGATAAAACCCTTTTTGCAGCGATCAGCCGCTTGGAGGAACTTCAAGGCGGGATGGTTGTCGCAGATGAAAAGGGAAGTATTTTAGCCGAATTGTCTCTTCCCATTGGCGGACTGATGTCTGACAGGCCATATGAGGAAGTCATCCAAAGAATGAAAGGCATTCATCATGCCTTGAAAAAGACGGGCTTTAACGAACCATTTAACCCATTCGTTATGCTTTCCTTCCTTGCATTGCCGGTCATTCCAGAGATTAAACTGACAGTAAACGGATTGTTTGATGTGACTAAATTCGAACATATCCATCTATAATGACAAAAAACGAACTGACCAGTCAGTTCGTTTTTTTGTATAACCTGTACCATTTATCCAGTTCATTTTTAAATGATAGATAGGCTTTGTTTTCCGTCTGGTGGATGTACATACAAAGACTTTCAACAATGATTTCATTTATCGGGCTTTTATTTAATTCATCTTTTAAGGAGATAAGAGCAGACTTAAGCTTTTCCTCACCTTCCTTAATCTCATCAATCCATAACGAGAGCAAGTGGCCGATGCGCTGTTTTGGCTTGTTTTCCGCAATTTTGAGCTCTGACAAGATGATTTTTGCTTCTTCCTCCTGTATAAGCGGATGATCCCCAGTTTCCATAAAGCTCTTAATTAAGTAATCCATTCTTTTCATAAGATAGGGCCCCATCTCTGGAATTGGAAATGCTTGCTTTCCTTTAATCATCAGGGCTAAAAATTCCTTTACCATACCCTCAAGCAAGACTACCAGATCATATAAAAATGGCTTAGCCTTTGCACCGTAAACATCCTCAAGCCTTTCAGAGTACCAGGCAAACAGACGAAGTCTGACTGTTTTTAAGTAATGGAACAGCTCGCTGTTTTCTTTCATAATTTGTTCTCTGATTTGCATATGAAGAAACTCATTGTGGGTGGAATAGATGAAAAAAATACTTGATAGCTGCTTTTCAAAGCTTTCTCTAAGATTCCCGTCAGCTTCATGCAGCTCATCCATTTTCTCAAAGAGGGTTTCAAAATGATGCTCAAAAATTGAAAACAGAAGATCTTCCTTTGAGCCGAAATAATTGTAAATCGAGCCTTTTGCAACTCCGGCGGCATCTGCAATTTCCTGAATAGAGGTTTGATGATAACCTTTTTGAGAAAAGCATTTAATTGCGCTGTTTATGATAACTTTTTCACGATCCTTCAATGACATTTACACCTTTCTCAAGTGGACTCAGGCTTTTAAATGGAGAGGGAGCAGGCAGCTTTCTGCTGTTTTTGGAGATATGAACAAGCTCTGCCTTCACTCCATATGACTGTAGTGTTTTTACTAGTCTTTTTAATCGATCAATTGACTGCTCCATAACCGGCTCCTTTTTTGTTTTAACAATGCTTGCTTCGATGATGATTCCCGCTTCTTGCACTAGCCTGCCGCATATAATTGCAGGGTGTCAAGATCAGAATTTACCTTTAGCATACTTAATATTTTAAATGAATTTTATCTATTTGTAATTGACGGAAACTCATACGTCATATAAAATATGACTGGATGGTCAGTATAGTTGAATTATAGACTTTCTGTCCAAAACATTCAATAGCCGGGAGAGAGATTAATGAATTCAGAAATGGCTCAGTGGCGGGATTTTCTCATGCCATATAAATTCGCTCTTGATGAATGCAAATTAAAAATAAACATGATTAAAGAAGAGGCTTTCCTCTCAGGCAGCTATCATCCCATTGAGCATGTAAAAGCAAGAATCAAACAGCCGGATAGCATTTTAGGAAAGCTGAAAAGAAAAGGGATTGACCCGTCCCTAAAGAATGCAGCGGACCATTTGCAGGATGTTGCAGGAATCCGGATTGTCTGTTCCTTCGTTAAAGACATATACTTAGTGGCGGAACAAATTGAAGAAAGAACAGATCTTGCGATTCTTGAAAAAAAAGACTATATCCAAACTCCAAAGCCAAATGGATACCAAAGCATGCACTTCATTGCAGAGGTGCCTGTTACATTGAGATCGGGTGTGAAAAAAGTAAAGGTTGAAATCCAGCTCAGGACCTTAGCAATGGATTTTTGGGCGAGTCTGGAGCATAAAATTTTTTATAAATTCGAAAGGGAGATTCCTGATTATTTAAAGCAGGATTTGTATGAAGCTGCCATGGCGGTTCAAGTTTTGGACCAAAAGATGGAGCATATTAGAGATGAAATTGGAACAATTGAAGATTCGCGGGAACAAATTCTTATGCCATTATAGGAGGAACATAAATGGAGCAAGACATTAATAGAAAATTAGTTTTAACGGGGTTAATTATCGGGATGTTTTTCAGTGCGCTGGAACAAACGATTGTCGGGACGGCGATGCCTACAATTATTGGGGAACTAAATGGATTTTCGATCTTTGCATGGGTTACCACAGCTTACTTAATTACATCCACAACAGTTATTCCGATAACAGGAAAACTCTCGGACATATTTGGAAGAAGAAAGCTTTATTTAATCGGTACAATTCTTTTTATCATTGCTTCGGCCCTCTGTGCGACGGCGGAAACAATGGAACAGCTGATTATATACCGGGGGCTGCAGGGTATTGGCGGCGGAATGATCATGCCGCTTTCTCAAACCATTATCGGCGATATTTTCACAGCAGAACAAAGAGCAAAGTGGCAGGGAGTATTTGGTGCAATATTCGGGTTAAGCTCAGTTATTGGACCTTTCATTGGAGGACTGCTTGTTGATACGATCAGCTGGCATTGGATTTTCCTGATTAACGTACCGTTCGGATTGCTGTCGGCTATCCTCATTTTTGCAGGAATGAAGCACGAAGTAATAAGGGGAAAAGGCAAGGCGAAAATAGACTTTCTGGGAATTGCGACTCTCATTCCAGCTCTTGTCTGTTTATTGCTTGAGCTTTCTCTCGGCGGGGATAAGTTTGAATGGCTATCTGCACCAAGCATTGCGTTTATTGCCGGAGCCATTCTCTTTACAGGATTATTCATTGCGGCAGAGAAGAGGGCAGAAGAGCCGATTCTGGAACTTTCACTCTTTAAAAACCGTGTTTTCTTTACTACGAACATGATCGGATTTTTACTTGGATTGGGCATGTTTGGTGCGATCATGTTTGTTCCGATGTTCATGCAGGGAATCATGGGGGTTTCTCCTACAGTAGCAGGCTCTACGATGACGCCGATGATGATTGCATTGATCGCAGCAAGCGTTATCGGAGGAAGGCTATTGCTAAAATGGACATTCAGGACCGTATTAACTGCTGGTATGGCCATTACAACCATTGGATTTTTCCTGATGAGTACAATGGGAACAGGTACCCCTCAGTGGCTTGCCTATACATTTATGGTGGTGCTTGGACTGGGGATGGGACTCGTGATGCCGACCATTATGATAGCTGTACAAAATGAGTTTCCAAAGCATCAGCTTGGTACGGTAACATCTGCTTCTACATTCTTCCGTTCAATTGGCGGAACCATTGGTGTAACGGTACTAAATGCCGTGATGAATCATTCTCTGCAGCAGTCTATTGCGGAGCAGAAATTTTCAATCGGCGCGGGACCTGCACCTGATGCGAATGCGTTATTCGGAATTTTGATTAACCCTGAATTATTGCAGATTCCAGAGGCTCAAAAAAATGCGCTTATCGGAGCGATTAAAGATATGTGGGTTTCTTCGTTTTCCATAACGTTTTTAACAGGATTGGTCTTCGTCCTGGCCGGCATCCTGTTTGCACTCTCAGCAGGGAAGGGAAGAGTCAAAAGAGATTCAGAAAAACTCACCGAAGACATTCCTTCTGCTGCAAACTAATGAAAAGCGGCCGCTCTGATGAGCGGCCGCTTTTATTCTTTATACCTCCATGATGATCGGAAGGATCATTGGCCGGCGCTTTGTTTTTTCATAAAGGAACGGTGCAAGGGTATCTGTAATCTCATTTTTAATTTCAGACCATTGACTCGTTCTTCTGTCCATAATTTTCGTAATATGCTTGGTGATCAGATCCTGTGCATCATTAATCAAATCTCCGGATTCTCTCATGTAGACGAATCCTCTGGAAATTAAATCTGGACCTGCGGCAATTTTGAAATCCTTCATATTGATGCTCACTACTACAATGACAAGCCCCTCTTCGGAGAGGATACGGCGGTCCCGAAGCACAATGTTTCCGATATCGCCAATTCCGCTTCCATCAATGTACACGGAGCCTGAAGGGATTTTGCCTGTGACACCGGCTTCACTTCCGCCAAGAGCCAATACTTCACCATTGTCCATGATAAAGCAATTCTCAGCTGGTACACCGCAATCCATGGCATGCTTCATATGCATTTTCTGCATGCGGTGCTCCCCGTGTATCGGCATGAAATATTTAGGCTTCATAAGACGAAGCATTAATTTCTGTTCTTCCTGGCCGCCGTGTCCGGACGTGTGAATATCACTCAATGGTCCGTGAATAACTTCTGCTCCCGCACGGAACAGCTTATTGATAGTCCGGCTGACGCTCACTGTATTGCCCGGAATCGGGGAAGATGAGAAGACAACGGTATCTCCCTGGATAATCTGAATTTGACGGTGAGTGCCGTTCGCAATTCTGGAAAGGGCAGCCATTGGTTCTCCCTGGCTTCCTGTACAAAGAATTACAACCCGGTTAGCCGGCATCCGGTTAATCGCATTTGGTTCGATAAATGTATCTTTTGGGCATTGGATATAGCCGAGGTCCTGTCCAATTTGGATGGCAGCTTCCATGCTTCGTCCGAAAACAGCCACTTTTCGGTTGTTAATGACTGCAGCTTCTACCACCTGCTGAAGGCGGTGGATGTTCGATGCGAACGTAGCAAAAATAAGACGGCCATCAATTTTTCTGAAGATCTCATTGATGCTGTCGCCAACCTTGCGCTCCGACATCGTGAAATGAGGCACTTCACTGTTCGTACTGTCGGATAAGAGGCAAAGCACGCCATCCTTGCCGATTTCAGCCATTTTCGTTAAGTTGGCCGGTTCTCCTACTGGAGTAAAGTCAAACTTAAAATCTCCAGTATGTACAATGCTTCCAGGAGGAGTTTTTACAACTACTCCGTAAGAATCCGGTATACTGTGAGTCGTGCGGAAGAACGTGACGGACGTTTTTCTGAATTTAATCACGTCTTCTTCCTGTATTTCATGAAGCTTCGCAGTTCTGAGCAAACCATGCTCTTCTAATTTGTTGCGAATTAGGCCCAGCGCAAGCTTCCCGCCATAAATCGGAATGTTTAATTGTCTTAAAAGATAGGGGATTCCTCCGATATGGTCTTCATGTCCGTGCGTAATAAATAAGCCTTTAATTTTGTCTTCATTCTTTACTAGATATGTGTAGTCAGGAATAACATAGTCAATTCCGAGAAGCTCTTCTTCAGGGAATTTAATTCCTGCATCAATCAGAATGATTTCATCCTGAAACTGAACACCGTACGTGTTCTTTCCGATTTCACCCAAACCTCCGAGGGCAAAAACGGCAACTTGGTCGTTTTTTACGAATTTCATTGATCATAGCTCCAATACTTTATAATTTTCACTCTTCTCTTCATATTGAAGATAAGAATTGTCAACCAGCTGTACAAACTCGATATTATAATTCCGATCTTTTAACTTAAGTCGGATATCGCGCTCAGAATCACCTTGCACGTAGAGGGTTTGTGTTTTTTCCCGAACAGGCACCTCTAGTACAGATTCCTGAAAGTATACTTTGTAAATCATTTGCCAAATCTCTCCTTAGATACCGTTTGTTAGATTGCCTTCTAACATTATATTCGAAACGGGCGCGTAAGAAAAGGGGGCCGAACCCCTTTCAAGGTCTGACCCCTACGCGATTGTCCTTTTTCTTAACAAATGTTTCCATTGTCCTTTGAGCTTATTTCTAAGTCTTCTCAGCATTTTTATCACTCCTTTTCATCAAAACTTGTCCATCATCCATCTATCCGGTGCTTTTTCTCTATTACTTATATTATATGAGATAACCGGTTTTTTTTTCATGGGTATTCGTGGAAATTAAAAGATAAGTTATTTTTCACCGAAATTATTGTTTTGTCGCACAAACAAACTTTGTTATAGTATATCTGACATTTATTTAGCTTATTGCATCTGGAAAAGGAGAGTCTGATGATGAAAGAAAAAGTGATTTTTTTTGATATTGACGGGACGCTGCTTGACCATGATAAGAAAGTACCGGCATCAACCAGGCAGACCATTGATGATCTGCGCCATGCAGGACACCATGTAGCGATTGCTACAGGACGCGCTCCGTTTATGTTTAAAGATTTGCGGGAGGAACTTGGAATCGATTCCTTCGTTTCTTTTAATGGCCAATTTGTTGTGTTTGAAGGGGAAGTGATTTATAAAAATCCTCTAAAAACGGAAACTCTGGAAAAGGTTTTGGCTTATTCGTCCGAAACGAAGCATCCGCTCGTTTTCATGAATCATGAAACCATGATGGCAACAGAGGGGGACCATCCTTTTATTCGCGAGAGCATGGGTTCTTTGAAATTTGCTCATCCAGAAGTAAATCCGGATTTCTTTACAGAGTCTGAGATCTATCAGACATTGCTTTTCTGCAAAGCAGGCGAGGAAGATGCTTACAAGCAATATAAGGATTTAAATTTCATTCGCTGGCATGAACTGGCGACAGATATTCTTCCAATGGGCGGCTCTAAAGCAGAGGGCATCAAAAAATTAGTGGAGCGTCTTAAATTTGAAAGAGAAGATATATATGCATTCGGTGACGAATTAAACGATCTGGAAATGATAAAATATGCAGGAACGGGAGTAGCGATGGGGAATGCCAATCCGAGAGTGAAGGAAATCGCGGATTTCATTACTAAGCCCGTAGATGAAGACGGAATCCAATATGCCGTTCACGAACTCGGGCTTCTTTCTTCAAAGGTGGAAAAAATATAATCTCAATGAAAAGGGAGCCGCATAGGGCTCCCTTTTATCGTTCTATGGCTATGGCGCCTTCAGGAATAGAAAATGGCTCATTGCTGCTCATATGATCATAGAACATGATACCATTTAAATGATCAATTTCATGCTGAAAAACAATCGCAGCAAGTCCTTTTAAGCGCAAATCCAATTCACTTCCATCTAAAGCAGTGGCCTTTACTCTCACTTTCGCATATCGTGGCACATATCCCGGCACCGGTCTGTCAACGGAAAGGCAGCCTTCTCCTTCAGCAAGAAAACTCTGCTGAACCGAATGGCTGATGATTTTAGGATTAAATAGTCCGTAGCTGTATTGTATGTCTCCATCCACAAAATGGACGGCAATCATTCGCTTGCCAACATTTATCTGAGGGGCGGCAAGGCCGACTCCAGGCCGGAGATCATGTTTTTCTGCAATTACAGGATCCTGGCTGTTTTTTAAGTAATCAAGCATCTCCGCAAGTATTTGGCGGTCTTCCTGAGAAGCAGGCAGCGATACTTCCTTTGCCGATTCCCGCAAAGTCGGATGACCCTCCCTAATGATGTCTTTGCTTGTAAGCATTGCACGCACTTCCTTTCATCGTTTCAACACGTATCTTTTTCATTATATAGAAACCCCTTTTTGAATGAAAGATGATTCTATTGTATTTTCAGCACCGCCTTGTAAGAACATTAATCCAGGCTTTGAACGAATATAGGGTGCTGAAGGCGGGCTGATATTTTTTGCGGTTCTTTCATTTTTAATCTCAAGAAAAGGGTTTGTCCAGTAAACAGCAATAAAAAACTGACGGATGAAACACGGAAGCATTCGATTTTTAAGTCTCATTAATTTAACACAGTATTTTTTATGAAGTCTGTTTCAGGAAATTTGCTGAATGAAATAAGGATTAAGCAAGGTTGATTTGAGCTGCAGCATACTTCCTTTCAGCAGGGGGACTCTTAAGCTTCCTTAGCTCAATGGCGCCTGCGGGGTTTAATCTTTCATTTTGCACCCGCATCTTCCGCTTCAAACAGCCTAATCAGTGATTGTCCAAACTACACGCGTTGAGATATCCAAAATCTCGTTCATATAGGATTATTCTTCATAGTGCGCCGGCATTTCTGCAGGCTGGCGCTCAGAAGTATACAGATTATTTGGCTGCACATATGTAAAAAAGAGCACCCCTTAATAGGAGTGCCTTGTACTCAGGATTTGTGTCCAAGCTCCGGGCGTTAGCCCTTCGGCCGCTTCGCTCTCTCGGTTGGAGGCCCGCAGGATGCGGGTCAGTTCTGCGTTGCGGCAGGACGCCGCGCTATTAGCAAAACAACCTCACTTGAGCGCCCCTCGGTCGAGAGCTCCACCGTCTTTCAGGGCTGTTCAAGCGCCCTCCGCTTTTCTTGTTAGCAGCTTCCGCCAAGGTATGCTGCACCGACGATGATTAATAGGATGAACAATACAACGATTAGAGCAAATGTGCGTCCGTAGCCGTAGCCACCGCAGCCGTATGCAGGATAAGCAGGATAACAATACATATGAACGACCTCCTTTAAAATAGCGCTCTTGCTTGAGCGTCTGATATAACATATGCTTACGGGGTAAATGTGTATAGTCATTAGCCCAGTTCTTTTTTCTTTTTAGGTTTCGTCCCAATGAGTGATGGAAAGTGCCGGTCGAAATACCTATTTTTGCCGGCGTTCGCCAATTACTTTGCCTGGATGTATTGTGTTCCTTGCGCAGAGATTTTATAGTTAGTAGTTGTAGAGTAAGGGGGATTAATTGTGCGGAAACAGAACAAATGGCTAATGATCGGCATAAGTGCTGCCTTATCAGGTTCCATTCTCACAGGCTGTATGGGGCCATCGCCATCAGAGCAGGCATATGAAGCGCTGGAAAATGTAGTCTCTAAAGAGAGTCCGTTTAAGAAGGAGCAAAAGCCTCTTCTTGAACTTGAACAGAAGGAGAACAAGATTTACAACGAAATTATTGCTCTTGGAATGAAAGATTTTAATCAAATCAAATCACTTTCAGGGGATGCGCTGAAATTAGTGGCGGATCGGAAAGAACGGGTCGAGGCGGAGCAGAAAGCAATAGCAGATTCTGAAAAAGCATTTAAAGATGCAGAGGAAGCTCTTGGGAAAATCGAGGATGAGAAAGCTAAGAAAGAAGCGGCCGAGTTAAAAAAACTAATGCATGACCGCTATAATTCATATAACGAGCTTGCGCAATCTTATAAATCGGCCATTGCCCTTGATGAAGAATTGTACAAAATGTTCCAGAATAAAGACCTCAAGCTTGAAGAACTGGAAGCGCACATCAGTAAAATCAACGCATCCTATAAAGAAGTAATGGAGTTAAACAAAAAGTTCAATGATTATACAGAACAGTATAATACAGCCAAAAAGGAATTTTATCAGGCAGCTGAATTAAAAGTGGAACAGTAAACAGACTGATGCGAATGGAATGGACATCCGTGCTGGCAAGAGCCGCCGGCTTCCATGCTTTTCGTACAGTCTTTGTTTTTGCCTGCTTTTTAATGAATGTTTTTTGCGGGTATTTGGGCAAAAAGATGTGAAGGGTGTTTCATACCGTAAAGATTGATAAAACAGCATTCTTTTTTGGATAAAATGAAAACGCTACTATTGTAGTACAGTTTTTTTATTTGTACTAATACAGTTTGTCTAAATGTCATTTATTTGCATTTTCCGCGTTGGAAAATTTCCTTGTATAAACCTTATGTAAACAGATTGACTTCGGTTTTTATGAGGTGTAAACTATGTTTGTATTATTAGTATTGTATTATTTTTGCTTGTAAAAAAATTAATACAGTTCCCGTAACTTGATTCTTTACATATAAGGAAGTTTTAAGTTGCTCTATTGTGGTAAATGGTAGTGGAATGTATTTGAAAAAAATGTGTCTGTGTTTTAATTTAGGGTATCCTAAATCTGTATATGACTGGAATCATTCTGCTATCAAAATTGTCTAAATGAAAGGAAGAGGTGACTTAGATGGCTGCTAAAACTAAATCTGCACTTGTAGACGGCAAAAAGCAATTTGATGCGATTGCCGAGCAGTTCGAAACGTTACAAATTTTAAATGAAAAAGGCGAAGTCGTGAATGAAGCGGCAATGCCGGATCTGTCTGATGATCAATTGAAAGAGCTTATGCGCCGTATGGTTTATACGCGTATTCTTGATCAGCGTTCTATCTCCCTTAACCGTCAAGGACGTTTAGGTTTCTATGCGCCGACTGCCGGACAGGAAGCTTCTCAAATTGCTTCCCATTTTGCATTGGAAAAAGACGACTTTATTCTTCCTGGATACCGTGATGTGCCTCAAATTATCTGGCATGGTCTTCCGCTTTATCAAGCGTTCCTATTCTCCCGCGGACATTTCCACGGCAACCAAATGCCTGAAGATGTATATGCATTGTCTCCTCAAATCATCATTGGAGCTCAATACATCCAGACTGCCGGCGTAGCGCTTGGAATGAAAAAGCGTGGAAAAGAAGCAGTTGCCATCACTTATACAGGGGACGGCGGAGCTTCACAAGGTGATTTCTATGAAGGAATTAACTTTGCCGGAGCATTCAAGGCTCCAGCGATTTTCGTTGTTCAAAACAACCGCTATGCAATTTCAACTCCTGTAGAGAAGCAATCTGCTGCCCGTACAATTGCTCAAAAAGCAGTTGCTGCCGGTATTGTAGGAATTCAAGTTGATGGTATGGATCCTCTTGCTGTTTATGCTGCTACAGCTGAAGCTCGCAAACGCGCAATCAGCGGAGATGGCCCGACATTAATTGAAACCCTGACGTTCCGTTATGGTCCTCATACAATGGCTGGGGATGACCCAACGCGCTATCGTACAAAAGATATTGAAAATGAGTGGGAAGAGAAAGATCCTCTTGTCCGTTACCGCAAATTCCTTGAAGGCAAAAAGCTTTGGAGCGAGGAAGAAGAGAACAAAGTAATCGAACAGGCGAAAGAAGAAATAAAAGAAGCGATTAAAAAAGCCGACGATTATCCAAAACAAAAAGTAACTGACCTTATGGGTATTATGTATGAAGAAATGCCTAATAACCTCAAGGAGCAGTTTGAAATTTATAAAGCGAAGGAGTCGAAGTAAGCCATGGCGCAATTGACAATGATTCAGGCAATCACTGATGCGTTACGCACAGAACTTAAAAATGACGAAAACGTTCTTGTATTCGGAGAAGACGTTGGCGTAAACGGCGGGGTTTTCCGCGCGACTGAAGGATTGCAGAAGGAATTTGGCGAAGACCGTGTATTCGATACTCCGCTTGCAGAATCTGGAATCGGCGGTCTTGCACTTGGACTTGGTCTTCAAGGCTACCGTCCAGTTCCTGAAATTCAATTCTTTGGTTTTGTATATGAGGTAATGGATTCCATTTCCGGCCAAATGGCACGTATGCGCTACCGTTCTGGCGGAAGATGGACTTCACCTGTAACGATCCGTTCTCCATTCGGCGGAGGAGTACATACTCCTGAAATGCATGCGGACAGCCTGGAAGGTCTTATGGCACAGCAGCCTGGCCTAAAAGTAGTTATCCCATCCACTCCGTACGATGCGAAAGGATTGCTCATTTCTGCAATTCGCGATAACGATCCGGTAATCTTCCTTGAGCACATGAAGCTTTACCGTTCTTTCCGTCAGGAAGTTCCTGAAGAAGAGTACACAATCGAACTAGGGAAAGCGGAAGTGAAGCGTGAAGGTACAGACCTTTCCATCATCACTTACGGTGCAATGGTTCATGAATCCCTTAAAGCTGCTGAAGAGCTTGAAAAAGAAGGCAAATCAGTAGAGGTTATTGACCTTCGTACTGTTCAGCCGCTGGATATCGATACAATCATTGCTTCTGTTGAGAAAACAGGCCGTGCAATTGTTGTTCAAGAAGCTCAAAAGCAAGCTGGAGTTGGTGCAAACGTTGTTGCTGAAATTAATGACCGCGCTATCCTAAGCCTTGAAGCTCCTGTTCTGCGTGTTACAGCTTCTGATACAGTATTCCCTTTCTCTCAAGCAGAGGGTGTATGGCTGCCTAACCACAAAGACGTAATTGAAACAGCTAAAAAAGTTTTGGAATTTTAATCAAACAGGACGAAACAGCAATCGAAAAGAAATCAGTTGATCTGGTTTCTTTTCGTTCATAGCAAATCACACAAAACTGGGAGGTTGAAAAACCGTGTCATTCGAATTTAAAATGCCGGATATCGGTGAAGGAATCCATGAAGGCGAGATCGTAAAATGGTTTGTTAAGCCAGGTGACGAAATTGAAGAGGACGACGTACTTGCAGAGGTTCAAAACGATAAAGCAGTCGTTGAAATTCCTTCTCCTGTAAAAGGAAAAGTATTAGAACTTAAAGTTGATGAGGGAACAGTTGCAACAGTTGGACAAACTCTAATCACTTTTGACGCTCCAGGCTACGAGAACCTTAAATTCAAGGGTGACGATCATGGAAGCGATGAGAAAAAAGAAGAAAAAACTGAGGCTCAGGTTCAATCAACAGGCGAAGCGGGTCAAGATGTGAAAAAAGAAGAAGCTCCAAAGCAAGAACCTGCTGCTGAAACAGGTGCAGGAAGCCAGGATCAGGTTGAAGCTGACCCTAATAAACGCATTGTAGCTATGCCATCTGTGCGTAAATATGCACGCGAGCAAGGAATTGATATCCGTCAAGTAAACGGATCCGGCAAAAACGGACGCGTATCTAAAGAAGATATCGATGCATTCGGCAAAGGCGGAGC
Organism: Metabacillus flavus; assembly: GCF_018283675.1. NCBI lineage: Bacteria > Bacillati > Bacillota > Bacilli > Caryophanales > Bacillaceae > Metabacillus > Metabacillus flavus. The sequence continues at coordinate 1,660,705 of NZ_JAGVRK010000001.1, forward strand.
TGCGCAACCAACAGAAGCTCCAGTAGCAGAAGAAAGCAAACAAGAATCTAAACAAGATTCTAAACAAGATTCAAAACCTGCTGCACAAGCAATTCCGGAAGGCGATCTTCCTGAAACACGTGAAAAAATGTCCGGCATGAGAAGAGCGATTGCTAAAGCAATGGTAAACTCCAAGCATACGGCTCCTCACGTTACGCTTATGGATGAAATTGATGTTACTGAGCTTGTTGCACACCGTAAAAAATTCAAAGATGTTGCGGCAGACCAGGGTATTAAGTTAACATATTTACCGTACGTTGTGAAAGCTCTTACTTCTGCGCTGAAAAAGTTCCCAGTGCTTAATACATCCCTTGATGACAGCACAGACGAAATTGTTCAAAAGCACTACTACAACATCGGTATCGCTGCAGACACCGAAAAAGGTCTCCTGGTACCTGTTGTTAAAAATGCTGACCGCAAATCTGTATTCGAAATCTCTGATGAGATCAATCAGCTTGCAGTTAAAGCGCGTGATGGTAAACTTTCCGGTGCCGAAATGAAAGGTGCATCCTGCACAATCTCTAACATCGGTTCTGCCGGCGGACAATGGTTCACTCCGGTAATCAACCATCCTGAGGTAGCAATCCTTGGAATTGGCCGTATTGCTGAAAAGGCTGTTGTACGCGATGGTGAAATTGTTGTAGCTCCAGTTCTTGCTCTATCCTTGAGCTTCGACCACCGTATGATTGATGGTGCAACCGCACAAAATGCAATGAACCACATCAAGCGTTTGCTGAATGACCCACAACTTATTTTAATGGAGGCGTAATCAATGGTAGTAGGAGATTTCCCTATTGAGACTGACACTCTTGTCATTGGTGCGGGACCTGGCGGCTATGTAGCCGCCATCCGCGCTGCACAGCTAGGACAAAAAGTAACAATCGTTGAAAAAGGAACTTTGGGCGGAGTTTGCCTAAACGTTGGATGTATTCCTTCCAAAGCATTGATTTCAGCTGGTCACCGCTTCGAAAATGCTAAGCATTCCGAAGACATGGGAATCACGGCTGAGAACGTAAAAGTTGATTTTACAAAGGTTCAGGAATGGAAGGGCAGTGTTGTCAACAAGCTTACGAGCGGTGTTGAAGGCCTTCTTAAAGGCAACAAAGTAGAAATCGTCCGTGGAGAAGCATACTTCGTAGACGGCGAATCCATTAAAGTAATGGATGAAAATTCTTCTCAAACTTATAAATTTAAAAATGCAATCATTGCGACGGGTTCCCGTCCGATCGAACTTCCAGCTTTCAAATACTCTGACCGTGTTATCCATTCTACAGGCGCTCTTGCTCTTAAAGATGTTCCGAAGAAATTGGTTGTAATCGGCGGAGGCTACATCGGTACTGAGCTTGGAACGGCGTATGCAAACTTCGGTACTGAAGTAACTATTATTGAAGCTTTGGATGATATTTTAATGGGCTTTGAGAAACAAATGAGCTCACTTGTTAAACGTAACCTGAAGAAAAAAGGGAACGTTGACATTCATACGAAAGCAATGGCTAAATCTGTTGAAGAAACAGAAAATGGCGTGAAAGTAACATTTGAAGTGAAAGGCGAAGAGCAAACGGTTGAAGCGGATTACGTACTTGTAACAGTAGGACGCCGTCCAAACACTGATGAACTTGGCCTTGAGCAAGTAGGTGTTGAAATGAGCGACCGCGGCGTTATCAAAATTGATAAACAATGCCGCACAAGCGTTTCAAACATCTTCGCAATCGGCGATATCGTAGAAGGTCCTCCGCTTGCACATAAAGCTTCTTATGAAGGTAAAATTGCTGCAGAAGCAATCGCTGGCGAATCTTCCGAAATTGACTATCTTGGAATTCCAGCTGTTGTATTCTCAGAGCCTGAACTTGCTACTGTAGGTTATACAGAAGCTCAAGCTAAAGAAGAAGGCCTTGAGGTAACAGCTGCTAAATTCCCGTTTGCTGCTAATGGACGTGCTCTGTCTCTTAACGAAACAGACGGTTTCATGAAACTGATCACGACAAAAGAAGATGGAATCGTAATCGGCGCTCAAATCGCTGGTGCGAACGCTTCTGATATGATTTCTGAGCTTGGTCTTGCGATCGAATCCGGTATGACGGCTGAAGATATCGCAATGACGATCCATGCTCACCCAACTTTGGGCGAGATCACAATGGAAGCTGCTGAAGTAGCTCTTGGAAGCCCGATTCATATCATTAAATAAATTGCATAAAAAAAGACCTCCGCGAAAGCGGAGGTCTTTTTAATGCTTCAATACTTTTCGAAGAGGGTTTAATATTTCTTCTTTTGTCTGTACCATTCCTTCAATGTGAATGACTACTTTTTTATTGTCCATAACTAGCAAGGACGGATATTTACTGATGCCGAATGGATTTTTTTGTTCTTCCTGATACACCTTGAAATTCTCGGAATCAACCGGATATTGTTCTTTAATAGTCAGCAGCGCATCATAATACTGTTTTTCATCCTCAATTTTATCTCCGTCTGAGAAGAAAACAATCACTTTGTCTTCTGTTTGGATGGAAGTGCCTGAGGTCTGGGACATTAATCCTGGGAACGTGCAGGAAGAGAGAAACAGAACAGGCCCAATCATCACCGTCAAAAACATCCGATCGAACTGATTTATCTTATCTGTGAACACGATTTACCCCTCCCCAGTCCTATTTCCGGTCTCAAATTAACCCCATTTTATCATAATCCTATTTCATTCCTTTAAATGTCATCAAAATGTTACCGAATTGAAAAATGGAATTTTCAAATTAAAAAGTTACTTCCACTTATATAAACGGAAGTAACTAGAAATTCGTTTCATTTTTTTCCAATTATTTAATCTTTATTTTTAATTGAGAAAATTTTAAACTAAACTTTTACTTATTAGGTGGTTGTTTTAAAAAGGCTATGTTCAAGTATGATGTTGATTTTTAACACCTCTTAATTGGAGCGGAGGGCGTGAGCAGAAGGACAGGTGAGCCCCCATTGCAGACCCACTGAAAGCGAGCATCCTTAGGCAGAATACTATGATTTAGATAGAGCAAATCTTTCCTGGAGCAAAGAACGCTCTCAGCAGCAGGGTTCTAAGAATGGATAAACAATTTATCCATATCGCATAACCTTTCCATTAAACAGATGCAGCTCCGCTTTCATTTTCTTAGCAAGGAACTTGCAAAGTTCATTGGCCTTTCCTTTATCCCCGTGTCCTGAAGAGGCGGGCAGGTATACCTGGACCGTTGTTGCACCCCCATCTTCTAACTGGATGATTCCTATATAAATATGATTGAAGCCAGGCTGTTCACTTCTTAATATAAGCAAGCGGTCATTTTCCTCAAAGGTTTCATAGGGAAAGGCGGTCTCGCTGTATTCCCAGCCAAGCTGTTCCCCTGTTTTTGCTGTTATGTTTTTATAGTAGTCAATATATTCATAAATGGTTTTTAAAGAGAGCGGTTCCATATTTTTTAAAACGATGCTTGCATGTTCTCCCACATCCAGTCCTCCTTTTTCCTGTTGATTATATTGTATTCTAAAAAATCTGATATTTACAACAAATTCTGTTCATACATCTCAATCCAAAGGAGGAAGGGTCCCCAATCTAATTTATGAGAGATTTATCCGCCCTTCCTTCCCATGTGATAAATCTCTCCTCCCCATACAATAGGTCGCCTTGACAAGAATGGGCTCCGGCCTGTACTCGGACCGCTAAGGCTGCTGAACAACTTGAAAAGTGTATTTTTTGAAGGACCTGACGGTGAAACAATCGAATTGATCGAGGAAAAAATGCGCTCAAAACAAATTAAATGTGACATACTTTTTATACTTGACGAATACAATGTGACATAATAATATATATTTAACAGATCATTAAAACCGCTTACAATTATGAAAAGGGGATGGGAAGATGGGAACAATCGTTTGCCAGGATTGCAACAGCACGATCAGCCACTTTGAAGATGAAAAAGTATCCACTTTGTACGGAAGATGCTTAAATTGTGAGTGCGAAAAAACTGAAATTAAACGGTAATCTTTTCGAGGGGTTAAGATAAAAAGGGAAAAGCATGCGCTGAGTCTGGCGCATGCTTTTATTTATTACGATTGATTCAATTCGTTCTCTTATCGTATGGCCTTATGCTCTTTAATAACCCGAAGGGAATTTAAGTTAGGATCCTCAGGCCCCTGCACAGGAAGCCCAACCTCCATGTTTTTTTGAATATAGGCTAGGTTATCCTCTGTAATAATCTCACCTGGAATAAAGATAGGTATCCCCGGAGGATATACCATTATAAACTCAGCAATGATCCGTCCTGCTGATTCATTAAAATCAACGATTTCTGTTTCGGAATAGAAAGCATCCCTTGGTGTAAGTGCAAGCACTGGAATGTCAGGCAGCAGCACGGCTGTTTCTTCAATCTGACCGGGATCGCGGTGTTTGAAACGGTCTGAAAGCTCAGTCAGTGCCTCGACTAGCAAGTCTATTTCCTTCGGCGTGTCTCCAGGGGTAACAATGCAAAGGATGTTATATAAGTCGGATAATTCAACTTCAATCCTGTATTTTTCCCGCAGCCACTTCTCCACATCATAGCCTGTTAAACCAAGCTCCTTCACTGAGATAATGAGCTTTGTCGGATCGTAATCATACGTCGACTTCGTCCCGAGAATTTCACTGCCTACACAATAGATATCCTCTATATCATTTAACTGCCGGCGAGCTGATTGAGCGAGCTGAATGGTTTTGTCAATCAGCTCCCTGCCCTCCATGGCAAGACGCTTCCTTGCTACATCCAGCGAAGCGAGCAGCAGATAGGATGTTGAGGTTGTAGTCATCATACTCAAAATTGACTGTACCCTTTGAGCGGATACAAGCCCTTCTCTGACATTTAGGACCGAGCTCTGTGTCATGGAGCCTCCGAGCTTATGAACGCTCGTTGCAGCCATGTCAGCACCTGCCTGCATAGCTGACATGGGAAGCTCTTCGTGAAAATGGATGTGCACACCATGTGCCTCATCCACCAAAACAGGTACATGATAGGAATGGGCAATTTCGACGATTTTTTTCAAATCTGCCGAGATGCCAAAATAAGTAGGGTTTATGACAAGAACCCCTTTGGCATCAGGGTGCTGATCAAGAGCAGTCTGCACAGAGTCAGTGGTGATTCCGTGAGATATACCGAGCTCTTTATCGACTTCAGGATGAATAAATACGGGAATTGCACCAGAGAAAACAATGGCGGTCATTACTGATTTATGAACATTTCGCGGAACAATAATTTTATCTCCAGGCTTGCAGACAGCCATGACCATTGTCATGATCGCCCCGCTCGTTCCTTGAACGGAGAAAAATGTATAATCAGCTCCAAATGCTTCTGCAGCAAGCTCCTGCGCTTCTTTAATAATTCCCTTTGGAGAATGCAGGTCATCTAGAGGTCCTATATTAATCAGATCCATTTTAAGGGCGTTTTCGCCGATATAATCCCTGAAATCCGGATCAATACCGGCCCCTTTTTTGTGTCCTGGTATATGAAATTGAATTGGATTCCGGTCAATGTGTTTTTTTAATCCGGTATAAAGCGGTGTTAGGTTTTGATTCAATGTATAATTCCACCTTCTTTGTCTGAAATACGTCCTTAATAAAAACACATGAATTATATCATTAGGAGCCATTTTTATAAAGAAAATTTTGCTTTGCTTTGTCAAAGGAAATCGAATCGTCTCTATCGAAAGGATTAAAAGGGGGGATGATAATGATGTGGAAAACGAAAGTAACAGAATTGCTGGGCATCAACTATCCGATCATTCAAGGGGGACTTGCCTACCTCGCTTATTCAGACTTGGCAGCCGCTGTTTCCAATGCCGGTGGCCTCGGTCAGATTACAGCCATGTCACTTAGGTCTACGGAAGAGCTAAAGGAAGAAATCCGTAAAACGAGAATGAAAACAGACCGGCCTTTCGGAGTGAACTTTGCCATAGGGCAGCACGGCCGGCCTTTTTCCAGTATGCTTGAAGCAGCCATCGAAGAAGAAGTCCCGGTAATTTCTATGACGGGAGGAAATCCTGCTCCAATTTTTGAACAGCTCAAAGGAGTACCTGTGAAAAAACTCGTTTTGGTTGCAGCAAGAAGGCAAGCGGAAAAAGCAGAGGAAATGGGTGCAGATGCGGTCATAGCTGTCGGCCAGGAAGGCGGAGGGCATTTAGGGAAAAATGATACCGGAACCTTTGTGCTGATTCCGCAAATTGTAAATTCAGTTTCAATACCTGTTATCGCATCTGGCGGAATTGCCGATGGAAGAGGACTAATGGCTTCGCTTGCATTTGGAGCAGAGGGAATTGAAATGGGGACGAGATTTATTGCAGTAAAAGAGTGTGTGCATGCCCATATTAACTACAAGCAGGATTTAATCAATTCCAGCGAAATTGGCACAGTGCTTATAAAAAAGAGCATTGGAGCGCCTGCAAGAGCTCTGACGAACGAGTGGACAGACACAATCCTGCAGCTTGAAGAACAAAAATCCGGTTATGAGGGATTAAAAGGGTATATTGATGGACAGGCAAATAAAAAATACATATACGAGGGAAAACGGTCTGAAGGATTCGGCTGGGGCGGACAGTCTGCAGGTCTTATTCACGACATTCCCACTGTCCAGGAATTATTTGATAGAATGTTGAAAGAGGGAGAAAGCATCCGGAATACATGGGGGATTAGCGAAAAAGATTGAGGTGAGCACATGGATTATCAGTATCCGTTAGCTGCTGATTGGTCAACAGAAGAAATTATTGACGCCGTTCAATTTTTTGAAAATGTTGAAAAGGCCTATGAACAGGGAATCAGCAGGGAAGATTTCATGAACAGCTATCGGAGGTTTAAAGAAATCGTTCCAAGCAAAGCAGAGGAGAAAAGCCTTTGTGATGAATTTGAAGAGGTAAGCGGTTATTCTTCGTACCGCACCGTAAAAAAAGCAAAAGCCAGTGAAGATGGAGATCGAATAAAAATGTCCTAAACAAAATCCCGGGGGGCACCCGGGATTTTGTTATTTAGTTGATTGTTGAGCCAGCTGATAGAGAGGCAGCAGTGTTTTCAATGATTGCTCAGCTTTATCAATAAATTCTTCAGCACTCATGGATTCTGCTTCCTCCCTGCTGAAATGAACACCGCAAAGCATTTCCGCTTTTTTTACCTTTTGGAGTCTTATGGCCATTTCTTTAAGCCCTTTTTTCCCGAGATTTCTTTGTGCAGCAGCTCCCGGCTTAGTATGGTCTGAGGACCATACAAAATGGTCCGGAATTTCTATCATTATCTGATTAAGATTTTTTTCAGCTGCTTTTCCAAAGCCTTCTTTGGCTGGAGCTTCGTAAATCATAGCAAACCATATAAAAACATGGGTTTCCCATAGGCCAATCTGGAAATGAGGAAGCATTTTATAGCCTCTCTTACTATTGGCGAAAGCTACCCATGTATCATCAGGGGGGTTTACGGAACGCCTTGCATGCTTTGCGACATGCGGAAACATCTCATCACCGGTCCAGCTGGACAAGACGGTACTGAAGTGCTCACCAAGGCTTTCAAGCTTCGGGCGTACCTGCTGAATTAATTTCTCCATCCGCTGATCCAGACCATCTATTGTGAATACTTCAAAATCATCTTTATTAAACCCCGTGAATTTCATAGCTGTGTACAACCTCCTGAATCTAAGTAAAAATATTGTAGCATAACCGGCAGCACGCTCCAATAAAGTTGCACGTTTCATAGTAACGGCAAAGTGGTAAAGTATTGTACCAAGCCTTTTATATAGGTAGATACACAATTTTTTTCACCGTGTTCCCTGTCATTATTAATGAACATAAGATATACAAAATCTCATCGGTCCCAGGTTATCAGAAGCGATTCATGAAATGAGTATGAAAGGGGAGTTTTTCGATGAAACAGGTCATTAAAGCCGCACAGCCCAGAGAGTTGAAAAATCGTATCAGTGTGATCCAGCTGGAATTGGATTATGAACTGGCCACATTGTTTGATGCGATGCAGAATAACAACGAAGATCAAAAATCTGAAAGCAAACAAAGACTTGAAAAACTCAGAAAAGAATGGCTTAAACTGCAGGCATAGCCTGAGGATTTTAAACGAACCTTAAGAAGGTTCGTTTTTATCTGCGCCTGCCCATTCTTTTGCTACCCTTGCTGCTTGTTTTCATGTTTTCCTTGCAGTATCCTGAATACATATCCATACATAATTTGGACAGGCCCAAAGTGCCTGAATCCGTTAAGTCCCATTAGAAAAGAGGCTAACTATGACAAATTGGAAAGAAATTAATCATCAGGCAAAAAGCTGGATTAGAGAAGCAGGAGAAAGGATCCGCGGCTCCTTTACAACGTCTCTTTCAATACAAACGAAATCAAACCCGAATGACCTTGTTACCAACATGGACAAAGAAACTGAACAGTTTTTTATAAGCAAAATTAAAGAAACCTACCCCGATCACCGAATACTGGGAGAAGAGGGATATGGACATGAAATCGAGGACTCCAAAGGGATCATTTGGATTATTGATCCGATAGATGGAACAATGAATTTCGTGCATCAGCAGCGTAATTTTGCCATCTCTATCGGAATTTACGAAGAGGGCACCGGCATGATCGGTCTCATCTATGATGTTGTCCATGATGAGCTGTACCATGCGTTTAAAGGCGAAGGCGCTTATATGGATGACACCCCTCTGCCTAAGCTTGAAATCAGAAAAGTAAAGGAAGCAATTATTGGCTTGAATGCTACCTGGGTTACAGAAAACAGAAGGATTGATCCATCCGTTCTGGCTCCGCTTGTAAGAAATGCAAGAGGAACTCGTTCATACGGATCAGCAGCACTCGAGTTCGCTTATGTTGTTTCAGGAAGACTGGACTGCTACATTACAATGAGGCTTGCCCCATGGGATTTCGCCGGCGGGCTGGTGCTGCTTGAAGAAGTGGGCGGAATAGCAACGACAGTCAGCGGCGAACCAATCAACATAATAGAACGGAACAGTATATTCGCATCAAGGCCTGGCCTTCATGAAGAAGTGCTGAATGGCTATTTGAAAAAAGCATAAAATGCTGACATCAAGAATGTATCATGAAAAAGATTTCTCTTTTTTCGTCCGATGTGTAAAGAAAAGTCCTGAATGGATCAATGAGGAAACGGAACCCGCCCTTCTTGAAGAATATATGAAAAAGTACGAGATGTATCAGGGAGAATGGCGCATCTGGGAAGAAAACGGCGAGCCTGCAGCCATTACTTTCTCAATTGAATGGTCGCCTTCAAATGAAAAACCATGGCTTGGAACCATTTTGGTACATCCATCCAAAAGAAGTCAGGGAATAGGGAAAAAAGTCATACGCTCAGCTGCAGCGGAATTGAAAGAAAAGGGACACAAAATCCTCTTTGCCGGAGTGGCTGCTGAACGGCTGGACTGGATTCAATTTTTAAGCAAAGCAGGCTTTGAGCAATTCAAAATGGAAGAAAACAGCGGCGAAGCTTACACCATTCTGATCTTCCCTCTATAGAAAGAAGGCCGCGGATTGGAAATATCCGCGGCCTTCCTATTTTAAAGCAGTCCTTTTTCACGCATCCTCTTTTTTCTGGCAAATCCAAATCCCATTACAGCACATAATCCAATAATAGATGCAATCACACCGAGTATACTTCTGAATCCGACGGACACCCCGATCAGCATCATCATAACGGCAGCGAGTACTGCCAGTACTAAAAATATCCATTTTCCCGACTTCATTTCCTGCATCCCCTAACGTATAAAAAAAGATTTCAGCTTAAGTTTACTTAAAAACTTTCTATTTTACCAGCAGTGTGTGTTATAATATCGAGGGTATTTTGAATTTATAGGAGATGAAATTGTGAAACTTCGAAACGATCTTCGCAATATTGCGATTATTGCCCACGTTGACCATGGAAAAACGACGCTGGTAGACAAACTGCTTCATCAAGCTGGAACATTCCGTGCAAACGAGCAGGTTGCTGAACGTGCCATGGACTCCAATGATTTGGAACGTGAACGCGGAATAACAATCTTGGCCAAAAATACGGCTATTCAATATAAAGACACTCGCATCAACATCCTGGACACTCCAGGACATGCTGATTTCGGCGGTGAAGTAGAGCGGATCATGAAAATGGTTGACGGCGTTCTGCTTGTTGTCGACGCATATGAAGGCTGTATGCCGCAAACGCGCTTTGTTTTGAAAAAAGCTTTGGAGCAAAAACTGACTCCAATCGTTGTAGTAAACAAAATTGATAAAGACTCTGCCCGCCCGCAGGAAGTTGTAGATGAAGTTATCGACTTGTTCATCGAATTGGATGCTACAGAAGAACAGCTTGAATTCCCGGTTGTATTTGCATCCGCAGTAAACGGAACAGCAAGCATGAACCCCGATCCGGCTGAACAGGAAGAAAACATGGCGTGCATCTTCGAATCAATCATGGAAACCATTCCTTCACCTGTTGATAACAGTGAAGATCCGCTTCAATTCCAAGTAGCGCTTCTAGACTACAACGACTACGTTGGACGTATCGGAATTGGACGTGTTTTCAGAGGAACAATGCAAGTAGGCCAGCAAGTTTCCCTTATGAAACTTGACGGTACGGCGAAAAACTTCCGTGTAACGAAAATCTTTGGCTTCCAAGGATTGAAACGGGTTGAAATCGAAGAAGCACGCGCTGGAGACCTTGTTGCTGTTTCCGGAATGGAAGACATCAACGTGGGAGAAACTGTTTGCCCGGTTGAACATCAGGAAGCACTTCCAATCCTGCGCATTGATGAGCCAACTCTTCAAATGACATTCCTTGTAAACAACAGTCCATTTGCAGGACGCGAAGGTAAATTCGTTACATCCCGTAAAATTGAAGAGCGCTTAATGCAGCAGCTGCAAACTGATGTCAGCCTGCGCGTTGAAAATACAGATTCTCCAGATGCATGGACGGTTTCAGGACGCGGAGAGCTTCACCTTTCCATCCTGATTGAAAACATGCGCCGTGAAAACTACGAGCTTCAAGTGTCAAAACCTGAAGTAATCGTTCGTGAAATTGACGGTGTCCGCTGTGAGCCTGTGGAACGCGTTCAAATCGATGTGCCTGAAGATTACACTGGTGCAGTAATGGAATCCATCGGTGCCCGCAAAGGTGAAATGCAAGACATGATCAACAATGGCAACGGCCAAGTAAGAATGATCTTCATGGTTCCTTCACGCGGACTAATCGGATACTCTACTGAGTTCCTTTCCCTTACTCGCGGGTATGGAATCATCAACCATACGTTTGACAGCTACCAGCCGATGGCTACAGGCCAGGTTGGCGGACGCCGCCAAGGTGTTCTTGTATCCATGGAGAACGGTAAATCATCAGGTTACGGCATCATGGGAATCGAAGACCGCGGCGTAATCTTTGTTGAGCCAGGAACAGACGTTTACGAAGGAATGATCGTCGGCGAACATAACCGCGACAGCGACCTTGTTGTAAACATCTGCAGAATGAAACAGCAAACAAACGTCCGTTCTGCAACAAAAGATCAAACAACTACAATGAAAAAACCGCGCATCATGACACTTGAGGAATCCCTTGAGTACTTGAATGATGACGAATACTGTGAAGTAACACCAGAATCGATTCGTTTGAGAAAGAAAATTCTCGACAAAAACGAACGCGAAAGAGCAGCCAAGAAAAAGAAACTCTCTGGTCTGTAAACCGAATAAATGCTTGTCCGAAATTGGTTTCTTTGCTACTCTGAAAGAAACCAATTTTTTATTTGAAAATCCTGTAAAAAGGGGGCAATAGCAATGGAATCAAGCGAAGTATACAACAGCATGTGGCCTGTGGCTAAATTTATCTACACAACAATGGATCCCGTTGGTGGAGGACAAGCCATGTTTACCGTCATTTTGCTGCTATCCATACTCGTCTTTAAACTAGGCTTCGCCAAAAAACTGCCGCCGCTTAAAGCCGCGCTCATTTACTTCTTTCTCTTTTTAGGATGCAGCTTTCTAACCTTCTTCTCTATATTTCTGCCCATCGCAGAAGGGCTGGTTATTGCAGCGCTTATTCTCATTATCTATAAAATCCGCCTCAATCGGGCCAAAAAAATGGAGCAATCCACATGAGATCCCTCCAGGATGCCCTCTACAACTGGCTCTCTATAAAAGTAGTAGCCCTTGATCGTCCCGACGACCAATCAGCACTAGAAACCGCAGCACTCTTTGAAAATGTCCTGCAGGAAGACCACGGAATTGAACAGCTTACCTTTCATACCGATGACGAAATGTACTGGATATCCTGCCTTCAAAATGGAGAAGAATACCGAACCCGCTTCCCGCAGGAACTGATTGACGTCATGAAGGATCAAATGCGGAGGGAGCCTGAAAGGTTTCGGAACTATGGATTTTAAATCGCTAAAAGCCCCCTATATGGGGGTTTTTGTTTGCACACGGGAAATAAAGGAATAATCAGGGGAATATTGAGCGCGTTAGGAGAAGCCTTGTTGAATTAGGGAAAGTTTGCATTCATATGCAAAAACTAGTGAATGAGCACATTCCAGGCTAGCATTCGGGCTGGATGGAGAGCGCTTTGGCTGCTTACCATCGCATTTAAGATTTAACTTGGACAATTATAAAAAAAACCAGACCTTTTATAGATCTGGACCGGTAACTTCTGCAATTAATTTTTGGCTTATTTAAGAATTAATTCTATAACGTTTTCTTCTCCTCCATTAGCACTTGAAGAGTGCTGGCGAATGGAAACTCCACCGCCGCGTCCATGATGGGACAGTTCGATGGCAATTTTCTTTTCGGCTTTTTCAGCATTGATTTTCATAATTACTGCGTTATTAGGTTCGACTGTTTCTTGGCTGGTTTCTTTATCTCCAGAATAAAGCGAAAGAGCTTCATTTGTTTCGCCATCAAATGCTTTAATTGTGAAAGTTTTTGAAGAATCCCCATTATTCCTTATTTTTAAATCGACCCAATTCTGGCCTGCCTGCTTGCCGACTGTATATCGGTTTGATGAATAATTGTAGCTTTGCATAAGTTCTCATCCCTCTATTTCAATTTCATTTTTTGCTTCTGTATTAAATTGTTTCATCAGTATCACTGTTCATTTTTTTTAGAAGTTCATATAAATTTTTTTGTTTTTGTCTTTCTTCATTGATTAATGTGGTTATGATTTTTTCAAAACTTCCAATTACTTCAGGAGGAATGCCAGCAGTTCCTGCAGGTCCGTTATTTCCTGTTTGAGCTGGTGTTCCACAAGAGCCTATAGAGCTTTCATTTGTATTTCCTGTAATTCCCTGATTAAGAAGTGGCAGCAAATTTGCCAGTAGCAATAAGACCGTAATGGAAATATTGCTGTCATTAAAATTAATCATTGTGTTGTTTCCAACTTTAAAGCAGTTTCCGTTAGAAATGGTATTAGCAGAATTGTCAGCTGCACTTGCGAAACCATTTGCTGTATTCTGCAGAGCACTGTCATTATCAAAAACGTTGTTAGAATGACTTTCATTATCGGACGCGTTGCATGCGGAGCTAGTGGAAGAGAGCGAATTATCTGCATTGCTTTGATTATCATTAGTTGAAGAATTGTCTGCATTACTTGTATTCTCAGTTGTGTTATCTCCAGTAGCTGAAGTTGTGGAATTCGACACTGTATTCGTTGAAGTGCTGCCGCTGTCGATTGTATTGCCTTCAACATTAGATGTACTTGTCGGTTCAACTGTATTGGTTACGGCACTTGTATTTGTATCATTTACAGTCCCTGTGCTGTCTGTATCCGATGTGTTGGTGGCAGTACTAGTGCTGGAGGAGTTATTTTCACCTACACTGGAATTGCTGTCACCTGAAAAGGATGAACTGTCTGTATCTGAATTATTGGAAGAAGTACTATTGCTTGAAGAGTCATTATCCCCAGCGCCTGAGGTACTTGGTCCTGTCATTGCAGTACTTGTCGTATCAGAATTGTTCGAAGATCCGCTGGTAGCAGTAGAGGTATCCGTTGAGATGGTTGAACTGTCCGTATCCGAGGTGCTGGACGAGCCGCTCGTGGCGGTTGACGTATCGGTAGCACTGGTTGAACTGTCTGTATCCGAGGTGCTGGACGAGCCGCTTGTAGCGGTTGACGTATCGGTAGAACTGGTTGAACTGTCCGTATCTGAGTTGCTGGACGAGCCGCTCGTGGCAGTGGAGGTATCCGTAGCACTGGTTGAACTGTCTGTGTCTGAGGTACTGGACGAGCCGCTTGTAGCGGTTGAAGTATCGGTAGCACTGGTTGAACTGTCCGTATCCGAGGTGCTGGACGAGCCGCTCGTGGCAGTGGAGGTATCCGTTGAGCTGGTTGAACTGTCCGTATCTGAGTTGCTGGACGAGCCGCTTGTAGCGGTCGATGTATCCGTAGCGCTGGTTGAGCTGTCTGTGTCCGAGTTGCTGGACGAGCCGCTTGTGGCAGTGGAGGTATCAGTTGAATTGGTGTTGCTGTCTGTATCCGAGCTGCTGGTAGCACCACTTGTAGTAGTAGAAGAGTCATTGGCATTCGATGCACTGTCCGTATCGGAGGTGTTGGACGTGCCGCTTGTCGCAGTAGAGGTATCTGTAGAGTTAGTGTTGCTGTCTGTATCCGAGCTGCTGGTAGCACCGCTGGTATTAGTAGAAGAGTCATTGGCATTTGATGCACTGTCCGTATCGGAGGTGTTGGACGTGCCGCTTGTCGCAGTAGAGGTGTCTGTAGAGTTAGTGTTGCTGTCTGTATCCGAGCTGCTGGTAGAACCGCTTGTGGCAGCAGCAGAGTCATTGGCGTTTGATGTGCTGTCCGTATCTGAGTTGCTTGTTATGCCGCTTGTCGCAGTAGAAGTTTCCGTGGCACAGGTAGAGCTGTCGGTATCCGAGTTGCTGGTAGAACCGCTTGTGGCAGCGGATGAGTCATTGGCATTTGATGTACTGTCAGTATCTGAATGGCTTGTATTGCCGCTTGTCGCAGTAGAGGTATCGGTAGCGCTGGTAGAGCTGTCGGTATCCGAGTTGCTGGTGGAACCGCTTGTGGCAGCAGAAGAGTCATTGGCATTTGAAATACTTTCATTATCTGAGTCACTGGTCGTACCGCTTGATGCTGATGAAGTGTCCGTCGCATTTGATATGTTGTCTGTGACTGTATCATTTTCGGCCTTGCTATTTGCTTCAGAGATGCCTGTAGCTTTTGAGCCGCTTTCGGTTTCTATTTCATTCTCAGCCTTACTATTTGCGTTGGAAATCCCAGTCGCATTTGATTTACTGTCCAAATCAGCATCATTTCTTGATATGGACTTTGTGTTCTGACTATTAATTATACAAGTACAGCCCCTGAATACATCGCATTTGCATACAAGAGAGTTTCCTTTGCATTTTTCACAGTATTTCATTTTGCCGCATTTTTCACATCTGTTTTTATCCGGCATCGGTCAGCCTCCTTTTCCATCACTGACTTCCAGGATGGTATTCCTTTATTTTCCTGAAAAAATATTCTTCGAAATGTATTAGCTTTCTGGCAGGTTCTTCTTTACCTGCATCCTTTAATTTGTTTAATAGGGTTATATTATTGAGAGATAGGCTTTCAAATACCCTTGTCAGTTTTTATATATTCCTTTTTTCGTAAACGGTATGGACGAGTGTACTTGTAAAAATTTTTTTTACACAAATTTACAAGAATGAATTCATGGGCATACCGGTAAGATGGCCAATGGAAATGAGAATTTTAAAAAGGCAGAGGATTTGGATACTCCTCAGCCCAACAAAGTCTATTTAATCGTTTAATTACAGGATTTTCCGCATTTGCACGAGCTGCAATCAGGGGCACAATAAGTTGTGGTAATTTCCAGGGAGCCTGTACAACCGCCAGTTGCCGCACCATTGGTTATACAACGGATAGAAACTTGCCTTACATTTGTAACGGTAATAACCGCAGCTATTGCGCTAGATCCCGGGGTGACAGGTGCCGGAAGGAACCTTTCTACTGTCTCTCCGTTCCCTCTTGTAATAACAAGAATTGTATTGCAGGGTAAACCATCTACAGGGCTTGTAACAGTTGCTGCAATTGTAACTGTAGCGCCGCAGTCCCCGATTGTTTCATATAAAGGAGAGGAAACCGTGCCGCATGCTAATTCAAACCCTATTGTGAAAGGAACGGTAACAGGGATACACGTATTTTTATTTCTGCCGCTGCTGCAGCTCCCACAGCCGCAATCGTCACATAAGCTTCCTTTTTTAAACTTGTTTCCCAGTCTTTCATTTACGATGATATTTGCTGCCTCCTTAAAAGGGCCCTCTAAGCCATTCAAGCATTTCACCTCCTTCGGTGATTTATATAGCATTGTATGGAAGTAAGAGGAAGAATGCTTGTGTTAAGTTCCTAATACCAGATTTTATAATTTTGCTTGTCTTAATTCCTGCTGTTCGAAACTATAATTTATAGATCTCTCAGCAAAATAACTGATTTCTACTGAAGGAATTTTGAGTTTATATTGGGGTATTTTGATTTTTAATATAGGCTATATTAAACTTGGCTGTTGATTGCAGCTAGCAGGCACTCGCTTTCCGCGGGGCGGGCGGTGAGCCTCCTCGCCGCTTTGCGCCTGCGGGGTCTCACCTGTCCCGCTGCTCCCGCAGGAGTCTCGCGCCTTCCACTCCAATCAACAGGTGTTAAAAATCAACACCAGGCTTTAACAGAGCTTTAATATAAAAAAAGAAACTCCATAATTATTTTGGAGTTCCCGACTGTTAAAAATAATTTGGTTTCAGACAATTCCTTTTTTCATCTTTCAATAATCCCGTAAAGATCTTTTTATGTACCGCTGAACTCTTTCTCTTTTTTAGGGAATGTCTTATTCAACCAAGTTAATGTCATTAGAATATGTTCAGGTTGAGAATTGACTTTTTCTAAAAACCAAACATATTCTTTTACTTTTATATCAGTTAGAAGATTTAAGTTTTTGTTTCCGCTTTTATAGTCTAGTTCGGCTACTTCATTTGCGGTAATATAACCATTTATCTGTTGACTATTCCAATTTCAGAAGACATCCGCTCTTCGTTAATTAATACAATATAATGTATATAATTGGACAATGTAAAAAGTCCGTTTATTATATCTTTGCCATTTGCTATGTAGCCAATCTCCTTTGTTTGAATAACAATTTAAATCGGCTTCTTTAATGCGATTAACATTTAGGCGTAATTTTTCATAATGCAACCCTTATCTGAAACAAAATATTTTCATTAAGCAAATTTAGCCATTGGAAGTAATAAAGTATTTGCGGGTGTTCTGGGTAAGAAGAGGGGTAATGGAAAGCGGGTGTGCAGTGATTGTCTTTCTTTATTCAATGCTGTAATAAAGTACTTTTCTTAATTAAAGGGGGAGTTTAATGCAGGTAAAGAAATTAGCATCATATTACAGAAACTGCTGAGCAAATAAACTTTGTCCACATCTAAATAAAGAAGGAGAAAAAGGAAGGGACTTTAATAACGGATAATATTTTTTAATTGGATGCAGACCTCCTTACGATCCATCCTCCCCACACCAAAACCCCTGCAAATACCAAATGAGCCGCTGCCCACCAACCAAATGCCCTTATATCATATACAGATGGTACATTTTTATTGGCAAGAATAGAGAGCGGAAAGTATAAGAACCCAGCTGGAATAGTAATTAGCAGGGCGAGTGCGGATTGTTTTAGCAGTGTGATGAATTTAAGCCAGTCCCGGATCAGGATAAATCCTATCCCAATCGGCACCGCTACTGCCAAATGTATTCCGAATTCCACCCATTCTGGAAGTGGCTTTGAGTAAATAAAGTCGACATTTAGGAGCAAGGTATATACTTTTAAACCGGTCAGAGCTTGAATTCCTTTCAGAAAAATGCCCAGGATGATTCCGCCAGCAAGGCCGATTATTCCGCCGCGGGCGATCATGATAGAAAGTCTCCGGTTTGTTTGTCCCGGTAAAGCCTGAAGTTTCCTGTGCTCAGTCTTTCTTTTGTTTTTGTTTCGATCCGTTCGTAGCATTCAGGACAGGTGTATGTGTGGATGGGTCTGTTGCGCAGCCTTTTAGCCAGCAGGGTTTCGTCATTTATTGTGTGTACTTGGTCGCATATTACGCATTTTACTCTCATGAATAACACCTCTTACAGTTTGTATAGACCGATTATACCACAGGCTGAAAAAGTTTCAGGGGGAGGACTGTTTTTATTGGAACATTTGTGAAAAATCGGTATGATAGAGGTATACTGCGGCATTGGAGGGATGGATATGGCAAATAAGGTTGAGATTCAGCTGATTGACCCGCTGTTTAATGCTTTGCAAAAGGAAAGATTTGTGACCATAGCAACGATTGATCATGAGACTGGAGCACCGAATGTAAATGCAATTTCGTGGGTGCTTGCTCCGGATCGCCAAAGGCTTTATTTCGCTTTGGATACACGTTCGCGCATTTTGGAGAATATACATAAGCATCCTGCTGCGGTTATTAATCTTCTGGCAAATGAGTCTGCTTACTCCATTATTGGGAACGCTCATGTGAAAATTGAAAAGCTTGAGGGCGTTCCGCTTAAACTGTCTTTGGTGGAGCTTGAGATTTCAGAAATACGGGATGTTATGTTCTACGGTTCCAGAATTTCTACTGAGCCTCAGTATGCCAAGACTTATGATGAAAAAGCAGCAGCCCGCCTTGATCAGCAGGTGATGGATGCTATGAAAAAAGCTTAGTCAGAATATTCTGGCTAAGCTTTTATCCATTTAGTTCTTTTTCAGTTCTTTGTTGGATTCATCGTTTTGATGTTTATCTAATTCATCTTGCTGATTTTTAGGCAGCTGATCATTGTCCTGTTCAGTTGGTTCTTTTTCCTGATTATCCATCGTATCATTAGGTACATCCGGCATTACGCGGCCGACGATAGCAGCCAGTTCATCCAATAGCCCGCCGATTGGTCGGCCTTGCTGGATTTCCTTCGCTAAGTGGCGGATTCGCTGGTTGGTGTCAGCATCTGCCACAACGACGGCATTTGCACCGTATGGATCGTTTTTTAAGCTTTCTGTAACTGAATATTTGACTGATTCTACTTTGCTCCGGTCAAGCTCTGACTCAACATCGATTCCGACAATGGCATATTTGCCGAGGACGACTGCAGTGGCATCATTTACATCTGGAACGCGATTGGCGATTTCCACTAAGTGTTTCGAAATTTGCTGGCCGGTTTTGCGGTCGACTGGTCTTTCGATGCTGTTTTTGACTGTAATGGGTTTGGATTTATAATCAGTGGATGTTTCACCTTGTGAATTTTCATTGGCCGAGCATGCAGTAAGCATGAAAAGGCAGGAAAAAACGAAAAATAGTAACGAACGCAGCATACGAGCACTCCTTTTGAATAGCTTTTAACTTTATTGTCTAAATAACCTTCTATCTTTATTCACAAAATCATATATTTTAGCATCGATTTATGAACAGGCAGTGGTGAGAGAGAAGGCGGCGATTGCCGTCATATGCGGACTAGGAGGCGGAATATTGAATAAGGTTTATGTATTGGACACGAATGTTTTGCTGCAAGATCCGAATTCAATTTTTTCTTTTGATGACAATGAAGTGGTCATCCCGGCAGTTGTGCTGGAGGAAGTAGACTCCAAAAAACGCTATATGGACGAAGTTGGACGAAATGCACGCCAAGTTTCCAAGCTTATTGATGGACTGCGTGAACAGGGAAAGCTCCATGAAAAAATACCGCTCCGCAATGGAGGAGTATTAAGAATAGAATTAAATCACCGATCCTTTCACGAGCTTCAGGATATATTTGTTGAAAAAACAAATGATAACCGGATTCTGGCTGTTGCCAATAATCTTTCGAATGAGGAAAAATCAAAAGAAAATGGCCGGCCTGTTATTATTGTCAGTAAAGATACATTGGTTCGCGTGAAAGCAGATGCACTCGGACTAATTGCTGAAGACTTTTTGAGTGACCGGGTCGTTGAAGTTGATCATATATATACAGGGTTCCTCGATTTGTACATAGACCGGGGAAATTTGGACAGGTTTTATGAAAAGAATGAACTGACTCTCACAGAAGTCACCAATCACCCGTTTTATCCGAATCAGTTTGTCATTATGAAGGATGCTTTGGGCGGATCGGCTTCTGCAGTAGGGATGGTGGATAAGACCGGTAAAAAGGTAAAGAGACTATTTACCGACCATGATCATATTTGGGGGATCCGGCCAAGAAATGTGCAGCAGACCATGGCCCTTGAATTGCTTTTAAGAAATGACCTGCCGCTTGTTACGCTCGTTGGTAAGGCAGGAACCGGAAAGACGCTGCTTGCTCTTGCTGCCGGACTTTTGCAAACCGAGGACATGGGGACTTTTAAAAAGCTTCTTGTTGCAAGGCCGATTGTACCGGTAGGGAAAGACATTGGGTTTTTGCCGGGTGAAAAGGAAGAAAAGCTTCGCCCCTGGATGCAGCCAATTTATGATAATCTTGAGTTTCTGTTCAATACTAAGAAACCCGGGGAGCTCGATGCTATTCTCGCAGGTATGGGTTCGATTGAAGTGGAGGCTCTTACTTATATAAGAGGACGCAGTATCCCTGACCAATACATCATTATTGATGAAGCACAGAATCTTACAAAGCATGAGGTTAAGACCATTCTTACCCGTGTCGGGGAAAGAAGTAAAATTGTGCTGATGGGAGACCCGGAGCAGATTGATCACCCTTATCTGGATGAGTATAACAACGGCCTGACTTATGTGGTCGAGAAATTTAAGGACCAGCAAATTGCCGGTCATGTGAAGCTCGTCAAAGGTGAGCGTTCCGGACTTGCGCAGCTTGCTGCGGATCTGCTGTAAACGAAAGGAAGGTGCCTTCATCAGGCACCTTCCTTTTTACAATACGATTATTTCACGGACTGCTTTGATTGGGCGGTCACGGTTAGAACCGTCTCCATAATACAAATGCATGGGGCCGTCTTCCTTAAGCGGTTTTCCATTCTCACTGAATGCAGCAATCAGTTCCCCGGCTTTTTCTAAAGATAAAACAACAATATCTTCTTCACCGATTATTTGAACCGCTGAAGCAGTCTTGTCCAGTTCGGCATTGGATAAAAAGGGAGCGAAGCGGATTCCGAATGTTCCGTTCACAAGCTCCTGCTTCTTAAAGGTGTTTTTTACAGGTTCTGAAGGAGCTTCGTTGCCTTCTTTTATCTCCCGGTCCCAATGCTTTGAAATTTGTTTAGTATATTCTTCTTGTTCATTTTGGCTTTCTTCTGTTTTTGAGAAAAAACTGGCAAGGTCTGCTTTACGGTCGTCAAAAATCCAGACGCTTGGGTCTATGGCGATCGGGAACTTTACCTTTCCTGAAATTTGGATGATATCCATCATAAAAATCACTCCTCTATTTGCCATTATAAGCGCTTGTTATGGGCTTGTCATGAGATGAATCCGCTAATGTCTCCTGATAATGGCGCTTATTGGCGAAGGCAAGCATGTTTTGTCCTTCACTTATACCTTGCTTTTTTCCTTTTTTCCCTTTAATATTAATAGGTAGATTAGAGGTAATCGCTCGGGAACGGAGGGATTCATTTGGCTTCTGAGATTGCGATTGATCATCGTGAAAAGGCGCTTGCATTATTGAAGGCTGACGCTGATAAAATCATGAAATTGATCAAGGTTCAGATGGACAATTTAACCATGCCCCAATGCCCTCTTTATGAAGAGGTTTTAGATACACAAATGTTTGGCTTATCCAGAGAAATTGACTTCGCCGTTCGCCTTGGACTAGTGTTTGAGCATGAAGGAAAAGTTTTGCTGGATTCCCTTGAACGTGAGTTATCTGTTCTGCATGAGGCATTTACGAAAAAATAAAAACCTAGAACTCAAACTGATTGCATGACAATAGTTTGGGTTTTTTTAGCTTTTAAAGGGATGCTTTCGACCTGTATGAAAGCCATGCTTTTCCTAATAGAATTACTCCATTTGTTCGTTGTGCGAAGCTGATTACCCTGATACGATGAAAGAGAAGGCAGATTTGTTCTGCAACGGCTAAATAATTCGAAAAGACAAAATTTTTAGAAGAATTAATTGAAAAAGTAGGGAAGAGAGTTTATGATTAAAAAAATCCTAAAATCATATGATTATACTCTGATTTTTTCTGTATTTCTGCTTTGTGTGTTTGGTCTTGTCATGGTATACAGTTCCAGCATGATCTCAGCCGTTACCAGATTTAATTCAGACAGTGCTTATTTTTTTAACAAACAGCTTATTTTTGTCTGCATTGGTGCGGTCGCGTTTCTTATAGCCGCAGTGATTCCATACCGGATCTTACTCACTAAAAAACTGCTGAAAAGCATTATGTTTATTTCAGTGGGACTTCTTTTGATTCTATTCGTCTATGGACATACAGCCGGCAACGCAAAGAGCTGGATAAAAATTGCCGGTTTCACCATGCAGCCTGCAGAGTTTGTAAAGCTGAGTGTGATCATCTATCTTGCGGCGGTTTATGAAAAAAAACAGGCATACATAAACAACTTTAAGAAGGCGGTTATGCCCCCGCTGTTTTTTACAACAATTATTTGCGGATTAATTGTGATTCAGCCCGATCTGGGGACGGCTATGATTATCGCCCTGATCATGATGACCATGGTATTTTCTTCCGGTATGAACTGGAAAAGCATCATTGGTTTAGCTCTTTTGGCTCTTCTTTTCCTGGCATTGATCAGTCCGTTGATTCTCTTAAATTCGGACAGGTTTATTACTGAAGAGCGTGTTTCCAGATTCGAAGGATTCACCGATCCATTCGGAACAGAAAAGGACGCAGGGTACCACCTTGCAAATTCCCTGTATGCCATTGGTTCCGGCGGAATAACCGGTCTTGGTCTTGGGAACAGTGTTCAGAAATACGGCTATCTGCCGGAGTCGCATACGGATTTTATCATGTCCATAGTGGCAGAGGAACTGGGGATATTTGGAGTTCTGTTCGTGCTGAGTCTGCTCGGGGTCCTTATATTTAAAGGGTTTTACATCGCAAGGAAATGCGAGGATGCTTTTGGAACTCTCTTGGCTATAGGGATTTCAAGTATGATTGCCATTCAGGCTGGAATTAATCTTGGCGGTATGACAGGTTTAATTCCTATTACCGGGGTAACACTGCCTTTCATCAGCTATGGAGGCTCCTCCATGCTTGTGCTGATGATTTCAGCCGGTTTATTAGTGAATGTATCTATGTTCACAAATTATAGAGAAGGATACAAATCAGACGCTGAAAAATCCGTTAGCAAGAAAAGAGAGCAAAATATTCAAAAACCGGTTCAAAACAAAATGTGATATACTATTTAAAAATATGACATACTAATATTTATGCCTTAGGAGGAGAAACATCTCATGCAAACAATCCAAAAAGTGCTTGTAGCTAACAGAGGAGAAATTGCAATTCGTGTTTTCAGGGCTTGTACAGAATTGAATATTAGAACCGTTGCCATCTATTCAAAAGAAGATGCAGGGGCTTATCATCGGTACAAAGCGGATGAAGCCTACCTGATAGGTGAAGGGAAAAAACCAATCGATGCCTACTTGGACATTGATGGGATTATCGAAATCGCAAAGGCGAATGACGTAGATGCGATTCATCCCGGTTATGGTTTTCTTTCTGAAAACATTCATTTTGCAAGAAGATGCGAGCAGGAAGGCATTATTTTTGTTGGGCCTGAATCAAAGCACTTAGATATGTTTGGAGATAAAGTTAAGGCAAGAAGCCAGGCTGAAGCAGCAGGCATACCTGTAATTCCTGGAAGCGACGGGCCGGTTGAGCATGTTGAGGATGTTGTAAAATTCGGGGAAGAGCACGGATATCCTTTTATTATTAAAGCATCCCTTGGCGGAGGCGGACGCGGCATGAGAATCGTCCGGTCCAAAGCAAGTGTGAAAGAATCATTTGAACGCGCCAAATCTGAAGCGAAGGCTGCTTTTGGCAATGATGAAGTTTATGTAGAAAAACTGATTGAAAATCCGAAGCATATAGAAGTCCAGATTATAGGAGACAAGAGCGGGAATATCGTTCATTTATATGAGCGCGACTGTTCGATCCAAAGGCGCCATCAAAAAGTTGTTGAAGTGGCACCAAGTGTTTCCTTAAGTGAAGACTTCAGACTGGCTATTTGTGAGGCAGCAGTCAAACTGATGAAAAAAGTAGAATACGTGAATGCGGGGACAGTAGAATTCCTGGTTTCCGGGGACGAATATTACTTTATCGAGGTTAATCCCCGAGTTCAGGTTGAACATACCATTACAGAGATGATTACAGGGATTGATATTGTACAGACCCAGCTCATGGTGGCAGAAGGTCTTGCTCTGAATAGCAGGGAGATTGGCATTCCATCCCAAGAACATATACATACAAATGGGTTTGCTATTCAATCCCGTGTAACGACGGAGGATCCATTAAACAACTTTATGCCGGACACTGGGAAAATTATGGTTTACCGTTCAGGCGGCGGCTTCGGCGTGCGGCTTGATGCCGGGAATGGATTCCAGGGGGCAGTCATTACGCCTTACTACGATTCCCTTTTGGTGAAGGTTTCTACATGGGCATTGACGTTTGAACAGGCTGCTTCAAAAATGGTCCGGAATTTGAAGGAATTCAGGATTCGCGGAATCAAGACCAACATCCCGTTCCTTGAAAATGTAGTTAAGCATGAACAATTTTTAAGCGGGGTGTATAATACGACATTTATTGACAGCTCTCCTGAATTGTTTATTTTCCCTAAAAGGAAAGACCGGGGAACGAAGATGCTCAGCTATATTGGAAATGTAACAGTGAATGGGTTCCCGGGCATAGGCAAGAAAAAGAAACCTGTATTTGAAACGCCTCCTGTTCCAGGAATTGCCCGTCTTGAGCAATTTCCTTCCGGCACGAAAAACATACTGGAAGAGCGCGGAGCAGACGGTCTGGTCAGCTGGATCAAGGAACAGCCTCAAGTGCTTTTAACTGATACCACATTCCGTGATGCTCATCAGTCCTTATTGGCGACCCGTCTCAGAACAATCGATATTAAGAAAATTGCAGAACCGACTGCAAAGCTTGCTCCCGAGCTGTTTTCTCTGGAAATGTGGGGAGGAGCCACTTTTGATGTGGCCTATCGTTTTCTGAAGGAAGATCCGTGGGACCGCTTGCTGACGGTTAGGAAGCAGGTTCCGAATGTCCTGCTGCAAATGCTGCTGCGTGCATCTAACGCGGTTGGATATAAAAACTATCCGGATAATGTGATAAAAGAATTCGTTGAAAAATCGTCAAACGCAGGTATCGATGTGTTCAGAATTTTTGACAGTCTGAACTGGGTTAAAGGGATGACGCTTGCAATAGATGCTGTTCGTGACAGCGGAAAGCTTGCAGAAGCAGCAATTTGCTACACAGGAGACATACTCGATCCATCCCGCCGCAAATATGATTTGACATATTACAAGAATTTAGCGAAAGAACTTCAAGAGTCCGGTGCACACATTTTGGCAATCAAGGATATGGCAGGGCTTTTAAAGCCTCAAGCTGCCTATGATTTGATTTCTGCATTGAAAGAGACGGTAGAGATTCCCATTCACCTGCATACACATGACACGAGCGGAAACGGTACGTTCATGTATGCTAAGGCAGCAGAGGCAGGCGTTGATATCGTGGACGTAGCGGTAAGTTCAATGGCGGGTCTGACTTCACAGCCAAGCGCCAGCACATTTTACTACGCTCTATCCGGGATGGAGCGGCAGCCAAAAGTAAATGTTGAAGTTTTAGAACAGCTGTCCCACTACTGGGAAGGTGTCCGCAAGTATTATCAGGACTTCGAAAGCGGAATGATTGCCCCGCACACAGAGGTGTACCAGCATGAAATGCCGGGCGGACAGTACAGCAATCTTCAGCAGCAGGCAAAAGCAGTCGGACTTGGAGACCGCTGGGGTGAAGTAAAAGAAATGTACCAGCGTGTAAATACACTTTTCGGAGACATTGTGAAAGTTACACCATCCTCAAAGGTGGTTGGTGACTTAGCCTTATTCATGGTTCAAAACAATTTATCTGAGGATGATATTTATGAGCGCGGAGAATCACTGGATTTCCCTGATTCTGTTGTGGAAATGTTTGAAGGGTATCTTGGACAGCCGCACGGCGGATTTCCGAAAGAACTGCAGCGCATTATCCTGAAGGGCAAAGAGCCGATTGAAGTGCGTCCGGGGGAGCTTCTTAAGCCGGTGGATTTTGATAAGAGCAAGGAAGAGCTGTTCCAGATACTGAACAGACCTGTAACGAGCTTTGAAGCAATTGCTCATGCCCTGTATCCTAAAGTATTCCTGGATTATGCAAAAACGTTCGAGCAATTTGGAGATGTATCGGTATTGGATACCCCGACTTTCCTTTATGGGATGAGACTTGGTGAAGAGGTCGAAGTGGTAATTGAACGAGGGAAGACTTTGATCGTCAAGCTTGTTTCAATCGGTGAGCCTCATGCAGATGGGACAAGGGTGGTTTATTTTGAATTAAATGGCCAGCCGCGTGAAGTCGTGATCAAGGATGAGAGCATTAAATCTGCGGTCGCAGCAAAAGCAAAAGCAGACCATGCTAATCCGGAGCATATCGGTGCTTCCATGCCGGGGACAGTCATTAAAGTTCTTGTTGAAAACGGCGAAACAGTAAATAAAGGCGACCATTTAATGATCACGGAAGCTATGAAAATGGAAACGACTGTACAGGCCCCTTATACAGGGGTTGTAAAGGGAATTCACGTAAGTAACGGAGAAGCGATTCAAACGGGTGATTTATTAATAGAGCTATCCAATTAACCTGAAGAGCAGCCAATTTGGCTGCTTTTTCAATGCCAGCACATCCATTCTGTACGCGATTCCTTCAGCTTCGTTAAAATCTTATGCAAAAGGGAATGGATACAGAGAGAGGAGGCTGAATGATGGGAAGTGTGCTTGTATGGTTCCGAAGAGATTTTCGCTTTCAGGATCATATCGCGCTTTCAGAAGCGCTGTCTTATTGTCAAAAAAATGAAAGCGAGCTTGTCTTTGTTTTTCAGCTGAACCGCCGTTTTTTTCAGGAATCGGAAAATGGTCTCAGGCAACAGTATTTTATGGCAACAGTCAAGGATTTTGGTGAAAGATGCCGCAAGCTTGGAACGGAGCTGCTGATTGTAGAAGGGGACACGGAGAAGGCGTTTCAGCAGGTGCTGAAAGAGCATGATGATGCTGAAGCTGTATTCTTTAATCTGGATGAAGCGGGATATGGGAAAGAAAGAGATCAGAAAATGAGAGAATGGTTTGAAGATAGAGAGATTAGAGTTCATTCATTTCAGGATGCATACATACATGGCCCAAACGAAGTATTGAAAAAGGATGGCTCCATTTACAAAGTGTTTTCGCCTTATTACAAAGCTTGGAAACAAATAGATAAGCCTGTGATAAAAAAACTCTCGTTCGATGAACTTGGTAAATACGTCCGTAAAACCAAACAGATTTCAAAGAGTGCAGCATCAGAAATAGAAAAGCTTTCGGGCGGTTCAAAAAGCATGGATTGGGAGATTGGAGAAAAAGCTGCCCGGTCACAGCTGAAAACCTTTATAGAGCAAGGGCTTGAGAATTACCCAGATGGACGGAATATTCCATCGGAAAAGGGGACAAGCCTTATGTCCAGGTATTTAAAAACAGGAACGATTTCACCCAGGACGGTTTATACGGCAGTCGCCCAGACAGATGGGGATGAGAGCAGTAAAGAAGCGTATATTAGGGAACTGGCATTCAGGGACTTTTACCAGATGATCTACGCCAGCCATCCCAAAACGAAGGATCAGGAGTTTCTGGAAGCCTACAGATCTCTCCAATGGAATCAGGATGAACGGATGCTTCAAGCTTGGA
Organism: Metabacillus flavus; assembly: GCF_018283675.1. Lineage (NCBI taxonomy): Bacteria > Bacillati > Bacillota > Bacilli > Caryophanales > Bacillaceae > Metabacillus > Metabacillus flavus. The sequence continues at coordinate 1,688,629 of NZ_JAGVRK010000001.1, forward strand.
AAGAGGGCAAAACAGGGTACCCGATTGTAGATGCAGGGATGAGGCAGCTGAATCATGAAGGGTGGATGCATAATCGGCTTCGGATGATTACTGCATCCTTCTTGACGAAGGATTTAATGATTGACTGGCGTCTTGGAGAAGAATACTTTGCTTCCAAGCTCGTGGACTATGATCCCGGATCGAATATTGGCGGCTGGCAATGGGCAGCTTCTGTAGGAACGGATGCTGTTCCGTATTTCAGAGTCTTCAACCCTGTTACCCAGTCGAAGCGATTTGATAAGGACGGAAATTACATACGCAAATATGTGAGCGAGCTGAAGGATGTTTCTCCCTTGTATATACATGAACCATGGAAAATGCCTCAAGAAGAACAGAGAGAAATTTCCTGTATGATAGGGAAGGACTATCCTGCGCCGGCCGTCGATCATCAGGAGCAGAGGAAAAAAGCAATTGATCTTTTTAAAAATGATAAATAAAAGGGATGCCTTTCCGGGGCATCCCTTTTGGTTTATTGATTTCTCATATTTGCATTGCTTCTTGATACAAGCAGGAGGAAGTAGCTTAATACCCCAAACAGACATGAGATGAATATAGCATGTGCCAAAGAAATGGCAAGATTTAGCTGGGTCAGGACAATGAGAGCACCTGAAAGGGCCTGAAGGGATACGAGAATGAAGCAAATAATCCATCCCCAGTAAACAACCTTCTGATGCTTATAATGCTTGATAGCCTGCCAGGCTGCATAGGCAATCCAAACAAATATAAGGCCTGCAGCAAACCTATGGCCCATCTGCACCCATTCCTGGAATCGCATGGGCATTGCGGATCCATCATTGCATAGAGGCCAGCTGGAACAGGAAAGGCTTGCACCCCTGTGGCGGACATAGGCGCCTGTATAGACGACAATGTAACTGTAGATAAGCACGCCAATCATATGGAATTTCATTTTCCTGTCAATTACAAGAGTGTTGGTGTCAAACTTTCTGTCAACCTCAAAAATGAGGAGAGCGAGCAACAGCACGGATGCAAAAGAAATAAGCGATACACCGAAATGGATGGCTTTCATTGCACTGGATTGCCCCCATACGACCGCTCCTGCACCAAGCAGGGCCTGAAGCAAAAGAAAAACGACCGACAGGACAGCTAAAAACTTTGTCTCCCTTATATGTCCAATGAGCCTCCAGGAAGCAATGGCAAGAGCTATAACAAGGAGCCCTGCCGCTGCACTTGCCGCCCTGTGGCTTAATTCGATTATCAGCTCAGGAGTGATGTCACCGGGAAGAAGTACGAATTTCCCATGGCATAGAGGCCAGGATCGCCCGCAGCCCATTCCTGAACCGGTTTTTGTAACTAACGCACCGCCAAGCAGCACAACTAGCATAACTAGTGTCGTGATGACAGCCAGCCATTTTAACGCGATAACACGTTTCAAACGATTCACCTTCTTATTCTTCTAGTCAATTCATTTATTCATCTTAATAGTATTTTGCCATAACACGCTTTTGATTGTAAGAAAAAGAGAAGGAAAATACAACTAGAGCGGAACATTGTTCACAAAACGCTTAAAAACAGCGGTCATTTTTACTATTACTTGAAAAAAGGTTGATAAATGGAAAAGAGTTTGCTAGAAATAATAAAGAAGGTTTTTTTTCAAAAGAAATGCCTATCTTTATTCCTCCGCATTTTATGTTAAAATAAGATGGCTTGTATCCTGTTCCAATTCACACAAATTTTCACGGTAATGACACAAAATGTTCACAAATTAGCCATAAATATTTGTCGAATTCTTGTTTAAATCATTTAGAGCATTTTGTTCGAGTTACACTTCCTGTATCATTATAAGTAGATTCAGGCTTGTATTTTGTGTGAAGAAACAGGTTTGAGGTGCTTTACATAAAGGCACCATAAGCAAAGGAGGATGTATTATGCCGAATTCGAGGACAGCTGCCGAAACAGCGATGAGCGAACACGGTCCTCATGAGATCACTAAGGCTTCCGCCTGGAAGGACTTCCTGGCTCTCATAAAAATAGGAATTGTTAATTCCAATATGATCACAGCCTTTGCCGGGCTATGGCTGGCTTTTTATTTCAGCGGACAAAGCTTTTTGGCTTCGCTTGATACAGTGGTGTTTGCGCTCGTGGGATCTGCGCTGGTTATGGCTGGTTCATGCGCAGTAAACAATTACTATGACAGGGATATTGATCCGATCATGGAAAGGACCAAAAACCGTCCTACTGTTACAGGGAAGTATGAACCAAACCAAGCGCTTTGGATTGGGATTTTTCTAATTGCACTTGGCATGGCCGCCCTGCTCATGACAACCATGATGGCAGCATTGATTGGAGCAATTGGAGTATTTTCGTATGTATTTCTCTATACAATGTGGTCGAAGAGACGCTACACGATCAACACTGTAATTGGAAGCATACCGGGTGCGGTTCCGCCGCTGATCGGATGGACAGCAGTAGACCCGCATATCACTGTTCAGGCAATGGTCCTGTTCATGATTATGTTTATCTGGCAGCCGCCGCATTTTCTCGCTCTTGCTATGAAAAGAGTGGAGGAATACCGTGCAGCTAAAATACCGATGCTTCCGGTTGTACGCGGATTTGCTATGACAAAGAGACAGATGATGGTCTGGGTAGCCTGCCTGCTTCCGCTGCCATTCTACCTTTATGATCTGGGCATTGGATTTCTGATCTTGGCTACCGTGCTTAATGTAGGCTGGATTGCACTGGCACTTTCAGGCTTTAAAATAAAGGATGACCTCGTTTGGGCTAAATGGATGTTTATTTACTCACTCAACTATTTAACGATCCTCTTCGTATCTATGATCCTCTTCACGATCGTTTAATAAATGAATAGGCGTGGCGGTATGTATCCGCCACGCATTATTCATACCTATCCCTGTAAAAAATTCTTTTATTTAAAAGGATTTTCCATAATTAAATTTTTTGCAATATTCAAAAGGTTTAAAACGTCACACAACCAAATTACTTGAAGAGGGGTTTGATTTGGCTATGAAAAAATGGCGGACAACATGGCGTCTGATGGCTTTGTTCATCACAGCGGCGCTTGTGATGACCGGATGCGGAGAACCGTTCCTTTCCACACTGCAGCCAGCTGGAGAGGTAGCAGAGAACCAATTTTGGATTATGAGTTTAAGCACCATTATTATGGTAGTGGTCGTAGCTGTCGTCACTGTCATATTCTTTTATGTTATTGTGCGCTTCAGGCACCGAAGCGGGGATGAAAAGAAAATTCCTGAACAGGTAGAAGGAAATCAGCGATTAGAAATTATCTGGACTGTTATTCCGATCTTGCTTCTGCTTGTATTAGCCGTCCCAGTTGTTGCAGCAACCTTTGATTTGGCAAATGTAAAACCAATGGAGGAGAAAAACCGCAAGCCGGAGGATGCATTAGTCGTCAATGTACGCGCTAATCTCTACTGGTGGGAATTCGAATACCCTGACTACAAAATCATTACGAGTCAGGATTTAGTAGTACCTACAGATGAAAAGGTTTACTTTAGTGTAAAGGCTTCAGATGTAAAACATTCTTTTTGGATTCCTTCTGCAGGTGGAAAAATTGATACGAATACGGAAAATGTAAATAAATTCTGGCTGACATTTGATTCTGATAAAGTCAATAAGGCTGGAGAGTATCTTTATGGAAAGTGTGCCGAGCTTTGCGGACCGTCCCACGCATTGATGGACTTTAAAGTGAAAGCGGTACCGCGCGAAGAATTTAATCAATGGACTAATAAAATGAAATCTGCAAAGCCTCAGGCAGCAACTGCTCTGGCTAAACAAGGGGAACAGCTTTTTGAGGAAAAGAGCTGCATCGGATGCCATGCTGTAGCACCTGCTGATGAGCGGCCTGAAGAAGTACGTACAGCACCTAATCTGGGCAACTTCGGTGAACGTACTAAAGTGGCTGGTATTTTGCCTAATACTGATGAAAATATTAAAAATTGGCTTGAAAATCCTGAAAAATACAAGCCCGGCAACAAGATGACAGGGAAGTACCCAAAATTATCCGGAGAAGAAATTGAAGCGCTTACAGCGTATATGAAAGGCTTGAAAGTTGAATAAGCTGCAATAAAGGGGAGGGTTTGACTTGAGTACAATCGCTCAGAAGAAGGGTTTCGGTGCAACGGTTTGGGATTATTTAACGACTGTTGACCATAAAAAAATTGCAATTTTGTATCTCGCAGCAGGCGGATTTTTCTTTTTAGTAGGGGGACTTGAGGCGCTGCTGATCCGTATTCAGCTTGCTGTTCCCGGCAATGATTTTCTTCAGGCCGGTTTATACAATGAAATTATTACGATGCATGGTACGACAATGATTTTCCTTGCTTCCATGCCCTTGCTTTTTGCATTCATGAATGCAGTCGTGCCGCTGCAGATTGGAGCGCGCGACGTTGCATTCCCGTTTTTAAATGCACTGGGCTTCTGGCTTTTCTTATTTGGCGGACTTTTTTTGAATCTAAGCTGGTTTTTAGGGGGAGCTCCTGATGCGGGCTGGACATCCTACGCCTCTTTATCTCTTTATTCTCCAGGACACGGCATTGATTTTTACGTGCTTGGGCTGCAAATATCAGGGATAGGGACTTTAACTGCCGGAATCAACTTCCTTGTAACGATTATAAACATGAGAGCGCCAGGCATGACATTTATGAGAATGCCGCTTTTCACCTGGACAACATTTGTTGCATCTGCACTTATATTATTTGCCTTTCCTGCCCTTACTGTCGGATTAGCACTGATGATGTTTGACCGGCTGTTTGACACAAGCTTCTTTGCCGCAGAAAAAGGAGGAAATACAGTCATCTGGGAGCATTTGTTCTGGATATTCGGGCACCCGGAAGTATACATATTAATTCTTCCTGCGTTCGGCATGTTTTCTGATATCATTCCGGTTTTCTCAAGAAAAAGATTGTTTGGATACTCCTCCATGGTTTTTGCTACCGTACTCATCGGATTTTTAGGGTTTATGGTATGGGCGCATCATATGTTTACAACAGGTTTAGGGCCAATCGCAAATGCGATTTTTGCCGTAGCTACGATGGCAATTGCCGTCCCGACTGGAATCAAAATATTTAACTGGCTCTTTACCATGTGGGGCGGGATCATCCGCTATACAACCGCCATGCTTTGGTCTGTTGCATTCATTCCTTCTTTTGTCCTTGGAGGAGTAACAGGGGTTATGCTTGCGAGTGCAGCGGCTGATTATCAGTACCATGACAGTTACTTTGTAGTTGCCCATTTTCATTACGTTATTGTAGGCGGAGTGGTATTCGCTTTGTTTGCCGGAGTCCATTACTGGTGGCCGCTTATGTTTAATAAAATCCTTAATGAAACGCTCGGAAAAATTACATTTGTTCTTTTCTTTATCGGTTTTCACCTTACGTTTTTTATTCAGCATTTTCTTGGTTTATATGGAATGCCAAGAAGGGTATTTACCTTCCTGCCAAATCAGGGGTGGGAGACAGGTAACCTCGTCAGTTCAATAGGTGCTATTTTCATGGCAGCAGCCATTATCGTTATGCTTATTAACATTGTCATGACAGCTGTTAATGGGAAAGCTTCTGGAAAGGATCCATGGGTGGATGGCCGTACACTTGAGTGGGCTGTTGAAGCGCCGACTCCTGAGTACAACTTTAAGCAAACACCGCTTGTGCGCGGTCTTGACGCTTTATGGGTTGAAAAAATGGCAGGTAAAAAAGGGATGACGCCCGCAGAACCCGTGTCTGATATCCATATGCCAAATTCATCGATCATTCCCTTTATTATGGCATTCGGGCTATTCGTAGCAGCATTCGGACTTATGTACCGTGCGGATGAGCCATGGGCTATTCTTGTCCTGTTTGTTGGTTTCGCCATAACGCTTGCATCGATGTTCCTTCGATCTGTGCTGGATGATCACGGATTCCATATTCATAAAGAAGATCTTGAAGATGATGATAAAGAGGTGAAGGCATGATGCACGCTGAAGAAAAGCTAACAGCTGAAACATTCCCGGAATCTCCTGAAAAAGCCACCCTGGAAGGGAAAAATAAATTTGTGGGCTTTTGGCTGTTTCTAGGGGGAGAAACTGTCCTGTTTGCTTCTTTGTTCGCCACATTCCTGGCACTGAGACAATCGCCAAAAGGCGGACCTCCGGAAGAACTGTTTGAGCTTCCGATTGTATTTATCGCAACCATGCTTTTATTGACAAGCAGTTTGACAAGTGTTTATGCCATGTACCACATGAAAAATTTCAACTTTAAACAAATGCAGATTTGGCTGGGGATTACAGTGCTTCTTGGTGCTGGTTTCCTTGGGCTTGAAATTTATGAATTTAATCACTATGTTCACGAGAAGGACTTTACCATTACAACGAACGCATTTGGTTCGGCCTTTTATACCCTTGTAGGAACTCACGGAGCCCACGTAACCTTTGGACTTTTGTGGATTACAACTCTAATTATACGAAATAGCAAGAGGGGACTAAGCCTGTATAATGCCCCTAAATTCTATGTAGCCAGTCTTTACTGGCATTTCATTGATGTTGTCTGGGTATTCATTTTCACGGTTGTATACTTAATGGGGATGGTGGGGTAAATGGCTCAACATCAAAATTCAGGTAACCCAAAGGTTGATCTTGCTTATCGAAAAAGAAAAAACGCTGAAGACATGAAGTATCAGCTTGTATCGTTTGGAATGATGCTTTTCCTGACTATCCTGGCCTTCATGGCAGTGGGCTATAAAGGAATTGAACACTGGTTTACCGTCCCGTTCATTATCCTGCTCGCATTAGTTCAGGTCGCATTTCAGCTCTACTATTTTATGCACATGAATCACAAAGGCCACGAAGCAGCAGCCCTTTTCCTATACTCAGGCGTCTTCGTAGCAGCCCTCACAGTACTGACCTTTATGACCATTGTTTGGTGGTAACTCGAAAAGCGAAGGGCGCTTGCACAGCCGTGACAGACGGTGGAGCTGGAACTGACAAAGTCGTTCTTTGACTTTGACAGGGCCAGCGAAGCGTCCGAACGGCTAGCGCCTGGAGCTGGACAGAGTAGAAAAGCGGAGGCGGCTTCTAGTAAGGAGGTTCTGCTAAAGGCGCGGCGTCCTGCCGCAACGCAGAACTGACCTGCATCGTGCAGGCCTCCGAGACAGACGGTGGAGCTCTCGACCGAGAGGCGTTCTTTGCCTCGACCGAGAGAGCGAAGCGGCCGAACGGCTAGCCGCCGGAGCTAGACAAGTAGAAAAGCGAAGGGCGCTTGCCCAGCGCTGAGAGACGGTGGAGCTCTCGACCGAAAGGCGTTTTTTGCCTTGACCGAGAGAGCGAAGCGGCCGAAGCGCTAGCGCCCGGAGCTGGACAAAGTAGAAAAGCGAAAGGCGCTTCTAGTAAGGAGGTTCTGCTAAAGGCGCGGCGTCCTGCCGCAACGCAGAACTGACCTGCATCGTGCAGGCCTCCGAGACAGACGGTGGAGCTGGAACTGACAAAGTCGTTCTTTGACTTTGACAGGGCCAGCGAAGCGTCCGAACGGCTAGCCGCCGGAGCTAGACAAGTAGAAAAGCGGAGGGCGCTTGCCCAGCCTCGACAAGCATAAGACAATCAGCCGGAGGAAGGTGCTTTTTCCTTCCGCAGGATGAGTGGCTTATGACCTCGAGAGGCTAGCGCCTGGAGCTGGACAAAGTAGAAAAGCGAAGGGCGCTTCTAGTAAGGAGGTTCTGCTAAAGGGGCGGGGTCCTGCCGCTCCCCTGAGCTGAACCCCCTCCTGGGGCCCTGCGGCCTGAGGAATCATGCGGCTCTTAATTGCTTGAACCATTATTTATACATCTGCAGCTCATCAAGTTTGTTAAGTGATTGAAGGAAGGTGCCGCGCTCTGTCGCTCCGCCGGACAAACTTGCCTTCTGCGGGGCGCCGAGAGGAGGAGACATCTTTGGAAAATTTGGCATTGTTCGGATTTGAAGCATTATGGAGCCCTTATTATTTCACTGTTTTAGTAATACTTGCAGCTGTTTATTATTCAGCAGGCAAGCATCGTAAAAAGTGGTTTAAGAACTCTGAGGAAGTATCAGCGAAGCAGAAAGCTTCATTTTATGGAGGTCTTGCTCTTCTTTACATTTTGAAAGGCAGTCCGTTCGATTTGCTGGGCCATATCCTTTTCAGTGTGCATATGACTCAGATGGCCTTGGTGTATTTGGTTGTTTCTCCATTACTTATCATTGGCATACCGGGCTGGATGTGGAATTTGATTTTATTGCGTTCACCCGTTAGGCGAATTTTTATGTTTTTGACACAGCCAATTCTGGCATTGATTTTGTTTAATGGGATTTTTTCCTTCTATCATACTCCGCTTATATTCGATATCGTCAAAACCAATCCTGCCTATCACGCGGCCGCTACGAGTCTCATCTTTTTTACATCCATATGTATGTGGTGGCCTTTATTTAGAAAACGGGGAGATTCTGGTGAGATGTCCAGCCTTATGAAAATGGGATATATTTTTGCGAACGGGGTTCTCCTGACACCAGCATGTGCACTGATCATTTTTGCAAAGGATCCTCTTTATGCAGCTTATTCCGATCCTGCTTCCTGGATGAGTGCAATGGCGCTCTGTGTACCAGGAGCAACCTTATCGGGATTAAGCCTGTCAGGTCCGGAAGTTTTTACTTCCATACCATTAACAGAAGATCAGCAGCTCGGCGGCATATTAATGAAAATCATCCAGGAGGCTGTTTATGGCACGATTCTTGGCTGTGTTTTCTTTAAATGGGTAAGAATTGAGAGAGAAAAGGATAAGCGGGAGCTGCAGGCAATTCTCTCAGAAAAAGGGCATCGTATTTGATAGTGACATCATTCAAGTAAAAGGAGTCTTTGCTTATGTACTTGCCTCTTCTTCCAACTATCAGCACGGCTTTTATTGTGATTAGTGCCGTATTTGTTGCCATTGGCTGGTATTTGATTGCTAAACGCCGTGTAGAAGCTCATCGTAAAGCTATGACCTGGGCCGGTGTTTTTGCACTTGTATTTTTTATCGTTTACGTTTCCAGAACTGTTTTTGACGGAAATACGGCTTTTGGAGGACCGCCGGGTGTTAAAGTTTTTTATTTAGCCTTTTTAATCTTTCATATTTTTCTTGCAGCATCAGGAGGAGTTTTTGGTATTGTCTCAATCTGGTCGGGCTACAGACAAAAAATAATCCGCCATCGCAGACTTGGACCAATCACAAGCATTATCTGGTTCTCGACAGCAGTAACGGGTGTCACCGTTTACATGCTTTTGTACATTATCTATGGCGGAGGAGAAACAGTGCCCGTCATAAAAGCGATTACGGGCTTTTAACATAATTCAGGGGGGGTGCAGAATATAATTCTGTAACCCTTTTTTTATTGGTTAAAAGATAAGGAGGGAATTAAATGGAAATTCTGACAGATGAGCTGCTGCTCATTCCCTGCTCCTTGGATTTGGCGAAGTCGCTTATTCTGCATAGAAAGGAGCTGGCCAAGCGCTCCCCTATTGTCATTCCTGAGGACTGGCCTTCATCCATGAGTAAAGGAATTCTGCCTTTTTACATAGAAAGACTGGAAAAGGACCGGTCTGAGTATGGCTGGGGCATTTGGCTGATCATTCACCACAGGGAAAAGAAGATGATCGGAGATTTTTACATCTACTCAAAACCGGATAAGAATGGGACTGTGGATTTCGACTTTCGTATTCATCAGGACTACCGGAAAGAAAATGGATTCGAGGCAGTGAGTCATTTTTTTGATTGGCTCTTCGAACAAAATGGAGTGAAGAGTATTTCAACAGAATGCCACATTGATCATGAAAAGACCATTGGCATTTTAAGCAGGCTCGGACTCATATGCAACAGGAAGGAGGAATCTTATTTAAGCTGGAGACTTTCAAAATAAAAAAGACAAAAGCAAGGCTTCTGTCTTCTTACAGCATAATCGCTTCCAAGTCTTTTTTTAGACGCTTAATGGTGTTTTCGCAGGATTGTACAATCGGCTCCGGAAATTCTTCTCCCTCGCCATATTCCACGCCGTGGGGATAATAATGCTTTCCTAGCAGGGGAGGTAATAGTTTAACAACCGCGTGTCTTCCGCCAACTTCACCTTCTGTAATATAGCCTTGAATCCTTAAATAATATATTTCCCCAAGCTGTTCTATCTTTTTATCATACGTTACGCGTTCGTAATCCCACTGTCCGGCGCGAATTAATCCATGCTGTTCCATTAAAAAGTCAAGCCGGCTTAATTCTGCAGTTTGATGGTCAAGCCCTGTTCCATCGAATTTCATAATACTGTATTCTCCCTTCCACCCTTATGTAAACGCTTTTCATCCCATATTCCTATAATAGTATGAATCCGTCAGACTTTCAATCCGGATATGGTTCTATTTGGGAAAATCGGTATTTAATTCAAGCATAACAGACATACTATTAATCCATTGCTGGACAGTTTCATCTTATTTATTGAAATTGGAAGTCTTTTCTGATTAAATGACTTGTAACAACAGGATTATTTTAAAATGAAAAGCGGGGGGAATTTAGCTGAGACGTTTGTTTAAATCCATTTTGGTAATTGCCATTATTATAAGTACATATACCGTATTTATAAAATTTGCTGAAGAGCCTCCTGATCGACAAGAAGAAAAGAAAGATTTACAGCTTTCAAATGAAGAAGACTCCCGCGGCCAAGCAATTGAACTTCCCGATGAAGGACTGCTTTCTTTAATGGGGCAGCCGTCAAAACTGGTCCTGAAAGAACTAGGGGAGCCTTCCAGAAAAGATCCATCTCAATATGATTATGAATGGTGGATTTACAATGGAGGAGACAATCAATACGTACAGATTGGTGTTTTGTCAGATAAAGTAGTGTCTGTATATGCAATCGGTAATGGTGTGAATATGAAACCGTATAGGCTTGGTGAGCCGCTGAGCGAGGTTTATCAGACTGCCCCGGTTTCTTCCTCCCTGTCAATGGATCATAAAGGAAATTCATATAGGTTTGAACTTTCAGAGGAAGATATGAATACCCGGCCTGCCATTGAAGCAGATGGGACGATTGTTCAGCTTTATATTGACAAATTTACCGGGACACTCTCAAGTATTCGGGCAACTGACAAGGATACATTTATTAAACAGCGTCCCTATGAAGTAGTTTACAGGGGTAAGCTGATTAATGCCGAGCCGGTATCTGAAGAAGAAGAAAAGGAGATTCAGCGTGCTCAAGAGAGACAAATATTAGATATTACCAATGTCATACGAAGCCGCCACGAATTGGCTCCTTTAAGCTGGGACCAGAAGACGGCTCAAACAGCGTTTTCGCATAGCAAGGACATGGCAGATCAGCAGTATTTTGCCCATGATTCACCCACCCAGGGAACGCTTGCTGACCGGCTAAAGCGGGACCGCATCCCTTATCAAACGGCTGGGGAAAATATTGCAGCCCATTACAGTGACAGTATTTCTTCGGTTGAAGGCTGGCTGAACAGTGAGGGGCACAGGAAAGCTTTGCTCAATAAAGAGTTCACCCATCTTGGGGTTGGTGTTTATAAAGATTACTATACACAGGATTTCATAGGGAAGTAAAAAATGATAACCTCATCGGGTTATCATTTTTTTCTTTCTATAATAAAAAAGGTAGCCGTGCTGTATGCTATTAGTTTCCCATCTTCCCTGTAAATGCTCGACTCCATCAGCAGTGTTCTCGTTCCTTTATGAATTAGCTTTGCTTTGCATGTCAGGAAAGACCCTATTCCTGGAGCTGTATAATTGATTTTAAGCTCTGAAGTAACGGCTGCGAGATGTGCGGGTAAAAGTTTATGTGCAAGGGTACCCATGGCTGAATCGGCCAGTGTCGCCGTAATTCCCCCGTGTACTATATCCAGGGAGTTTTGGATTAAAGCCGTGTTTGGTATGGTTACGGTAAATTCGTCATCGCCATCTTGACCTTCTGCCTGCAGAAGGGCCCCGATATATGTACTGCTGATTTTTTGATTTTTACGTTTCATTGCCTCAAGAAGCAGAAGGAAATCATCTGTTTCATCGGCGGATAGCTGATTGATAAGCTCGAATGTTTGCTGCTTCATCTGTTCTTTGTTCATTGCTGCATCCCTTTCGGTGTTTTCTTTTTATTTTATCAGAATGACAGGGCTGTGTGAAAAATTTAGGCGAACCAATTGGGTGCCTTTTGCTTAAATTATACTAGGCGTAAGTAAAAGGGGTGAGGCAAATGGCTACGAAAAAGCTGCATCCGAAAGTTGAGGAGTTCAAGGAATTTGTCCGAAAGCATCCAAAAATGATCCAAGAAGCGAAAAAAGGGACAAAGACGTGGCAGGAATACTATGAGAATTGGTATTTGCTTGGCGAAAATGATGCTTATTGGGACGATTATAAAGACGCTCGTCAGGAAGAAAAAGAAACGGATGAAGAAAAGGGATTCGTAACCCAGCTTTTTTCCGCTGTGAAAAAAATGGATGCAAACGAAATGAATATCAGCTTGAGTAAAATGAGCAATGCTGTTTCGACGGTTCAGAATCTGCTGGAAACATTCGGGGTTGCAAAGGGATCGGGAGGGACACCTTCAAACGGAGGCAGCAGACCTTTTTCCTTCAGGAAGGATTAAACAATGAGACAAGAAATCCAGGAATATATCCAATCCAAGCCGGAAATCACTAAATTTATCAGGGAACAGCCTCAATGGTACCGAAAGCTTTCCCGCAATCCTCAAGCCTTGGAAGAAATGAATCTTGCTATGATGAATTATTACCAGAAAACCATTCCCCATAAGGTAGCGCAATTCTCAAATTCGATTCAGATGGCTTCAATGATGCTTGGTATGTTTCAGTCTATGAAGCAGCAAGATTAAAGCTTAAGCAAAAACGCTTAAGCTTTTTTACATGTTTTGACCAAGTTTGCAAAACCTAGTAAGAAAAGGAGGTGCACCTATGGCAAGGACCATCCTTATTCTTATGCTCACAATCTTTGCAGCTGGCTGTACGAATGACAAGCCCCGCCCAAAGGGTTTCGCAGGAGGAGCTGAGGCAAAAGCACTGGAATTGAGGCAGGGAAGTTATTCTATCCATCATTTTGTTAAAGGCGATACCGTATATGTGGAGTGTTTTGTTCCTAAAGGGAATTTTGGCGTGCCGGATAAAAAACTGAAAGATGGGGAGCTTTTTGTGACAGTTTCAATTGATGGGAATAAACAGAAGCGATTCATGACCCCTGCGTTTTCAATTTCCGGTTTAAAGACAGGATATCATGATATATTGCTGAACGTTCATGCATATAACAGGCCTGATATCAGCCATAAGCCACGCAGCTGGACTGTAAAAGTCGACTAGCTGCAGAAGGGGAATGGTTCTCTTCCTGCCTTTTTCATGGTAAAATGGTCAGTGGAGGTGCTGTCATTGGTTTATGCAACAATGGAGAGTGTGCAAATACTGGAGCAGGCTGATCAGATCAGTGAAATGATCCTGAAATCGGACCTTGCGGAAGCCTATCGCATGCGTCTGGAAGACCTGAAAAAAGATCAAACGGCACAAGAAATTGTCAGCAGGTTTGTAAAAGTGAAAGACATATATGAGGATGTCCAGCGATTTGGAAAATACCATCCTGACTATAGAAAGATCTCAAAAGATATGCGGGAGATCAAAAGAGAGCTTGATTTAAATGAGAAAGTAGCTGCGTTCAGACGGGCCGAGACAGAGCTTCAAACCCTTTTGGATGAAATCAGCATACAGCTGGGAAGTGCAGTTTCTGAGCATGTTAAAGTGCCTACTGGAAATCCGTTCTTCGACAGCCTGTCCTCATGCGGAGGAGGCTGCGGTTCCGGCGGAGGATGCGGCTGCAAAGTTTCCTGAGTCCAGAGGCGGAGGTTCTCCGCCTCTTTTATTTGTTTAAAATACAATCTGGACATAGATTTCCGCAGCAAAACATTTTTTCCTGAGGGACGTAAAAACGATGCCGATACACCCAATTATGACCTTCATTTCTTACAAAAACTGTTTTGCACGTAACTTTTTTATAAAGCATGGCTTTCTTAGCTGACTGATCAATCAGGCTGCTGAGCGACTCCATGCTTAAAGGGAAATCTGCGGTAATATAAAGGAATGGGATTCCGGTTATGACTGTCTTCCGGACAGATGATAGACTAGGGGCTGCAGACAAATTATCCAAAAAATCCTTCCAAATCAGGTCAAGTTCTGCAGGCAATCTTTTTTCCTCCTCCAGATGCATATTGTGAAAGAGTAAGAACTCTGATAAACTTTTCTTGGACATGTGAAAAAGGGTGAGAAAAATGGATGGAAAAAGACAAGGTCTAATCGTATGGATGCACTCATTGAAGCAGGTTAAAATGCTTCGCCGTTTTGGAAACGTTCACTATATCTCCAGAAGGCTCAAATATGTTGTTCTATACTGTGATATGGAGCAAAACGAGGCGCTTAGAGAGAAAATCGCATCTTACTCTTTTGTGAAGCATGTTGAACCCTCTTACAAGCCATTTCTCAAGCTCGAGTTTGAGAAAAAACAGGATAAAGCAAAAGAATATGATTACAAAATGGGTTTATAATCCAAACGCAATCCGGTATCCCGGATTGCGTTTTTTAATTTAATGGGGGAAGGATATGATTTAATCTAAGAATTCCCGTTAAGTATTGATAATATAGAATTGGTTCATGAAATACGGAAGAAGGCTTTACGTCAAACTGGTAGACAGGCTTTCCGGATTCCTCGGCAGCATGATGAAACAGCTGCCAGCGCTTCGTTTCTTTAACACGGGGATCGGTAATTCCTTCCCGGCAAATATAGATTGCCTGAAAATTCCCGGGATCAGTTGGAGACATAATAACTCCAACAGTCGTTACTTTTTTTCCATTATGTATGGTTGAAAGCTCAAGAAATGAAACGATTCTATGTTGATTGGATCGGATAATTTCCAGCAGTTCATATAAGTCTGAATAGCCCTCGCCAAGCTCGATAAAACGCTGTACCATTGAATACTCTCCTTTTTGCTGATGGATTCCATATCAAATGTAGCATGAATCTGAAAGTTGCGCCATTCAAGGAAATAAATGTATAGAAATGTAAAAGGCAGGCCATACTTTCTATTGACAGCATCTCGTTCATGATGTTGTTGCCAACCGCGGAGAAGACTTACGTTTCCCCATAAGTTCTTCCTCCGGTTTCTCCTCTCCCTTTTCCTTCTAGCCTTTTGGTTTAGAGGGACCCTGCGGTTATGCCGCGGGGTTTTTTTTATGCTTGCAATTGCCTGTCTTTTCTCCCTCTTTAATTTATGGTACGATGACTTTGCGAAAAAACAGGAAATTTGTAAAGCAGTGGTGAATAGAAAATGAGAGTTGTATCTGGTTCATTGAAGGGAAGACCTTTAAAAGCAGTTCCAGGGATGTCGACCAGACCGACAACAGATAAGGTGAAAGAAGCTATTTTTAATATGATCGGACCTTATTTTGATGGAGGACTGGCACTTGATCTCTTTGGAGGAAGCGGAGGTCTTGGAATTGAGGCACTGAGCAGAGGGACAGAACGGTGCATATTTGTGGATCGGGACGCAAAAGCCATCCAAACGATACATAGCAATCTTGAGGCGTGCCGTCTGCAGGAGCAGGCAGAGGTTTATCGCAATGACGCGGAGAGAGCGCTTAAAGCCATTATTAAAAGAGAGCTTCAGTTTCAATTGGTGTTTTTGGATCCGCCGTACAAGCTACAAAAATTGAAAGCGCTTATCGAACAGATTAGTGATGAACAGCTTCTTACAGAGGGCGGCTTTGTCGTTGCAGAGCATGGAACGGAGGTTGAATTGCCAGGCCAAATTGGAAGCTTCGAATTAGTGAAGTTTGAGAAGTATGGGATGGCTGCTGTCAGTATTTACAGACACGGCAATGGGAGAATGGGGGAAATATAATGGCAAGTGTAGCAGTTTGTTCAGGGAGTTTTGATCCGGTGACTCTTGGACACTTGGATATTATCAGACGGGGAGCCAATATTTTTGATACAGTATACGTGTGTGTATTAAATAACTCATCCAAAAATTCTTTGTTCAGTGTGGATGAGAGATGCGCGCTGCTGCAAGAAGTGACAAAGGATATTCCCAATGTTACGGTAGAGTCTTCTCAAGGTTTGCTGATTGATTATGCCAGGAGCAAAAAAGCAAACGCAATTTTAAGAGGGTTAAGAGCCGTATCGGATTTCGAATACGAAATGCAGATTACATCCATGAACAGAGTACTCGATGACAAAATCGAAACCTTTTTTATGATGACGAACAATCAATATTCATTCTTAAGTTCAAGTATTGTGAAGGAAGTGGCAAAATACAACGGAGATATTTCGGACCTTGTCCCTCCGTGTGTTGAAAAAGCACTAAAAGAAAAATTTAATAAAGCAGAATAAGGGCGGAGAATCATCTCTGCCCCTTTTTTTACACGAAAAGAAAGTATAAATTTCTACTTCATCATCTTTCTTTGTATAAGTTGATTTGTCCAGCTCCAGCGCCTAGACCGATCTGAGGTGTCGGGGCCCGCAGGATGCGGGTCAGTTCTGTGCTGCGACAGGACGCCTCGCACTTAGCAGGACCTCATTTTTACAAGGCAGCTTGCGCTTTTCTTAATAAGCCGCATTTTTGCGCCAATAAAGCCAGATATACAAACAAAGGAAAAATAGAGTAATGAGCGGACCAGCCGAATATAAAATGTTTAATGGCTCCAATTCTTCAATTCCATTCGGAGGTGCATATGTTTCTGAAATGCCTCCTCTGTTTACGTAGAGCGGCTTCCATAGCACCCATGTAAGAATGGCGGCGAAAAATCCCTGCATCATCCTTGCTATAAAAAATGGGAAAAAGCGAACGTCGGTTTCAGCTAGAATACTTGCAACCTGAGCTTGAACAGATAGGCCGCTGAATCCGAGTATAAACGATGCCATGATGACTTTAGAAAGCAGACCGGCATTCGCTTTACTTGCTTCCATATTTCCTTGTGTGATCTCAAAAACCCCTGCAATCAGCGGCTTTGTAAGGGTTTCAGGGAGTGAGAATAAATAGAATGCCTGGCTTAGGATACCAGCCGCCATATTTGAAAACCCAACGATATCCAAAATCCTCGTTAAAACAGAAAAGAGAATGATAAAGCCGCCAATGACAAGAAGCGTTTGTACAGAACCCAGAACTGCATCCCCAAGCATTTTTCCAATAGGCTTTTTGTTTTTTAAACGGGTCTCATGAAGTGCTCCGAAGGCCTCTGAAAATAAAGGGAAAGGGAATTTTTTGATCCGTATTTCGTTCTGAGCTTCTGTTTGTCTTCCATGAAATCGCATAATGATGCCTACAAGCAGGTTTGATAAATAATGGGCGGAGGCAAGCAAAATACCCAGTGCGGGGTTTTTGAAAATTCCAACGGAAACAGCAGCAAACATAAAAAGAGGACTAGAACAATTTGTAAAGGAAACCAGCCTTTCCGCCTCAATATTGGTAAGCTGCTTTTCTTTTCGCAAACGCGCAGTAAGTTTTGCACCTGCAGGAAAACCTGATGCAATTCCCATTGCCCAGACGAATCCGCCTGACCCGGGAACCTTAAACAGCGGTCTCATGACAGGCTCTAAAAGGACACCCGCAAACCTGACAATACCGAAGCCAATAAGCAGCTCGGAAATGATAAAGAAAGGGAGCAGGGAAGGAAACACAATGGTCCACCAAACTTCCAGCCCGCCCCTTGAGGCCTCCAGAGAAGCCTTTGGATGCAAGATAATGGATGCAGTGAGCGCAAGCATTAAAAATGCAATAAGCAGAGTATTCCACTTTTCACGGCTCAACAGGCTCCCCCTCTCTATGTTCTATACAATCAGAACTGTGTAATGATAAAATAGTTGTCAGGCATGTACCTCTTCAATACCTTAATATACGAGAATAGCCTTCTATTTTAGACCATAAGATTCAGTATCTGCCTTTAAATGATTAGAGGAGGGCTGGTGAACATGGAACCTAAAATCGGTTTGGCGCTCGGATCTGGAGGAGCAAGAGGATTTGCACATCTGGGGGTATTGAAAGTATTGAAGGACGAGGGGATACCGGTTCACATGATAGCCGGGAGCAGTATGGGAGCACTTGTGGGAAGTTTTTATGCAGCAGGGCTTGATATAAAAAGTCTGTACCAAATAGCTGCAGCCTTTAAAAGAAGCTATTATTTAGATCTGACCATCCCTAAAATGGGATTTATTGCAGGTGAAAAAATAAAAGGTTTGATACGGGCTTTTACAAAGGGCAATAATATTGAAGATTTGAACATACCGCTTTCCATTGTGGCTACGGACTTATGCAAAGGTGAAAAAGTGATATTTACAAAAGGCCCGGTTGCAGAAGCCGTTCGCGCGAGCATTGCCATTCCGGGAATTTTTGTTCCGGAGGTCATTAATGGCAGGATGCTTGTAGACGGAGGAGTTGTTGACCGGGTTCCGGTATCGGTAGTCAGGGATATGGGGGCGGATCTTGTAATTTCGGTTGATGTTTCAGTAGTGAAAAGACAGGCAGCCATCACATCGATTTTTGATGTGATCCTTCAAAGTCTTGATATTATGCAGGATGAACTGGTTCATCACCGTGCCGTTGCCTCCGACATTATGATACGCCCCCAAGTAGAGAAATTCAGCTCCAGATCTTTTACTAACATACAAGAGATTATTTTAAGCGGAGAAGAGGAGGCAAAAAAAAGCCTCCCAGCGATCCGTTCTCTGATTGACAATTGGAAGGAGTCTCAGAATGAGGAATAAACGAAAAGGGGCAATCCGGGCTTTTGTCATCGGCATAATTATAGCCATGGCGATTTCCTACATAAAATTACCGTATTACGTAACAAAGCCCGGCAATGCTTCAGCCCTTGAACCCATCATTGAAGTAGATGGAGGCTACGATTCAGCTGGAAGCTTTTCATTGACTACTGTGAGCATCGGAAGGGCAAGTATTCTCGGTTATCTCGCAGCCCAGTTTGATGAATATGCTGAAATCCTCCCGATGAATCAAGTCAAAGCACCGGATGAATCCGATGAGGAATACTTGAATAGACAGCTGAAACTGATGGAAGGCTCCCAGGAATCAGCGCTGATTCTTGCCTACCATGAGGCAGGAAAAGATGTGACAAGCAAATTCAACGGCGTGTATGTGAATTCACTTATCAAAGGCATGCCAGCTGCAAAAAGCTTAAAAGCAGGCGACAGAGTGTACGAAATTGATGGTAAAGCATTAAAAAGTTCAGAAGAATTCGTCAGCTACGTTGAAAAGAAAAAAGAAGGGGATCAATTATCCATTACCTTTGAACGCGGCGGCAAAAAAAGAACAGTTCCGGTTGCCATTGCGAAATTTCCTGAAAGCTTAACAAATGGCGGAGAATCTAAAGCGGGCATAGGGATCACCCTCATGACAGACAGAGAAGTAACCGTGAATCCTGACATTAAGCTTGATACTGAAGATATAGGCGGACCTTCCGCAGGTCTTATGATGAGCCTTGAAATATATGATCAGCTCACAAAAGAGGATTTTACAAAAGGCTACCAAATTGCCGGAACCGGTACAATCGCTGAAACTGGGGAAGTCGGCCCAATCGGAGGAATCTCCCAAAAGATTGTGGCGGCTGACAAATCCGGAGCCGAAATCTTCTTTGCCCCGAGCGAAAACGGTAAAAAGGGATCCAATTATGAAGAAGCCGTTAAAACCGCGAAGGACATTAAAACAAAAATGAAAATCGTTCCAGTTGATCAATTCAATGATGCTGTGGGGTATTTGAAGCAGCTTAAATTAAAATAGAAAAGAGCCGCCAATAAATTCTGGCGGCTCTTTTCTATTCTTCATATCCTACTCGAACAGGCGGTGTTGCATATTCTGCTTTTAATCGAGTGATCCTTTTTTGTTTTGGAAATCCCATTGCATAGATATTGGCTGCTTTTAAATCAAGAGAGAGGGCTGGATGCTCAAATGAATGTACATTCGTGATTAACGGGATTTTCAAATTCTTTTTTATGCTTCCTAAATAACGCTGACCAGATGGATTCATCCCTAAAACTCTAATAAAAGGACAGCGTTCTCCATTTACAGCCTCTTCCATCTGTCTTTTTGTCGTTCTTGTCAGCACGTGAACACACATACGCTGCAGTCTTGTCCATGTATACCGCTTAGTTTTCAGCCGTTCCATTAATTCCTGGAAGGAAGAGCTTTCTTTAATGGAAGACTTCAGACGATTCTCCAAGCCTTCCTCCACCTCATATATTTCAGAAAGCTCCTTGCCAGACATAGATAAAACGTTATATTGCAAATATGGAAAGTATCTCTCCCAGCTTAGAAATGGATTTCCTTCTTTTGACCAGCCGGATAATATCCGATAGGTTGATTCAGGCACATATGGCTTTATTTCTTTAAGCGTTTCATTTCCGCTGAAAATGGCTTTTCGGAGACTTGTGGCACTGGCAATATCTCCTGAGGGAAGTGCCTCGTCATGGTAGCCTGCTGAAGTCCGCTGAATGGTATGAGCCTTCATCAAGCTTCCTTGCTCCAGAATCGAGGAAACATACTGAAAGCCCAGTATATTGTTCGGCTTGGTTAAATCAGCAAGCTCTCCCTTGAGGGCGTTAATGGTTTCAAACGAAAGGGAGAGGGCCTTCGGATAGCTCATGCCCTGGTTCATGTATTGTTTTATGCTTGTACTGTAACTTTGTTCATTTTGAGAGATCTGTTTGATTGCATTGTAAAAGGGCTCGATTTTTCCATCCTCACTGCCAAAACACAAATGAGCAGCTCCAAGCATATCCAAAATTGAAACAGCACCGTTTGCAAACGTACTTGCCTTTTGTGAAGAATAAACGTAAGGCAGCTCGACTACTAAGTCAGCACCTGCCTCCAAAGCCATTCTGGCACGCTCCCATTTAGGCAAAAGGGCAGGCTCGCCCCTTTGAAGAAAGGTTCCGCTCATGACCGCAATCGTCACATCAGCCTTAGCTGCCTTTTTTGATTCCTGCATATGATAAAAATGTCCATTGTGAAATGGGTTGTATTCAACAATAAGCCCTAAAATATTCAATCGGAATGGCTCCTTTATTTTGAATTCCGGGTCAATCATGGTAGAGTATTCATAAAGCATAACCAGCTTAAATCACACTTCTGCAAAAGTGTGATATAATGCAGTTTAATGTATGGAAAGACGGCTTGAATGACTATATTATAGTGTAAAGAAAAAATATTGACAAATGGAATAGTGAAAGCTATAATTACCTTTGTTGCCTTGAGGTGATACCTAATGAAATGGTTAATCAACCAGTTATATCAATATCAAAGCAAAGGATTGGAATTGGATGAGGAAATCAATCTCACTGAGCTCATTAATGAGCATAAAGATGTGAGAGACATCTCGCCTGTCCATGTAAACGGCAGAGCCGCAATCCAATCGGATAAAGCAACGTTTCAGCTGACTGTAACAGGGGTCTTGACTCTTCCATGTGCCAGAACGCTTGTAGATGTTCGATTCCCTTTTCATATTGAGACGACTGAAGTATACCTATTGAAACCGACAGACTATGACGAGGAACTTGAAGGAGAAATTCATACGCTCGACAGCGATGAAGTTGATTTAATTCCAGCAATTAAAGAACTCATTCTTCTCGAGATTCCAATGCAGGTCTTCAGCGACAGCGTTAACGAAGAAGGAGCCGCCCCTCAGGAAGGCAAGGACTGGAAGGTCGTGTCTGAAGAGGAAAACAAAAACAAAGTGGATCCAAGGATGGCCGAACTGGCCAAATTCTTCGATAACAATAATGAAAGCTAAAGGCTGATTTTTAGCTTTAAACCAGATGATCGGATTTACGCCGTCTTCATCCAGTACATGAAAGTTTAACACTCTTTAAGGAGGTGGGAAGAATGGCTGTACCTTTTAGAAGAACTTCTAAAACAAGAAAAAGATTGCGTCGTACACACTTCAAATTGCAAGTGCCTGGTATGGTAGAATGCCCTAACTGCGGTGATATGAAATTGTCTCACCGTGTCTGCAAAGCTTGCGGAACATACAAAGGAAAAGAAGTAGTGGAAAAATAAGACCATGAAGAACCCGCCCGAAGCACAGTGCTTCGGAGCGGGTTTTTTTGATTTCAGGAAGTGGCTTTGTGAAATGTTCCAAGCCCATTTACAGGGAATCAAGGCGGAAGACAGATAAATAGAGGAGAAGAGAGGTTGTCAGACGAACGTGAAAAAGAGCGTGTTGTCAGACGAACAGGGAAAAGAACAGCCCGCCATACAAACTAAACATCCTGTCCTACCCAACAAAACCGTAAATATTAAAACGGATACGCTTACATAATCCCGGTGATATAATAGTTTTATATACATAATAGGGGTGGTAATAGTGGACAACAAGGTACTTGTGTCAGATGCGGCAGATGGAATTATTGAAGTGAAGCTTAATCGTGCTGAGAAGCGCAATGCGGTGGATTTCGATGTAATAGAAGAACTGGAAGGGTTTTTGGATCAGTATGAAGCCGATAAGAAAGTACGCGGTCTGATGCTGACTGGATCCGGTGACGCAGCTTTTTGTTCGGGCGGTGATCTTACAGCATTCCATTCTCTAAAGACGGAAGAGGAATCATTTGGGATGCTTCATAGAATGGGGAAAATTCTCTACCGTTTGGCTATATTTCCGGCACCAGTTTTTGCGCTTATAAATGGAACGGCTGTCGGGGGAGGCTGTGAGCTTGCGATGGCGGCGGATATCCGCTTAGCTAAAAAGGGAGTGCGTATGGGCTTTATTCAAGGCACGTTATCGATTACAACCGGATGGGGGGGAGGCTCTTTGCTGATGGAAAGGGTCAATTCATCTAAAGCTCTCGGGCTTCTATGTTCCGCAAACATATATGGCTGTGAGGAGCTCCTTCAGAAAGGAGTACTAGATGAAATTTTACCTGAATCCTTTTTTAAAGAAGAGGGATTGCGATACGTAAAAACCATGCTTGCAGAAAATCCAGCCGTTTCCCGGGCTTATAAATCAATTCAGGTCAGTAAGCTGAAACAAAGTCAGCTATGGAAGAGGATGGAAGAAGAAATCTGGCAATGTGCAAAATTATGGGAAATGGAAGAGCATCATCAAGCTGTAGACAGGTTTTTGAAAAGAAAGTGAGGAAGTAGCCTTGATTATTGACGGGATTTCCTGCTTTCTTATAAAAAGAGCAGGATTAAGTTTATTCTAGGTTTTTAAACCTTCCCCATTAGATTCTGAAACTGGTATCCAGATTTGCAGTATGGATCTTCCTTCGTCCAGCTGCCCGCAGGCTGAGGCGGTACGGCGAGCTCTTGGCAAAAACCCTATATAATATCACTTCCGCTTTTGTTTTAGTACATAGTCTATCGAATCTATCATCAGCATATGTATAGGAAAACGATATTGGGGGGAAATGGGATGACGGCTACAAGACAGGATGCTTGGACGCAGGATGAGGATCTTTTGCTTGCTGAAGTGGTGCTTCGCCATATTAGAGAGGGCGGGACCCAGCTGGCTGCTTTTGAAGAGGTGGGCAGACATTTGTCCAGGACTGCTGCTGCGTGCGGATTCAGGTGGAATTCATACGTGAGAAAGCAGTATAAGTCCGGCATTGATCATGCGAAAAAGCTTCGCAAGGAGTCAAGGGGGAAATTGGAGCCGGTTAAGGAAGCAGTGAAGGAGATTACGGCCGTTTCTGATGATAAGGGCGGCCTAACGATAAAAGAGATTGTAAAATTTTTAGAAGCCTATGACGACTCAGCGGATGCAAGAATTTTAAAGGAAAGCAATGAACTTCTTTCGGCAAAAGTGCAGCAGCTTGAGCAGCAGGTTACCATTCTTGAGAAAGAAAAGCTAATCTTGCAGAATCAGCTTCAGCTTGTAGAGGAAGACTATCAGTCCCTTATTGAAATAATGGATCGTGCCAGAAAGATGGCAATCTCTCAGGAAGACGAACGGAACCGCAAAGTGAAATTTCAGATGGACCGCAACGGGAATCTGGAGAGAATAGAAAAATAATTCCAGACGAATGAACAGGACCGCTCTCCTCGAGCGGTCCTGTTTAGTTTAGGCAGATTCTGAGGAATGATGGGAGGCATCCGGCGACCAAAGCAGCGGGTTTTCTCCTTTATCCCGTTCCATATCGTATTTAACAGCTTCGAAATCCATTTTACTCCAGAAATCTGCGGATTTGACTCGTGGATTCGTTTTAATCGGGAGCTTGAAGGATTTAGCAAATTCAACCAGGGACTGGCCATAGCCTCCCCGCTGATAATCAGGAAGAACCTCAAGCTTCCAAAGCTCCAAGTAATCCTGCTGTGGAGTAAAGTATTGATCAAATTTTTTATCTACTTTGTAAAGACTCATCCTGGCGACCAGCTTTTCTCCAAAATAGATTCCGTAAAACGGGGAGTCACTGTCATTTTCAATAATATTCCCTTCAAGATCCTCGAGCATGGATAGCTCCTGAAGTCCATATTCTTTAAACCTTTTAAACTCTTCAAGTGTTTTGTAATTAATAAGAAGGCGTTCCACCTTGTGCATATTTTTTCCCCCTTGATGCAGCTGAAAAGTAGCAAAATTTTAAATTTATTGACTAATGTCATTATACCATGCTTCCAGTACTTTTCACAAAGGGTTAGGAAACGCTTTCAAAAAAATAAAGGATATTGCTTCATATTGTAGAAACATATATTTGAAGATGGTCTTTTTTTGAAACAGGGGGTGGGAATCGTTGAAAAAAGTATTGATTGCAAACAGGGGTGAAATTGCTTCGCGGATTATTGAGACGTGCAAGCGGATGAAGATTGAGACGATTGCAATTTTTTCAGATGCGGATCAGGACCTGCCATATGTAAAGGAAGCGGATTATTCCTTCCGAATCGGTGAGCCGCCGGTAGGGAAATCATATCTTCTTGCGGATTCTATTTTGGAATTAGCGGTGAGAGAAGGGGCAGATGCGATTCATCCGGGATATGGATTCCTCTCGGAGAATAGTGATTTTGTCCGAAAAACAGAAGAGCATGGATTGTTATTTATTGGGCCTTCTTCGGCTGTGATTGAAAAAATGGGCGATAAGGTTCTTGCAAGAAAAACCATGATGGAAGCCGGAATTCCTGTAGTGCCGGGCAGTGAACTTGGCTTGGAGACACTCGGGCAGGCTGCAGAGAAAGCAGAACAGATCGGTTTTCCCGTGATGCTGAAAGCAAGCGGAGGCGGAGGCGGGATTGGGATGCATCTATGCCATGATAAAGCCGAGCTTGAAAAAGTATATGCATCTGCTAAAAACAGAGCAAAAGCTTACTTCGGAAATGACGAAGTTTTTATTGAAAAGTATATTGCTGAATCCCGCCATATTGAGGTTCAAATATTCGGGGACGAGCATGGGAATATTGTTCACTTGTTCGAAAGGGAATGCTCAGTTCAGCGCAGGAATCAAAAGGTAATTGAAGAAGCGCCTTCACCAAGTATTTCAGAAGAGACACGTCAGAAAATATGCAAGGCAGCCGTTCAGGCAGCTCTTCATGTGGGATATAGGAATGCGGGGACCGTTGAATTCATTATGGATGAAAAGGAGCAGTTTTATTTTCTTGAAATGAATACCCGCCTGCAGGTGGAGCACCGTGTTACTGAAATGATTACAGGGCTGGATTTGGTGAAGTGGCAGATCCTTGCCGCTAGAGGAGAAGCTCTTCCCTTAAATCAGGGTGAAATCCGGAAAATTGGTCATGCGTTTGAATTCAGGCTTTATGCAGAGGATCCGGAAAAATTCATCCCTTCGCCCGGGAAGTTAAATGTGTTTACATATCCGGAGCCATCTGGTTTCGTTATAGACCGGACCTATATTGAAGGAAATCAAATTACCCCTTTTTATGATCCGCTCATCGCAAAAGCGGTTGTATATGGTGAAAATCGAGAAGCAGCTATGCTCAAAGCGGCTGAAGTTTTTAGAGGGATGCAGATTGAAGGGGTCAAATCCAATTTGCCTCTTTTTGTGAAGGTGCTAAAGGACGAAGAATTTAAATCAGGCCAATACACTACATCTTTATTAAAAAAATCAAAAATAGTCGGGTAAAGGATGGATCAAACATGAAAGAAGTTACAGCAAGCATGGCAGGTACTGTATTGAGTGTTTTAGTTGAAGCAGGTGCAGCGGTAGCATCAGGACAGGATTTGATGATGCTTGAATCAATGAAAATGGAGATTCCTATTGAATCCTCCTATTCTGGAACAGTTAAGGAAATAAAAGTTCAGATGGGCGATTTCGTAAATGAAGGGGATGTACTGGTTTTACTAGAGGATTAAGGGGGGCTTTGCATTGAAAATGATAGAGCTGAATGATCAATTAAAGGAAAAAATTGCGGAAGCAGAAGCCGGCGGTCATCAAAAATATCATGATAAATCCCGAGAGCAGGGAAAACTGTTTGTCCGTGACCGTCTTAAGCAGCTTTTTGATAATGGCCAGTATTCGGAGGACGGCAAATTTGCGAATCACCTTGCTGGGGATCTTCCGGCTGACGGGGTGGTAACAGCAATAGGTCAGGTGCATGGGCAAACGGTATGTGTGATGGCCAATGATTCGACAGTTAAGGCAGGTTCCTGGGGAGCGAGAACTGTAGAGAAAATTATCCGGATCCAGGAGACTGCTGAGAAATTAATGGTCCCGCTGCTGTACTTGGTGGATTCAGCAGGAGCGAGAATTACAGATCAGCTTGATATGTTTCCAAACAGAAGGGGCGCGGGAAGAATTTTTCATAATCAGGTCAGGCTATCCGGAATGATCCCGCAGATTTGTTTGCTCTTTGGCCCATCTGCAGCGGGAGGAGCATACATTCCTGCATTTTGTGACATTGTGATTATGGTGGAAGGAAACGCTTCTATGTACCTTGGTTCCCCGCGCATGGCAGAGAAGGTAATCGGGGAGAAGGTGTCGCTTGAGGAAATGGGAGGAGCAAGGATGCATTGCAGTATAAGCGGCTGCGGTGATGTGCTTGTATCTACCGAGGAAGAAGCAATTGCTGAAGCCCGAACATACTTGACGTATTTTCCTGCAAATTTTAGAAATCGGCCTTCTGAAACAGAGTCCGTCGCTCCTTTAAGTGAAAAATTGCTTTCTTCCATTATTCCGGAAAACCAAAATGCACCGTTCGATATGTATGACGCAATTGATTCATTGATAGACGGGGGCAGCTTCTTTGAAATTAAAAAGCTGTTTGCACAGGAATTAATTACGGGACTTGCCAGAATTGACGGGAAAGTTGTAGGCATTGTTGCGAATCAGCCGCGAGTTAAAGGCGGGGTGCTTTTCGTGGATTCAGCAGATAAAGCGGCAAAGTTTGTTGCATTATGTGATGCCTTTCAAATTCCGCTGCTTTTCCTGGCGGATGTACCTGGATTCATGATTGGCACGAAAGTGGAGAGAGCTGGAATCATCCGCCACGGGGCGAAAATGATCGCAGCGATGAGTTCCGCTACTGTGCCGAGGATATCAGTTATTGTAAGAAAGGCTTATGGCGCAGGCTTGTATGCTATGTCAGGTCCCGCTTTTGAACCGGATTGCTGCATTGCCCTTCCTTCTGCGCAAATCGCAGTAATGGGACCTGAAGCCGCTGTAAATGCGGTTTATTCCAATAAGATCAACGAGATTGAGGATCCAAAAGAACGAATGAAGTATGTAATGGAAAAGCAGCAGGAATACAAAGAAACGATTGATATATACCGGCTTGCATCAGAAATGATTATAGATCATATTGTTGGAGCGGATGATCTCCGCCAGGAATTGATTATGCGGTTTAAACAATATGAAACAAAGGAAGAACTGCTTCCGTACCGCAAACACCCGGTATATCCGGTATAATGCGAAAAAGATGATTTGCAATCCTGCACAAGAGAGCTGCCTGCAGCCAACGTGCTTGAGAGCAGGTCATTTTTTTTTCATGATGTGCACCAAACGGATGTTTTGCTTAATGGAAATTTGGTATGATTAGGGAAAAAGGGGGCTTGCTATATGAAAGCCGGAATAATTGGCGGCGGCGCGATTGGCTTATTATTTGCAGCATATTTAAGCCGGAATCATCAACTTACCTTATATACGAATACAGAAGCGCAGGCTTCCAAAATACGCCAACAAGGGATTGCGGTCTGTAAAGATGGAGAAACAGAAATCAGTTATCCTCATGCTTCTTCAAGCAGACATTATGAGGAGAAGCTGCTTATTGTGACTGTAAAACAATTTCACCTCCCATCGATCCTCGATCATCTTTCCTCAGAAGAACCGAAAACCCTGCTCTTCTTACAGAATGGAATGGGGCACATTAAAAGTTTGTCTGATTTGAAAGGACATCTTATTTATACAGGCTCTGTTAGTCATGGAGCCGTTAAAAACGGGGAAAGGGACGTTCAGCATAACGGAATCGGAACTACGGTCTTCTCACCTTTTCAGGAAGGGAGCAGCAGTGAAATTATTGAGTCTCTCAGTACTGAAGATTTTCCGTTTGTCTTTCGCTCCGATTGGTATGAGGTTGTTGCAGGAAAGCTGCTGGTCAATGCATGCATCAATCCGCTTACAGGGCTGCTGAATGTCCGGAATGGACAGCTCACAGAAAATCCTCATTATTATCTTTTGCTGAAGCAAGTGTTTGATGAAGTTTTCCCGGTCCTGGAAGTTGGGGATGAAGCCAGTCAGTGGAAAAAAGTTGAGGATGTATGCAGAGCAACTTCCAGTAATATTTCCTCGATGCTGCAGGACTTGCGCATGGGTAGAAAAACAGAGATTGAGGCAATTGCAGGCTATGTCCTTGATTTGGCAGAGGATAAAAACAGACGTGCTCCAACCCTTTCTTTCTTAACGAATGCAATAAAAGGGATGGAAAACAGCTGAAGGGGGGCGGATGCAGTTGAAGGGGATTTTATCAATATTACTCGGTGCCGCAGCGCTTGCACCTGCAATCATCTTCATTTTGCTTATCTTCACTTTGAAAGCTGCGACAGGAAAGGGGAAGAAGGCACTGCTGGCTGCAGTAGATCTCAGTGTTTTTCTGTTTTTCTTCTCGGTATATATTAAGATGATCACAATATGGGAGCTGCCTGCCCTAATTTATTTGTACTGGAGTTTTATTGGCTGGTTCCTTGTCTTCATCCTGTTTTTTGCATTGGCTAAATGGAAAAGGCCTTGGAAAGCTTTAAAAAAGATGTGGAGATTGTCATTCCTAGTGTATTTCTCTGCGTCCTTTATTTTATTGATTTATGGCGCAGGTCTTTATATCCTGAATGAACTTTATTAGCATAGTGAAACGTATTTTTTAACAAAGCCATCAAGAAGTGCTATACTTTTTGACGGAATGCATTTTTAACCGAGAAAGGAAGTACATCATGGAGATTTTCGAGTTCTCCCTGCAATCGGCGAATCCGTTTGTCAATGCACTGATTGAGAAAACTTTGGATATTCATACATATTTTGATTATGACATCAGCCTGGAAGACGTTTATGCGAAACGTCAAGATGACCTTTTAAAGCGCTCATTTAACCGGAAAGAATTGTCTTCTTATTTAAAAACCTACAACGAAAAATTTCAGGCTCCTGCTGCAATGAGGAATATTGATCGGCTGCTTGATGAATCAAGCACCGTTGTGGTGGGCGGACAGCAGGCTGGATTATTAACCGGTCCGCTATACACCATTCATAAGGTCGTTTCCATTCTTGCCTTGGCTAAGCAGCAGGAGGAGAAGCTCGGATCACCGGTTATCCCTGTATTTTGGGTTGCAGGTGAGGACCATGATTTTGATGAAATTAATCACGTTTATATTCAAAAAAATGACCGGATCAAAAAGAAAGCAATCAGCCAGAGGTATTTGGATAAACGCTCTGTAGCGTTTGCAGAACTTGACCACGCTGCCTGTAAAAGGTGGATAGAAGAAGTCATTCAGTCCTTTGGAGAAACACAGCATACAAAAGACCTTTTAAAGAAACTCACTATGTACATGGAAAAGTCCTCTACATATACAGAATTTTTCGAATGGCTGATCATGGATCTGTTCGGCTCCGAGGGCATTGTCCTTATTCAATCTGCAGACCCAGGACTTCGTGAGCTTGAAACGGAGCATTTCTCTGCAATGATCCAAAAAAATGATGAACTGGCGCGCGGCATGATGAATCAGCAGCAAATCATAAGAGAAAATGGATTCTCGCCCATTATCGAAACAGCTTTTGAAAGTGCTAACCTGTTTTATGAAGCAGATGGCGAAAGGCTTCTAATGCAGCGCCTTGAATCAGGAGAGTTTGCAGATAAAGAAAACCGGGTCTCCTTCACACAGCAGGAGTTTCTGAACGAATTAGCTGACTGCCCGGAAAAATTCAGCAACAATGTTGTCACAAGGCCGATTATGCAGGAACTCCTTCTCCCAACACTCGCTTTTATTGCAGGACCTGGCGAACTATCCTATTGGGCAGAATTAAAACAGGCTTTTGAATCAATTGACATCAAAATGCCGCCGGTCGTGCCAAGATTGAATGTAACCATCCTGGAACGTTCCATTGATTCTGATTTGCAGGATATACAAACGGCAATCCCTGAAGCATTAAATGGGAGCCTCGGCAAATTGAAGGAACAGTGGCTGAATGATCATCAGCAGATCGAGATTGATGGAATCGCAGACGAGGCCATTAATGAAATCAGCAGGATTCATGAACAGCTGACAAATAAAATAGTTGCTGAATATCCCGGTATGGAAGCTTACTCAAAAAAGAATAAACAGTTCGTAGTTAGGCAATTGGACCTGCTGAAAAGAGAAGCTAAGAAAAATATTGAACAGAAACACCATCACATTTTAGCGAAATTTGACAGGGCAGAACGGGCTATTTCTCCGGGAGGCAGCCCGCAGGAAAGAATTTGGAACATATATTACTATTTAAACAAGTACGGCAGTCATTTCCCTCAAAATCTTGCAGGTTTGTCATATTCCTTTAATAATCAACATAAGGTTGTCAAAATTTAACGTAACTTTTTTAAAAATCCTGTGCTGTACAGGGTTTTTTTTTGTTTTCAAAACGTGTAGAATGGGAAGTGGAGATAAGTGGGGGAAAGTGGTGAGTTTGGGAGAGAGAGTGGGGACAAGGTATGTTCATGGGGGAATATCAGCATACAATCGATGCAAAAGGCCGCATGATCGTCCCAGCTAAATTCCGTGATGGGTTAGGTGAGTCTTTTGTCCTAACGAGAGGACTCGACCAATGTCTATTCGGCTATCCAATGTCAGAGTGGATCATCCTGGAAGATAAACTCAAAACTCTGCCGCTTACTAAAAAAGACGCTCGGGCGTTTACACGATTCTTCTTTTCAGGTGCAGTGGAATGTGAACTGGATAAACAGGGACGGATTAATATTGCATCCGCTCTGCTGAATTACGCTAAGCTTGAAAAAGATTGCGTTGTCATCGGGGTATCAAATCGAATTGAACTATGGAGCAAGCCGATTTGGGAAGACTATATAGACCAGCAGGAAGACTCTTTCGCAGAAATAGCTGAAAACATGATTGGTTTTGATATATAATTAATCATTGTGCATGCGCTGCGAAACATATGAATCGGGCTGCATACGTTATCATTCGAATTTGATATAAAGGTGGGTTCATCCATGTTTGAACATAAAACAGTATTACTGAAAGAGACGGTAGATGGTCTGAACATTAAACGCAACGGTACATATGTTGATTGCACTCTTGGCGGTGCGGGTCACAGTGAATACTTGCTTTCGCAATTATCTTCAGAAGGCAGATTGTTCGCTTTTGACCAGGATGACACAGCCATTGAAAATGCAAAACACAAACTAGCGGCATATGAAGGACAGGCCATCCTCATCAAAAGCAATTTCAGGCACATTAAAGAAAAACTTGCAGAGTACGGTGTGGAAAAGGTTGACGGGATTCTCTTCGATTTAGGCGTTTCCTCTCCTCAGCTGGATACTCCTGAAAGGGGCTTCAGCTATCACCATGATGCACCCCTTGATATGAGAATGGATCAGCAATCTGACTTGTCCGCATACGATGTCGTGAATAATTGGAGCTATGAAGACCTTGTGAGAATCTTTTTCCGATATGGAGAAGAGAAATTTTCCAAACAAATTGCAAGGAAAATTGAAGCAAGACGTGAAAAGGAACCGATTAAAACGACTGGCGAACTGGTGGAATTGATCAAGGATGGGATCCCTGCACCTGCAAGGCGTACAGGCGGACATCCGGCTAAAAGGATTTTCCAGGCGATCCGCATTGCCGTTAATGATGAACTGAAAGTGTTTGAGGAGGCAATTGAACAGTCCATTGAGCTTCTTAATCCGACAGGAAGAATAAGCGTAATTACGTTCCATTCCCTTGAAGACAGAATTTGCAAAACGACATTCAAACAGGCGGCTGAGCTTCCTCAGCTTCCGCCGGGACTGCCGGTTATTCCGAAAGAGTTCGAACCGAAAATTAAACTTGTCACGCGAAAGCCGATTTTGCCAGCTGAAGAGGAGCTTACCGATAATAACCGGTCACGTTCCGCTAAACTGAGAATTGCAGAAAAAATAAAATAATCGGCCGATAAATAGAGAGAAAAGCCTTTGATGAAAAATGAGCAAAGATGAAAATATGAGAAGGTAGAAGAGGAGGTCCAGCCATGAGTAATTTAGCCGTTAAAGTTAATCAGCGCGCCCAGGAACAAACGATACGCCAAACACAGCCCCAGACTCAGCCTAAGGCGATGCCCATTAAAAGAAGACTCCCGATAACGCTCGGGGAAAAGGTTCTGCTTGTCCTGTTTGTCCTTGGACTGGCAGCAGCGAGCATCCATCTTATCGCTAACAGCGTGGCCTCCTATCAAGCCAGCATGGAGATCCAGAAGCTGGAGGCACAGGTTGATGCCCAAGGCAAGACAAATGCCGATCTTCAGATTCAAGTGAAGGAACTGAGCAACTATGAAAGAATTTGGGAAAGAGCGAAAGAGCTTGGACTTACTCTTGATAAGAACAATGTGAAGGTTGTCAAGGAATAGCGCATGCTGAAAAAAAATAAAAACATGAATAGAGGAGCAGCCGTATTAGCAACACTTTTTGCGGTGCTCTTCTTTATCATTACAGGCAGATTTTTGTATATTCAGCTGACTGGACAAGTGGATGGGCAGGTTCTTGCTGCGCGCGCGGCACAAAAATATGAAAAGCAGCAGACACTGGAGGCATCAAGAGGATCGATTCTTGATCGGAACGGGGAAGCAATTGCCGAAGATACATCGGCATATACGCTCGTTGCTATTCTGGACGAGTCGCTGACAACGGATCCTAAAAAGCCCCAGCATGTAGTAGATAAAGAGACTACAGCGGAAAAGCTTGCACCAATTTTGGATATTGACACGTCTAAAGCACTTGAAATTCTTCATAAAGACGCGAAGCAAGTAGAATTTGGAGCAGATGGAAGAAATTTGAGCCAGACTGAAAAGCTTAAAATTGAAAAGCTTAAGCTTCCCGGGATTGCCTTTATGAAGAATCAAAAGCGTTTTTATCCGAATGGTGTTTTCGCCTCCGATATTATAGGCTATGCCCAGAAAAATGAAGAGAACGGAGTTACCTCAGGAATGCTGGGGCTTGAAAAGAGCCTGGACAGTTTCCTGCAGGAAAAGGACGGTTCTATTAAATACAATAGTGACCATTATGGCTGGAAGCTCCCGGGGAGCCGTGATGAAATTACACCTCCTGACAATGGAAGTGATATTTATTTGACGCTTGATCAGAAGATTCAGACGTTCCTGGAGGATGCAATGAATCAGACCGTGAAAGAATACAGTCCGAAAAAAATCATGGCGGTTGTTGCGGATCCTAAAACAGGAAAAATTTTAGCAATGAGCCAGCGTCCAAGCTTCAATCCCAACACGAGAGACATTTCCAATTTTAATAATGATATTATTGGCTACCCGATTGAACCGGGATCAACGATGAAAATGTACACAGTAGCATCTGCAATAGAGCAAGGTGTATATAAAGGCAGTTCAACCTATAAATCAGGCAGCTATAAGATCGGGACAAAGGTTATTAAAGACCATAATAAAACCGGTTGGGGCACGATCCCGTATGATGAAGGTTTTGAGCGCTCTTCAAACGTAGCGATGATTAACCTGGCAATGAAACTCGGCCCGGATACCTACAGTAATTATATGAATAAATTCGGTTTTGGGGAAAAAACAGGAATTGATTTACCAGGTGAGAAAGCAGGTAAGATCAATAGTGACAGCAAAATCTCATTAGCAACCGCCTCCTTTGGGCAGGGGTCAACCGCTACAGTCATTGAACAAATTCAGGCTGCAACTGCTATTGCCAATGGCGGAAAGCTAATGAAACCATACCTGATTGATCAGATTGTGGATGCGGATGCCAATAAAGTAATTAAGAAAAATGAACCGAAGCAGATTGGCCGGCCAATTTCAGAAGCTACGGCTGCACAGGTTCGGGATTTGATGGGGAAGGTCGTAACTTCTAAAAACGGTACCGGTAAGCCTTTTGCAATTGAAGGATATGATGTAGCGGGGAAAACGGGCACAGCACAAATTCCCGGAGAAAACGGACGGTATATGAGCGGAAAAGAGAACTTCATTTTCTCCTTCATGGGGATGGCGCCTAAGGATGATCCGGAGCTGCTCGTATATGTAGCTGTTCAGCAGCCTGAACTTGAACCGACTGAAATCGGGTCAATGCCTGTTTCCTCCATTTTTAAAACCGTTATGCAAAATAGTCTTCAATATTTGCAGATTCAGCCTGAAAAAGGAAAAGAGAAAAATGAAGAGACGGCACCTAAAGCACAGGATCCTGTAATGGAATCTTATATTGGGAAAAATGCAAAGGGTTCTGCCAAACTTCTTGAATCAGGTTCCTATAAACCAATCATTCTTGGCTCAGGTCCTTCTGTAGAGGCGCAATCCCCTTCTGAGAGGACAGTGATTTCAAAAGGAGAAAGAGTATTTCTGCAAACAGGCGGAAAAGTAAAAATGCCTGATCTTTCCGGATGGTCTAAGCGGGATATAATGAAACTGGCTGACTTGCTACAGTTAAGGGTTTCATTTTCCGGCCAGGGTTTTTCAGCCAAGCAGAGTATACCTAAAGGCACGATTGTTAGTAAGGAAACTCTTTTAACCGTTGAGTTAAAGCCGCCTTCTTAAAAATTGGGAGACTCTTGTTCAATACAAGAGTCTCTTTTTTTAGAGTTAATGGATAGGCATTGAGCTGTCCCGTCCAAGTTCTATCGTCCATTGTACAAGCATATAGTGGGAGGAGCATAGACAAGGAGTGATGAATGTTGCGAGTTTCCCAGGTTACTGTCAGAAAAAGGCTTGCTGCTGTTTTGCTGATTGGTGTGCTTGTATTTGCTGTGATAGATGTCAGGCTCGGATATGTCCAATTCATACTTGGTGACAAGCTGACAGCAGGAGCAAAGGATTTGTGGAGCCGTAATCTTCCGTTTGAACCTGAACGCGGAGAGATTTTGGACAGGAATGGTGTGAAGCTTGCTACAAATATCAGTGCTCCGACAGTTTATGCTGTGCCAAGGCAGGTGGAGAACCCTGCAGAAGCAGCAGAGAAGCTGGCGCCTGTATTGAATATGACTAAGAAGAAAGCATATGATTTTCTAACTAAAAATGAAATGATTGTCACGCTGAAGCCGGAGGGCAGAAAGATTTCCCATGAAAAAGCGGGAGAGGTCAGGGCTCTTGGGATTAAAGGTGTTTATATAGGAGAGGACAGCAAACGATATTATCCGAATGGCAGCTATCTGTCGCATGTACTGGGATTCGCAGGGATTGATAACCAGGGACTGCTTGGCCTTGAAGCCGTATACGATAAAGATCTCAAAGGCGAAAAGGGGTTTGTTAAATTTTATTCGGATGCAAAAGGGAAACGAATGCCGAATGAGGCGGATGACTACAAATCCCCAACAGACGGACAAACGCTAAAACTGACAATTGATTCAAAGGTGCAGACCATTATTGAGAGGGAACTTGATTTGGCACAAGCGCAATACAAAGCAGATGGAATGATTGCGATTGCTATGAATCCTAAAAATGGTGAAATTCTAGGGATGTCTTCAAGACCTGATTTTGATCCCGCCAATTATCAAGATGTAAAGCCAATCGTATACAACCGCAATTTACCTGTATGGAGCACATATGAACCCGGTTCTACATTTAAGATTATTACTCTCGCTGCCGCATTAGAGGAACAAAAAGTAGATTTGGAACAAGATCATTTTCATGATCCCGGATCGATTGAGGTATCCGGAGCCAGACTGAAATGCTGGAAGAGAGGCGGACATGGTTCACAGAGTTTTTTGGAAGTTGTTCAAAACTCCTGCAACCCCGGGTTTGTCGCATTGGGGCAGCGATTAGGCAAAGAAAAACTGTTTAAATACATTAAGGATTTCGGATTCGGCCAAAAAACGGGTATTGATCTTCAAGGTGAGGGAAGAGGAATTCTTTTTAATCTGGACAGGGTTGGACCTGTAGAACAGGCAACAACAGCATTTGGACAAGGAGTTTCGGTAACCCCGATTCAGCAGGTGGCTGCAGTCTCTGCCGCGGTTAATGGAGGTATATTATATACTCCGTACGTTGCTAAAGAGCTCGTTGATCCTGTAACAGGTGCAGTAACGAGCAAAAAAGCTCCTGTAGAAAAGCGCAGGGTCATTTCTGAAGAAACCTCGAAGAAGATTCGATATGCCCTGGAAAGCGTAGTAGCGAGCGGAACGGGGAAAAATGCTTTTGTTGAAGGGTACAGGGTTGGAGGGAAAACGGGAACAGCCCAAAAGGTAAGCAATGGAGCTTACCTGAAAAACAACTTCATTGTGTCCTTCATTGGCTTTGCCCCTGCAGATGATCCTGAACTTGTCGTCTATGTAGCGGTTGATAATCCGAAAGGGACTGTTCAATTCGGAGGAACGGTGGCGGCTCCGATTGTCGGCAATATTATGAGAGACAGCCTTCCGGAAATGGGCGTTAAGCCTCGTAAGGATCAGATGGAGAAAGTCTACAAATGGGGAGACACAAAGTCCGTTGAGGTACCGAATCTTTTAGGGATGGAAATGGATGAACTGAGAGAACAGCTTTTGAATGTAAAATTCGACGTAGCCGGAAATGGCGAGGTTGTTGTGCAGCAATCCCCTGCAGCGGGTACGAAGGTGAAAGAGGGTTCGTCTATCCGGGTGTTTATGGGAAACCCTTAAACCGGTATTTTCTTTAAAAACTCTTTTTAAAATGGATTCTTTGAACAAAATCGATTTAGGCCTGATTGCAGCGGGAGGGTCCGGGAAAGCGTACAGGCGAGACCAAGGCGGCTATAGCGTCCGCTATGCGGATCGCCAAGGGTCCTGCAGCGGAAAGCACCACACCTAATGCTTTTTTTCAGCAAAAATTGTAAAAACAGCCTTATAAAATCATTTTTGGATTGGATCTTTCCTGAAGGCAAATCAGTCTGGTTGAGCGCAGTCGAGGCTTTGCCGGACTGATTTTTGTATTTTTCCAGGATACACTTTTCACTGAGCGGATAAATTGTCCAGCTTCCACCGTCTCTCACGGCTGGGCGAGCCCTATCGAACTTAGTTTTTGTGTCTAGCTCCGGGTGCTAGCCGTTCGGACGCTTCGCTCCCTCGGGCCCGCAGGACGCGGGTCAGTTCTGCGTCGCGGCAGGACGCCGCGCTCTTAGCAGAACTTCCTTAAGATGGCGCCTCTCGGTCGGGAGCTCCACCGTCTCTCACGGCTGGGCGAGCCCTATCGAACTTAGTTTTTGTGTCTAGCTCCGGGTGCTAGCCGTTCGGACGCTTCGCTCCCTCGGTCGAGGCAAAAAGCGCCTCTCGGTCGGGAGCTCCACCGTCTCTCACGGCTGGGCGAGCCCCCTGCGCTTTTAAATTAACAATGGCTCTTTTCCTTGAAGTGAGATAAAATATGTACTGTATGCATAAATGGCATATTGTTATCTTAAAGAGTGTGAATTGAGAGGTTTGATAAGGATGAAGTTGACTGATTTGCTTTCCCGTTTGCATTTTGGAAATATAGATGTGAGTGAGGATCCTGACATTGAATCGATTGAGATGGATTCTAGAAATGCAGGAAAAGGAAGCCTGTTTATCTGTATTAAAGGATACACGGTAGATGGCCATCATTTCGCCAGACAGGCAGTAGACCAAGGAGCCGCTGCTGTTATTGCAGAAAGAGAGCTGGACCTGCCTGTACCTGTCATTATCGTGCCTGATTCAAGCAGAGCTATGGCTGTACTTGCAGATGCATTTTATGGACAGCCGACCCAGAAGCTTCATTTAATTGGAGTGACCGGCACAAATGGGAAAACAACGACCGCCCATTTAATTGATATGGTTTTGCAGTCTGCCGGCAGGAAAACCGGTATGATTGGCACAATGTACATAAAAATAGGGGATGAAACCCTTGAAGTTAGAAACACCACTCCGGAAAGTCTGACCCTGCAGAAAACATTCAGAAAAATGGCAGACTCAGGGATATCCAATGCCGTAATGGAAGTATCTTCACATGCCCTCCATATGGGCAGGGCTCATGGATGCGACTATGATGTGGCTGTGTTTACAAACCTTACACAGGATCATCTCGATTACCATGGAACGATGGATGCTTATAAACAGGCGAAAGGTCTGCTGTTTTCCCAGCTTGGGAATACTTTTAACCATCAAAATCCTAAATTTGCGGTTTTAAATCAGGATGATCCTGCCTCAGAGGAATACAGAAGCATGACAGCTGCCCATATTCTTACCTACGGCATTGATCAGAAGGCGGATGTTATGGCTTCGGATATAAAAATGACGTCAAGCGGAACGGCTTTTTTACTGCAAACTCCATACGGTTCGCGAAACATGAAACTTAAATTAATCGGCAAATTCAGCGTTTACAATGTCCTTGCTGCAATCGGTGCTTGCTTAGTGTCAGGCATCCCGCTTGAAACAGCCGCATCTGCTTTGGAAAAAGCAGATGGTGTAAGAGGAAGATTTGAGCTTGTTGATGCAGGTCAGCCTTTTGCAGTTATTGTTGACTACGCACATACCCCGGATAGTCTTGAAAATGTTTTGACCACCATTCAGCAGTTTTCTTCCGGCCGTACCTTTGTGGTAGTGGGATGCGGAGGAGACCGTGACAAAACAAAAAGGCCGATCATGGCCCAGATTGCAGTGAAATATGCTGACGAACCAATCTTTACATCAGATAATCCAAGAAGCGAGGATGCACTTGCTATTCTTGCTGATATGGAAAAAGGGGTTCAGGGTTCTTATTATCATTCCATCGCAAACCGGGAGCAGGCGATTTATTTCGCAGCTGCAAACGCACGACCTGGCGATGTTATTCTTATTGCGGGGAAAGGGCATGAAACGTATCAGCAAATCGGGAATAACATTTACGATTTTGATGACAGGGAAGTAGCCCTCAAAGCCATCAGCACCCTTAAGATCGGTCAGAGTGCAGTGAAAGATCATAAAAGAGAGCAGTGAAAAAAATGAAAATGTTAAAACGTTGTAAACATAATAGATCAGCAGAAGCATATGATGGTCTCAAAGAGACAAGGATGGAGCTTGAAGGAGGAAAACGCAGTGCTTGAGCAAGTCATTTTATTTACCATTATGATGGGGTTTTTAATAAGTGTTCTGCTTTCTCCTATCTTTATTCCATTTTTAAGAAGATTGAAATTTGGACAAAGCATAAGGGATGAAGGACCGAAATCCCATATGAAAAAATCAGGGACGCCGACAATGGGCGGGATTATGATTATCCTCTCCATTATCGTGACGACGCTTGTTATGACTGGCAAATTTTCAGAACCGAGTGTGGAAATGTGGCTATTAATTTTTGTTACATTTGGATACGGCGTACTTGGCTTTCTGGATGATTTCATAAAAGTGGTGATGAAACGCAATCTGGGTCTGACATCCAAGCAGAAGCTGATTGGACAGATCATGATTGCCATCGTGTTTTACCTTGTATTCAGACAATATAACTTTTCAACAGAAATTAGAGTCCCAGGGACAGAACTCGGGTTCGATCTGGGCTGGGCCTATGTTTTATTGATTGTATTTATGCTTGTCGGAGGTTCAAATGCAGTTAATCTGACAGACGGACTTGACGGGCTTCTTTCAGGGACTGCAGCCATTGCTTTCGGGGCATTTGCTATATTAGCCTGGAATCAGTCCCAATATGATGTAGCCATTTTTTCAGTGGCTGTTGCCGGAGCGGTGCTTGGGTTCCTTGTTTTTAATGCCCATCCTGCGAAAGTGTTTATGGGAGACACGGGATCTCTCGCATTAGGCGGTGCGATTGTGACAGTGGCCATTCTGACGAAACTTGAAATTCTGCTCGTCTTAATTGGCGGTATATTTGTACTTGAGACGCTATCGGTCATTATCCAAGTTATTTCTTTTAAAACTACAGGAAAAAGAATATTTAAAATGAGCCCGCTGCACCATCATTACGAGCTTTCCGGATGGTCGGAATGGCGCGTAGTTGTTACATTTTGGACAGTTGGATTAATTTTTGCCATGATCGGAATTTATATTGAGGTGTGGATGTAAGTGAAAACGATTGAATCCTATCAAAAGAAGCGTGTACTCGTATTAGGGCTTGCTAAAAGCGGCCTTGCTGCAGCAAAATTGCTTCATAAGCTTGGAGCCGAAGTGACGGTAAATGATATGAAGCCTTTTAAAGAAAATGAAGCGGCACAGGAATTGAATGAGCTTGGAATGCATGTTGTGTGCGGCAGCCATCCTGAAACGCTGATTGAAGGCCGAAACATTGAATTGATTGTAAAAAATCCAGGTATCCCTTATTCCAATCCAATCCTGCTGCAGGCAGCTGATCTTGGAATTCCGGTTATTACAGAAGTGGAGCTTGCGTACGAAATCTCCGAAGCTGACATACTTGGAATTACAGGATCCAACGGAAAAACAACGACAACCACGCTCGTCTATGAAATGCTGAAGAAAGATGGAAAAAACCCTCTTATTGCAGGGAATATAGGTACGGTTGCCTGTGAAGTTGCAGAAAAAGCCAAGGCGGGTCAGGTCATCGTAATGGAGCTTTCATCATTTCAGCTTCAAGGAACTGCTTCATTCAAGCCTTCTGCAGCAGTAATTTTAAACTTATTTGATGCTCATTTGGATTACCATGGAACGAGAGATGCATACGCGATGGCGAAGGGGAAGATCTATGAGAACTTAACCCCTTCAGATACGGCTGTCATTAATGCAGATGATCAGGAAGTATGCAGACTTTCTGAGGAAACGTCAGGGACCAGATTATATTTCTCTGTAAAACGGAAGCTGGAACATGGTGCGTTTATATATGAGGATGCTATTTGGTACAACGAGGAGCGCATCATTGCGGTTAATGAAGTGGTGCTTCCAGGAAAACACAACCTGGAGAATATCCTTGCGGCGATCTCGCTGGTGAAGACGAGAGGCTGTTCAAATGAAGCAATCTGCAGCGTCCTTACTTCTTTTTCAGGTGTTGTTCACAGATTGCAGTTTGTCAGAACCTTGAATGCCCGTAAATTTTATAATGACTCTAAAGCAACGAACATTCTAGCAACCTCAAAGGCCCTTGAAGCATTTGAGCAGCCGGTCATTCTGCTTGCCGGCGGGCTGGACAGGGGAAATGAATTTGATGAGCTTAAACCGGCTATGACGAACGTCAAAGCCTTAATCAGCTTTGGTGAGACAGCCCCTAAGCTGGAGAAGACTTGCAGGGAACTCGGAATAGAAGTGATCAAACGTGTCGATAATGTGGAACAGGCAGCCGGCGCGGCTTATGATCTTTCTGAAGCAGGGGATGTGATATTGCTGTCACCTGCATGTGCAAGCTGGGATCAGTATAAGACTTTTGAACAAAGAGGAGACATGTTTGTCAGCGCCGTGCATAAGCTAGATTAAGGGCTCGTACCAGTCAGAGCCTGACCTTTAGACGAAATAGAGGTGTGCGGCTTTGACGGCGAAGAGGACGACTCCGGATTTTATATTGATTATTGTGACGCTTTTGCTTCTAACGGTTGGACTGATTATGGTCTACAGTGCAAGTGCAATCTGGGCGGATTATAAATTTGATGATTCCTTTTTCTTTGCAAAAAGGCAGCTCCTTTTTGCAGGTGTAGGTATTGCCGGGATGTTCTTCATTATGAATGTAGACTACTGGA
Source organism: Metabacillus flavus (assembly GCF_018283675.1). Classification (NCBI taxonomy): domain Bacteria; kingdom Bacillati; phylum Bacillota; class Bacilli; order Caryophanales; family Bacillaceae; genus Metabacillus; species Metabacillus flavus. The sequence continues at coordinate 1,730,870 of NZ_JAGVRK010000001.1, forward strand.
CGTGGAGAACGTGGGCAAAAATCATTCTTTTAATCTGTTTTGTGCTGCTTATCGCGGTTTTAGTTCCAGGGATTGGAATGGAACGGAATGGATCCAGGAGCTGGATAGGTGTAGGTGCATTTTCGATTCAGCCTTCTGAATTTATGAAGTTTGCCATGATTATCTTTTTGGCTAAATATCTATCAGAACATCAAAAAAAAATAACGTCCTTCAAAAAAGGTTTGATTCCTTCATTAGGACTTGTGTTTATTGCATTTGGCATGATTATGCTGCAGCCGGACCTTGGCACTGGAACCGTAATGGTAGGAACGTGTATTGTCATGATCTTTACGGCAGGTGCGAGAATCTGGCACTTTGGATTCCTCGGACTGCTTGGTGTTGGCGGATTTACTGCCCTGGTCCTTTCCGCTCCTTACCGTATGAAAAGGATCACGTCATTTCTGGATCCATGGCAGGACCCATTGGGCAGCGGCTTTCAAATCATTCAGTCGCTCTACGCCATTGGGCCTGGCGGGTTGTTCGGAATGGGTCTAGGCCAAAGCAGGCAAAAGTTTTTTTACTTGCCTGAGCCGCAAACAGATTTTATCTTTGCCATTTTATCGGAAGAATTAGGTTTTATCGGCGGATCACTCGTCTTGCTTCTATTCTGCCTGCTGTTATGGAGAGGAATCCGCATTGCACTTGGTGCTCCAGACTTATATGGAGCATTCCTGGCAGTGGGAATTATTGCAATGGTCGCCATTCAGGTCATGATTAACATAGGGGTGGTAACCGGAATGATGCCTGTTACCGGAATTACCCTGCCATTTCTCAGCTACGGCGGATCTTCCCTAACGTTAATGCTGATGGGAATTGGGGTCTTGCTAAATATCAGCAGATATGCAAAATATTAAATAGATAATGAACTTGATGAGGCTGACCCTGCTTAAATGAATGGCTCTTGCATGAGCATTCTATAGCTATAGGGCCAGCCCATCCCATTTTCCCATTTTTTAACGGGATGAGGAGGAACATAAATGAAGGTAGCTGTGAGCGGCGGCGGTACAGGAGGACATATTTATCCTGCACTTGCCCTGATCAAGGAAATGAAAAAGAAAAACCCGGATGCGGAATTTTTATATATAGGCACAGAAAAAGGTCTCGAAAAAGGAATTGTCGAGAGAGAAAACATTCCGTTTAAATCAATTGAAATTACGGGATTTAAACGTAAGATTTCAATGGACAATGTAAAAACCGTAATGAGGTTCTTAAAAGGTGTCCAAACGAGTAAGCGCTACTTAAAGGAATTTAAACCGGATGTTGTAATTGGCACAGGGGGATATGTATGCGGCCCTGTCGTATATGCTGCGGCGAAAATGAAAATTCCTGCTGTCATTCATGAGCAGAATAGTCTGCCGGGCTTAACGAATAAATTCCTTTCCAGGTATGCTGATAAGGTTGCGATCTGCTTTGAGGAAGCGAGAAGCTATTTTCCTGCTGATAAAGCGGTTATGACAGGAAATCCCCGGGCTTCAGAAGTTGCTGGAGTAAACGGAGAGAAGAGCAAGCTTTCAGCAGGTTTAAAGCCAGGCAAAAAATCTGTTCTCGTATTCGGCGGGAGCCGGGGTGCAAGACCGATCAATAAAGCGATTCTCGAAGTGCTTCCGGAGCTTGAAAAAAGAGATTACCAGCTTCTATATGTAACGGGAGAGGTACATTTTAAGCAAGTGGCGGAAGAAGCGAAAGCACTTGGATCTCCAGCCAATGTCATCATCAAGCCATTTATTCATAACATGCCTGAAGTCCTTGCCGGTACGGATTTAATCGTAGGGCGGGCAGGTGCAACGTCCATTGCTGAGATTACTGCACTTGGTCTGCCAAGCATTCTCATTCCAAGTCCTTATGTAACGGCTAATCACCAGGAGGTTAACGCTAGGTCGCTGAGTGATAAGGGTGCAGCTGTGCTGATGCTGGAAAAAGACTTGAACGGGAAAGCGCTTCTGAGAGAAATGGATAAAATCATGAACGATGAATCCATTCTTATTGCAATGAGAACGGCTTCTTCAGAAATTGGAATGCCGGATGCAGCATCAAGACTGGCGGAAGTTCTGGAAGAAGTTTCTGTAAAAAAATAAGATTCTTTTTGTTAATAGGAGGGTATCATGGAAAACGTCATCAAAGAACTGGAACAGGCAGATATCGGGAAAGTATTAGTCAATGAGCCTTTATCCAAACATACTACGATGAAAATCGGAGGACCGGCAGACTGTCTGGTACAGCCGAAGGATATTGAGAGCATTGAAACCATCATTCGCATCGTGAAGGAACATGGAGTAAAATGGCGGGCAATCGGAAGGGGCTCGAACCTTTTAGTATCCGATCAAGGAATTGAAGGGGTTGTTATCAAGCTTGGAGATGGACTGGACCATATGGATATTGACGGTGATATTCTGACCGTCGGCGGCGGGTATTCCGTTATAAAGCTTGCTACGATTATCAGTAAAAAGGGGTTCTCCGGCCTTGAATTCGCAAGCGGTATTCCAGGGTCGATCGGTGGAGCCGTATATATGAATGCAGGAGCACATGGTTCTGATATGAGCAAAATCCTTGTTAAAGCACGTGTGCTGTTTGAAGACGGAACAATGGAATGGCTGTCGAATGAAGAACTGAATTTTTCCTATCGAACCTCGCTTCTTCAAAAGGAACGCCCCGGAATTTGCCTTGAGGCTGTCCTGAAGCTTGAAGCAGGAGTTAAAGAAGAAATCGTGAAAGTGATGCAAAAAAACAAGGATTACAGGAGAGATACCCAGCCATGGAACTTTCCGTGTGCCGGCAGCATATTCCGCAACCCGCTTCCAGAATATGCAGGAGCTTTGGTGGAAAAAGCTGGCCTGAAAGGGTATAAACTCGGCGGGGCACAGGTTTCCGATATGCATGGCAATTTTATTGTAAATGCAGGGGGAGCTACTGCTGAGGATGTTCTGAATCTGATTGCTTTTATTAAAAAAACAATCCTTGAGAAGTACGGTACAGAGCTCGAAACCGAGGTTGAAATAATCGGACGAAATTCCTGAAGAATGTTCTTATATATCCTCCTATTGTGCTATAATGACTAATATAGGAAAAATGTAAAACGGCATCTTGTATGCCGTTTGTTTATATTTCCCATTCTGTTTTGAATGAATATTTCATGAAGGGTGACTGGGAATTTGAATAATCGAATGGAACAGGAAAAAATTGTTTCGATCGAAGACCGCATACCTAAATTGAAACAGCAGCGCAAACAAAAAACCAATAAACGGCTTACTTTATTTCTATGTCTTTTCTTTATTTTGATTCTTCTCGTCGTATATTTTCAATCGCCTTTAAGCAAAATCTCGGCTATAGAAGTTGTCGGCAATGCCCATACTGCAGATGATTCCATTCTTAAGCAGAGCGGGATTTCAATTGGGACAGGCTTCTGGAATTTAAACGTGGAACAGGCCGAGAGCGGGATTAAAAGATTGAAAGAAATAAAATCGGCCCGAGTTTTAAAGACGTTCCCCAATAAAGTGACACTTCAGGTCGAAGAGTATAAACGGGTGGCTTATGCGGAAAAGAACGGAGCCTTTATGCCAATCCTTGAAAACGGGGTTGTATTGAAGTCAGATGAAAAATCGCTTCCATCTGATGCTCCGCTCTTAATCAATTGGAAGGATGCCGATCAAATCCAGGAAATGGCTTCCGCCCTGCTTGAAATTCCAAAGCCCATCGCGGCATCCATTTCCGAAATTTATCATGCTCCCGAAAAGAATGATTCATGGCATATCACGCTTTATATGAATGAGGGTTACGTGATCAGCGGCTCAGTAAGGAATATTGCAGAGAAAATTAAGGACTATCCTTCTATCGTGTCTCAGCTGAAACCAGGTTCTAAAGGGATCATTCATATGGAGGTAGGGACATATTTCGAGTCCTTCGAAAAACCCTCTGACAGCAAAGATAAATCAAATCAGGGAGAAGAATCGAATGAAACCCAAGGGTAAGTATGTTCTGCTATCCATTGTCATGCTTGTACTTGGTTATCTGATTGCCTTTTCCTATCAGCTGACTAATGAAAAGAAGCCAGGCGGAATCTCAGCTGAACAGTGGGATAAAGAATACGAATCTAGACAGCTCCTCATTGAACAGGAAGAGAAAAACCTGATGCTTCAGGCAGAACTCCAGAAAAAGCAAAAAAACGTACAGAACTATGAGAAAAAGCTTAAAAAGGATAAACAGGCCGCAAGCGGTCTCGTTGAAAAAATTGAAAACTTAAGAATGTATGTTGGCGAAACTGGAGTCAAAGGGGAAGGGGTCCAAATCACCCTGGAAGATTCCTCATACATACCGGCAGATGAAAATGCCAATAATTACATTGTTCATGAAAGCCATATTTTCAAAGTCATCAACGAGCTTCTCATTTCGGGTGCTTCTGCTGTTTCCATTAATGGCCAGCGAATTTCAGCCGATTCGTATATCTTCTGCAACGGGCCTGTTATTACAGTTGACGGGAATCAGTTTCCTGCACCTTTTGTCATCTCGGCTATTGGCGATCCGGATGTGATGATTGCCGCTTTTACGATATCCGGCGGCATTTCGGAACAGCTTGTTTATGACAACATAGTTGTAAAATCAGAAAAGAAAAGTGAGATTACCATGAATTCAATGCTTCAGGGTGACCGAAAATCCTGATTGTTCATGTAAGTAAGGAGCAAAGAATGTGTCAGGCAGGAAAAAAATAATGGGCTACACCTTCATCATGGGTCTTTTCGGATTTATGCTATCCGTCCAATTTTTATCCATTAAGGAACCTGTTATAAGGGATACGAGAGACTTGTGGGAGATCAGAGAGCAGCTTAAAGAAGAGCAAAAGCAGCAATCTGACCTCCTTGAGGAAATCACTAAATACGATAAGCTTTTGAATACGTATGATTCCATGGAGGGAAGAGAACGGGAGGAAGCTTTAAAGAAAACGCTGGATGAGCTCAAAGTACTGGCCGGTTTAACCGAAGTAAAAGGTGAGGGAATGATCCTCCGTCTTGAGCCGTTGTTTAGCCAGGACCTGATTGGGGAAAATACTATATCTGTCTCGCCTGATTTACTTAGAAAACTGATTAACGAACTAAACACATATGATGCGGAGCATATTTCCATTAATGGACACAGGGTGTCAAGTACAACGGTCATCAGGGACATTAATGGAGTGACGAAGATGGACGGCAGCGCCTTAGACACACTGCCGATTGAAATCAAAGTCATTGCAGAGGATGCAAATAAGCTTTATGACAGAGTTAAGGTGTCAAGCACACATGATTTGTTTGCAGTTGATAACATTAAGCTGACAGCGGAAAAACCCAGAGAAGACATAGTGGTTCCCGAAAGCGATAAGAAAATCCTTACCGGGGAATTAAAGCCCTATGAGAGCGGCAAAGGGGGAGAAAATTGATGTGGCTTCCTGTGCTTGGGCTGATTTTAGGAATTGCACTGGGCTTTTCCACAGAATTCAAAATCCCTGCTGAATATTCGAATTACCTGTCCATAGCCATATTGGCTGCTCTTGATACATTGCTCGGCGGAATCCGGGCCCAGCTTCAGAACATATATGATGAGCTGGTATTTGTATCAGGATTCTTCTTTAACATTCTACTAGCCGCAGCTTTAGCTTTTCTGGGTGTCCATCTTGGTGTAGACTTATATCTAGTGGCGATTTTTGCCTTCGGAGTAAGATTGTTCCAAAACATTGCGGTCATTAGAAGGATATTAATCTCAAAGTGGAGTGATTCGAGACAAAAGGTGAAAAAAGTTGATTAAACTAGAGGGAAAAATGCATCTTTTGACGAATAAATTCTTATAGCATCATTTATGCCTGTTAAAAGAATAAATTCAAGACGGGTGCTGTGAAAACACGCTGTCACAAGGTAAAAGGCATGCCTTCCTAAGGCTGCGGGTGAAGCTGTTCAATGTGCGATCTCAAAATGTTCGTGATGCAGATTGTAAAGTTGTCCATCAAATAATAGAATAAGAAATGTAGAGAGAGAAGGAGGTGCCATAGAATGAACAACAGTGAAATCTTCGTGAGTCTCGACATCGGTACATCCAGTGTTAAAGTCATTATCGGGGAAATGGCCGACGATGCTTTAAACGTAATCGGTGTGGGGAATGTAAAATCAGAAGGATTAAAAAAAGGTTCAATCGTTGATATAGACGAAACCGTTCATTCTATTAAAAAAGCCGTGGAACAAGCGGAACGCATGGTAGGAATTCCCCTGAAAAGAGTGGTTGTGGGGGTTGCAGGCAACCATGTACATCTTCAGGATTGTCATGGTGTGGTTGCTGTTTCCAGTGAGAACAGGGAGATAGCAAATGAAGATGTCCGCCGAGTTATTGAAGCGGCCCAGGTGATGTCCATTCCTCCTGAACGAGAAATTATTGACGTTATTCCCCGTCAGTTCATCGTTGACGGTCTGGATGAGATAAATGATCCCCGCGGAATGCTTGGGGTCAGACTTGAAATGGAAGGGACAATCATTACCGGTTCCAAAACAATCTTACATAATCTGCTCCGCTGTGTTGAAAGGGCGGGGCTCGAAATAACAGACATCTGCCTTCAGCCTTTGGCTGCCGGTTCTGTAGCATTGTCCCGTGACGAGAAAAATCTCGGAGTTGCCATGATTGATATCGGCGGCGGCTCTACAACAATTGCTCTATTTGAGCAGGGGCATCTGCGTTCTGCTTCCGTTCTTCCTATCGGAGGGGAGCATTTGACAAAGGATTTGTCCATCGGGCTCCGTACAGCAACAGAAGAGGCAGAAAGAATCAAGGTTAAACATGGTCATGCTTTTTACGACCTTGCTTCCCCTGATGAAGTGTTTGAAGTATCCATCATTGGAACCGATCAAAAACAGCAATTTAATCAGCTGGAAATCTCTGATATTATTGAAGCAAGACTAGAAGAACTATTTGAGATGGTTCAACATGAGCTTATGAGGCTGGGCGTGAGAGACCTTCCAGGCGGTTTCGTTCTGACAGGCGGTACTGTCAGTATGCCTGGTGTGCTTGAACTTGCCCAGGATATGCTGCAAAGCAGTGTGAGAATTGCAAGCCCTGACTATATCGGAGTGAGAGAACCCCGCTATATGACAGGTGTCGGGCTCATACAATTTGCATATAAAAATGCAAAAATTCAAGGCAGAAGAATTGGTTCAAATGTTTCTCAGGAAGTATATGCTGAACAGGCAGCAGCTGTAAGAGAGGAACAGCCTCAGCGAAACAGCAGCAAACCAAAACCAAACGAAGAAAAAAAGCAGAGCAAAGTGAAAAAGTTTTTCGGCTACTTCTTTGAATAAAATGATCAACCAGAAGTGATTGATGGATTAGGAGGATTAAGCATGTTGGAGTTTGAAACGAATATTGACGGTCTAGCAACCATAAAAGTAATTGGGGTAGGCGGAGGCGGAAACAACGCTGTAAACCGAATGATTGAACATGGTGTTCAAGGGGTAGAATTTATTGCCGTTAATACGGATGCACAAGCATTAAATCTATCAAAAGCGGAAATAAAGATGCAAATAGGTTCCAAGCTTACTAGAGGACTTGGTGCGGGTGCAAACCCTGAAGTAGGCAAAAAAGCAGCAGAAGAGAGCAAAGAGCAGATTGAAGAAGCACTTCGCGGTGCGGATATGGTCTTTGTAACTGCTGGTATGGGCGGCGGAACCGGAACAGGTGCTGCACCAGTTATTGCTCAAATTGCAAAGGACTTAGGCGCACTGACAGTGGGTGTTGTGACACGTCCATTTACATTTGAAGGAAGAAAGCGTGCCATGCAGGCATCTGGCGGTATTTCTTCTATGAAAGAATCAGTAGACACATTGATTGTTATCCCAAATGACCGCTTGCTTGAAATTGTAGATAAAAATACACCAATGCTTGAAGCGTTCCGCGAAGCGGATAACGTTCTTCGCCAAGGTGTACAAGGTATATCTGACCTGATTGCGGTTCCTGGTCTAATTAACCTTGACTTTGCAGATGTGAAAACGATTATGTCCAACAGAGGGTCCGCACTCATGGGGATTGGTGTAGCAACTGGAGAGAGCCGTGCAGCTGAGGCGGCAAAAAAAGCGATCTCAAGTCCGCTTCTTGAAACATCCATTGATGGCGCCCAAGGCGTCCTTATGAACATCACTGGAGGAACAAATCTAAGTCTTTATGAAGTGCAGGAAGCTGCAGACATCGTGGCATCCGCATCTGATCAGGAAGTAAACATGATCTTTGGATCTGTTATCAATGAAAACCTGAAAGACGAAATCGTCGTAACGGTTATCGCAACAGGTTTCAGCGAACAGGAAATTAATCCAGGCAAACAGCCTCGCTTTGGAGGAAGCACTCAAACGCCTCAAACTCCAAAACCGGCTATGCCTCAAAAGCGTGAACGGGAACGCGAAATGAAGCGCGAAGAACCGTCACCATACAATGAAAGTTCCCGCCAGCAGCAGCCTGATGACGCTCTGGATATCCCGACTTTCCTTAGAAACCGGAACAGAAGACGATAATATTCCTGGAAAAAGAGCCTGGCATACCTGCCTGGCTCTTTTTTGCGTGAATTTTATAAGCCAAAATACGGGCATAACCCTGCCAGCCTGCGCCTGAAGAAAGGAATAAAACGATCAAACTCAGAACTCTCCCCTTCCGACAAAACCCCTTAAAAAAACACCGTTTTCCCCCTCATGAATTGACAGACTTCCTCGGACGATCTCATTATACTTAGGGCTATATCCTGCTATTTAGACAATCTGGAACCTGTCATGGAAGAGGGTTAGACATTGTCCGTATATTTAGATGTCATATGGATGCTTAATTTCCTTTTTGATCTGTTTCTTCTGATGCTTACTGCTTCCTTACTGAAGAGGCCAAAAGTTTGGTATAGGCTTTTATTGGGTGGTTTCATAGGTTCATCTATCATTCTTTTCATGTTTACACCCCTTGGGCCGTTCTTCAGTCATCCTGCAGGGAAGCTTTTCATCTCTGTCCTCATGGTTTGGTCAGCTTTTGGCTTTGTACGGTTTAAATACTTTCTGCAGAACTGGTTTATGTTTTACTTTTCAACATTCGCTCTTGGCGGGGGAATTATTGGAGCCCATTATTTTCTGCAGCAAGACAGCTATTTAACCAATGGAATATTAATGACCCAGACAACAGGCTTCGGTGATCCGATTACGTGGATTTTTGTTATTATTGGTTTTCCTCTGCTTTGGCTGTTTTCAGCAGGGCGGGGGAATGACGTGCAAGTAAAAAAACTCCAGTATCATGAAATCGTTCAGGTAACGGCCGTTTTCGGAGAAACGATTCTGCCTATGGCCGGGCTGATTGACAGCGGAAATCAGCTTTTTGACCCCATCACAAGAACGCCTGTCATGATTGCAGATACGGATAAACTGACCGGTCTGCTTCCTAAGGCTCTGACAGACAAAGTGATGTCAGGGAATATTCTGGACGATGCGCCTGAGCTTGAAGATCATTGGCAGCTGCGAATGCGGATTATTCCATACAGGGGAGTCGGGCAGCAAAATCAATTTCTTATCGGCTTAAAGCCGGACTCTTTAATAATCAAGACGGAAAAAGAAGAAATAAACGTGAAAAAAGCCATTATCGGCTTAAGCTCCTCCCAGCTATCGGCTGATGGAGATTTTACATGCATTGTTCATCCTCAAATGCTTCAGGGGACATCATCTGCACATGTGTCTTAAATAAGTTTACTCGCGTTTTGGACTTTTAGAAGGGGGAATAAGATGAAAAACCTTAGGCTGAGAATTACGTATTGGTGGTACAAATTATTAACGAAGCTTGGCTTCAAGACAGATGAGATTTATTACATTGGCGGAAGTGAGGCTCTTCCTCCCCCTCTTAATAAAGATGAGGAAGAAATACTTCTCAAGAAGCTTCCCACCGGGGACCTGGCAGCCAGAGCAATTCTCATTGAACGAAACCTTCGGCTGGTCGTGTACATTGCGAGGAAATTTGAGAACACGGGTATTAATATCGAGGATTTAATAAGCATCGGTACAATCGGTCTGATTAAGGCAGTCAACACGTTTAACCCTGAGAAGAAAATCAAACTGGCTACATATGCCTCCAGATGCATCGAAAATGAAATCCTGATGTATTTGAGAAGAAACAATAAAATCCGGTCCGAGGTTTCCTTCGATGAACCGCTCAACATTGATTGGGACGGCAATGAGCTTCTCCTCTCGGATGTTCTCGGAACAGACGATGATATTATTACGAAGGATCTGGAAGCAAATGTTGACCGTAAGCTTCTCCTAAAAGCTCTTCAGCAGCTGAACGACAGGGAAAAGCAAATTATGGAGCTTCGGTTTGGCCTTCAGGGAGGAGAAGAAAAAACACAAAAAGATGTCGCCGATATGCTGGGGATCTCTCAATCGTATATTTCGAGGCTGGAAAAGCGCATTATCAAACGGTTAAGGAAAGAATTTAATAAAATGGTTTAAAAATTTCTAAATAAAAAGGGTCTAAAAAACCCTTATTTTATTTGGGAAAAATAATTTTCTTGTAATTTTAGCGTCTTTTTAATGTGCATATTTTTCCAACACCAGGAAATACTGTTTTTTGTACAGCAGCTCCTGACTGGAGGGAAAGATGTGACACGAAATAAAGTAGAAATTTGCGGAGTAGACACGTCAAAGCTTCCCGTACTAAAAAATGAAGAAATGCGAATTCTCTTCAGAGAGATGCAAAGCGGGGACAATTCAGCAAGAGAAAAACTCGTAAATGGAAATCTCAGGCTCGTTCTGAGTGTCATCCAGCGTTTTAACAACAGAGGAGAATTTGTCGATGACTTGTTTCAGGTTGGCTGTATTGGCCTTATGAAATCCATTGATAATTTCGACCTGGGACAAAATGTGAAATTTTCAACTTATGCTGTACCTATGATTATAGGGGAAATCAGACGCTATCTGCGCGATAATAATCCGATTAGGGTTTCCAGGTCATTAAGGGACATCGCCTATAAAGCCCTGCAGGTGAGGGAAAAGCTAATGACCCAGACGTCAAGAGAACCATCCGCAGAAGAAATAGCAAAGGTGCTTGAGGTACCCCATGAAGAAATTGTCTTCGCCCTCGATGCCATTCAGGATCCAGTTTCATTGTTTGAGCCGATTTACAATGACGGCGGCGATCCGATTTATGTAATGGATCAGCTAAGTGATGAGCGGAGCCGGGATATCCAGTGGATCGAAGAGCTCGCCTTAAAGGAAGGAATGAGGCGACTTAACGACAGGGAAAAACTTATCCTAAGGAAGCGATTTTTTCAAGGGAAAACACAAATGGAAGTTGCTGATGAAATAGGAATCTCCCAAGCACAGGTTTCGAGGCTGGAAAAAGCAGCAATCAAGCAAATGAATAAAAATATTCAGCAATAAGATGGACAAGCCTAAGGGATCCTGCCGGAAACGGAGGATCCCTTTTCATGTTGAGAGGGAAACTTCTGCTCATGATTGTGTACGAATACTAAACGAAACCTCTCATACATTGAATAGTAAAAGATACGTTTGATGGGAGCGGTTAATATGATGAACATTTCCGAGTTTCAAACAAAGGATATTGTTAATGTTTCAGACGGGAAGAAGCTGGGAAGCATTGGGGACTTCGATATTAATGTTACAACAGGAAAGATACAGGCTATTATTATAACAGGACCGGGCAAAATGATGGGATTCTTCGGAAGGGAAGAGGAATTTGTAATCCCATGGCGAAACATAGTAAAGATTGGGGAAGATGTAATTTTAGTGAGGATGTCTTCTCAGGATCTTTCCCCTTAATAAGCCGTGTGAAATTATGCAATAAATGATTAATTTTGCCCTTTATTTTATGAACTTAAAGGGAAAGATGTGGTAAAATAAAAGCATTCATCCAGGGATTTTGTCGAAAGGAGATTGATATCATGATGGAGCCATTTACAAAGGATCGGGAAACATTTTTGAGCCTGGGCGGCTTTGCAAGAATCAATTCTTCTATCATTGCAGGTTTTACTGTAAAAAACGGAGGAGTAAGCACCTCCCCTTTTTCTGCTTTAAATATGGGGCTTCATGTGAACGATAATCCTGCCGATGTGGCGGCAAACAGAGAAGCCTGTGCATTTGAAACATCCATTCCTCTCCGAAACTGGGTATTTGCAGATCAGGTTCACGGAAGCCGGATCGTGAAAGCGGAGAAGGAAAATCGCGGGAACGGCGCTTATGATTATGAAGAAGCGATACCTGCTGCCGATGGAATCTATACAGAAGAAACAGATACGGTGCTTGCACTTGCCTTCGCCGATTGTGTACCGATCTTTTTTATGAAGAGAAAATGAAGCTTATCGGAATAGCACATGCCGGATGGAAGGGAAGCGTTCTTAACATTGGCCAAGCCATGATCAGCCGCTGGATAGAAGAGGAAGATGCGCAATTAGAACGGATTCATGCGGTAATAGGGCCATCTATTGGATCATGCTGCTACAAGGTTGATGACCGTGTGATTGAAGAAGTAAACAAGCTTTTTGACCCTGTTGAAGAGCTTCCATACATGAAAGCGGCACCGGGCCAATATTCCCTTGACCTGAAAGCACTTAACGAAGCATTGCTGGTGAAAGCCGGATTAAATAGAGAAAATATTGCAGTGTCCGGCCTTTGTACAAGCTGTGAGCATGAATTGTTTTTTTCACATCGCAGGGACGAGGGAAAGACTGGCAGAATGATTGGCTTTATTGGTTTGAAAGAGGAGGGTTCTTGATTGGAAATAAAAGAAAATCTGTCTGTCATCAAAGAGAATATCAACAAAGCTTGCAGACAGGCTGGACGGAATCCTGAAGAAGTGAGGCTCGTGGCTGTGACAAAGTACGTTACAGCTGATCGGGCGGAGGAAGCCATTGAAGCAGGAATTATTCACCTGGGGGAGAATCGGGATGAAGGACTTGCTGAGAAGTATGAACGCATAGGCAATAAAGCAGTCTGGCATTTTATCGGTTCCCTGCAGTCAAGAAAAGTAAAACATGTAATTGATAAGGTTTCATACATACATTCACTGGATAGGCTTTCCCTTGCAAAAGAGATCGATAAGCGCGCAGAAGCACCCGTTCAATGTTTTGTACAGGTCAATACGTCTGGTGAGGTATCCAAGCACGGAATAAAGCCTGAAGAAACGATTTCATTTATAAAAGCATGCAGTGAATATCCGGCCATACAGATTGCCGGTCTGATGACGATGGCTCCCAGCACTGACGACACCTCAACGATCCGCCGGACTTTTCAGCGCCTTAAAGAGCTTAAAGAAGAAATACAAGGCCTGGGACTGGACCATGCACCCTGCACTGAGCTTTCCATGGGAATGTCCAGCGATTATATGATTGCTATTGAAGAGGGAGCTACTTTCATCCGAATCGGCTCTTCTCTTGTAGGATAAATTACAGGAGGTGTCAAAAATGAGTATCAAAAACCGCTTTAAAACCTTTTTTGCTCTTGATGAAGAGGAATATGAATATACTGATAAACAAAGCTATGAGGAGGAGGAAGAATATTTATCTCCCGAGCAGCAGGCACCAAGAAAAGAAGGAAAGCAAAACGTTGTAAGTTTGCAAAGCCTTCAAAAATCCTCTAAAGTAGTGCTATGTGAGCCTCGTGCATACTCTGAAGCTCAGGATATTGCAGATCAGCTAAAGAACCGCCGTGCGATTGTTGTCAATCTTCAGCGGATTCAGCATGATCAGGCAAAACGGATCGTTGATTTCCTCAGCGGCACAGTTTATGCGATAGGCGGAGATATCCAAAAAATCGGGATGAATATATTTCTCTGCACTCCAGATAATGTGGACGTATCTGGAACCATCTCCGAATTGGCAGTTGAAGATGAACCTCAAAGGTGGTAATGGGCAATGGACTTAGTGTTTTCAGTATTAGGATCTTTACTGCAGGTGTATTCGTATGCCATCATCATTTATATTCTCATGTCATGGTTTCCGAATGCGAAGGAGAGCAGATTCGGACAAATTCTTGCGTCGGTTTGCGAACCCTTTTTAGAACCGTTCCGCAGGATCATTCCTTCACTTGGCATGATTGACCTGTCTCCAATTGCAGCGATACTGGTTTTAAACCTGGCACAAGGCGGATTGCGGTCTCTATACTATATGATTGCGTAAGGGAAGGGACGTTATGGTCCCTTTTTCCAATTAATGAAACGGTGATGCAAATGACAGATTTATTTCAGCATTTTAGAGAAGATGAACGTGATTTTATTGAAAAAGTGATTGGCTGGAAAGAATATGTTCTTTCTTCTTACAGCCCGAAGCTGACTGACTTTCTGGACCCGAGAGAACAGGAAATTGTCCGTTCGCTGATCGGTGATCAAAAAGAAGTGAATGCTGCTTTTCAAGGAGGAACGCCTCAGGCGGAAAGAAAACGGGCGCTGCTTTATCCGGAGTATTTGGAACCGGACCATGACGATTTTGCTTTAAGTTTATTTCAAATCAGCTACCCTTCGAAATTTGTAAATCTTGAGCATAGGCAAGTCCTCGGCGCTTTAATGTCGATCGGGCTCAAGCGATCAAAATATGGAGACATATTAATAGAGGATGAGAACATTCAGCTCGTGGCTGCGGAAGAAATGGATGACTTTTTAAAATTGCAGCTTACCGAGATCGGGAAAGCAAAGGTTGAGCTGAAGAAAATTGATTTTTCAAAGGCGATTGCAAAGCATGATGAGTGGAGCGAGTCCTCCACTACCGTTAGCTCCCTTAGACTGGATGCGGTAATAGCGGCAATTTACGGAATCTCCAGACAGAAGGTGCAGCCGCTTCTGCAGGCAGGACAAGTAAAGGTAAATTGGCGTACTGCGGAACAGGGATCGATGGAATGCCAGGAAGGCGACAGGATTTCAGTAAGAGGTTTCGGACGCAGCAAAGTGACAGAAATCCTTGGCCGTACGAAAAAAGATAAAATCAGACTTCTATTTGGCAGACAAAAATAATCATGAATTTTGGAGGATTTGCCCCATAATTGCCGAATAATGAATTATAATGGTATGCAGGAGTGCAAACCGATACATATGGAGGTGGCCTTTGTGCCTTTAACACCGCTTGATATTCATAATAAGGAATTTAATAAAGGATTCCGCGGTTATGACGAAGATGAAGTAAACGAATTTCTCGATCAGGTTATTAAAGATTATGAAATGGTGCTCCGCGATAAAAAGGAATTCGAAACACGGGTTGCAGAGATGGAAGAAAAGCTGAGCCACTATACGGTCATCGAAGAAACCTTAAATAAATCTATTCTGATTGCACAGGAAACTGCTGAAGAAGTAAAACGCAACGCCCAAAAGGAATCCAAGCTGATTATTAAAGAGGCAGAAAAAAATGCTGACCGCATCATCAATGAATCCCTTTCAAAATCCCGCAAGGTAGCGATGGAAATTGAAGAGCTGAAAAAACAGTCTAAAGTGTTCCGGACACGTTTCCAAATGCTGATTGAAGCACAGCTCGATTTATTGAAAAACGATGATTGGGATCATCTCCTTGAATATGAAGTGGACAGCGTCTATGCAGGAGAAGAGGAAGAAGCTAAATACCGTTCTTGACTTTTTCATGGGAATTCGCATATAATTTGAGCACAATCAAAATATGACTCGACGATGACAGGGATAGTAGTCTGAATGAACCCTTTACAAAGCGAACCGGGGGTGGTGGGAGCCCGGCTAAAGACATCAGATGAAAATCACCCTTGAGTTCCTTCCTGAAATGCATTAGTAAGGAAGGCGCCTCATTCACGATAAGAATGCTTAAGTGGATGTGTTTTTTTGCATCTATAAGGGTGGTACCGCGTGAAGCAAGCCTTCTCGTCCCTTTCCAGGGATGAGAAGGCTTTTTTGTATTTTTTTACCAAAACCTGCCAGGGATGAGTCCCTGAAGCGAAAATCGACAGTCAATTTTATCAGTGCCTAAACATAGGAGGAAAAAGAAATGGATTATAAAGATACTTTGCTCATGCCTAAAACAGAATTTCCAATGCGCGGAAATTTACCGAAGCGTGAACCTGAAATGCAGGAAAAATGGGAACAGATGAATATTTATAAAATGGTTCAGGAGCATACAAAAGACCGTCCGCTCTTCATCTTGCACGATGGACCTCCATATGCAAACGGCGATATTCACATGGGCCATGCTCTAAATAAAATCCTTAAGGATTTTATCGTCCGCTACAAATCCATGAGCGGCTACAATGCACCTTACGTTCCCGGCTGGGATACGCATGGTCTTCCAATTGAAACAGCTTTGACAAAAAATAAAAAAGTAAACCGCAAGGAAATGTCTGTTGCCGAATTTCGCAAGCTGTGCGAAGAGTACGCTTGGGATCAGATTAATGGTCAGCGTGAGCAATTTAAACGTCTGGGAGTAAGGGGAGACTGGGACAATCCTTACGTAACCCTTCAGCCTGAGTATGAAGCGCAGCAAATCCTTGTTTTTGGTGAAATGGCTAAAAAAGGATACATCTATAAAGGCAAGAAACCAGTTTACTGGTCTCCATCCAGCGAATCAGCTCTTGCAGAAGCGGAAATTGAATATCAGGATAAAAAATCTCCATCCATCTATGTAGCTTTTGACGTAGCAGATGGAAAAGGCGTGCTAGAAGAGGATGAAAAAATCATCATCTGGACAACAACTCCATGGACCATTCCGGCAAACCTTGGAATCGCTGTCCATCCTGACCTGGAATACAGTGTAGTCCTTGCAAACGGAGCAAAATATGTTGTGGCATCAGAACTGCTCAATGCCGTTGCAAAAGAGCTTGAATGGGAAAATCATGAACTTGTACGCACGGTTAGAGGAAAAGAAATGGAAAGAGTCTCTGCGAAGCATCCGATCTATGGAAGAGAATCCCTTGTTGTTCTCGGCGAACATGTTACGACTGATGCAGGAACAGGCTGTGTTCATACCGCTCCAGGCCATGGGGAGGATGACTTTATCGTAGGCCAGAAATACGGTCTGGATGTTCTATGCCCAGTCGATGAAAAAGGCGTTATGACAAACGAAGCTCCCGGATTTGAAGGTCTGTTTTATGACGAAGCGAATAAGCCAATTACTGAAAAACTTCAGGAAAACGGTGCTCTGCTTAAGCTGCAGTTCTTCACCCACTCCTATCCGCATGATTGGAGAACGAAAAAACCGGTGATTTTTAGAGCAACAGCACAGTGGTTTGCTTCCATTAAAGATTTCCGCAGTGAACTTCTCGATGCTGTGAAAGAAACGAAATGGGTTCCGGCATGGGGCGAAACAAGATTGTTTAACATGGTAAGAGACCGCGGTGACTGGTGTATTTCAAGACAGCGGGCGTGGGGTGTTCCGATTCCTGTGTTCTATGCAGAAAACGGCGAACCGATCATCACGGATGAAACGATCAGCCATGTATCTGATTTGTTCCGCCAGCACGGTTCCAATATCTGGTTTGAGCGTGAAACAAAGGATTTATTGCCTGAAGGATTCAAACATAAAGGAAGCCCGAACGGCAATTTCACACGTGAAACGGATATCATGGACGTATGGTTTGATTCAGGATCTTCTCATCAAGCCGTTCTGCAGGAACGAGATGACCTGCAGCGTCCAGCTGACTTGTACCTTGAGGGATCGGATCAGTACAGAGGCTGGTTTAACTCATCCCTATCCACAGCTGTGGCTGTAACTGGCAAAGCGCCTTATAAAGGGGTATTAAGCCATGGATTCGCTCTTGATGGCCAAGGCCGCAAAATGAGTAAATCTGTAGGGAACGTCGTTGTTCCTTCTAAAGTCATGAACCAGCTCGGCGGAGATATTCTTCGCCTATGGGTAGCTTCTGTTGACTACCAGGCCGATGTCCGGGTATCTGATGCTATTCTAAAGCAAGTGGCTGAAGTATACCGCAAAATCCGCAATACTTTCCGTTTCTTATTAGGAAATCTTGCGGACTTTACTCCAGCGGATGCTGTAGAATGGGAAAACCTTCGGGATGTTGACAGATATATGCTTGTAAAACTCAACAAACTGATTGACAAAGTAAAGAAAGCATATGATGAATATGAATTTGCTGTTATCTATCATGCCGTCCATAACTTCTGCACAATCGAATTGAGCGCATTCTATTTGGATTTTGCTAAAGATGTTCTTTACATCGAGGGCAAAGATCATCCGGACCGACGTGCAATTCAAACCGTTCTGCATCAAACCTTGATGGCTCTGACCAAATTAACTGCGCCAATTCTTCCTCACACTGCCGACGAAGTTTGGGAGCATATCGAGTCAGAAAAAGCAGCAAGCGTTCAGCTTACTGATATGCCTGAAAGCACTGTGATTGAACATGCAGACGTACTTGAAGAGAAATGGGATGCATTCATGGCTCTTCGTGATGACGTGCTAAAAGCGCTTGAAACCGCAAGAAATGAAAAAACAATCGGAAAATCCCTGACGGCTAAAATTACACTTTATCCGGATCAAAAAGCAAAATCCCTGCTTGAATCGGTAGAAGAGGATCTTAAACAGCTCTTTATCGTATCCGGATTTGATTTTGGCGGAGACATGAGCGCTGCACCGGAAAACGCCCAGGAATTCAGCAATGTAAAAATTACAGTTGAAGCAGCAGAAGGAGAAACATGTGAACGCTGCTGGATCGTAACACCAGAGGTAGGGCAAGACGAAAACCACCCAGGTCTTTGTGCCCGCTGTGCTGCCATCGTGGAAAAAGAATATGCATCAAACTGATTGAAGTTTAAAGAGACCCGAATTAGATTCGGGTCTCTTTATCATGCTGTAAAGGGTGGGGAATATTGTGAAGCGAAATTTTACACTCCCTGTTAGTCAGACAAACGAGAAGAAAGCAGACTTGTCAGACAAAATAGTCAGACAAACGAGAAGAAAGCAGACTTGTCAGACAAACCCAATTAAAACTCCCCGCAGTCATACCCGTCCTGCACTCCCAAAAAATCCGTGGAAAAAAATGAACAGGGTGAGGTTCGGCTGAAAGGATAAACTATTTTTACAAACCTTACAGCAGGAGTTGAGCCGCATTGAGCATGGATTTTTTTGCGATAAGAAAAGAGCTTGAATTAATGCGGGAGGAGCTTCAGGAGCGATTGTTTCACCATTCATTTTTTGAAACCGGGAATTCCGAGGTGTTATCCGGAACGATCATGTTTCATGTTAAGGAAGAGCTTCATGATGTGGAGCATGCGCTTAACAAAATGAACAGCGGCTTATATGGCATTTGTGAAGAGACGGGAGCAGTGCTTCCGCTGTCCAGTCTTAAATATCTGCCGACAGCAAGGAGCATTCATGATTTTTCTTATAAGGATCAATACGAAAAAAAGTCGCTTCCTTTTGATTATACAGGAGTCACTGATTACGCTGGCCAAAGCACTGAAGAGATGGTGCATTGAAACCGTTCATTAATCTGAACGGTTTTTTTCGCTATTCCTTACTCTTTTCAACTTTTTGTGATAAAATTCAATGTATCTAATTTGAATGGTTGGGGGAACGTACGTGCGTTTAGTGAGCTACATACTTGCGATTGCTGTTATTTGTTTGGATCAGCTGACGAAATGGCTGGTTGTTCAAAATTTGGAAATTGGAGATAGCATACCTGTCATAGAAAATTTCTTTTACATCACGTCCCATCGGAATGAAGGGGCGGCCTGGGGGATTCTTCAAGGCCAGATGTGGTTCTTCTATATTGTAACGCTTGTAGTGATTGTTGCGATTGTGTATTATATCCAAAAATTCGCAGCGAAAGCGGGCTTGCTGGGTGCTGCTTTAGGATTGATGCTTGGCGGAGCCATCGGGAATTTTATTGACCGTGTTCTTCACCAGGAGGTTGTTGATTTTGTTCAAACCTTTATCTTCTCGTACAATTTCCCAATTTTCAATATTGCAGACTCTTCGCTTTGCATAGGGGTCGCACTGCTGTTTATTCAAATGGTGATTGACAGTAAAAATGAGAAAAAAGAGGGGCAAATCTTGTAATGGACATCCATGAATATACGATCGTAACTGAACATGCCGGTGACAGGCTGGATAAAACTCTGTCAGCTTTAAATCAGGATTGGTCCCGTACTCAGATTCAGTCGCTTATGAAGAGCGGACTGGTTCTTGTTAATGGCAATGCTGTAAAAACAAATTATAAAGGCGTGGAAGGCGATCTTGTAACGGTTGAAATTCCTGAGCCTGAAGAATTAAATATCCAGGCTGAAGAAATGGATTTGGAAATTTTTTATGAAGACAGTGATGTGCTTGTTGTGAATAAACCGAAGGGCATGGTTGTTCACCCCGCACCGGGTCATCTGACCGGAACACTGGTTAATGGCTTAATGGCGCATTGTAAAGATTTGTCAGGTATTAACGGGGTGCTAAGACCGGGAATCGTCCATCGAATCGACAAGGATACGTCCGGACTGCTCATGGTTGCCAAAAATGACCTGGCACATGAATCCCTTGTCACCCAGCTGGTTGAAAAAACCGTAACAAGAAGGTATAAAGCGCTCGTTCATGGAAACATTTCCCATGATCAAGGGACAGTAGATGCCCCGATCGGCCGTGATAAACAAGAACGCCAAAGTATGACGGTAACGCGTGAAAACAGCCGCGATGCGGTTACTCACTTTAAAGTACTGGAACGATTCAAAGATTTCACTTTTATCGAGTGCCAGCTTGAAACAGGAAGAACTCATCAAATCCGCGTGCACATGAAATATATCGGCTACCCGCTGGCGGGAGACCCGAAATACGGGCCGAGAAAAACTCTTTCTATTGGGGGACAGGCTCTTCATGCGGGAATCCTTGGCTTCGTCCATCCCCGGTCTGGCGAATATATGGAATTTGAAGCACCCTTACCCGGGTACTTCAGTCAGCTTTTAACGCAAATTGATAAATAAGCATTGACAGTAAGCTATGCATTTGACATAATATCTATTAGTTGAATAGCACCTTTAAGAACAGTCCTGTGAGGCTGGGAAGGGTACGGCAAATGTAATGAAACAAGGAATTTCTATGCCCTCTTATCCCAGCAGGATAGGAGGGCTTTATTTTTGCCCTAAATGAAGGGAGGCAGGTAATAATGTCAAAAAAAGCAGTCGTATTGGATGAACAGGCAATCAGGAGGGCGTTAACTCGAATTGCCCATGAAATTATTGAACGCAACAAAGGAATTGATGACTGCCTGCTAATCGGGATTAAAACAAGGGGAATATATATTGCAAACAGGCTAGCAGATAAGATTCGCCAGATTGAAGGCAAGGATATACCAATCGGCGAACTTGATATTACTCTTTACCGGGATGACTTGACGAAGAAAACAAGCAGTCAGGAGCCGCTTGTCAGGGGATCGGATATTCCGCAGTCCATTCATGATAAGAAGGTCATTCTTGTTGATGATGTGCTGTATACGGGCAGAACCGTCCGTGCAGCCATGGATGCCCTGGTTGATATAGGCCGTCCGGCTGCGATTCAGCTTGCGGTTCTTGTGGACAGGGGCCATCGCGAGCTTCCCATTCGAGCTGACTTTGTCGGGAAAAACATTCCGACTTCAAGTTTAGAGAAGATTGTCGTTGAGATGGCAGAAGTTGATGAGTTCGATCAGGTCTCCATTTTTGAAAAAAATAGCTAATTCTTTTTAAGGCAGTCCTGTGAGACCGCAAAGAGAATCGGAAAAGAGATGTTCCCCAATAAGGGCTGCATGTCTTTCTGTGTACCTCTTTGCTCTCAGGCAAAGAGGTTTTTTAAATAGGAGGGAAAATCATGAAAGAAAACGAAAAAATAGTTCTTGATATACTCGATAAACCAAAACCGGCCACTTGGCTGACTCTAAGCTTTCAGCATTTGTTTGCGATGTTTGGAGCCACCATCCTGGTTCCATTCCTTGTAAAAATGGATCCAGCCGTCGCACTGATTTCAAGCGGTGTTGGAACCTTGATCTTCCTGCTGATTACAAAATTTCAAGTTCCAGCTTATCTTGGATCTTCCTTTGCCTTTATTGCACCTCTCATATCGGCTCAAGCCGGGGGGGGACCTGGAGCAGCAATGGTGGGCAGTATGCTTGCCGGAGCTGTTTATGCGATTGTCGCCTTAATCATCAAAGGGACGGGGCACCGCTGGATTTTAAGATTGCTTCCGCCGGTGGTCGTCGGTCCGGTGATCATCGTAATCGGCCTGGGCCTTGCGGGGACAGCGGTCGGTATGGCCACTAATAACCCGGCAGGCGAGTATAGTCTGCTTCACTTCTCAGCCGCTCTCATTACACTCGCTGTTACCATTATTTGCTCGATTTACTTTAAAGGATTTTTCAATCTGATTCCGGTGCTGATCGGAATTTTCACTGGATACTTATATGCACTGGCAATCGGCATTGTAGATTTCAGCAAAGTGGCACAGGCAAGCTGGCTGCAGGCTCCGAATTTTACCATTCCATTTGTGGATTATCAGCCGCAGTTTTCATGGCAGATTCTTCTGCTGATGGCGCCTGTTGCTCTAGTCACGCTTTCTGAACATATTGGACATCAAATGGTCCTTAGCAACGTAGTAGGAAAAGATTTGGTGGAGAAGCCAGGGCTGCACAGATCAATCATGGGAGATGGTCTGGCTACCTTTGCCGCCGCCCTGATTGGAGGACCTCCGAACACGACATATGGTGAAAATATCGGAGTTTTGGCGATTACGAGGGTTTACAGCGTATATGTTCTCGGAGGTGCGGCTGTCCTTGCCATTACGTTCGGGTTTATCGGTAAAATTTCAGCCCTGATCAGTTCAATTCCCACTCCCGTTATGGGGGGCGTTTCCATCCTGCTTTTCGGAATTATCGCTTCATCCGGGCTGCGCATGCTGGTTGACAGCCAAATTGATCTGGGAGACAAACGGAATTTAATTATATCTTCTGTCATCCTTGTAATTGGAATCGGTGGAGCAGTAATAAAAATCGGCCAGAACTTTGAGCTTCACGGTATGGCGCTTGCGGCCATTATCGGTGTCGTCCTTAACATGGTTTTGCCTGGCAGAGAGCCTGACGCAGAAAACCTATTTGAAAACGAGACGGAAAAGAAATCGGCTGTCTCCTAATATCCTGCCTTTTAAAGAAAGTCCAGAGAGACTTGAAAGGGTGTAAAGAAAGGCCGGCGGGCCCTTCTGCTTTCCTGCACCCTGAACTGGATCGTTCAGGGTGTTTTTATTAGGTCCTCTCTAACAGATGGTTGTTTGAACTGGGTTCTTTAGCCGCAACTTTATAGAAACGGGAATTAAAACAGGATCTAACGATAAGGGAGGATTGAAAGATGAAGCATCTTTTAACCATGTCAGAGCTCGCAATTGATGAAATCAATGAAATTATTCATAAAGCTAAGTGCATGAAAACGGGGAATTTACCTGTGCTGAAAGAAGAATCCCTGTTTGCCGCAAACTTGTTTTTTGAACCGAGTACGAGAACCCGGTTCAGTTTTGAAGTAGCAGAAAAAAGACTGGGTCTTCAAGTGCTGAACTTCCAGGCAGAAAGCTCTAGTGTTCAAAAAGGAGAGACTCTTTACGACACAGTCCGGACTCTTGAGGCGATCGGAGCGGATGCAGTGATTATCAGACATCCGATGGACCGTTATTTTGAAAGCTTGAAAGACCGGATCGGCATTCCCATTCTGAACGCGGGGGACGGATGCGGAAATCATCCGACTCAGTCCCTGCTCGATCTGATGACTATCCATGAAGAGTTCGGAAGATTTAAAGGATTAACCGTCAGCATCCATGGAGATATCCGCCATAGCCGGGTGGCGCGGTCGAATGCCGAAACACTTGCGAGGCTTGGAGCTAATGTTCTTTTCTCAGGCCCGCCGGAATGGCAGGATCCGCAAAATGCGTACGGACGCTGCACCTCTGCAGATGAGGCGATTGAGGAATCGGATGTTGTGATGCTCCTTAGAATCCAGCATGAGCGTCATGCAGCCTCCGCCGCGGCCGATACTCGATCCTACCTGGATAGATACGGCTTAACAGCTGAAAGAGAAAAAAGAATGAAGGATCACGGAATCATTATGCATCCAGCCCCTATTAACCGGGGTGTTGAAATAGAAAGCAGTCTGGTGGAGTGCAGCCGCTCCAGGATTTTTAAACAGATGGAAAACGGAGTATATGTAAGGATGGCCGTTCTTGAAAGAGCGCTTGAATCCAAAATGCTGAAAAGAGGAGAGGATCACCATGTCTTATATTCTTAAACAGGCAAACATGTTTAACAGCGAAGGCCAATTTCATATACAGGATGTTCTAATTGAAGAAGGAAAGATTGCAAAAATAGCTGATTCCATTCAAATGGATGGGAAAGAAACGATCGATGCTTCCGGTCATATAGTGTCAGCGGGCTTTGTTGATGTACACGTTCATTTGAGAGAGCCGGGAGGAGAGCACAAAGAAACGATTGAGACAGGAACAAAAGCAGCGGCAAAAGGCGGTTTTACAACGATAGCTGCGATGCCCAATACTCGCCCCGTACCTGATCATAAAGAACAAATGGAAGCTTTGATGGAGAAAATCCGCGAGAATGCAACTGTAAGAGTTCTGCCTTACGCATCAATTACTGAAAGACAGGCTGGAAAAAAATTAACCAGCTTTACAGAATTAAAAGCAGCAGGCGCTTTTGCCCTGACTGATGACGGCGTAGGAGTTCAGGAAGCAGGAATGATGCTGCAGGCGATGAAAGAGGCGGCTGCAGCTGGGATGAGCATTGTAGCACACTGTGAAGACAATTCACTCATTAATAAAGGATCTGTTCATGAAGGCATTTTTTCCGAAAAATTTCAGATAAACGGAATTCCATCCGTTTGTGAATCTGTACATATTGCAAGAGATATTCTGCTCGCTGAAGCAGCAGGCTGCCATTATCACGTATGCCATATCAGCACGAAGGAATCTGTGCGCACGGTGAGAGACGCGAAGAGGGCCGGCATTAATGTAACGGCAGAGGTAACGCCTCATCATTTAATTTTATGCGATGAAGATATTCCGGGTCTTGATCCGAATTTCAAAATGAATCCGCCGCTTAGGGGGAAAGAGGATCGCCAGGCCCTGATTGAAGGTCTGCTGGAGGGCACGATTGATTTTATTGCGACAGACCATGCTCCTCATACAGCTGAAGAAAAAGCGGAAGGAATGAAGCTCGCCCCCTTCGGAATTACAGGATTGGAAACGGCGTTCCCGCTCCTTTATACCAACCTTGTGAAAACGGGAATGGCAACGCTCCAACAGCTTTTGAACTGGCTCACCATCCTGCCGTCAGAAACGTTCGGATTGCCTTATGGCACCTTGAAGGAGGGGGCTCCTGCGGATCTGGTGATGATTAACATCTCTGACGAACGGCAAATTGATCCTGAAACCTTTGTTTCAAAGGGGAAAAATACACCATTTGCAGGATGGAGCTGCACAGGATGGCCGGTTCTGACCATTGCAAATGGAAACTTGGTATTCGATGAAAGGGGAGTCCGGGCATGAAGCGATTGCTTATACTTGAAGATGGAACGGTTTTTACAGGAAAAGGCTTTGGAAGCGAACGGGAATCAATTGGAGAAATCGTGTTCAACACCGGAATGACCGGTTATCAGGAGATTCTGTCTGACCCATCCTATTGCGGTCAGATTGTAACGATGACCTACCCCCTGATTGGTAATTACGGAATCAACCGAGATGATTTTGAAACCATTACTCCATTTACCGGAGGATTCATTGTGAAAGAGCATGCGGTCCATCCGTCTAACTGGAGAAGCGAATATTCGCTTGATGAATACTTGAAGATGAAAAATATTCCCGGCCTTTCCGGAATTGATACAAGAAAGCTGACAAGAATCATCCGCAGTCACGGCACACTGAAAGGCGCGCTTTGCTCAGGCGAATCCGATCCTCAAGCAATTTTAGAGAAGCTAAGAGCTGTACGCCTCCCCGTGAACCAGGTGGAAAGAGTATCAGCGAAAACGCCTTACGCAAGCCCGGGCAGAGGAAGAAGAGTCGTGCTTGTCGATTATGGCATGAAGCACGGCATCTTAAGAGAATTGAACAAAAGGCATTGCGATGTGGTGGTTGTGCCATTTGATGCATCTGCAGAAGAGATCCTTCAGCTGAATCCAGATGGCCTTATGCTTTCAAACGGCCCTGGTGATCCAAAGGATGTACCGGAAGGCATTGAAATGATCAGGGGTGTTCTGGGGAAAGTCCCTTTATTCGGAATTTGCCTCGGTCATCAGCTTTTTGCTCTGGCATGCGGAGCGGATACCGAAAAAATGAAATTCGGACACAGGGGCTCCAATCACCCGGTAAAGGATCTGGAAACCGGTAAAGTAGCCATCACTTCTCAAAACCATGGCTACACAGTCAGAGAAAGTTCACTCGGACAAACGGAATTATCTGTTACTCATATAGCTTTAAACGACCGCACAATTGAAGGCTTGAAGCATAATCAGCACGCTGCCTTTACGGTGCAGTATCACCCGGAGGCATCACCGGGACCAGAAGATGCGAACGGGTTGTTTGACCAATTCATGGAACTGATTGAAACTGCAGGAAAGGCAGGGAACAAACTATGCCAAAACGTGTAGATATTAAAAAAATACTTGTGATCGGTTCTGGACCGATTGTCATTGGACAGGCAGCAGAATTTGACTATGCAGGCACTCAGGCGTGCATCGCCCTTAAAGAAGAAGGCTATGAAGTGGTTCTCGTCAACTCTAATCCTGCTACAATCATGACAGATACGGAAATCGCCGATCAGGTTTATATCGAACCTTTGACAGCAGAATTCGTCAGCAACATCATCCGCAAGGAAAGACCGGATGCCCTCGTGCCGACGCTTGGCGGGCAGACTGGACTGAATCTAGCGGTTGAACTGGCTGAGTCAGGTGTTCTGGAAGAGTGCGGCGTGGAAATACTCGGAACGAGTCTTGAGGCCATTCAAAAGGCAGAGGACCGTGACCTGTTCCGCAGATTAATGAATGAGCTGAACGAGCCGGTCCCGGATAGTGAAATCGTTCATACGGTTGATGAGGCCTTCGCATTTGCTGAAGTAATAGGATATCCGATTATCGTCCGCCCTGCATTTACCCTTGGCGGCACAGGCGGGGGCATTTGCAGCAATGATGAAGAACTGGCTGAGATCGTAGCCTACGGGTTAAAGGCAAGTCCAGTTACCCAATGCCTTCTTGAAAAAAGCATCGCAGGCTTTAAGGAAATCGAATATGAAGTAATGAGGGACAGCGGAGACCATGCTATCGTCGTCTGTAACATGGAGAACTTTGATCCTGTCGGAATCCACACTGGGGACAGTATAGTAGTGGCGCCTTCACAGACGCTAAGCGACCGGGAATATCAGCTGTTAAGAAATGTCTCGCTTAAAATTATCAGGGCCCTTGGAATAGAAGGCGGCTGCAACGTTCAGCTCGCACTCGATCCAGACAGCTTTCAATATTACATTATCGAAGTCAACCCGAGGGTAAGCCGGTCATCTGCTCTTGCTTCTAAGGCGACAGGCTATCCGATTGCGAAACTGGCAGCGAAAATCGCCGTGGGTCTTACACTCGATGAAATGATGAACCCGGTTACCGGTAAAACTTACGCCTGCTTTGAACCGGCATTGGATTATATCGTTACGAAGATTCCGCGCTGGCCATTTGATAAATTCGAATCTGCCAACAGATGGCTCGGTACGCAAATGAAGGCTACAGGTGAAGTAATGGCGATCGGGAGAACATTCGAAGAATCGCTGCTGAAGGCCGTCCGTTCACTCGAAGCAGATGTCCATCATCTTGAATTGAAGAGTGCAGCAGAGCTTGACGACCTTCATATCGAAAAAAGAATCCGCAAAGCGGGAGATGAGCGTCTTTTTTATCTCGCCGAAGCACTGCGGAGGGGAGTTTCAGCAGAAACACTGCACGAGTGGAGCAGGATTGATTTATTTTTCCTTAATAAGCTAACCGGAATTATTGCTCTCGAAAAGCATATAGCGAACCACCCATATGATTTAGAGATTCTTTACGAAGCCAAAGCAAATGGCTTCTCTGATCTGGCGATAGCAAATTTATGGTCATCCGATGAAAGAGAAATCTATGAGCTCAGAAAACAATCGGGACTTCTCCCTGTTTATAAAATGGTGGACACGTGTGCAGCGGAATTTGAATCGTCCACACCGTATTTCTACGGTACGTATGAAGATGAAAATGAGTCAGCTGTTACATCGAAGGAGAGCGTTCTTGTTCTTGGCTCCGGTCCGATCCGCATCGGTCAGGGAGTAGAGTTTGATTATGCGACAGTTCACTCCGTATGGGCGATAAAAGAGGCTGGGTATGAGGCAATTATTATTAACAATAATCCAGAGACAGTTTCAACAGATTTCAGCATCTCAGATAAGCTTTACTTCGAGCCGCTCACTGCAGAAGATGTCATGCATGTAATTGAACTTGAAAAACCAATCGGCGTGGTCGTGCAGTTTGGCGGCCAGACTGCCATTAATCTCGCGGATGAGCTATCTGCCCGCGGTGTTGAAATTCTTGGAACCTCATTGGAAGACCTGGATCGGGCGGAAAACCGGGACAAGTTTGAGCAAACAATCAATACACTTGGGATTCCTCAGCCCCTTGGAAAAACAGCTGTATCGGCAAGTGAAGCAGCGGTTATTGCGCATGACATTGGCTACCCCGTTCTTGTCCGGCCTTCCTATGTATTAGGGGGACGAGCGATGGAAATTGTCTATCGGGAGGAAGAATTGCTTCATTACATGGAGAATGCGGTGAAAGTAAATCCAGCTCATCCCGTCCTGATTGATAAATACTTAACGGGCAAGGAAATTGAAGTGGATGCGATCTCTGACGGGGAGACGATTGTGATACCGGGGATTATGGAGCATATTGAAAGAGCCGGTGTCCATTCCGGAGACTCGATTGCGGTATATCCGCCTCAAACCCTTTCGGATGACTGCAAAACCAAAATCATTGAGCATACGATCGCTCTCGCGAAAGGACTGAATATCTCCGGACTCCTGAATATCCAGTTTGTTATTTATAAAGATGATGTGTTCGTCCTGGAAGTAAACCCAAGGTCAAGCAGGACGGTCCCGTTTTTAAGCAAAATTACCGGTGTTCCAATGGCGAACCTTGCAACGAAGGTGGTTTTGGGGCACAAGCTAAAAGACATGGGGTATGAAACCGGCTTGATAGAAGAGAAGGCTGGTGTATATGTAAAAGTTCCTGTATTCTCTTTTGCGAAACTAAGGATGGTCGACATTACCCTGGGACCTGAAATGAAATCCACTGGGGAAGTAATGGGCAAAGATGTCACCCTTGAAAAGGCTTTGTATAAGGGTTTGGTTGCATCCGGGATTCAAATTCATAAATATGGATCTGTTCTTCTGACCGTAGCGGATAAAGACAAAACGGAAGGGCTGGAAATCGCAAGACGCTTTAACCGAATCGGCTACCAGATCCTCGCGACAAGCGGCACAGCTGAATACCTGAGGGAAGCGGGCATCCCTTCAAAAATAGTCAATAAAATCAGTGAGCAGCCCAATCTTCTGGATGTGATCCGGAACGGAGAAGCCCAATTTGTCATCAACACGTTGACAAGAGGAAAACAGCCGGCAAGAGACGGTTTCAAAATCCGCCGTGAATCCGTTGAAAATGGTGTACCATGCCTGACATCACTTGATACAGCTAAAGCGATATTAAGGGTTCTAGAATCGATGAGTTTTTCGACTGAAGCCATGCAGGAGCTGAATCCCAGACGGGAGGCTGTTCATTCATGATCGGAAAAGAAGACATGCAGATTGTCTCGCATAAAGAAATTGCAAAGGATATTTTCGAACTTGTCTTGCAGGGAGAATTGACCCGGCAAATGACGAAGCCCGGCCAGTTTGTCCATGTAAAAGTATCGGAAACATTTGTCCCGCTGCTTAGAAGACCGATCAGCATTGCCAGAATCAGCCGGGAGGACAGGACATTTACCATCATCTACAGAAAAAGCGGGGAAGGCACGGCACTTCTTTCTTCCAAAAAACCTGGAGAAAAGGCAGACATAATCGGTCCGCTCGGAAACGGGTTTCCTATTGACAGTTCTTTAAAAGGGAAAAAGGTTTTGCTTACAGGAGGCGGCATCGGCGTTCCTCCCCTTTATGAACTTTCGCGCCAGCTGAAAGCCATAGGAGCGGTGCCTGTCCATGTATTGGGCTTTGAAAACATAGAGGCGTCCTTCTATAAAGAAGAGTTTGCCAGACTTGGAGATACCTATTTTTCCACAACGGATGGCAGCTTGGGAGTGAAAGGATTCGTAACAGATGCCATCAGCTATCATGAAATTGAGTTTGACAGTTTATACGCCTGCGGCCCGACTCCAATGCTAAAGGCGCTTGAAACCAGGTATACCGAAAGGGAAGTATACCTTTCCCTTGAAGAGAGAATGGGCTGCGGGATAGGAGCTTGCTTTGCCTGTGTGTGCCACATTCCAAATGATCCAGCCGGCTACAAAAAAGTATGCAGCGACGGGCCGGTATTCAGAGCGGGCGAGGTGGTGCTTTCATGCTGAACATAACACTTCCGGGATTAACGCTGAAAAATCCGGTCATGCCTGCTTCCGGATGCTTCGGATTCGGTAAGGAGTTCTCCAATCTATATGACTTGAACAAGCTCGGTGCCATTATGATAAAAGCAGCTACACCTGAAGCAAGATTCGGCAACGAAACACCGCGTGTGGCGGAGACGCCCGGCGGGATGCTGAACGCGATCGGACTTCAAAATCCTGGACTATCGGGAGTGATCCAAACCGAGCTGCCAAGGCTTGAATCCTTTGATGTACCGATCATTGCCAATGTAGCAGGATCAAGCATTGAGGATTATATGGAAGTAGCGGAAAGAATCAGCCAGGCACCAAATGTAGCGGCACTGGAATTGAATATTTCCTGTCCGAATGTAAAAACAGGGGGCATAGCATTCGGTACGGATCCTAAAATGGCAGCTGACTTGACCGAGGCAGTAAAACGTGTTTCCAGCGTGCCTGTGTATGTCAAGCTTTCTCCGAATGTTACGAGTATTTCTGAGATTGCGATCGCAGTGGAACAGGCTGGAGCAGACGGGTTAACAATGATTAACACTCTTCTTGGAATGCGGCTTGACCTGAAAACCGGAAGACCCGTTTTAGCTAATAAAACGGGGGGGCTTTCAGGTCCTGCTATCAAGCCGGTGGCAATCCGGATGATTCATGAGGTCAGCCGTGCTGTATCCATCCCAATCATCGGAATGGGCGGCATCCAGTCAGCAGAGGATGTATTAGAGTTTTTATATGCCGGTGCAAGTGCGGTTGCTGTTGGAACGGCGAACTTTGTCAATCCGTTTATCTGTTCAGAAATCATTGATGAACTTCCTGAAATGCTGAGCAAATATGGTTTCAGCCATGTTCGGGAGTGTATAGGAAGGAGTCATGAGGATGCACCGAAACCCGATTATCATCGCGCTTGATTTTGAAAATAAAGGAGAAGCCGCCCGCTTTTTGAAGGGAATGGGCAGTGAAAAGCTGTATGTGAAAACCGGAATGGAGCTTTTTTACAAGGAAGGTCCAGCTGTGATTGAATGGCTGAAGGAGGAAGGTCATCAAGTCTTTTTGGATTTAAAGCTTCATGATATTCCGAATACCGTAAAGAGAGCAATGAAGGTACTTGCCTCGCTTCAGCCGGACATGATCAATGTCCACGCAGCAGGAGGACGCGCAATGATGGAGGCGGCGATGGAAGGCTTGATCTCAGGGACTCCTGCAGGACAGAAGCGGCCGCATTTAATCGGGGTTACTCAGCTTACCAGTACGTCGCAAAAGGTATTGAATGAGGAGCTCCTCATTGAGAAGGAAATGAACGAGGCAGTGCATCATTATGCAGCAAATGCTAAGCAATCCGGACTGGATGGTATTGTATGCAGCGTATGGGAATCCAAACAGGTCAAGAAGGCATTTGGCCCGGATTTTATGACTGTTACGCCTGGGATCCGGCTGGCAGGCGATGCGGCTCTGGATCAGTCAAGAGTCGCAACACCAGAAATGGCGCGCAGTGAAAAATCTACCTATTTTGTTGCCGGAAGAAGCATTACTCAAAAAGAACATCCGCTGAATGCATATAAAAAGATGCAAATGGACTGGGAGGGTGTAAAGATATGAAAGAGAAAATTGCAAAGTCACTGCTTGAAATAGGGGCGGTCACACTGAAGCCAAACGAGCCGTTTACATGGTCAAGCGGCATGCTTTCCCCTATTTACTGCGATAATCGTTTAACTCTGTCTTTTCCGGAAATACGCAGTGAGATTGCAAAAGGTCTGTCACGTCTGATCCAGATGAATTATCCGGATGCAACGCTGATTGCTGGAACGGCAACGGCTGGGATTGCCCATGCAGCGCTTGTCAGTGATATTCTCGGACTGCCGATGTGCTATGTGCGAGGAAGTGCCAAAGGACACGGCAAAGGAAACATGATTGAGGGAAGAGCTGGAGAGAACGACCGGGCAGTAGTCATTGAAGACCTGATTTCAACCGGCGGAAGCTCCATTCATACCGTCAAAGCGCTCCGTGAAGCAGGAGCGGATGTATTGGGTGTTGCTGCTATTTTCACCTATGAGTTTGACGCAGCCGATCAGAACTTCAGCGAAGAGCTGATTTCATACCGGACACTGACAGACTATTCGACTCTCATTCAGATCGCCAGGCAGGAAAACCGTATTAAAGAAAAGGATCTTAAAAAGCTTGAGCTATGGAGAAAGAATCCTTCCTCCATTGAATGGAGAGCGGAAACCTCTGTCTGAATAGAAAGATTTGTCTTGCAATTGCGAAACCTATTATGCTATAAAAGATACTATCAATTTCATATTGTAGAGGAATACCAGGTACCGCTTTTAGCGGTTTAATAGGGAATCCGGTTATAATCCGGAGCTGTCCCCGCAACTGTATGTGCTGACGATCCTGCTAAAAAGCCACTGTCATAATGGACGGGAAGGCGCAGGAAAGACTGAAGCATAAGCCAGGAGACCTGCCTGTATTCCTTGGAGTTTTCTGTCTTCGGGGGGTGAGATGCGGAAACGATCATGATACATACTTTTCTATTTGATGTTTTTCATCGATCGTTTTTGACTGGACCGAGTCAGACCTGTTTATGCCAATGTAGGCGAACCAGGGAGATGAGGATCAGTCTTTTTTTTTATTACGAAAGGAGAGAGGCTCGAATGAAGAAGGTGAAAAGCAGCAATCAAGGATATCCGCGTTTAGGACAGAATAGAGAATGGAAAAGGGTGCTTGAGTCTTATTGGAAAAAAGAGATAAGCGAATCACTTTTCCTGGAGAAAATGAAGGAACTTCGGATCGGGAATGTCCGCAAGCAAACAGATGCCGGCATTGACCTTATACCGGTCGGTGATTTTACCTTGTATGATCAAATGCTTGATATGGCCTGGATGTTTAACCTGATTCCTGAAAGGCACCGAACAGAAAACCCTGCCTCCATTGACTGCTATTTTTCCATGGCAAGGGGGTCGAAGAGCGCAACAGCGTGCGCGATGACGAAGTGGTTTGATACGAATTACCATTATCTCGTACCAGAGTGGGAAGGCTCAGAGCCGAAGCTCAATTTCAATAAACCACTTGACCATTATCTTGAAGCAAAAGAATGGGCAGATGGAAAACCTGTCATCATTGGTCCTTATACATTTATCAGGCTTTCCAAGGGCTATGAATCTCTTGAAAAGGCTGCAGAGAAGCTGCTGCCTCTATATGCTCAACTTCTCCAGCAGCTGGAAGAACACGGTGCGCAAATTGCTCAAGTGGATGAACCGGCCTTTGTTTATGAAGAAACATCCGAAGATTTCCCGATTATTCAGTCCATGTATTCATATTTGGACGGAAAAGTGAGCAGCCTTAAGATTTGCATACAAACTTATTTTGAATCTCCGGACGCTTACCAGCAGTTAATGACCTTGCCTGTCAGCGGATGGGGTTTTGATTTTACAAGAGGAAATACGATTGACTTAATGAAAAAGCATGGGTTCCCGGCAGATAAATTTTTGGCAGCGGGGATTATAGACGGGCGAAACATATGGCGGGCTAAAGGTACGGAATCACTAAAACTAGTGGAGTTTTTGCAAAAGAAAATCAAGCCTTGCGAGCTATGGATCCAGCCCTCCTGCAGCCTCATTCATGTACCAGAGACAAAAGAAGGTGAAGTCAGCCTTCCAGCAGGTGTTTATAACAGTCTGTCTTTCGCAAAAGAAAAACTTGCGGAATGCGTCCTCCTAGCAGGAAGCATCGATTTGGAAGCCAAAAATAGAATTCTTGAATGGGATCAGGCCTATCAGGAATTAACAAAATATCGGAAATCTGAAAATCTCTCTGATAAGGTTCAATCCTTTAAGAGGAAGCAGGCATTTTCAGAGAGAGAGGAAATTCAAAGAAAAGCATTTCAGCTCCCATTGCTTCCGTTGACAACAATCGGGAGTTTTCCGCAGACGAAAGAGGTGAGAAAGCAGAGGAAGAGATTCCGGGACGGCCTTCTTTCAAAACAGGAATATGATGCGTTTGTTAAAAGGGAAACAAAGCGGTGGATTGGGATTCAGGAGGAAGCAGGCCTGGACGTTCTCGTACATGGAGAATTCGAGCGGAATGATATGGTTGAGTACTTCGGTGAAAACCTTGATGGATTCGCATTTACAAAGCATGGATGGGTCCAGTCTTACGGCTCCAGAGGGGTAAAGCCACCCATCATTTTCGGGGACATCGGCTGGAGAGGATCCATCACATCTGAGCTTGCTTCGTACTCCCAATCTCTGACGGATAAGCCTGTAAAAGGGATGCTGACCGGCCCGGTGACGATTCTGAACTGGTCCTTCCCGCGTGATGATCAAAGCAGTGAAGTTCTTGCAAGCTTTATTGCAGCTGCTCTAAGAAAAGAAGTGCTTGAGCTTGAAAAAGCAGGCATCCGCATGATTCAAATAGATGAGCCGGCGTTTAGAGAGGGTCTTCCGCTTAAGAAAAGCAAACAGGCGGCTTATACAGAATGGGCAGTCAATGCATTCAGAGCGACTCATTGGGATGTGCAGGCGGATACGCAAATTCACACCCATATGTGCTACAGCGAGTTTTCAGAAATGATGGACGCAATATCCGATATGGATGCTGACGTCATTTCCATTGAAACGTCAAGGGGCGGCGGCGAGAACATCAGCACGTTTAAAGAATTCAGCTATGATAAAATGATTGGTCTTGGTGTGTATGATATACACAGCCCTCGAATCCCTGCAGCCGCTGAAATGGAGAAGGTGATTGAACAGTGCCTTACAGTTCTGCCGGCCGGCCGGTTTTGGATTAATCCGGACTGCGGTCTGAAAACCAGATCTGAAGAGGAAGCCATACAGTCCCTCAGCAATATGGCGGAAGCTGCGTTCAATATAAGAGATAAACATACGATTCCAACTGTTTAACAGGTTAGGCCTCCTTTTATTATTGAAGGGGGTTTCCTTTTGCCGAAATTGAGAAAAACATTGGAACGATCTGTCAACCTCCCTTATAATGGGAAATGATGAATCATGTAAGCTGGAGGAAGAAATGAAAGAATTCGGGGATCAAAAAGAACTTTTATATTATAAAAGGCTAATAGATTCGATTCCTTTCGCTTTTGAGTTTAAGGATCCTGAATCAGGCAGATTTTATCAGCATCAGCCTGCTGCTGAACAAAAAGGCTGGTTTACCATTACATCTTTAGAAGGAGAGCTGCTGGAAAAGCTGGAAGAGAAGCTTGCTCCGCTGGCTGATTTGATACCGCATCATCTAGTCATTACAGATGCTGATGGAAAAATTACACTGTGCAACAGGCAGTCGGCTGCCGATCTAAAGGTCGATCGTGAAGCAATGATCGGAAAACATATCAGGGAGCTGCTCAGAATTCCTGATCAGCAAATTGCCATTTTGGAAACGCTTCAGACCGGGCAGGCGATCCGCAATCGGGAATTGTGGGACCGCAATTATGGGATTGTTAATACATATATCATACGAAGGCACGATGGGAGTATCAGTAGAGTAGCAGGAGTATTTCATTTCCTGAATAACTTAAAGGATGCTGAAAAAATGGCGATGTCAGGGAGAATTGCAGCAGGGATCGCTCATGAAATTAGAAATCCCCTTACAACTGTCCGGGGTTATCTGCAGCTGCTCAGCGGCCAGCTCGGTCCAGATATGAACCGGCTGTTTTCTGCTTTGCTTATTCCTGAGATAGATCGTGCGAACGGCATTATTACGGATTTTTTGAGGTTATCGAAAACGGAGGCACTGCCATTTGAGAATCTTTATGTGTCAGATTTTCTCAAGAATTATTTAGGAAAGTTTCTCCACAGTGAAGCGTTCCTTCATGACACCGATCTTACGATTGATTGCAGAAAGATACTGCCTGAAACGGCGATCCCCGGAAACAAGGAGGAGCTTCTGCAAGTATTTATGAATTTGTTTGCTAACGCCCGTCAGGCAAAGCGCAGGAATAAAAAATTAAAAGTTGAAGTGAGAGCCGCCATATACGGGGATGTGGTGCAAATTTCTTTTTCGGATAACGGGAGCGGGATTGAGCCTGAGGTTCTCGTTCATATATTCGATCCATTTTATACCACGAAGGATGATGGAACAGGGCTGGGTCTCTCTATTTCAAGAAAGATCATTGAAAATCATCATGGTGAACTTCGGGTTGTAAGCACTAAGGAAGGGACATCCTTTTACATGGAATTCCCTATTGCATTAACTGAACCAAATGAAGACAGATAATGCAAAACCGGCAAGGCCGAATAGAAGAAAACTAAGATGAAACAATAGGACCGTTTGATTTTCAGGAACGGTCCTTTCCAAAATGGTTCAATACAATAAGCCGCCAGCAGCAAATAATCTAAAGCCCCCTGCTGCGGTTATTCTTATTTCATTCAGCTCCTCTTTGCTCCATTTTAAAGAGAAGGAAAAGGAAAAGCCGATTGCTGCCATCATAAAACCAATCAGTGACAAGAACGCTTTACCAATCATGTGTAATCCTCCCGCTGCAGCAAAAGTGTTCGGAAATCAGTAAATGCGTTTTCCGTGCCGGCTGCCGCAAATGAAAGCTCTGTGCTGAAAATCGGTCCGCCATACACAAAGGTATGAAACTCCCCGTTTTCTCCGCATGGATCGGCGGATTTTCTTATGGCATCAATAACCCATGCATCATAATGATGTCCCAATAAAGAATATGGAAGCTTCGATCCATCTATTCCGCAAATGGAAGCTTTATAGCCATCATTAATAAATTGTCTCGCCAAAGAGTCGGTCTGCTCTCCCCATAGAGGAAAAATAGCCTGTAAGCCACTTAACCTGACAAGCTTTTCTCTATATTGACGAATATCCTTTAAAAAGATGTCTCCGAAAGCAGCATGAGTAATTTCATTTTCTTTGCATTTTTTCAGAAATTCGACCATGCTTTCTTCATATTCATTATTAGATGGAGATGGAGACATTTCAATGAATTGAATAGCAAGGCCGAGGCTTGCTGCCTGATCTTTTAGCAAATCCTCTCCGATTCCATGAAAAGGGACGCTGCGGGCAACCCGGTTGATCGATGTAAAAAGTCCGGAGATATTTTATTCCGGGTTTTGCAAAAGCCTGTGAAGCATAATTGTGCTGTCTTTCCCTCCGCTCCATGAAACAATCGTCTTTTTCAATACATTTCACCTCCTAAGCTAATTGTATCCTGCTGCCAAAAATATTTCTATGCAGCAGAAATTACTGGGTAATTCGCACCTATTTTGATTTTTTATAAAACCTACCCGATAACTCGGGTTGACAATCGTTCGAATTGTGCTAAAATTTGAAATCAATAACACACAATACTTATCCAGAGAGGTGGAGGGACCTGGCCCTATGAAACCCGGCAACCTGCGTAACAGCAAGGTGCTAAATCCAGCAAAATGGAATCCATTTTGGGAGATAAGGGGAATACACCTCACAAGTCTTTCTAAAATGGAAGGCTTTTTATTTTGTATTGGGAGGGACTGTCCGTGGGGGAGCTAGATCAGCTTGAAGAAGTAATCGGAAAGCTAAAAGAAATGCTTCAGGCAATGAAATACGGATCAATCACCCTGGTTGTCCAGGATGGGAAGATCATTCAGCTAGAGAAAAATGAAAAAGTCAGACTAAAATAAAAATCCAAAATTAGTACGCTGACTAGACAAACTAGAGGCGGGAACGGTTTGCCTGCTCTTTGTTTATGCAGCGGCGCGTTCCTGCCTTTTTGCAATGGTTTGAAAAAAGGGGAGTGTAAATAAATGCTGACATTCGAAAATTGGACAGAAACCGTTCCGGAGTTCGAAGATAAGGATAAAGCGATCGAAGCGCTCAACGTTTTAAAATGGGCCTATTCGCATTATCAGGATGATTTAGTTTATGCATGCAGCTTTGGTATTGAAGGAATTGTTCTAATCGATCTCATATCGAAAATAAAAAAGGATGCGAGAATTGTATTTTTAGATACTGAGCTCCATTTCAAAGAAACCTATGATTTGATTGACCGTGTTAAGGCACGGTATCCTGCCTTAAATATTTTTTTGAAAAAACCGTCTCTAAGTGTAGCTGAACAGGCTGCAAAGCACGGGGATGAGCTATGGAAGAGGAATCCGAATGAATGCTGCAGAATCAGGAAAGTGCTCCCTCTTCGCGAGGTTATGAGCAGCGAAAAAGCATGGATATCCGGATTGCGCAGAGAGCAATCTCCTTCAAGAAAAAATACCCAGTTCCTGAACAGGGATGATAAATTTGAAAATGTAAAAATCTGCCCGCTTATTCACTGGACGTGGAAAGATGTCTGGCGGTATGCCCACAAAAATGATTTGGACTACAATGTTCTCCACGATCAAGGCTATCCGAGCATCGGATGCAAGCCATGCACCCAGCCTGCCATCGATGTAAATGATGCGAGATCCGGCCGCTGGAACGGCAGCCAAAAAACAGAATGCGGTCTGCACGGTTGAGGTCTCAGCTATGATTGAAGCTGCAGCAATCATCCTGAGTTTATTTTTTGCGATGAACATTGGCGCAAGCGGAGCGGCTGCTTCCATGGGTGTCGCGTACGGGTCAGGGGCAATAAAACGCAGAATGGCAGCACTCCTGCTTTGCGGCGCGGGCGTTGTACTTGGCGCTGTCCTCGGGGGAGGAGAAGTAATCAAAACCATCAGCTCCGGCATTATTCCGCAGTCGATGATCACAATGCAAATCGTGCTTGTCATCATTGGATCTGCTGCCATCTCTTTATTTATGGCCAATTTGATGGGCATCCCGCTGTCCACCAGTGAAGTCACAGTGGGTGCAGTAGTGGGAGTGGGAGTGGCCTATCATGCTTTATATGTTCAATCCATTCTTGTCATCATGATGTTTTGGGTTATCATTCCGGCTGCAGCATTTTTTATCACCTATTTTATATGCAGAGCTTCCCAGCCGCTTTTTTCAAGGCTAGAGGCTAGAGGCGGAAAAATGCTGATCTATCTTCTGATTGCAGCAGGATTCTTTGAAGCATTCTCAGCCGGAATGAATAATGTTGCCAACGCTGTCGGCCCGCTGGTGGCGGCTGATGTCATTTCCGTAAACCAAGGGGTATGGATTGGCGGGCTATTCGTAGCAGCGGGTGCGGTTTTCCTTGGCGGCCGGGTATTGGAGACAAATGGAAAGAAGATTACAAGGCTTTCGAAAACAGAGGGAATTGTGATTTCGGGAACAGGCGCTCTGCTTGTCACAATCAGTTCCTTATTCGGACTTCCCGTTCCTTTAACACAAGTTACATCTACTTCCATCATGGCTTCCGCTGCTGCTAAAAATGGAGCAATTGTTTTTCAAAAAGGAATTGTAAAAAAAATCGTAAAAGTTTGGATTGTGTCCCCGCTGGTAAGTCTGGCCATTTCATATGTTTTGGTCAAGCTGTTTATACAATCTGATTTTTATTCCACATTTTCAGCCTTGGCGATCATGGTTGCAACGCTTGGAGTTCTGTCTTTAATGAAAGCAATAAAGAAAGAAAAGCGCTCTGTGCATGAACAAGGCGGAGGAATTTAAATTTGAAACCAAGTAGTTTTATCTGAATAGGAGGAGTTAATGATGAGTTTAACACCGCATGGAGGAAAGCTAATACAGCGAACAGATTTGGGCAAGGATGTGGGACATTTAGAGAAAACGATTGAACTGGATGCTATGGCATTAAGCGACTTGGAACTTATCGCTATAGGAGGGTATAGCCCGCTGTCAGGATTTTTATCTGAGAAGGATTATCTCAGTGTAGTAGAGACAATGAAGCTCTCAGATGGTACGGTTTGGTCCATACCTATTACGCTTCCAATCTCTGAAAAGAAGGCTAAAGAACTTAATAACGGAGATCAGGCAAAGCTCGTTTTTGAGGGAGAAGACTATGGTTTTATAGATATTGGGGAGATTTACAAACCGGATAAAGAAAAAGAAGCAGCTAACGTTTACAGGACCTCTGACCGGAACCATCCTGGGGTGAAAAAATTATTCTCAAGAGGAGAGCTTTACGTTAGCGGAGAAATCACGCTCATAAAACGGACGCAGCCTGATTTTCCAGATCACTATTTTGACCCGGCTGAAACAAGAGCTGCTTTTGAACAAAAAGGCTGGAAAACGATTGTTGGCTTCCAAACGAGGAACCCGGTCCATCGGGCGCATGAATACATTCAGAAAACGGCTCTTGAAACAGTCGATGGCCTCTTCTTAAACCCGCTTGTCGGGGAGACCAAATCAGATGATATTTCTGCTTCCATCAGAATGAAAAGTTATGGAGTTCTCTTGGATGAATACTATCCGAAAGAACGGGTATTCCTTGGAGTCTTCCCGGCAGCGATGAGATATGCAGGACCAAGAGAAGCCATCTTTCATGCATTAGTACGGAAAAATTATGGCTGCACCCACTTTATCGTTGGAAGAGACCATGCAGGTGTCGGCGATTATTACGGCACGTATGATGCACAATATATATTTGACGAATTTAGGCCGGAAGAAATCGGAATTACACCGCTTCGTTTTGAGCACAGCTTTTACTGCAGCAAATGCGAAGGGATGGCTACCACCAAATCATGTCCCCACGATCCGGAGCATCGCGTTATTCTTTCAGGTACAAAGGTAAGAGACATGCTTCGTAAGGGAGAAGTTCCTCCAAGCACTTTCAGCCGGCCTGAAGTCATTAAGGTGCTGATTGAAGGGATGAAAGAGTCACAGGCAGAAGCGGAGGAAGTTCGATGACACAGTCTGCAAATGTTACATGGCATCAGCAGTCCATTTCCAAACAGGAGCGGAGAGAAAGGAATGGACATCATAGCTTTGTCGTATGGTTTACCGGATTATCCGGCTCAGGCAAATCTACCGTTGCAAATGAACTGGCACGGAAGCTTTATGAAAACGGTGTTCAGGTTTATGTGCTGGACGGGGATAATGTCCGCCATGGCCTTAATGGGGATCTCGGATTCTCTGACAGCGACCGCCGCGAAAATATCAGGAGAATCGGAGAAGTATCCAAACTGTTTACCGATGCAGGAAGTGTCGTTATTACAGCCTTTATCTCGCCGTTTAAGGAAGACCGGAGCCAGGTGCGCGACCTTCTGGAAGCAGATGAATTTGTCGAAGTGTTTACAGACTGTTCTCTTGAAAAATGCGAAGAACGGGATCCAAAAGGATTGTATAAGAAAGCAAGAAGCGGAGAAATCAAAGGGTTTACAGGAATCGATTCCCCTTATGAGAAACCGGATCAGCCGGAAGTTGTCCTCGACAGCGGGAATTTCAATCCTTCTGAATGCGCAGATCAGATTCTTCATTATTTACAAAATAAACAGTTTATCAGCTTGAAAGATGCATAAGGCTGTTTCCGAGTAAGGAATTAAAACCCCTTGTACGGTATAATGATTCAAGGGAGGGATGAATGATGTCGAAGGTGTACCTCGTGGGAGCAGGCCCGGGAGATCCGGACTTGATCACAGTAAAAGGGCTGCGATGCATCCAGGAGGCCGATACCATTTTATATGACCGGCTCGTGAATAAAGAATTGCTGAAGCACGCTAAAGAAGGCGCTGACCTCATTTACTGCGGAAAGCTGCCGGATTATCATACAATGAAACAGGAAACGATAAACCGTTTCCTTATAAAATTTGCTAAAGGCGGCCAAGTGGTAACACGGCTTAAAGGCGGTGATCCGTTTGTTTTCGGCCGCGGCGGCGAAGAAGCGGAAGCACTTGTAAAACATGGAATTGAATTTGAAGTGGTTCCGGGAATTACATCCGGAATTGCTGCTGCTGCCTATGCAGGAATTCCAGTGACCCACAGGGAAGCGAGCGGAAGTGTTGCATTCATAACCGGCCATCGAAAAGAGGGGGAGGAAGAAAGCATCCGCTGGAAAAGCTTAGCCGGAGGAGTAGATACGCTTGCAATTTACATGGGGATCAGTCAGCTGCCATATATACAGGAACAGCTCCTAGCCCACGGGAAACCTGCTAAAACTCCGGCAGCGGTGATCCACTGGGGGAGCACAGATGAGCAAAGAACCGTAACCGGAACGCTGGCTGACATCCATGAGGCTGTAAAGCAGGGCGGTATTTCCAATCCGAGCATGATTATCATTGGAGAAGTGGTTACATACCGTGAGCAGCTCAAATGGTTCAAAGAGGACCGGACAGATTCTCAAGTAAGCGAGGCGCTCTAAATGAAGCAGGCTGTTTTGTATATATGCCACGGAAGCCGTGTGAAAAAAGCGCGTGATGAGGCCATAGAATTTATTTCAACATGCAAAAAGTACGTGCAAGCACCCATTCAGGAAATTTGTTTTCTGGAACTTGCAGAACCGGATATAAAAAAGGGATTTGAATCGTGTCTGGAGAAAGGCGCGGACTCCATCGCAGTTATTCCGGTTCTCCTTTTGACAGCTGCCCATGCTAAATC
Source organism: Metabacillus flavus (assembly GCF_018283675.1). Taxonomy (NCBI): domain Bacteria; kingdom Bacillati; phylum Bacillota; class Bacilli; order Caryophanales; family Bacillaceae; genus Metabacillus; species Metabacillus flavus. The sequence goes on from NZ_JAGVRK010000001.1 coordinate 1,773,891, forward strand.
TGATATTCCGGAAGAGCTTGAAGCGGTCATGAAAGAACATCCGTCTGTTACCGTTTCCTACGGTGCTCCGATCGGCGTTCAAGGGGAAATGTCTGAAGCAATCCTTGAACGCTTGAGTCCGCTTCCTGCAGATGAAAATGCAAGAGTTTTGCTTGTAGGGAGAGGAAGTTCTGACCCGGACGTAAAAAGGGACTTAGCGAAAATTGCGAAAGGTGTCGAGGAGAGAACAGAGGGCCTTGAAGTCACTATATGCTATTTGACAGCTGCAGAGCCTTCCTTTTCGGAGGTGCTAAAAAGGATCCATGAGTTTCCAGAGAAAAAAGTATATATTGTACCTTATTTGCTGTTCACCGGCCTCCTCATGAATGGAATTGAAAAGGAAATCAGGATGCTCAATACGGATAAGCGTATCACTCTTTGTTCATACGTAGGTTTTTCGAAGCATGTACAGGCTGCCTTTACAAAAAGAGTGCATGAAGCCTTAGTGAAGCTGCAGGAACAGGCTGAAATTGGAGGTTAGGCTATGATTCCTCTTATGATTGATTTTTCCGAAAAACCCGTACTCATTGCCGGCGGCGGGAAAATTGCGTACCGCAGGCTTATGGTATTTCTTAAAGAAGAGGCCGTCATCACTGTAATCAGTCCTGAAGCGGTAAACGAAATACGGGAGCTTCATTTGTCGGGGAGAGTTCAGTGGATTAAGCGGAAGATAAGAAAGGAAGACCTGAAAGGCTTCTTTCTAATCATCGCTGCAACGGATGACCGTATGGCGAATAAACGCATTGCCGAACAGATTCATCCACTGCAGCTTGTGAACATTGCAGATGAAGCGAAGGATGGAAATGTCGAGGTACCCATGCGTGCCTCAAGAGGAAGACTGACTGTTGCCGTATCTACAGGTGGATCAAGTCCTGCAATGGCCAAAGAAATCTGTTCAAACCTCATTGGCAGTATAGAAGATGAAACCTTTGAATTGCTTGAACAGAGTTACCATGAAAGACAAAAGCGTAAAACGAATCAAGAAATATGAGGGGGCTGTCCAATAACCCCTGCAAAGAGTGATTGAATCTAAACCCCCTGAAGCTTTGTGCATTCAGGGGGTTTTGGTTTTTACATAATATTTTCGAACAATTATTGTATAGGCTGATTGGAGCGGAAGGTGCGCGACTCCTGCGGGAGCAGCGGGACAGGTGAGATCCCGCAGGCGCTTGCGCCGCGGAGGCTCTCCGCCCGCCCAAGGATAAGCAAGCAGCCTGCAGCGGAAATCAGCCCAAACCAATCTACCTTTAAATGCGATCAGAGCTTTGAAAACGGACTATCTGGACAGCCCCCTTTTTTGACTGTTTCAATACTCAAGTTGACAAAATGGTAGAATTCCTGTATTATAAATTTATAAGTTCATATGAACTCCAAAGGGGAGTAGCAGTTCAAATAAAGTCGTCATTACGAGATTACCGTCTCCGGCTTTATTGGCAGCATAACGTTGTTTGCGAGACCTTTGCCAAATTGTTGGTAAAGGCATTTTTGTATTCAGGGCGCTTTTACCGGCATGGTAAAGGCGCCCTTTTGATTTTTATGATAATGAAAGGAATGGATAGCCATGAGAAAACCTGTCAGATATTCAATGGAAGAATTCATACGCAGAAATAAGCAGGAGCTGACAAGCAATGCTGATTTGATGGAAAAACTGGAAGAAAGAATTGAAGACCGTTATACGGTCGTATACCCAGGCAAAAGTAAAAAAAACACCCAATTTGCAGACCCCGATAGGAGAAGATAAAAATGATGAAAAAAATGATTGCTGCCATGACAGCTGCCGCACTGCTTTTTACCCCGGTAACAAACCTGATTCCAGATCAGGGTGTTAAAACCGTTGAAGCGAAAGGGTTTAAAAAGAGCGGGGGATTGGGAAACCGATCCTCCATTCTAGATAAAAAACCGCAGGTGAACAAATACAATAACAGTAAAAATTCCGCTGTTTCTAAAGCGAAGAACCGTTCACTCATGAAGGGACTGATAGCAGGCGGATTAGCTGGCCTTCTGTTCGGAAGCCTGCTTGCGAACATGGGGATTTTCGGTTCCATCATTGGATTTCTTATCAATTTGATTGGAATCTTTATCTTAATCTATGCAATCAGAAAAATTTATCAGCTGGTGAAGCGCAGCCGGGTACATCGTCATTAACAGAAAAAGGAGCAGGGCATAAGCCCAGCTCCTTTTTTGCATTCTTTATTGTTTTAGCCGTTTAACCAAATCCGGATCCGGCGTAACAAAAACGGTTTGCTGATGATCATAAATGACAAAACCGGGTTTTGAACCGCTTGGTTTTTTCACATGGCGGACAAGTGTAAAGTCAACTGGAACAGATCCAGAGCTTCTCGCCTTACTGTAATAGGAAGCAATATTTGCAGCTTCCATTATCGTGGCCTCAGCGGGATTTTTAGATTTGATGACGACGTGAGAGCCTGGTATGTCCTTCGTATGAAGCCATGTATCATCTCTCGCTGCAGCACGGTTGGTTAAGTATTCATTTTGTTTGTTGTTTTTCCCGACAAGGATGACGGTACCGTCTGATGCTAGGTACTGCTCTAAGACGGGAAGAACCACTTTCGCTTTCTTGCCCTTTTTCAAAACCTTCTTCTTCATATATCCGCCATCCTGAAGCTCTTCGCGGATTTCTTCTAAATCTTTAGGAGAAGCAGACTCTATTTGCTGAAGAAGATTATCCAAGTAGTCAATTTCCTCTCCTGCCAGCCTCAATTGCTCATGTATATGGGCAATTGATTTTTTAGCCTTTTGATACTTAGTAAAGTAGCTCTGAGCATTTTCAGAGGGGGTTTTCTGAGGGCTTAAGACAATCGTCATCGTGCTTCCGTTTTCATCATAATAATTAATCACTTCCGCTTGCTTGTCCCCGCGCTTAATGGAATATAAATTAGCGGTCAGCAGCTCTCCATAAAGCTGGAATTTTTCTGCATCTTCCGCGTCGTTCAGTGACCGGTGAAGTTTTTTTATTTTTGACTTATTTTTCTTCAGTTCGTTATGAAGAAACCGCTCCAGATCATTACCCTGCTGCTTTACCCGGTCGCGATCCGCTTTTCCGAAGTAGTACCTGTCCAGCAGTTCGCTCAGGGAATCGAAAAATTTTCTTTCTCCTTTTAAATGGGTGAGGTCCGTTAAATAAAAGGCTTCCTTTTCATGCCCTGTAATCATGACCGGATTCAAGTCCCCCTGCTGAAGACGACTCATTGTCTCTATAAATGCTTTTGGAAGGGTTGCACGATTGACCATACCTGAACGTTCAGTAATCTCGCGGGCTAGCAGAGGGGAAATGCCTGCAAAATGCTCTACAAGCTGTTTGTCAAGTTTTCCTCCAAAGAAATCAAGCTTCTTTAAGACCGTTTCCTCGTCCAATCCAAAAGGCTGCGTTTTGTCCTGGCTAGGGGGAAACACATAAGGATGCCCGGGCAATACAGTCCGATAGCTGTTTACTGCAGGAGGAAGATGCTTGATGCTGTCGAGTATAACTTGCCGTTCTGAGTCAACAAGCACCATATTGCTGTGGCGGCCCATAATTTCGACGATCAGTTCCTTATAGGTGATATCCCCCAGTTCACTGCGTCCTTTCACATGAAAAATGATGATCCGCTCCATATCCTTTTGCTCGATGCGTTCGATAACACTGCCTTCCAAATGCTTTCTCAGCAGCATGCAAAACATAGGAGGGGAGGCGGGATTATCATAATTTTCATTGGTTAAGTGGATTCTTGCATAGCTCGGATGTGCTGAGATCAGCAATTTATAATTGGTGCCTCCAGAACGGATCTGAAGAATCAGTTCATTTTTAAAAGGCTGATAAATTTTAGAGATTCTGCCATTCTCAAGCTTTCCCTGAAGCTCTTTTGTCATGGCATATGTAAAAATTCCGTCAAACGACATGTCCTTCACCTGCTCTGTTTCAAAAAGATTTAGAGGATGGTCCTCTATTTGCATTTCCCTGAATACGTTTCTCATTAGTCCGGAATGCCGGTACTAAAGCCGCCGTTTACAGACGTTTCCCTCTATTATAACGTGTAAAGCCACTATCTTTCACTATAAATGACTTTTTTAATGAGCGTGCATCTAGAGACGGATGCTGTACCTTCTTTTTTAAGTCATCTTTCTGTGCTTGTCTGAATAGGATGATGATAGAGAAGGGCTTGACCAATTTGGAGCAAGGGGTGCATATGCAGATCATGAAATGGCATGAGATGGAGATTCACGATGTGGCGGAGTCCGTTAACACCGACCGGGATACAGGCCTTTCGGACAGAGAGGTACATTCCCGCTATGGTAAATTTGGCTATAACGAGCTGCAGGAGGCGGAAAAGACTTCCGCGCTTTTATTATTTTTAGGGCAGTTTAAAGATTTTATGGTACTCGTTTTGCTTGGGGCTACCATCATTTCTGCATTTTTAGGGGAATACATTGATGCTGTTGCGATTGTGGCGATTGTGCTGATGAATGGCATTCTGGGGTTTTTCCAGGAAAGACGGGCTGAAAAATCGCTTGAAGCCCTGAAACAGCTTTCCGCACCTCAGGTCAGCTGTCTTAGGGAAGGTGAGTGGATCAGGATTCCTTCCAGAGAATTAGTGCCAGGGGACATTATTAAATTTACGGCAGGGGACAGAATTGGGGCCGACTTAAGGCTGTTATCCGTAAAAAGTCTGGAAATAGAGGAGTCTGCATTGACGGGAGAATCCGTACCTGTTCAAAAATCTCAGGACCCTTTGAATGTAAAAGAGGCGGGACTTGGTGATTTAACAAACATGGCCTTTATGGGGACGCTTGTTACAAGAGGAAGCGGAATTGGAATGGTGGTAGCAACGGGGATGAAAACGGCGATGGGACAAATCGCTGATTTGCTGCAGTCTGCTGAAGCGATGGATACACCGCTTCAAAAACGTCTTGAACAGCTTGGAAAGATCCTGATTGTGGTTGCTCTCATTTTAACTGCGCTCGTCGTGGGCGTGGGCGTGATCCAGGGTCACAGCTTATATTCAATGTTCCTTGCCGGGGTATCCCTTGCGGTTGCAGCCATACCGGAAGGCTTGCCGGCGATTGTCACCGTTGCGTTATCACTTGGCGTGCAGCGGATGATCAAGCAAAAGTCCATAGTCAGGAAGCTGCCGGCGGTGGAAACGCTTGGGTGTGCTTCGGTCATCTGTTCTGATAAGACCGGGACGATGACTCAAAATAAAATGACCGTAACCGATATATGGTCAGGCGGAAAACAGTGGAAGGTATCGAGAACGGGCTTTGATGTAAATGGGGAATTTACGTATAAGGAAAGAACGGTTGTCCTGAAAGAAGAAAAAGCGCTTCAGCAGATATTAACGTTCGGAATGCTGTGCAATACTGCTGAATTAACCGAAACGGATGCTGAAAAGAGGATTGACGGGGATCCAACAGAAGGCGCTTTGCTAATTGCCGGAATGAAGGCGGGAATGACAAGAGAGGCCCTTAGCAAAAGATTTACGATAATCGAAGAGTTCCCTTTTGATTCTACAAGGAAAATGATGAGTGTCATCGCAGAGGATTCTGCCGGGAAGCGTTTTGTAGTGACAAAGGGTGCACCTGACGTCCTTCTTGGCATTGCAGGTCAGGTTCTTTGGGAAGACAGGCAGCAGTCCATGTCGTCACAATATGAACAGCGTATTAAAGAATCAATTGAAAGCATGGCGTCCAAAGCGCTAAGGACCATTGCCATTGCCTATAAGCCGATCGGCCGGGACGGGGTGTTTAAACAGGAAGATGCAGAAAAGGATCTAGTGTTTGTTGGACTGCAGGGAATGATTGATCCGCCAAGACCTGAGGTCAAGCAGGCTATAAAAGAATGCCGGGCAGCGGGAATTAAAACCATCATGATTACAGGGGACCACGTTATTACTGCAAGGGCTATAGCGAAGCAGCTTGACCTGCTGCCTCACAATGGAAAGGTAATGGACGGCGCGGCACTGAACAAGCTTTCTTCTGATGATTTAGAGAAGGTTGTAGAGGATGTTTATGTTTTTGCAAGGGTTTCACCTGAACATAAGCTTAAGATTGTTAAAGCCTTTCAAAAACGCGGGCATATCGTGGCGATGACGGGAGACGGTGTGAATGATGCCCCCGCAATTAAAGCTGCAGACATCGGCATTTCAATGGGCATTACCGGGACCGATGTTGCGAAGGAAGCGTCATCGCTTGTTCTGGCAGATGACAACTTTGCTACCATTAAATCCGCGATCCGCGAAGGAAGAAACATATATGAGAATATCCGGAAATTCATCCGCTACCTGCTCGCATCCAATGTAGGAGAAATACTGGTTATGCTGTTTGCGATGCTTCTTGCTCTGCCGCTGCCTTTAGTACCTATACAGATCCTTTGGGTGAATCTGGTGACAGATGGACTGCCTGCAATGGCGCTTGGCCTCGATCAGCCTGAAGGAAATCTGATGAACCGCAAACCGCGGCATCCTAAAGAGGGGGTATTTGCAAGAAAGCTCGGCTGGAAGGTTATTTCAAGGGGATTCCTGATTGGAGCAGCAACACTGGCGGCCTTCATGTTTATATACAACCGTGATCCTGAAAATCTTGCATACGCTCAGACTGTTGCGTTTTCAACACTCGTAATGGCTCAGCTCATTCATGTATTCGACTGCCGCAGCGAGAAATCCATTTTTGACCGCAATCCATTTGAAAATTTATACTTAATAGGTGCGGTCGCTTCCTCCATTCTGCTTATGCTTGTAGTTATCTATTATCCGCCGCTCCAGCCGATTTTTAAGACGGTATCCATCATCCCGAGAGATTGGATTCTTATATTGGGAATGGCCTCGCTTCCTACATTTTTACTGGCCGGTTCACTTTTAACAAGAAAATCCTAACCTGTTATGATATAATTCACAAGGTAATAGCGCGTCTATTACCTTTTTATTTTTTCTTCTTTCTAAATGATTGCTGTTTATTTGCCGCGTAAAATTTTTCGGCAGCAAGGTTTGCAGAAACATCTTATATTTCCAATTCATTCTTGGAAAACGGAAGTGATCATAATGATAGCAAGCATGACAGGGTTCGGAAGGGCCGTTCATGAGAAGGATGGACGGAAGATTTCAGTTGAAATGAAATCGGTTAATCACCGCTTCTGTGAGATTAGTGTAAAAATGCCTAGACAACTTATGTCCGCAGAGGATAAAATCAAAAAAGTAATCTCCGGCCGGATCCGCAGGGGCCGATTAGAAGCATACATAACAATTGACGGAGAGCCGATTGCTAGGCGTACTGTCAGTGTTGACTGGAATCTGCTTGATCAGCTGACGGAAGCTGCATCAAAAATGAAAGAACGGTACGGCTTGAACGGCCAGCTTTCATTGGATGGTCTATTAAAAATAGAAGACGTGTTTGATGTCCGGGAAGAATACGGGGATCAAAGCGGTTTGGCTGAAGAAATTCTTGAAACGGTAGAAACCGCGGTCATAGAGCTTAGTGAAATGAGGCTGAGCGAGGGGAAACATCTGCTTAAAGATATTGAAATCAGGCTGAGTGATGTTCGGAGGGCTGCGGAGCAAATAGAAGCAATTGCTCCAGGTGTCCAAAAGACCTATACGGCAAAGCTTTCCATCAAGCTGCAGGAATTGCTGCAGACCGAAGCGGAAGAGTCGAGGATTCTGACTGAAGCAGCCATTTTTGCAGAAAAAGCCGATATTACAGAAGAAGTTACCCGCATATACAGTCATCTTCAGCAGTTCAGCCAGGCGCTTAATTCGGATGAGGCAATTGGCAGAAAGCTCGATTTTATCGTGCAGGAGCTGAACCGCGAAGCCAATACCATTGGCTCTAAAGCCAATGACAGCCGAATCGCAGCATATGCAGTGGAGCTGAAAAGCGCCATTGAAAAAATAAAGGAACAGGTCCAAAACGTGGAATAGGCGCCTGTTTAGACCGCCATTTTTCAGGCTAAACTAGAGCTGGTATCATATAGGGGGAGCAAACGTTGAACATTAAACTCATTAATATCGGTTTTGGAAATATTGTATCAGCTAATCGAATTATCTCCATCGTCAGCCCTGAATCTGCACCTATTAAAAGGATCATCCAGGATGCCCGGGACCGCGGCATGCTCATTGACGCCACGTATGGACGCAGAACGAGGGCCGTTGTCGTTATGGACAGCGATCATATTATATTATCCGCCGTACAGCCTGAAACTGTGGCACACAGACTATCAAATAAAGAAGAGTTATCTGATGAAGGGTAGGGGTTATTGAAAGCTATGAAAGAAAGAGGACTGCTCATTGTCCTTTCAGGTCCTTCGGGAGTCGGAAAAGGTACAGTCAGAAAAGAGATTTTTTCTCAGGATGATACAAAATTCCATTATTCCATATCCGTAACAACAAGAAAGCCGCGTACAGGCGAAGTCGACGGCATCGATTATTTCTTTAAGTCCCGTGAAGAGTTTGAAGAAATGATCGAGAATGAAAAACTGCTGGAATGGGCAGAATTCGTAGGCAACTACTATGGGACTCCAGTCGATTATGTGGAAAAGACGCTGAGTGAAGGGAAAGATGTATTTCTGGAAATTGAAGTGCAGGGTGCCCTTCAGGTGCGAAAAGCGTTTCCGGAAGGATTATTTATCTTCCTTATGCCGCCATCCCTAGATGAATTGAAAAATCGGATTGTGACGCGCGGGACGGAATCAGCAGATATCATTGAAAACCGCCTGCTTGCCGCTAAAGAAGAAATACTTTTGATGGATGCCTATGATTATGTTGTTGAAAATGATCAGGTAAATCTAGCCTGCGACAGAATCAAAGCAATCGTCACGGCTGAGCATTGCCGCCGCGAACGTGTTGCCCCAAGATATAAAAAGAAAATTTCGGAGGTCGAATAACCCTATGTTAAATCCTTCTATTGACTCGTTGATGAATAAACTTGATTCAAAATACACACTTGTAACGGTAGCATCGAAACGTGCTAGAGAAATGCAGATTTACAAGGACCAGCAGATTCAAAAACCGATTTCGCATAAGTTTGTAGGAAAAGCTTTGGAAGAAATCGATGCAGGACTGCTTTTTTACGATAAAGAAGAGAATTAATTCTGTTTGCTTTGCGCCTCTCAAGGCTGACCCGCTCAATCTGAAAGCCATTAGCTTTTCACCTTTTCTCTGAAGGCTGACTGTTAAATGCCGCCCGGTTGCAATGGGGCGGCCTATTTTTATGGAGAGAAATTTAATGGAGTCTTCTGCTTTGGCATTCCTTGAAACATTGGTAAAATGATAGACAAATAACAATGATGGCGGGGGTTTACAATGGGAGATAAGAAAAAGATTCTGCTGGGAGTAAGCGGAGGCATTGCCGTTTATAAAGCCGCTGCTCTAACAAGCAAGCTTACGCAGGCAGGTTATGATGTAAAAGTGATCATGACTGCCTCGGCCTGCGAATTTGTTTCGCCGCTGACCTTTCAGGCACTCTCAAGACATGATGTATTTACAGATACCTTTGATGAAAAAGATTCAAAGGTAATTGCTCATATTGATTTGGCAGACTGGGCGGATTTGATTGTCATCGCACCGGCCACCGCCAATGTAATCGGCAAGCTGGCCAACGGTCTTGCAGACGATATGCTGACTACCACTATGCTTGCTGCCACAGCACCAGTTTGGATTGCACCGGCCATGAACGTCCATATGTATGATCACCCTGCAGTAAAACGGAATATCCAGACGCTTTTTGAGTATGGATACCGGTTTATCGAACCGAGCGAGGGGTATTTAGCGTGCGGATATGTCGGGCGCGGAAGGCTTGAAGAGCCTGAAAAAATCGTCCGCCTTATTCAAAGCCACTTTCGTATTGATGGACGTGGACCTTTAAAAGGAAAAAAAATTCTGATTACAGCCGGTCCAACTGTGGAACCAATCGACCCTGTACGGTATTTCTCAAACCGTTCCACAGGCAAGATGGGATTTGCACTTGCTGAGAGGGCTGCGGAGATGGGGGCGGAAGTAACGCTTATTACCGGACCTTCCCATTTGGAGGATCCTTACGGAGCAGCTGTTGTAAGGATTCAATCAGCTGAGGAAATGCTGAACGAGGTAATGGAACGATTTGATCGGCAGGATGCTGTTATAAAATCTGCAGCTGTGGCTGATTATCGTCCCGCACACCGCATGCAGCATAAAATGAAAAAACAGGAAGGTCCGCTATCCATTGAAATGGAACGGACAGCAGATATATTAAAAACACTCGGTGAAAGAAAACAGCATCAGCTTTTAGTGGGGTTTGCTGCAGAAACAGACCATGTACATGAATATGCAATGGCAAAACTCGTGAAGAAAAATCTCGATTTGATCATCTCAAATAATGTAACAGTTCAGGGAGCCGGCTTTGCTGCTGATACCAATCTAGTTACAATCCACCGCAAAGAAGGAACCAGTAAGGAGCTGCCTTTAATGTCTAAAAATAAGGTTGCCGAGAGTATTTTGCTGGAGGTTGCTTCAATGCTTAATACGGAGAAAGAAGAATGAAAATTGCAAGGGTAGTGGTCGATGTCCCTGCCATGCAGACGGACAGGCCCTTTGATTATTTAATCCCGGATCAGTGGAAGGATGTCATTGTACCGGGCATCAGGGTGATTGTACCGTTTGGCCCGCGAAAAGTGCAGGGATTTGTAATAGAAGTGACCTCAGCCTCAGAAGTCAGCAAGTTGAAGAAGATCTCAGAGCTTTTTGATTTGACGCCTGCTTTAACGGATGAATTGCTTGAACTGGGAAAGTGGCTTACAGAAAAAACGCTGTGTTTCCAGATTTCGGCTTTTCAGGCCATGCTTCCGGCAGCCATGAAAGCAAAATATGAAAAAAGGATTTGTCTTACCCGGAGCAGCGGTGAAATGTCCCCAGAGCTTGCTGCTCTATTCGAAAACAACCAGGATTTATCCTGGAAGGACGCAGAAGCTCACAATCTTTTCGCTGCTCTGCAAAAGGAGATTAAAAAAGGGACATTAGAAGTTGTCTACCAAGTATCCCAAAAAGGAAAGCAAAAAAAAGTCCGGTATTTGACACCTGCAGCGGATTTTGAAACCTTAAAGAGAACAGCAGAGGAAATGCCGGCACAAGCAGGCAGGCAAAAAGCGGTTCTTGATTATATTATAGCTTCCCAAAAGAGCGAGATTTCAATTTCCGATTTGAAAGCAAGAGTGAATGCAAGTGATTCTTCCATTAAATCTCTTGTTCAAAAAGGGATATTGGCTGAAAAATGGATGGAAATATATCGTGATCCATTCGAGCATCGAACCTTTAAGCAAACGAAAAATATGGCGCTTACCAATGAACAGCAAACCGCCATCGCTCCGATTCTGGATTCGATTGAAGCCGGCAGGCATGAAGTCTTTATGATGTACGGCGTTACAGGCAGCGGGAAAACAGAAGTGTACCTTCAAGCCATCGACCGGGTCATGAAAGAGGGAAAAGAGGCCATTGTGCTCGTTCCTGAAATTTCCCTGACTCCGCAAATGGTTGATCGGTTTAAAGGCCGGTTCGGTTCCAAGGTCGCTGTATTGCACAGCGGATTGTCGACGGGAGAGAAATACGATGAATGGCGGAAAATTCAGCGCAAAGAAGTACAGCTGGCCGTCGGTGCCCGCTCTGCAATATTTGCCCCTTTTGAAAACCTTGGAATCATCGTAATTGATGAGGAGCATGAATCAAGCTATAAACAGGAAGAAAATCCGAAATATCATGCCCGTGATGTCGCGATTCGCAGAGCTGAAAGCTACCGCTGTCCAGTCGTATTAGGAAGTGCGACTCCTTCCCTTGAATCATTTGCAAGGGCAATCAAAGGGGTCTATCATCTCCTTCCATTAAGAGAGCGTGTGAACAGCCGTGCCCTGCCTGAGGTGAATATTGTTGATATGAGAGAAGAGCTGAGAAAAGGAAACCGTTCGATGTTTTCATCAGATCTTTTTGAGCAGCTCCAGCTCAGGCTGGACCGAAAAGAACAAACGGTTCTGTTTTTGAACAGAAGGGGATTTTCCGCCTTTGTTATGTGCCGGGACTGCGGCTATGTGATTCAATGTCCAAATTGTGATATTTCGATGACATACCACCGCCAGGGAAATAAACTAAAATGTCATTACTGTGCACATGAAGCCCCGATGCCTTCTGTATGTCCGGAGTGCAGCAGCGAGCATATCCGCTTTTTCGGAACGGGAACTCAAAAGGTGGAGGAAGAGCTTGCAAAGGTGCTGCCTGAAGCGCGTGTAATCCGAATGGATGTTGATACAACTTCAAGAAAAGGGGCCCATGAACGGCTGCTCGGACAATTTGGGGATGGTAAAGCAGATATCCTGCTTGGAACGCAAATGATTGCAAAGGGCCTCGATTTTCCCAATGTCACTCTTGTAGGCGTGCTTGCTGCAGATACGATGCTCCACCTGCCGGATTTCAGGGCTGCAGAGAAAACCTTTCAGCTGCTTACACAGGTGAGCGGCAGAGCGGGCAGGCATGAATTGTCCGGTGAAGTGGTCATACAATCGTATACCCCGGACCACTACAGCATCCAGCTCGCGAAGGATCACCATTTTGATGGCTTTTACGAGAGGGAAATGATGGAAAGAAAACAGCATGCCTATCCGCCGTTTTATTATCTCGCGGTTGTGAATGTATCGCATCCAGATTTGCTTAAAACTTCGTCAGTTATGGAAAATATCGCCCAGTTTCTTATCCAGAATCTTGATCCTCATACAAAGGTGCTCGGTCCCGTTGCATCACCGATCCCCAGGATCAAGAATAGATATCGTTATCAATGCATGATAAAATACAAACGGGATGAAAAACTGATCCCTTTGCTGAAAAAAGTGATGGATCGCTATCAGCAGGAAATGGCAAGAGATGAACTCGCAATTTCAATAGATTTGAACCCGACAACTTTAATGTGACATCCTAAGACCGGCCGGTGCCGGTTTTATATATGTAATTGGGTCTGAAGAAAGCGTGCTGCTGCCGAAGTTTTTATTTTCTCGGTAACCGGTGAACAATTCAAAATAGTGAGGGAGGAACCTTTTATGGCTATACTGAAAATTGCAGAGCACCCGGATCCAATCCTTGAGCAGTCCTGTGAGAAAGTGACTGTGTTTGATAGAGAATTGACCCGTTTGCTTAAAGATATGTATGAAACCATGATAGAGGCGGATGGGGTTGGATTAGCTGCCCCTCAAGTAGGTGTTGCAAAACGAATCGCTGTAGTGGATATCGGCGATGATTATGGAAAAATCGAAATGATTAACCCGAAAATTATTAACTCCCGCGGTGAACAGACTGGACCGGAAGGATGCTTGAGCTTCCCGGGACTGTTTGGTGAAGTAAAACGCGCGGATTATGTGAAAGTGCATGCGCTCAATCGAAAAGGCAAACCTTTTACTGTGGAAGCAGACGGTTTTTTGGCAAGAGCCCTTCAGCATGAAATTGACCATCTGGATGGCACTCTTTTTACCACAAAAGTTCTTCGATACTATGAAGATGGAGAGCTCGAGGAAATGGAAGGATGAACGAAATGACAAGAATCGTATTCATGGGAACTCCTGATTTTTCTGTTCCTGTTCTAAGAAGGCTCGTAGATGAAGGGTACAATGTGGTCGGTGTAGTAACCCAGCCGGACCGTCCAAAAGGCCGCAAAAAAGAACTGACACCGCCCCCGGTCAAAACGGAGGCGCTAAAGCATGGTATTGAGGTTTTGCAGCCGGAGAAAATCCGCCATCAAAAGGATCTCGACCAAGTGCTGGCATTAAAACCTGATCTGGTTGTAACGGCGGCATTCGGACAAATTCTGCCGAATGAGCTGCTGGAAGCGCCAAAGCACGGCTGCATCAACGTCCATGCTTCCCTGCTCCCGGAACTTCGCGGCGGTGCACCGATTCATTACTCCATTTTACAGGGGAAAGAAAAAACAGGAATTACCATTATGTACATGGCCGAAAAACTTGATGCCGGGGATATCCTGACACAAGCAGAGGTTGTCATTACAGAAGAAGATAACGTCGGTACTTTGCATGATAAACTAAGCAAAGCGGGAACAGAACTTTTATCCGAAACCCTTCCAATGCTTCTCGAAGGCAAACTTAAGCCGATTAAGCAAAACGATTCAAAGGCCACCTTTGCTTCCAATATTAAGCGTGAACAGGAAAAGATCGACTGGACGAGAACAGGTGAAGAAATTTACAACCATATTCGCGGGTTAAATCCCTGGCCGGTTGCTTTCACCACTTTGGAGGGCCAAACGGTGAAAATTTGGCGGGGAGAAAAAATAAAAAGTTCGAATCCATCTGAACCAGGCACGGTCATTGGGGTTGACTCTGACGGTTTTGTTGTGGCTTCAGGAAACGGCACTGCCATTAAAATAGTCGAACTTCAGCCGTCAGGCAAGAAAAAAATGAGCGGGGAAGACTTTTTGCGCGGCAGCCAGATTACTCCCGGAACGAAACTTGGTGAATAAATGAAAACAGCAAATGTAAGAGAATTAGCCGTAGAAGCATTGATTGCCATTGAGAAGAATCAGGCATACAGCAATCTTCTGCTCAATACCACAATTCAGAAAAGTAATTTGTCACCTAAAGACGTGTCCTTATTCACAGAGCTTGTATACGGAACACTCCAAAGGAAAATGACGCTTGATTATTATTTAGAGCCTTTCATCTCCAAAGCAAAAAAAATGGAATTATGGGTACGGATTTTGCTTAGAATGTCCCTTTATCAAATGGAGTACCTTGACCGCATCCCAGAAAGAGCGATCTTTTTTGAAGCAGTCGAAATCTCCAAAAAGAAAGGGCATAAAGGCATTGCCGGGTTTGTAAATGGGGTCCTTCGCGCTGTTCAAAGAGAGGGCGTGCCTTCACTGAATGAAATAGAAGATCCCATTGAGCGTTTGGCGCTTGAAACCAGCCATCCGGTCTGGCTGGTGGAAAAATGGGCAGATCAGTATGGATTGGATAACACACGAAAAATGTGCGAAGTGCATCTTAAGCCGCCTGTCGCTTCAGCGAGGGTCAACCGAATGCATCTTACAGTTGAAGAGGCCGTTGAAGGTCTTCTAGAAGAATCTTTCGACGCTGCAAAAGGAGTTCTTTCAGAGGATGCGGTTATCCTGAAAAAAGGCAACGTATCAAAAAGCAGCCTGTTTAAAGCAGGAAAGCTGTCCATTCAGGATGAAAGCTCCATGCTTACAGCAAGAGCCGTGAATCCAGTAAAAAATGATGCAGTGCTTGATGCATGTGCTGCGCCTGGAGGAAAGTCATTGCATATGGCTGAAATGATGGAGGGCACAGGTGAGGTTGTTTCTCTTGATCTTCACAAACATAAAGTGAAACTAATTGAGGAACAGGCTAATCGGGCAGGCCTTATCAACATTTCTCCTCAGGTCATGGATGCAAGGGAGGCTCCACTAAAACTCAATGGAGTCAAGTTTGACAAAATTCTTGTAGATGCCCCTTGCTCAGGATTTGGTGTAATCCGAAGAAAACCGGATATAAAATATGCAAAAAATGCCGATGATGTTATCAGACTGTCTGCCATTCAGCAGGAGCTGCTGGATTCGGCTTCGCGTTTGCTTAAAAAAGGTGGTACACTTGTCTATAGTACGTGTACGATCGATAAGGAAGAAAACGAAGAGGTTATCGCTGATTTCCTTGCGTCCCACCCAGATTTTGAAGAAGATGATTCCTTAAAACAGTTCCTTCCGGAGAAGGTTCACCCATATATCAACGGCGGAAAGCTGCAAATTCTTCCGCATTATTTTGAAACAGATGGATTTTTCATCACGAGATTAAAAAAGAAGGTGTAGTCATTGAATAAAACAACAGCATTACAAGGAAAAAATGCATTAACAGCTGCCAAGCCGTCTATCTATTCACTTGAGCTCCATGAAATTAAAACATGGCTGGAGGAGAATGGGGAGAAAGGTTTTCGTGCACAGCAAATTTTTGACTGGCTTTTCATAAAAAGAGTCACCTCTTTTGAAGAGATGTCCAACCTGTCAAAAGAACTTCGCCAAAAACTGGAACAGCAATTCACATTGACAACGTTAAAAACGCTGATCCAGCAAACGTCCGGCGACGGTACGATGAAGTTTCTTTTCGAGCTGCATGATGGCTCTTCTATTGAAACGGTGCTGATGAAGCATGAGTATGGAAACTCCATTTGTGTAACCACTCAAGTTGGCTGCCGGATCGGATGTACGTTCTGCGCATCAACCCTTGGAGGATTAAAAAGAAACCTCGAAGCAGGAGAAATCGTTGCTCAGGTCGTAAAAGTACAGAAGGCTCTTGATGAACTTGGCGAACGCGTAAGCTCTGTCGTCATAATGGGAATCGGCGAACCGTTTGATAACTATGATGCGATGATGTCCTTCCTTAAAATCATCAACCATGATAAAGGATTGAACATTGGAGCACGCCATATTACTGTTTCCACAAGCGGAATTATTCCTAAAATCTACAAATTTGCAGATGAACAGATGCAAATTAACTTTGCCCTTTCCCTGCACGCTCCAAACAATGAAATCAGAAGCCGTCTAATGCCGATCAACAAGGCTTATAAGCTTCCTGATCTTATTGAATCCATCCGTTATTACGTAAACAAAACGGGACGCAGAATCTCATTTGAGTATGGATTATTCGGCGGTGTGAACGATCAGGTGGAGCATGCAGAAGAATTGGCTGACCTTATAAAAGGCATCAAATGCCACGTAAACCTTATTCCAGTGAACTATGTGCCGGAACGTGATTATGTGCGGACACCGAGGGAACAGATTTTTGCTTTTGAAAAAGCACTGAAAGACCGCGGTGTAAACGTAACGATTCGCCGTGAGCAAGGTTCCGATATTGATGCAGCATGCGGGCAGCTAAGGGCGAAGGAGCGGAAAGAAGAGACGAGGTGACCTTTTTTGGAGACTGCTTTTCGATCGGACATAGGAAAAGTCCGTTCTCATAATGAGGATTGTACAGGTATTTTCTTTAATAATGAACAAGCGGCTTTTGCCGTGGTAGCAGACGGAATGGGAGGCCATCTGGCGGGCGATGTAGCAAGCTCGATGGCCGTTTCCGCATTCCGCGGATTATGGGAGGAATCCGAGGGGATTCATACACCGGATGACGCGGAAAAATGGCTGAGCGGAAAGATCGAAGAGGTTAACCGGCTTCTGTTTGATCATGCCCTTAACCATCCTGAATGCAGCGGAATGGGGACGACTTTTGTCGGTGCCATCTGCACCCGTTCTTTTGCAACAATCGGGCATATCGGAGACAGCCGCTGCTATTTGCTGAATGCGAGCGGATTTAAACAGATTACCGAGGATCATTCCCTAGTTAATGAACTTGTCCGGTCAGGAGAAATTACGAAGGAAGATGCTGAACATCATCCCCGTAAAAATGTGCTGATGAGAGCGATGGGCACCGAGCTCAGGGTCCAAGTGGAAATCAAATCCTTTTGCACAGAAGAAGGAGATGCGCTGCTGCTGTGCTCAGATGGACTGTCCAACAAAGTAAGCGAAACTGAAATGGAAAACATCCTCACATCCGGTGCATCTCTAAATCATTCTGCTGAAAAGCTGATTCAGCTTGCGAATGAAAATGGCGGAGAAGATAATATTTCGGTTGCCATGGTCCTTATGCCTTCCGGGGATGGGGAAGGTGATCTTACTTGCTAATCGGAAAGAGAATCAGCGGCCGCTATCGCATTCTTGAAGTGATTGGCGGAGGAGGTATGGCGAATGTATACCTTGCTCAGGACGTGATTCTGGAACGAAAAGTTGCGGTTAAAGTGCTAAGATTTGATTTTGCAAATGATGAGGATTTCATTCGCCGATTCCGGCGTGAGGCACAATCAACGACGAGTCTGGATCATCCGAACATTGTGAGTATATACGATGTAGGGGAAGAAAACGGGATATATTATATCGTCATGGAATATGTGGCGGGTACCACCCTGAAACAATACATACAAAATCATGCTCCTCTTCATCCATCAGAAGCCTTGGATATTATGGTGCAGATTGTATCAGCTATTGAACATGCACATGAGAATTTTATCGTTCACAGAGACATTAAGCCGCACAACATACTGCTGGATCATGATGGAAGTGTGAAGGTTACAGATTTTGGAATCGCGATGGCGCTGAGTTCGGCTACTATTACACATACAAACTCTGTGCTCGGTTCAGTTCACTATCTTTCTCCGGAACAGGCGCGGGGCGGTTTGGCAACGAAAAAATCCGATCTGTATTCGCTTGGAATCGTACTTTACGAAATGCTTACAGGAAGGGTTCCATATGATGGAGAGTCGGCTGTGTCGATTGCCTTAAAGCATTTGCAGTCAGAAACTCCATCACCTGAGCGCTGGAATCCTTCTATTCCGCAGAGCTTGATTAATATCATATTAAAGGCAATGGCAAAGGACCCGTTTCATCGATATGATTCTGCCGAGGAGATGGAAGAGGATTTAAGAACCGCTTTGAATGCGGACAGGCTCAATGAGAAAAGATATGAGATTCCAGTAGATGATGAAGCAACAAAGGCCATTCCCGTCATAACGGATCAATACCTTTCAGATAAAAGTGAAACGATTAATCATTCGCAGCCGCCCGGCAATTCAAATGATGAAGCTAATCAGCATGGAAAACCTAAAAAGCCAAAAAAGAAAAAAAGCAAATTTGCTGTCTTTATCATAACAATTTTTATTATTTTGCTGGCTGCAGGAGTCAGTGCAGTCACCATCGTCCCTTCGCTGCTGCTGCCTGAAGATGTTTCAGTTCCCGATGTTTCAGGAGAAGAATACGGAGATGCGGTAAACACGTTAAGCGAGGCTGGATTCAGGGTGACGGAGAGATCGATGGCAAGTGATGACGTACCCGAAAATCATGTTGTGAAAACAGATCCTGAGAATGGAAAAATGGCTAAGGAAGGCTCCATGGTAACAATCTATCAAAGCACCGGAAAGAAAACGGCTGAGATTGAAGATTTAAAGGGCCGGGACATTGATACTGCAAAAGAATTACTGGAACGAAAAGGTTATGTAAACATAACCGTAGATGAAATTAATGACGACCAGGAGGCCGGGCTTGTAATTGATCAGGAGCCTTCGGCAGGAACAGAAGTCATTCCTTCGGAGGATGAAGTTAAGCTAACGGTCAGCAAGGGGCCGGAGGAAATTTTACTTGAAGATTTAAAGGGATATACTCAGAATGATGTAAACAGCTATACACAGGAAAAAGGACTCCTTCTTAAAGAAAAGGAAGAGTATTCTGATACGGTTCCCGAAGGCCAGGTTATTTCCCAGTCACCGGCAGCCGGAGAAAAACTAAAGCCCGGCGAAAGGCTTGAAGTGATTTTTTCACTTGGTAAAGAGCAGCAGGAAGTAGCAACTGTCTCCAAAGAAATTGAGATTCCGTATGAGCCTGCTGTACCTGGTGAAGAACAGGAAGTTCAAATTTGGATTAATGATGCGGAGCGGTCTTTTTCAGAACCGGAAGCAACCTTTAAAATTAAAGCGCCTGAAAAAAGAACGATTCAATTTAAAATAGCTCCCGGCCAAAATGCTTACTATCAGGTAACCGTTAATAGCCGAATCGTTGATAATGATACGATACCTTATCCAGACTAAAGGAGGGAATGTATGCCGGAAGGAAAGATTGTGAAGGCTTTAGCCGGCTTTTACTATGTATTAGACGGAGAGCGTTTTGTGCAGTGCAGAGGCAGAGGTCTATTCAGAAAGAACAAAGTAACCCCGCTGGTCGGGGATGAAGTGGTTTATCAGGCGGATAATGACCTGGAAGGAACGATTCTGGAGGTCTTGCCCAGAAAAAACGAGCTGGTCAGGCCGCCTATTTCAAACGTGGATCAGGCTATTCTTGTTTTTTCGGCTATCGAGCCTGCCTTCAGCACGCTTTTGCTGGACCGTTTTTTGGTATTGGTTGAAGCGAATGCTATTGAGCCGGTTATATGCATCAGCAAAACAGATTTAATTTCAAATCCCGATCAAAGAGAAGAAATTCTTTCATTTGCCGCGGATTACAAGGAAGCCGGATACCAGGTATTCCAGACTTCCACGGAAAGCATGGATGGTATTGCCGCACTGGGACCGCTGTTCGATAATAAAATATCGGTTTTTGCCGGTCAGTCCGGAGTTGGAAAATCATCATTGCTTAATGCGATTAAACCGGATCTTGCTTTAAAGACAGATGATATTTCGAGTCACCTTGGCCGTGGAAAGCATACAACGAGGCATGTTGAGCTCATTACGATTGATAACGGGCTTGTAGCTGACACGCCAGGATTCAGTTCTCTTGATTTCACTGATATTGAAGCCCAAGAGCTCGGCCAGTGCTTTCCTGAAATGAGGGAGAGGGCTCAGAATTGTAAATTCAGAGGCTGCACACATGTATCAGAGCCAAAGTGTGCCGTGAAAGCCGCTGTTGACAGCGGAGAAATTAAAGATTACAGATATGAGCATTATTTAAGTTTTCTAGAGGAAATTAAAGACAGAAAGCCGAGGTACTGACGTGGTTTATATCGCTCCATCTATTTTATCTGCGGATTTTTCAAAGCTAAAAGAAGAAATTAAGGATGTCGAGCACGGAGGGGCGGACTGGATCCATATCGATGTAATGGACGGCCATTTTGTCCCGAATATTACGATTGGGCCGCTAATTGTGAGAGCAGTGCGGCCTGTCACAGAACTGCCTTTAGACGTGCATTTGATGATTGAGAATCCGGATTCATACATTGATGAGTTTGCTGAAGCGGGAGCAGATTTGATATCCGTTCATGCCGAAGCGTGCACACACCTTCACAGAACCATTCAGCATATCAAATCTAAGGGAGTTAAAGCGGGAGTTGTTCTTAACCCTCATACACCGCTGCATGTCCTTGACTATGTATTAAAGGATTTGGATTATGTATTGCTAATGACGGTTAATCCGGGATTCGGAGGACAGGTATTCATACCGGAGATGCTCGCTAAAATTGAGACATTGTCAGAAAAGATTAAAGCGGCGGGTTTATCTGTACTGATTCAAATCGATGGCGGTGTAAATGCGGGCAATGCGAAGGCCTGCATGGAAGCAGGGGCTGATGTATTGGTTGCCGGCTCAGCTGTCTATGGATTTCCTGACCGGAAAAAAGCGATAAATGATATCAGAAGTGCTACTTGAAGGAATCACCGATAAGGTGATTCCTTTTTCATCATAAAATCAATATAATAATATTATGTAAACTTAAGGGGAGGAATTGGCTTTGAAATACATATACATAGTTGCAGGTGGACCTGAGAGGCTGATACCTGACCTTGCTGCTGCTGTTCACCCTGAAGTATCGTGGGTTGGAGTGGACAGAGGTGTCGTCTATCTCGCTGATCGAGGCATGAAAATGGAAGAAGCGATTGGAGATTTTGATTCGATCTCCGAGCGGGAACGCGAGGATCTTCAAACAAGACATAATGAATTGAAGATTTATCCTTCAGAAAAGGATAAAACGGATACAGAACTTGCACTTGACTGGGCAATCAGCAGGAATCCTGAACGAATCCGCATTTACGGTGCAACCGGGGGCAGACTGGACCATTTTTTTGCGAATATTTACTTATTAATGAAGGAATTTGAATGCTCCATTCCAATTGAGTTAGAGGACCGCTTTAATTTTATCAGGCTTTTGCCGCCTGGAAATCATGAGGTCGAATCAAGCGGGATCTTTCCATATGTGTCGTTTGTCCCTGCTGCTTCAGACGTTGAAGGTCTAACGTTAAAAGGATTTAAATATCCTCTGGAAAATCGTCATATTCCTTTTGGTTCTACACTATGTATTAGTAATGAATTGATTCATCACACCGGTACTGTTTCGTTTAACAGCGGCATATTAATGATGGTAAGAAGCCGTGATGAAACGAATATAAAGTGATGAATGCTAACCATAAGGCCAGCTAGTGCAGGGCCATTTCAAAGATCATTGAAAGGGCTGAGGAGGGAAATTATGAAGTTCTATACGATCAAACTGCCAAAGTTTCTGGGAGGAATAGTTCGGGCAATGCTTGGTTCTTTTAAAAAGGACTCATAAACATACAGGCGGATCCGCTTGTTTTCTAAAGTGCAAATCAGCAGAACGATGCTCTTCAACGGGCATCTTTTTCTTTTGGAACCAAAAAAGAGGAAATGCAGGTGATCCTGCCATTTCCTCTTTGCAGCCGTGAACGGCTATCTTATTGGCGTTCCAATTATACGCGTTCCACTTTACCGGATTTAAGGGCGCGAGCTGAAACGTATACACGTTTTGGCTTCCCGTTAACCAGGATGCGCACTTTTTGAACGTTGGCTCCCCATGTACGCTTGTTAGCGTTCATTGCGTGGGAACGTGTATTGCCAGAGCGGGTTTTTCTGCCTGTAATTACACATTTACGTGCCATAATATTCCCTCCTCACCTTGCAAAACCTCATTTGTAGCAAGCTATCGTTTCATTTCCGTTTGTCTTTTTAAAAAGACGCCCATCTTTGATGATTGCTCATACGGTTTAAAACGTCTCTATTCACGAGATACCTTAATAATTTACCATAATCCCCTTTTGAATTGCAACTATTCTTTGTCAAGTTTTTTTCCTTTGCGGACTTTTCACAATCAGGTTACGAATGGATGTGTTAGGGGAAGGTATAACATGAAGGATGCCGGTACCCTCTCCCTTGCTGATGGGAAATTTAAAAAAGTTCTTTCAAGAAAAACCCCTTGACATACCTGATGATGCTATGCTCTATAATAATAAGAGCCTTTTATGCCGTCCTATACAGCAATTCCTTTAAAATTTGCACGGCCTATAGTAAAATAGCTTTATCATGCGTATGGTCATCTAGACTGTGAACACGCCATCATGCTCATTGAAGGAAATTCATTGACCGAAAAACAAGGGAGGAAATAGCATGTCCATCGAACTTACCACCAAATACGGACAAATCGATATCTCCAATGAAGTAATTGGAACGGTAGCAGGCGGTGCCGCCATTGATTGCTACGGTATTGTAGGAATGGCCTCCAAAAATCAGATTAAAGATGGAATTACAGACATCCTCCGCAAGGAAAATTTCAGCAGGGGTGTCATCGTGCGACAAGCAGAAGACAGCATTCACATCGATATGTATATCATTGTAAGCTACGGAACGAAAATTTCAGAGGTAGCACATAACGTACAGAC
This sequence comes from Metabacillus flavus, assembly GCF_018283675.1. Classification (NCBI taxonomy): domain Bacteria; kingdom Bacillati; phylum Bacillota; class Bacilli; order Caryophanales; family Bacillaceae; genus Metabacillus; species Metabacillus flavus. Next base: position 1,797,125 of record NZ_JAGVRK010000001.1, read on the forward strand.
CAAAGTGAAATATACGCTTGATCACACGGTTGGATTAGCTGTAGACTCAGTAAATATTTTCGTTCAGGGAGTTCGTGTAACGAACCCGTAGTAAGGAGGAAAAATCGTGTCAATCAAAACTTTGGACGGCGAGCGCTTTGCTGAAATGATTTCACAGGGTGCCAGCCATTTATCCAATAATGCCAAAATGGTGGATGCCCTAAATGTTTTTCCGGTTCCAGATGGAGATACAGGCACTAACATGAACCTGTCTATGACATCAGGGGCCAAGGAAGTGCAAAAAAATGTCCAAGCCCATATTGGCAAAGTAGGGACAGCCCTTTCCAGAGGACTGCTTATGGGTGCACGGGGGAATTCGGGCGTCATCCTTTCTCAGCTGTTCAGAGGCTTCTCGAAGTCAATTGAAAGCAAAAGCACGATTACAGCGAAGGATTTTGCACAAGCTCTTCAAACCGGTGTTGATACAGCCTACAAAGCTGTAATGAAGCCTGTAGAGGGGACGATCCTTACTGTAGCAAAAGATGCAGCCAAAAAAGCCGTTTCTGAATCTAAAAATGAAGATGATCTTGTCAAACTGATGGAAGCGATTCTTGACGAAGCAAAGGCTTCATTGAATCGCACCCCCGATTTGCTTCCTGTTTTAAAGGAAGTGGGAGTTGTCGACAGCGGAGGTCAAGGTCTTGTATTAGTATACGAAGGGTTCCTGGCTGAATTGAAAGGCGAGAAAGTACCTGGAACTCCAATGGCACTGCCGTCCATGAATGATCTTGTCAGTGCGGAACACCATAAGAATGTTCACGCTCATATTAATACGGAAGACATTGAGTTCGGATACTGCACAGAGTTCATGGTTCGCTTTGAAGAGGGCAAGAAAGTCTTTTCTGAGGATCAGTTCCGCAATGATTTAAGTGAATTCGGAGATTCATTGCTCGTGATATCTGACGATGAGGTAGCGAAAATACATATTCATGCAGAGCACCCTGGCGAGGTGCTGTCATATGGACAAAAGTATGGAAGCCTGATCAGCATGAAGATTGAAAACATGCGTGAACAGCATAGCAGTCTTGTCGGTGAATCAGCTAAATCTCAGCCTGCCCAGAAGAAAAAGCAGAAGGAAAAATACGGCATCATCACCGTTACTATGGGTTCAGGAATTGCCGAATTGTTTAAAAGCATAGGCGCCCATGAAGTCATAGAAGGCGGCCAGACGATGAATCCAAGTACAGAAGATATCGTTTCTGCGATTGAAAAAGTGAATGCAGAAAACATTATCATCCTTCCGAACAATTCAAATATTGTGATGGCAGCCCGCCAGGCCGCATCAGTTGTTGAAGAGAATGTGCTGGTTATCCCTTCTAAAACCGTTCCTCAAGGGATGTCTGCTCTGCTTGCTTTCAATCCAGGCGTTAAACCTGAGGAAAACGAAGAAGTTATGACTGAAGCTCTCGGAAATGTAAAATCAGGTCAGGTAACATATGCCGTTCGCGACACTCAAATTGACGGCATGGATATTTCCAAAAATGATTTTATGGGTATTCTGAACGGAAAGATCGTGACGAAGGACAAAGTGCAAGTTCAGGCTGCTGTTAAGCTTCTTAAAGAAATGATCAATGATGAAGATGACATCTTGACCATTCTTTATGGAAGTGAATCAAGCGAAGAAGAAGTAAGCGAGCTTGTAAAGCAAATTGAAACGATGTTCAGCGACATTGAAGTGGAAGTGCATAACGGCAAACAGCCTCTGTACTCTTACATTTTCTCTGTCGAGTAAGAAGCTGTTATAAGGGTTAAGGACCGTCTGTATGACAGACGGTCCTATTTATGCGGAATTCGGCCGTATACAGGTTTAAAAGAAATCTGTTAAACTGAAATCAAACTGTAATAGGATGGTTTCTTTCATAAGAGAGGGGTATACAAAGCATGAAATATCGCAGTGTATTTGACATCATCGGTCCAGTCATGATTGGACCTTCAAGTTCTCATACAGCTGGAGCTGCAAGAATTGGCAGAGTAGCCCGCAGTTTATTCGGCAGGGAGCCGAAATGGGCGACCGTGTCTTTTTACGGTTCTTTTGCAAAAACGTACCGCGGACACGGGACAGATGTTGCCATTATCGGAGGCATTCTGGATTTTGATACGTTTGATGAACGCATCAAAACATCCCTGCAAATAGCGGATGCCAACGGGATGAAGATCACGTTTATAGAAGAGGAAGCAGTTGCAGATCATCCAAATACAGCAAGAGTGATTATTGGAGATGATCAGGGGCAGCTTGAACTGGTTGGTATATCAATTGGCGGAGGCAAGATTGAGATAACTGAGCTGAATGGCTTTCTGCTGCAGCTGTCCGGCAACCATCCAGCCATTCTGGTTATGCATAATGACCGCTATGGTGCAATCGCAGGGGTGGCAAATGTCCTCGCTAAGCATGCGATCAATATTGGACACATGAATGTTTCGAGGAAAGAAAAAGGCCAGCTGGCGCTCATGACCATTGAAGTGGATCAGAATATTGAAATAGGGGTTATTGAGGAATTGAAAACGCTGCCAAATATTCTGCAGGTTACTAAAATAGCAGAATAAAATAGATCGGCTATTGAAGATTGGAGGAAACAGCATGTTTCGAAATGTAGCTGAGCTCGTGGAGCTTGCAGTAAGCCGGAATTGTAAAATTGCTGAGGTCATGATTCAGCAGGAGATGGAAGTAACCGGCAAAAGCCGTGAGGATGTATTTTCTATGATGGACCGTAATCTGAAAGTCATGGAGCAGGCTGTAGAAAAAGGCCTTGCCGGAGTCAAATCCCACTCTGGCCTTACTGGCGGGGATGCGGTGCTGATGCAGGCATATATTGAAAAAGGGAATTTTTTATCTGGTGAAACCATTTTAGATGCAGTAAGCAAAGCGGTAGCAACGAATGAAGTTAACGCCGCAATGGGAACGATCTGCGCGACGCCGACAGCAGGTTCTGCCGGTGTTGTACCGGGTACGCTCTTTGCTGTAAAACATAAACTGCATCCGACAAGAGAAGAAATGATTGAATTTCTATTTACTTCCGGAGCTTTTGGATTTGTCGTAGCCAATAATGCCTCCATTTCTGGTGCGGCTGGAGGCTGTCAGGCCGAGGTGGGTTCTGCTGCTGGAATGGCTGCCGCCGCTATCACAGAAATGGCAGGGGGAACACCGGCTCAGGCTGCTGAAGCCATGGCTATTACGCTTAAAAATATGCTTGGTCTCGTTTGTGATCCGGTAGCCGGACTTGTCGAAGTTCCTTGCGTCAAAAGAAATGCTATGGGTGCAGCGAATGCAATGGTTGCAGCGGATATGGCCCTTGCTGGAATAACAAGCAGGATTCCATGTGATGAGGTTATTGATGCGATGTACAAAATTGGACAGACCATGCCAAGTGCATTAAGGGAAACCGCGCAGGGAGGTCTCGCTGCCACACCTACGGGACGTGAACTGGAAGCGAAAATTTTCGGAATCCCTCTGGATCGCCGTGAACCCTAATCTCAATCAGCCTGTATCCGTATTGAAAGGAATCGGAGAAGAAACAGCCTCCGTTTTACTTGAAATGGGGATAAGGACCATTGAGGACCTGCTTGAATATTTTCCTTACCGGTATGAAGATTACCGGCTGAGAGATTTGGCTGAAGTTCAGCATGATGAGAGAGTTACAGTTGAAGGGAAGGTTCATAGCGAGCCTTCTCTTGCTTATTACGGGAAGAAAAAGTCAAGACTCACCTTTAGGCTGCTTTCCGGCAGATATCTGGTAAGTGTCGTCTGTTTTAACCGTCCTTTTTATAAAAAACAGCTTTCAATCAATCAAGTTGTTACAGTGAGCGGAAAATGGGATAAGAACCGTCAGACCATAACACTGCAGGACATCTCCTTTTCGCCGCATGTATCCAAGCAGGATTTGGAACCGGTGTATACGGTTAAAGGTTCTGTCACCATCAAGCAGCTCAGGAAGCATGTCGTCAATGCACTGAAAGAATTTGCAGAGGAGATTCCAGAAAACCTGCCTGCCCAAATTCGCGATGCCTACAAGCTGATGCCGAAGCATGAAGCGGTCAAAACCATTCATTTGCCTCTTAGCCATGCTGATTTAAAGCATGCCAGAAGAAGATTTGTTTATGAAGAATTTTTAATGTTCCAGCTGAAAATGCAGTCATTGCGCAAAGTCCAGAGAGAGAACTCTAAGGGAATTGAACATCAGTTTACAGATGATGAACTTTCTGTCTTTACGGATGCTCTTCCATTTAACCTGACGGAAGCTCAAGCAAAAGTGCTGGATGAAATCCTGGGTGATATGAGGTCGCCATATCGGATGAATCGATTGCTTCAAGGAGATGTCGGATCAGGAAAAACGGTTGTAGCGGCAATTTCCATGTATGCAGCCATTCTATCAGGCTATCAGAGTGCTCTCATGGTGCCGACTGAAATACTCGCCGAGCAGCATGCGAATTCCCTGTCAGCACTCTTTGAACCGCTAAATATCACGGTTGCTCTTTTAACAAGCTCTGTGAAAGGGAAAAGGAGAAGAGAACTGCTGGAGCGTCTTTCAAACGGAGAGATTCAAATTTTGGTAGGAACCCATGCCCTTATTCAGGAGGAAGTGAACTTCCAGAAGCTAGGTCTCGTAATTACCGATGAGCAGCATCGATTTGGAGTGAATCAGAGAAGGGTGCTAAGGGAGAAAGGGGAATCGCCGGATGTTCTTTTTATGACAGCAACCCCGATTCCAAGGACCCTGGCGATTACCGCATTCGGAGAGATGGATGTTTCCGTCATTGATCAGCTCCCTGCCGGAAGGAAAACGATTGAGACTTACTGGGTGAAGCATAATTTGCTGGACCGGATACTGGGATTCATAGATAAAGAGGTGAAAAAAGGACGGCAGGCCTATGTCATCTGCCCTTTAATTGAAGAATCAGAAACGCTCGATGTCCAAAATGCAATAGACGTTCATGCGATGCTTGTTCATTCTTTCTCGCCAAAGTGGAATGTCGGTCTAATGCACGGGCGTCTTCATCCAAATGAAAAAGAAGCTGTGATGAGGGAATTCAGTGAAAATCAGACGCAGATTCTCGTCTCAACGACTGTAGTGGAAGTCGGTGTCAATGTCCCGAACGCCACTATTATGGTTATTTATGACGCAGAGCGTTTCGGGCTTTCTCAGCTCCATCAGCTGAGAGGACGTGTAGGAAGGGGAAGTGAACAATCCTATTGCATACTGCTCGCTGATCCGAAATCGGAAACAGGCAAAGAGCGAATGAAAATTATGACTGAAACGAATGACGGATTTGTGCTGTCAGAAAAGGATCTTGAACTGCGCGGACCTGGCGACTTTTTTGGGAAAAAACAAAGCGGTGTCCCGGAATTCAGAGTGGCTGACATGGTTCATGATTACCGGGCACTTGAAACGGCAAGAGGGGATGCGGCAAAATTGATCAATTCCAAGGCATTTTGGCATGAGCCTGAGTATGAATGGCTAAGAAAATATCTTGAATCGACAGGGGTTCTTGAGGGAGAAAAACTGGATTAAATCATCCTTGCAATCCGATTATTAAGATTATATACTACTATTAGTACCTAGTCATAATAGTGCGGATGGTGTAACCTATAACATGAAAAGAACGAAAAAAGACAGACAGCAGCAGCTGCTGGAAACGATAAATGATACTCCTTTTATTACGGATGAAGAGCTTTCAGATAAATTTCAGGTCAGTATTCAAACCATTCGTCTTGACCGGCTTGAGCTGAGTATACCGGAGCTCCGCGAGAGAATCCGTTCCGTAGCTCAAGCTTCTATGGAAGACGAAATAAGAGCATTGCCTCCGGAAGAAATTATCGGAGACATCATTGACCTGGAGCTTGATCATAGTGCGATTTCCATTTTTGAAGTCAAGAAAGAGCATGTTTTCCGGCGCAATCAAATTGCCAGGGGTCATCATTTATTTGCCCAAGCCAATTCCCTTGCCGTTGCCGTGATTAATGATGAACTGGCATTGACAGCAAAAGCGGATATCCGGTTTACCAGACAGGTAATGGCGGGGGAACGTGTAGTATCGAAAGCAAGAGTAGCGAACGTAAACGGAATGAATGGACGAACGCTGGTGAGTGTTAACAGCTATGTAGGGAACGAGCTGGTGTTTTCAGGAGATTTTGAAATGTACCGCTCTAATCAACCATTGGATAAAGGATGATTCACAGATGAAAATCGCTATTGATGCAATGGGCGGCGACAATGCCCCGCAAGCACTGTGTGAGGGTGCTTTAAAGGCCGCGAATGCTTTCACCGATCTTGAATTAACGCTGATCGGGAACGAAGCTGAAATCAGCAAGTACCTTTCAGGGCATGACCGGATCAAGGTTATACATACAACTGAGGTCATTGAATCTGAAGACGAACCGGTAAGAGCGGTTCGCAGAAAGAAAAATGCTTCAATGGTTTTAATGGCCAATGAAGTAAAAGAAGGAAGAGCGGATGCTTGTATTTCTGCCGGCAACACCGGTGCCCTTATGACAGCAGGACTGTTTATTGTCGGCAGAATTGAGGGCATTGACCGTCCCGCCCTTGCTCCTACCCTTCCAACTATGGATGGACAAGGCTTTCTTTTTTTGGACGCAGGCGCAAACGTTGATGCGAAGCCTGAACATTTGCTGCAATATGCTATTATGGGCTCGGTTTACGCTGAGAAAGTCCGCGGAGTAAAAAATCCTTCAGTCGGCCTTCTGAATGTAGGAACAGAAGATAAAAAAGGAAATGAATTAACGAAGCAGGCGTTTTTAAAGCTGAAGGAATCCGGACTTCATTTTAAAGGCAATGTAGAAGCCAGAGATCTTCTGGAAGGTGCCGCTGACGTAGTCGTGACCGATGGTTTTACTGGGAACGTCACGTTAAAAACGATCGAAGGAACCGCATTTTCTGTTTTCTCAATGCTTAAGTCTGCTTTAACAAGTACCTTGCTGGCTAAGCTTGCGGCCGCGGTTCTGAAACCGAAATTGAATGAAATCCGTTCACAGATGGACTACTCGGAATACGGCGGTGCTGCTCTATTCGGCTTAAATGCACCTGTAGTAAAAGCTCACGGCTCCTCTGATGCAAATGCAGTTTATAACGCTATCCGCCAAACAAGAGATATGATTTCAAATGATGTATCAGGGACGATAAGAGCCGCAATGGCTGGCCGTCATCATCCTGAATAACCGACGGAGGGAAGAATATGTCTAAAATCGCATTTGTGTTTCCCGGACAGGGATCCCAAACAGTAGGAATGGGTCAGGACTTTGCAGAACAAACTCCTGAAGGGAAAGAACTTTTTCAGAAAGCCGATGAAGTATTGAATGATCAGCTCAGCAAAATCATGCTTCAGGGTCCTAAGGAAGAATTAACTCTTACATATAACGCACAGCCTGCTCTTGTTACAGCAAGTATTGCTGCTTGGAAGCTCCTTGATAAAGAGGGAATTAAACCAGATTTCACAGCCGGACACAGCCTTGGTGAGTATTCCGCTCTTGTAGCATCAGGAGTTCTTTCCTTCGAAGATGCCGTGGTCGCTGTCCGTAAGCGCGGTGAATTTATGAATGAAGCCGTTCCGTCCGGACAGGGAGCGATGGCGGCAATTATGGGGATGGAAGCAGGAGCTTTGGAAGAAATAACCCAATCTGTTACAGAAGAGGGCCATTCCGTTCAGCTGGCGAATTTAAATTGTCCAGGTCAGATTGTCATCTCCGGAACAGCTAAAGGAGTAGAGGTTGCTTCTGCTAGAGCAAAAGAAGCGGGAGCAAAAAGAGCGATACCTCTTGAAGTGAGCGGACCTTTTCATTCAGAATTAATGAAGCCTGCAGCAGAGAAGCTGAAAGCCGTTCTGGACGGCATGTCCATTGCCGACACAGACCTTCCTGTGATTGCAAACGTTACAGCACAGCCGGTGACGGACGGCAAACAGATTAAGGATCTTTTGATTCAGCAGCTGTATTCTCCGGTACGCTGGGAAGAATCAATCAAAACCTTGATTGAACAAGGGGCAGACACTTTTGTGGAAATTGGTCCCGGCAAAGTCCTCTCAGGCTTAATCAGAAAAATAGACCGGAGTGTGAAAACCCTGTCTGTATCAGATATGGATACGCTTCAGTCTGCAATTACAGCACTAAAGGAGGAAGCATAATGCTAACGGGCAAAACAGCACTAGTAACAGGCGCTTCCCGGGGGATCGGCCGGGCCATTGCTTTGGATCTGGCGAAAAATGGCGCGAACGTAGCGGTCAATTTTGCAGGCAATGAAGCAAAAGCAAAGGAAACAGTAGAAGAAATTATAGCTCTGGGCAGAGAAGCATTCGCCATTAAAGCAGATGTTTCCAGTGCGGATGCGGTAAAAGATATGATTAAAGAAGTGACGGACCGTTTCGGAACCCTCGATATCCTTGTTAACAACGCCGGAATTACAAGAGATAACCTTCTTATGAGAATGAAAGAGGATGAATGGGACGATGTAGTGGATACCAATCTAAAAGGCGTTTTCTTATGCACAAAGGCTGTAACAAGACAAATGATGAAGCAAAGAAGCGGGCGGATCATTAACATCACGTCCGTGGTCGGCGAAGTCGGCAATCCGGGCCAGGCCAATTACGTTGCAGCAAAAGCGGGAGTAATCGGTCTTACTAAGACATCGGCAAAGGAGCTTGCCGCCCGAAATATTACGGTAAATGCCGTAGCGCCAGGTTTTATCTCCACGGATATGACAGAAAAACTAACCGATGAAATTAAAGAAGAAATGCTTAAGCAAATCCCGCTCGCAAAATTTGGAGAGGGCCAGGATATTGCCGATCTCGTTACGTTTCTTGCCAGCGGGAAAAGTGCTTATATTACTGGTCAAACGCTTCATGTTAACGGCGGAATGTTCATGTAGAACATTTCTGAAATCAAACTGGTGTTTTGAGTCTGAATTGACTATAATACTTGAGGGGAGGTGAATGTAATGGCAGACGTTTTAGATCGTGTAACTAAGATCATCGTTGACCGCCTTGGAGTCGATGCTTCTGAAATTAAGATGGAGTCTTCTTTTAAAGATGACCTCGGAGCTGATTCCCTGGATGTAGTTGAGCTTGTAATGGAACTTGAAGATGAGTTCGATATGGAGATTTCTGATGAAGATGCAGAGAAAATCGCTACAGTGGGTGACGCTGTTAACTACATACAGAGCCAAGCTTAAAGTATGTTGAAGTCCCGCTCCTGACAGCGGGGCTTTCTCCCTTTATAAAGGGGGGAGCCGCCCAATTGTTTTGGTAATGATGGAGGTAGTTATGCAAAAGCATACACATTATAAAGAGAGAAGAAATTTCGCCAAAAAAGCGGAAGAATTTAAACAGTTTCAGGAAAGCGTCGGACAGACTTTTACCAATGAAAAGCTGCTCTACCAAGCTTTCACCCATTCATCGTATGTGAATGAGCATCGAAAAAAACCTTATGAAGACAATGAACGCCTTGAATTTTTAGGAGACGCCGTGCTGGAATTGACGGTTTCCCAATTTCTTTATAAGAAATATCCAACTATGACAGAGGGAGATCTGACGAAGCTCCGGGCAGCGATTGTATGTGAACCGTCTCTCGTTTCATTTGCAAATGATCTGTCGTTCGGCAATCTGATTCTGCTTGGAAAAGGGGAAGAAATGACGGGGGGCCGTGCAAGACCTGCACTTCTCGCGGATGTTTTCGAAGCATTCATTGGGGCTCTTTATTTAGATAAAGGTCTCGAACCTGTTGTTGTCTTTCTAGAGAAATATGTTTTCCCAAAGGTGAACGATGGTGCTTTTTCTCATGTGATGGATTTTAAAAGCCAGCTTCAGGAACTTGTGCAAAGAGATGGCAGAGGACCGTTAGAGTATAAAATACTTACTGAAAAGGGACCTGCCCACAGCAGGGAATTTGAGGCAGTTGTTTCTCTGGGTGGCGAAGTGCTGGGCACTGGAAATGGCCGCTCCAAAAAAGAAGCGGAACAGCATGCTGCTCAGGAAGCACTCTCCAAAATGCAAACGAAACCTTAAAACTCAATGAGCTGACCCAGCTTGACAGACTCCGCCTGCCGGATAAGATGAGGCAGGAAGGGACCTGAGAGCCGGGCCGGCTTTTTTTATGTTCGGATGATAAAGCCAGGCGGACAAAGAATTTATGCGTAATAAGTAAATGTTGCTTTGCAGCAGGATTGCGCGGAAGTCCCTGTTGCTTTTCTATTATTTTTAACTAAAGGATTGTGTTAAAATATGTTTGAATTTAATGATAGTAAGGAGGACCTAAGATGTTCCTCAAACGATTGGACATAGCAGGATTTAAATCTTTTGCAGATCGGGCAAGTGTTGATTTTGTAAAAGGGGTTACGGCAGTTGTCGGGCCGAATGGAAGCGGGAAAAGCAATATTACTGATGCCGTCCGCTGGGTACTGGGTGAGCAGTCCGCAAAATCACTGCGCGGCGGTAAAATGGAGGACATTATTTTTGCCGGGAGCGATTCCAGAAAAGGCCTGAATCTTGCCGAAGTTACACTCACCCTTGATAATGAAGATCATTTTCTGCCAATTGATTATCACGAAGTGAGTATTACAAGGAAAGTGTTCCGTTCCGGAGAAAGTGAATATTATATTAATAATCAGTCCTGCCGCTTGAAAGATATTGTGGATTTATTTATGGATTCAGGGCTAGGGAAAGAAGCCTTCTCGATTATCAGCCAAGGGAAGGTAGAAGAAATTCTGAGCAGCAAAGCAGAAGAACGGCGAAGCATTTTTGAAGAAGCTGCCGGGGTGCTGAAATATAAATCAAGAAAAAAGAAAGCCGAACATAAATTGACAGAAACGCATGATAACCTGAACCGCGTCCAGGACATTCTACACGAACTGGAAGGACAGGTGGAGCCACTAAAGGTTCAGGCATCGATAGCGAAAGATTACTTGGAAAAGAAGGAGGAGCTTGAGCAGATTGAGGTAGCCTTGACGGTACATGATATCGAGGAGCTCCATCAGAAATGGACAAGCTTAACCAAAACGGCGGAAGACGGCAAGGAGAAAGAAGCTGAGCTTGCAGCTTCCGTTCAAAAACAGGAAAAGGCTATCAGTGATTCCCGCAGCAGGGTTTCCGAACTGGATGGGACTCTTGACAGTCTTCAGCAAATTCTCCTTCAAACGAGCGAAGAGCTTGAAAAACTGGAGGGGAAAAAAGAAGTATTAAAAGAGAGAAGAAAAAATGCTCAAGCGAACCGCGGCCAGCTCGAACAGCTTATTGGAGAGCTGAGCGGAAAAATTGAAATTCTTGCGAAAGACCGTGATGCGGAAGCGGAAAAAGTAGCACTTCTTTCTGCTGAAATGAAAGAAGCAAAGCGGCTTGTGAAAGAAAAGCAAAGCCTTCTCGATGCTCAAAACGGAAACATCGGCCATGAGATCGAACAGCTTAAAAGCGAGTACTTCGATGTACTGAATCAGCAGACATCTGCGAAAAATGAGACAGCTTACATAACAGAGCAGCTAAGACAGCAGTCTGTGAAGAACGAGAGGCTTTCCGGCAGCAACAGCAAGTATCTGCAGGAGCGCCGCCTCTTAACTGAAGAAAAAGAAAAACTGCAAAAAGAATTTGCTTCGGCGGAAGTGAAAATGAATGCGCAGGCTGCGGCTTTCCGCGAAGCGCTAAAAAGGCTTGAAACCGATCGTGAATCCTACAGCAAGAAAGAATCAGCGCTATACAAGGCCTATCAATTTTTGCAGCAAATACGCTCGCGCAAAGAAATGCTGGAAGCGATGCAGGAGGATTATTCCGGATTTTTCCAAGGGGTTAAAGAGATATTAAAGGCAAGAGACCGTTTCAGCGGAATTCACGGAGCTATCGCCGAGCTTCTAAAAACGGAAAAAGAATATGAAACGGCCATTGAAATAGCGCTGGGGGCTGCTTCGCAGCACATTGTGACTGAGGATGAAAAAATAGCACGATCCGGTATCGCCTATCTTAAGCAAAACTCTTTCGGGCGGGCTACTTTCCTGCCGCTTTCGGTTATGAAAAGCAGAAAGATCAGCAATGCCGACAAAATGAAGCTCTCAGAACATTCTTCTTTTGTCGGCATTGCATCCGAACTCTCTATATATGATTCCCGCTATACGGCCGTCATGGAAAATCTTCTTGGCGCAGTCATTGTAGCAAGGGATCTAAAGGGAGCAAATGAATTGTCAAGAATCCTTCAATTCAGATACCGAATTGTTACGCTTGAAGGCGACGTCGTCAATCCGGGTGGATCAATGACAGGTGGTGCGGTTAAGCAAAAAACCGGATCCCTCCTGAGCCGGAACCGCGAATTAGAAGCCATCTCAGTCCAGCTGAAGGAAATGGAAACCAAGACAGACGAGCTTGAACGAGATGTAAAAAAACGGAAAGCTCTTTTACAGGAACAAGAACAGCAAATTGAGGAGCTCAGAAAAGCGGGAGATATGCTCCGCGTCAGTTTAAATAACGTCCAAACCGCTGTAAAAGAGGCGGAATGGAAAGAGAAAAATGTAAATGATCATCTTTCTATCTATGATGCTGAAAAGGAATCGTTCGATCAGGAACAGCAGAAAAATGAGGCGCGTTTAACTGAACTTAAAGGCTTAATCGAAAAGACAGCAGACAAGCTGCAGCAAATGGACGAAGAAATAAGCAAACTTTCATCGCTAAAAAACACGCAGCAGGAATCAAGAGCAGGGCTTCAGCAGGAGCTGACTGAGCTCAAGATTATTCTGGCGGGCAAGCAGCAGTCCTTTGAGAACGTTTCAGAAAAAGCCGGCCGGTTAAAAGAAGAGCATATCGAGAGTGCGAGAAGACTGAAGGAAGCAGAGGAAGATCTGTCACTTTTGACAACTGAAGTCAGCTCAAATACAAGCGGTGAACAGACCCTTGCCAATGCTTCAGCAGAGAAACTGAACGAAAAGAATAAAACAATCGAAATGATCGCTGAAAAAAGATCTGAGCGTTCAAACCTGCAGCAAAAGCTGGAAAACATGGAGCATGAGCTGAAGGAAAGCTCACGCATTCATAAGCAGATGTCCGACTGGATAAAAGATGAGGAGTTAAAAATCACCCGTCTTGATATCGAGCTTGATAATAAGCTGAACCATCTGCGCCAGGAATACCTGCTTACATTTGAACGTGCAAAAGAGAGATACGAACTATTGCTTGAACCGGAAGAAGCAAGGAGAAAAGTGAAACTGATCAAGCGGGGCATCGAAGAGCTCGGTACGGTAAATCTCGGTGCAATCGATGAATATGAACGGGTGTCAGAACGCTATCAATTCCTCCATGATCAGCGGGAAGACCTCCTGGAGGCTAAGAATACGCTCCACCAGGTTATTGATGAAATGGATGGAGAGATGAAACGGAGATTCTCCGCAACCTTCGAGCAGATCCGTTCCCATTTCGAGTCTGTCTTCCAAGCTTTGTTTGGAGGCGGAAGGGCTGAGCTGAGGCTATCAGATCCGGAAGATCTTCTGAATACCGGTGTGGATATTGTTGCTCAGCCTCCCGGAAAAAAACTGCAGAATCTTAGTCTGCTGTCAGGAGGCGAAAGAGCGCTCACTGCGATTGCACTTCTATTCTCTATATTAAAAGTCAGACCGGTGCCTTTCTGTATTCTTGATGAGGTCGAAGCAGCACTTGATGAAGCAAATGTATACCGGTTTGCCCAGTATTTGAAACAATTCAGCGAGCAGACTCAATTCATTGTCATTACCCATCGCAAAGGGACGATGGAAGAATGTGATGTGCTCTATGGAGTTACAATGCAGGAATCGGGAATATCCAAGCTCGTATCTGTCAGATTGGAAGATTCTAAAGAATTTGCCACAACAAAGTGAAGGGAAGAAAACCAATGAGCTTTTTTAAAAAGTTGAAAGAGAGCATTACGAAGCAGTCTGATACCGTTTCTAATAAGTTTAAAGATGGACTAACTAAAACAAGGTCCAATTTTTCCACAAGAGTAAACGAACTAGTCTCCCGCTTCAGAAAAGTAGACGAGGAATTTTTTGAAGAGCTGGAGGAAATTCTAATCGGTGCCGATGTAGGGGTTGCGACCGTCATGGATTTAATTGAAGAACTGAAGACTGAGGTTAAGGTCCGCAACATTCAGGATCCCCTCGAAGTTCGAGACGTAATTTCAGAAAAGCTTGTCGAAATATATGACGATGGAAAAGAATCCTCCACCGCCCTGAATATAAAAGAAAACCAGCTGAATGTTATTTTAGTTGTAGGTGTAAATGGAGTGGGGAAGACAACGACGATCGGCAAACTCGCCAACAAATTCAAAAATGAAGGCAAATCCGTCGTCCTTGCGGCTGGAGATACGTTCCGTGCAGGTGCAATCGAGCAGCTTGAAGTGTGGGGGCAGCGAACAGGAACTGCAGTCATCAAGCAATCAGCAGGATCCGACCCCGCAGCAGTTATGTTTGATGCCGTACAGGCTGCCAAAGCAAGAAAAGCAGATATTCTTATTTGTGATACAGCAGGACGCCTTCAAAACAAAGTGAACTTAATGAACGAGCTTGAAAAAGTAAAGCGCGTAATCGAACGGGAAATTCCAGGTGCTCCTCATGAGGTGCTGCTCGTCCTTGATGCAACGACAGGCCAAAACGCCATGAGCCAGGCCAAGCAGTTTTCTCAATCTACCAACGTAACAGGAATTGTCCTGACCAAGCTCGATGGAACCGCAAAAGGAGGCATCGTCCTCGCCATCCGCAATGAACTGGAGATTCCTGTCAAGTTCGTAGGGCTCGGAGAAAAAATAGACGACCTCCAGGAATTCAACGCACAGCAATATGTATACGGTCTGTTCGCTGATTTGGTAGAGGAAGCATAATCATTTAAAAAGAAAGCCTGGCTGTCAGGCTTTCTTTTTGATTAGGCGGGGGAACCGGGACTATGCTGAGTACACTTAAAACAGCAAATTTGGCGGGTTAGCAGTTCGAAAAAGAAGAATAAGGATGACTTTTCCTAGAAGGTGTTGTCTGACAAGAAGAAATTTACATGCTGGTGAGGGGCAGAGAGGGTGGTTTTTTACATTCTTGCTGACAATTAATCGATAATTGCTGACATTCCCTCGATAATTGCTGACTTTTTGTACATAATTGCTGACATTTACTCAATAATTGCTGACACTTAGTTAATAATTGCTGACTTTTACTCAATAAATGCTGACTTATTTCAAAGGTAACTGCTATTACGGAAAGGGGCAGCTAAGAGGCAGATCAGTTCTGAGTTGAGGCAGGACGCCTTGCCTTTAGCAGAACATCTTTACTAGGCGCTAGCGCTTCGGCCGCATCGCTTCTTCGGTCTAGGGCCTGCACGATGCAGGCCCGTTCAGCATTGCGACAGGACGTCGCGCACTTAGCTGAACAACCTCACTTGAGCGCCTCTCGGTCAGAAGCTCCACCGTCTCTCACGGCTGGGCAAGCGTCCTATCGAACTTGTTTTCTGTGTCTAGCTCCGGGCGCTAGCGCTTCGGCCGCTTCGCTCCCTCGGTCGGGGCAAAAAGCGCCTCTCGGTCAGAACTCCACCGTCTCTCGGCGCTGAGCAAGCGCCCTCCGCTTTTCTAAATTGTCTAGCTCCGGCGGCTAGCCGTTCGGCCGCTTCGCTGGCCCTGTCAAAGTCAAAGAGCGACTTTGTCAGTTCCAGCTCCACCGTCTCTCACGGCTGAGCAAGCGCCCTATCGAACTTGGTTTCTGTGTTTAGCTCCGGGCGCTAGCGCTTCGGCCGCTTCGCTGGCCCTGTCAAAGTCAAAGAGCGACTTTGTCAGTTCCAGCTCCACCGTCTCTCACGGCTGGGCAAGCGCCCTATCGAACTTGGTTTCTGTGTCTAGCTCCGGGCGCTAGCGCTTCGGCCGCTTCGCTCCCTCGGTCGGGGCAAAAAGCGCCCCTCGGTCGGAAGCTCCACCGTCTCTCAGCGCTGAGCAAGCGCCCTCCGCTTTTCGAATTGTCAAGATAAAAACTTGACATGCCGTCTTATAGTCGGTAAACTGTAATTGTTGTAAAGGCATTTCACTTAACAAAAGGGGAGAGAGCCGTGATTTTAGAAAAAACGACGCGGATGAATTACCTCTTTGATTTTTACCAGTCACTGCTTACATCGAAGCAGAAGAGCTATATGTCTCTTTATTATCTCGATGATTATTCCCTCGGTGAAATTGCCGAAGAGTACAGCGTCAGCAGACAGGCCGTTTATGATAACATTAAACGGACGGAAGCGATGCTTGAGCAATACGAAGAAAAGCTGCTGCTGCTTCATAAGTTTCAGAAGCGCAATGCAATTATGAAACAGCTTAAGGAACTTGCGTCTGAAACCGAGCGCGAAGGACAGCTGCTGGATCTTTTTGAAGCGCTGGATAATTTGGAATAAGGAGGCGGTATAGATGGCTTTCGAAGGATTGGCCGACCGGCTTCAGCAGACCATAACGAAGATTCGCGGCAAAGGGAAAGTTTCCGAGGCCGATGTAAAAGAAATGATGCGGGAAGTCCGTCTTGCTCTGCTTGAAGCGGATGTTAATTTCAAGGTCGTTAAAGACTTTGTCAAACGCGTAAGCGAGCGGGCTGTAGGCCAGGAGGTCATGCAGAGTCTTACTCCCGGACAGCAGGTCATTAAAGTCGTTAAGGAAGAATTAACGGCATTGATGGGCGGAGAGCAAAGCAAAATTGCTGTTGCGAAAAAGCCGCCTACCGTCATTATGATGGTAGGTCTGCAAGGGGCAGGTAAGACAACGACGACAGGTAAGCTTGCTAATCTTCTTAGGAAGAAGCAAAACCGCAAACCGCTTTTGGTCGCTGCAGATATATACCGTCCGGCTGCAATTAAACAGCTGGAAACCCTTGGTAAACAGCTGAATATGGATGTTTTTTCACTTGGAGATCAGATTAGTCCTGTTGAAATTGCCAAGCAGGCAATCGCTCATGCGAAGCAGGAGCATCATGATTATGTGCTGATTGATACAGCCGGCCGTCTTCATGTTGACGAAAATCTGATGGATGAACTGACTCAGGTAAAAGAACTGGCAAATCCGGATGAAATTTTTCTTGTGGTTGATGCCATGACCGGACAGGATGCTGTGAATGTTGCCCAAAGCTTTAACGAGCGCCTCGGACTTACCGGAGTTGTGCTCACGAAGCTTGACGGCGATACGCGCGGCGGAGCTGCCCTTTCCATTCGTGCTGTAACCGAAACGCCTATTAAATATGTAGGTCTCGGTGAAAAGCTCGATGCGATTGAGGCGTTTCACCCTGAACGGATGGCTTCAAGGATCCTTGGAATGGGGGATGTTCTCACCCTGATTGAAAAGGCTCAGGCCAATGTCGATGAAGACAAGGCAAAAGAGCTTGAACAGAAAATGAGAACGGCGAGCTTTACGTTTGATGATTTCCTTGAACAGCTTGGGCAGGTCCGGAGCATGGGACCGCTTGATGAACTGCTTGGAATGATTCCAGGTGCCGGAAAGATGAAGGGACTTAAGAACGTTCAGGTCGATGAAAAGCAAATTGGTCATGTTGAGGCGATCATCAAGTCCATGACAAAGGAAGAAAAGCAGCATCCGGAGGTCATCAATGCCGGACGCAGGAAACGGATTGCGAAGGGAAGCGGCACATCGGTTCCTGAAGTAAACCGACTGCTTAAGCAATTTGAAGACATGAAAAAGATGATGAAGCAGATGACAAGCATGTCTAAAGGCAAGAGAAAAGGCGGCATGAAGTTTCCATTCATGTAAATTTTAGGTCTGTTAAGAAAAAACACTTTACAAACCAATGCAACATTGATAATATACTATCTTGTGAACTATTTTCGGAGGTGCTTTAATAATGGCAGTAAAAATTCGTTTGAAACGCATGGGAGCAAAAAAATCTCCTTTTTATCGTATCGTAGTAGCAGATTCCCGTTCTCCTCGTGATGGACGTTTCATTGAAACAGTTGGAACTTACAATCCTGTAGCTCAGCCTGCAGAAGTGAAAATTGATGAAGCTTTGGCTCTTCAATGGATGCAAAACGGTGCAAAACCATCTGATACGGTTCGTAACCTGTTCTCAGCTCAAGGAATCATGGAGAAATTCCATAATTCTAAATTGAACAAGTAAGATGAATCAGATGATCGGGTTAATCGAAACAATTGTTAAACCCCTTGTAGATGATCCGGACGCGGTTTCGGTTGAAGAGGAAGTCCAGAGCAAGGTTATTGTGTACCGGCTCACCGTCAGCCGGGATGACGTCGGAAAAGTCATTGGCAAGCAGGGAAGAATTGCAAGAGCGGTTCGTTCCGTTGTGTATGCAGCGGGGACAAGGTCCTCTAAACGAATTCAGCTTGAAATAAACGATTAACTTGAAAAGGCGGGGGATGAACCCCGTCTTTTTTTATGCCTGAAGATATTTGTCCTCCCTTTCTTCTTTTTTAAAAATAATGATAAAATAGAGAGAGTGTGTTTGAAGGGTGGATGGCGTGTGAAGATCATGCAGACGGTATCAGTTATGCAGGTTTTGACAGAGAATAGTAAAAACAAATTGCTGGACGGGTTTAATTCAAATCGGGAGCAGCTGCTAAGAGAGTGCGATCAGTTGTACTTTCAATTGAAAAAACTTGAGAAAACCAACATAAGCATTGAAATGCGCCAGCAATATAAGAAAGAAATAGAAAAGCGCAAGGACAAAATAAAGATGGTTGACTTTCAAATTGATCAGCTAAACACCCTGCCGCTAGGCAGTGAGCTGAAAGAAAAAGAGGTACAGGCAATCGTGGAGCTTGAAGAAGGTGATTCCTGGACAAGCTCAATCAATGAAAGAAGCATTATCGTAACAGATGGTATCATTACTGAAATACGCTGAGGTGACATTATGGAAGGTAAATGGTTTAACGTTGGTAAAATTGTGAATACCCATGGAATCCGCGGAGAAGTGAGAGTCATTTCTGTCACAGATTTTGCAGATGAACGCTACCAGCCGGGGAAGAAGATTTTTATTTTCGGCGAGCAAGGCGCCAAGCATAAAGAGGTTGAAATTGAAAGTCACCGCAAGCATAAAAACTTCGACTTGCTGACGTTTAAAGGCCATCCGAATATAAACGATGTAGAAGGCTATAAAGGTATGGTGATCCGGATTCCAGAATCTGAACTGTCAGAGCTTAATGAGAATGAATTCTATTTTCATGAAATCATTGATTGCGTCGTGTTTACGGATGATGGAAAAGAGATTGGCAAAGTAAAAGAAATCCTTACTCCTGGAGCAAATGATGTGTGGGTTATAAAAAGACCCCGCAAAAAAGATTTGCTGATTCCATATATTAAACAAGTCGTTAAAGAAATTAACCCTTCTGAAAAGAAAATTATCATCACACCGATGGAAGGTCTGATTGATGATGAGGATTGATTTTCTGTCTATTTTTCCTGAAATGTTTGAAGGTGTGCTCCATCACTCCATCATGAAAAAGGCGCAGGAAAAAGATGCAGTAAAATTTAACGTGATTAATTTCAGGGATTATGCAGACAACAAGCATCAAACGGTGGATGATTATCCGTACGGCGGAGGTGCAGGGATGGTTCTGAAGCCGCAGCCGATTTTTGACGCGGTGCAGGCCATTAAAGACGCGTCCGCAGCCGAACCAAGGGTTATTCTTGTCTGCCCGCAGGGGGAGCGGTTTAATCAGCAGAAAGCAGAAGAATTGGCTGAAGCGGAACACCTTGTCTTTATTTGCGGGCATTACGAGGGCTATGATGAGCGGATCCGGGAGCATCTTGTAACAGATGAGATTTCAATCGGCGATTTTGTCCTCACCGGAGGAGAACTTCCATCCATGACAATCGCTGACAGCGTTGTCCGTCTGCTGCCGGGAGTTTTAGGCAATGAGGATTCCCCTGTCCTTGATTCATTCAGCTCAGGCCTGCTTGAGCACCCGCATTACACGCGTCCGGCGGATTTCAGAGGAATGAAAGTTCCGGATACTCTCATATCAGGCAATCATAAGCTGATTGATGAATGGCGGGAAGAAGAATCCCTGAAGCGGACCTTCGAAAGAAGACCTGATTTGCTTGACACCTACGACTTATCAGAGAAGCAGCAGAAATATATAGAAAAGCTTAAAAAACGCTGAAATTCCAGTTGCAAAACAAAGATAGAATATGGTAAGATATTTCTTGTGGTTTGCAGAGATTCATTGATTTTCTGCGAATCTTATTAAGATGTTCCGCTGCAATGCATAAGATTGGAATGAGCATCTGTTGGAAGGAGTTGAATACGATGCAAAAACTAATTGAAGAAATCACAAAAGAACAGCTTAAAACTGATCTTCCGGCGTTCCGTCCTGGTGACACTGTACGTGTACACGTTAAGGTTGTTGAGGGAACACGTGAACGTATCCAGCTTTTTGAAGGTGTTGTGATTAAGCGTCGTGGTGGTGGAATCAGCGAAACATTCACAGTCCGTAAAGTTTCTTACGGTGTTGGTGTTGAGCGTACATTCCCGGTACACACGCCTAAAATCGCTAATCTTGAAATCGTTCGCCGCGGTAAAGTACGCCGTGCGAAGCTTTACTACTTGCGTGAATTGCGTGGTAAGAAAGCCCGTATTAAAGAAATCCGATAAATTAGAGAAAGAGCTTGTTAAAGCAACAAGCTCTTTTTTTATGAGATAATAAAGGTAAATGCATCATTAAAAAGCAAAAAAATGCAGTGCTCAGCCGTTCCCATCAAATATCGAGGTTTTAACTAACCGCTGCTGTGCAAAAATAGAATTAGCTGAATATATTGGGATGGTGAGCTGTTTGACTAAAGAAAGAAAAGAAATTTTTGAATGGCTCAAAGCAATTGGACTGGCCATTATCATCGCATTTATCATTCGTCATTTTCTATTTTCCACGGTTGTAGTGGATGGAGAATCGATGCTCCCGACTCTTAACTCGTATGACAGGATGATTGTCAACAAGGCGGGCTTTTCCCTTGCAGGTCCTAAGAGATTTGACATTGTTGTGTTTCATGCCTCAGAGGATGAGGATTATATTAAAAGGATTATCGGACTTCCAGGAGATAGTGTTGAATATAAGTATGATCAGCTCTACATAAATGGCAGGCCGGTTGATGAGCCCTATTTGAAAGAGTATAAAAGTGAGCTGATTGATCCGCCTCTGACAGAGAATTTTACTCTGGAAGAAATAACAGGACGCAAAAAGGTGCCGAAAGGGCAAGTCTTTGTAATGGGGGACAACCGAAGGATCAGCAAAGACAGCCGTCATATCGGCACAGTGCCGGTGTCAGAGATCATGGGAGAGGCAAAGGTTGTTTACTGGCCGCTGCCTGATATGCGTATTGTGAAGTAAAAGGAAGGTGTTAGAATGGCTATACAATGGTTTCCCGGCCATATGGCGAAAGCCAGAAGGCAGGTAACAGAAAAACTGAAGCTGATTGATATTGTATATGAATTGGTGGATGCTAGGCTGCCTCTTTCGTCAAGAAATCCGATGATTGATGAAATTGTTTCAGTCAAACCTCGGATTATTCTGCTGAACAAAGCAGATATGGCGGACCCTAGAATAACGAAGGAATGGCTAAGCTATTTTAAAGAAAAAGGAATGCATGCCCTTCCCCTGGATGCTCAGTCCGGAAAGGGACTTAAAGAAATTCTCCCGCTTTCCAAGCTTGTTTTAAAGGAGAAGCTGGACCGGCTTGAAGCGAAAGGAGTCCGGCCGCGCGCCATCAGAGCTCTCATTATCGGAATTCCGAATGTAGGAAAATCTACGCTGATTAACAGACTGGCTAAGAAAAATATGGCCAAAACAGGAGATCGTCCTGGTGTCACAACTGCCCAGCAATGGGTAAAGGTTGGCAAGGAAATCGAACTGCTCGATACACCGGGGATTTTATGGCCGAAATTCGAGGATCAGCTTGTCGGATATAAGCTTGCGGTTACGGGAGCAATCAAGGATACCATTTTAAATTTGCAGGATATTACGGTTTATGCCCTGAATTTTCTAAGAGAAAATTACCCTGAGCGGCTTAAGGAGCGCTACGGGCTTGAGGAAATACCGGAAGAAATCGTCCCGCTTTTTGATGAAATCGCCAATCGCAGAGGCTGTATGATGAGCGGCGGCATGGTGGACTACGACAAAACTTCAGAGCTCGTATTGCGTGAAATCCGTTCTGAAAAATTAGGTGCTCTGTCTTTCGAAAGACCAGGAGAAGAGATATGATAAAGAGACTTGCATGATGCGAGTCTTTATTTTTTTGTGAAAAAACCGATATTATTCAAGAAGGAAGTTTACCAAATGAAGCAAACCGTTAAAGAAATACAAGCCATTCTTTCTGATGTACATAATCTTCAAGATCCGCTTATTCAGGCGTATAGCCTGGATGAGAGAGCCTCTGTACGAAAGCTTGCTGAACGTCAAAAGGCTAAGCTTGAAAAAAAAGCGAGAATGAAAGAGATCTTTGAGGAGTTAAAAAGTTTTGAATACGAAGCACGTTCCAAAGGATTTAAATCGATAGCCGGGATTGACGAAGCCGGAAGAGGGCCTTTGGCCGGTCCTGTTGTCGCGGGTGCCGTCATCCTTCCCGAAGACTTTTATTTGGAAGGTTTGACCGATTCTAAAAAATTATCCGAAGCGAAGCGAGATTTCTTTTTTGATGTCATTCAGAAAGAAGCGCTTGCGATCGGAGTGGGGATTGTAGAGGCGGATGAAATTGACCGGATCAATATTTATCAGGCAGCTAAGAAGGCCATGAAGCTTGCAATTAAAGACCTTGAATTGAGCCCTGACTATTTGCTGATTGATGCGATGGAGGTAGAGCTTGATATCCCGCAGGAAAAAATTATAAAAGGAGATGCACGGAGCATTTCCATTGCGGCGGGTTCGATCGTGGCAAAAGTGACGAGAGACCGGATTATGAAGAACCTCGCTGCTGATTATCCAGACTATGGCTTTGATCAGAATATGGGATATGGCACTTCTGTGCATCTGAAGTCTTTAGCTCTGCATGGCGCAACACCCCATCACCGGAAAACGTTCAGTCCGGTAAAAGAACATCTAAATTAGGAGTGAAAACAGTTGGATCGAATAACCTCAGCTCTGCAGCCTCTTCTTGCCGCTCAAGCCCCCGGCTCTCTGCAGCTTAGAAACGGCCAGCTCGTTATTGGAAAAATAAGCGAACTTTACCCGAATCAGCGTGCACTCATCCAAATTGGCGCAAACAGGGCTCTGGCTGTTATTGAAGCCCCTCTGGTTAAAGGGGGAGAATATCTTTTCGAGGCTGCCGTTTTGTCAAAAACGGAAGTTCCTAAATTAAAATTACGCGATCGGTTAGACACCTCGGGAAATACGGACCGTCTTTTTGCTGCCATAAACCGCAGCCTTGGCCTGCCTCCTGCAGCCAAAGGGTATTCACAGCTGGCAGAACACCTTTTAAGAGCAAACATCCCTTTTTCTGCAGAAGAACTGCCGGAAGCTGCGGAGTGGCTTAAAAGCGTGCCTGAGAGCTTCAAAGCTGAAGGGATAATGGCGGTTTCTGCTGCTTTTGATCGCAGGCTCCCTAAAATAGGTGACACTTTTTCAGCTCTTCTTGAAGCATTGAAGGGAGATCCATTGAAAAATGACCTTCAGCGGCTGGCTTCAGAGCTAGCCGCAGGGGATCATCAAGCACCGAAGACCATAGGATTAAGGCAGGTAATCGAAGCCATTCTTACCGGCCCGGAGCTTCGAAAAGCCTCACAGATGATGAACCGTCTCGTCCAATGGAGCACTGATCCGAAGTCCGCTGAACATTTTAATGCTTCAGGCATTCTGAAAAAATTGAATACCGCTCCCAATCCTGAAGAAGTGCTCCGTACAATACTTGCAGCGGGTTCTGATCAGAACACACAGCTTTCATCAGAAGAAAGCAGCTGGCTTAGGAATAAAGGGAAAGAAATAGAGGTGCTGGCTCAGCCAAAGGAACTGGTCCGGCTTTTTTCCATGCTTGAAAAGTCGCTTGCCTTTATACAGGAGAATTCAAAGAAGGCTGTGCAGGAGGATGCAGCAATCAAATCCCTCTTAGCAGATGCGGCCGATTTGGGAGGTGCTGCAGGAGAACGTGCAGAGAAGCTTTCCCAAAAACTGAACGGTTACCAGCTGCTGCAAACGGAGCAGCCTGGAGTTACAGCGGCATGGCATCATTTTCCAATACAGGATGAACGCATACGTTCAGATGTGTCCGTTCATTTTCAGCTCCGTAAAGACACTGAGGGAAAAATCGACCCGGCCTTCTGCAAGATGGTTTTTTATCTGGAGCTTGCCAATCTTGGCCACGTTATGGCTGATGTTCAAATTCAAAACCGGATTGTGACAGCAGTTGTGCATTCCCAGCATGATCTTAGTGCCCTGACTGCTGGTGCAGCTGCCGAGCTGAAGGCTCAATTTCAGAGCCTGCCCTATCAATTTTCAGGTATTTCCTTTAAAAAAATAGAAAAAAGCAGTGTTCCTGAACCGAATCTCTATCAAACTCCCAAGAAAGGATTTGATTATAGAATATGAAAGACAGGGAACTGCGCAAGGCGATAGCACTCAAGTATGAAGGAGAAGGCGGAAGGGCTCCGAAGGTAACAGCTAAAGGACAGGGACTGATTGCAGACGAAATCCTTTCAAGAGCACGGGAGGCCGGAGTTCCTGTTAAAGAGGATGCATCCCTGGCAGCCCTCCTCCAATCCCTTGAAATTCATCAGGAGATTCCAGAAGATCTTTATGCAGTAGTCGCGGAAATTTTTGCATATATTTACAAGCTGGATAATTTAAAAGAGAAGAATTGACCGTCTATTAGTGTGGCTTAGATGCCACACTTTTTATATTTTCACAAAAACAATTTGCAGAGAAAGATTACGAATTTTTCGAAGGATTTAAAGATTTTGAGTGGAATGGTAGACAACCAATCAACTATTTTATAAAATGAAAGCGCAGTCTAATTTAGCTGATACATAGGTTAGGAGGATGGGATATGAATATCCATGAGTACCAGGGAAAAGAAATCCTCAGAAAATATGGGGTTGCAGTGCCTAACGGGAAAGTCGCGTTCACTGTTGAAGAAGCAGTTGAAGCAGCAAAAGAGCTTGGAACACAGGTAACGGTGGTAAAAGCACAAATTCATGCAGGCGGCCGCGGTAAAGCAGGCGGGGTAAAGGTTGCAAAAAGTCTGGATGAGGTAAAAGAATACGCAAGCGAAATCTTGGGGAAAACGCTGATCACCCATCAGACGGGTCCTGAAGGTAAAGAAGTTAAGCGTTTGCTTATCGAGGAAGGCTGCGACATTAAGAAGGAATATTACGTGGGCCTAGTTCTTGACCGTGATTCTTCAAGAGTCGTGCTGATGGCTTCTGAAGAAGGCGGAACAGAAATCGAAGAAGTAGCAGAAAAAACGCCTGAGAAAATTTTTAAAGAATCCGTGGATCCGGCAGTCGGCCTTCAAATGTATCAGGCGCGCCGCATCGCATTCAACATTAACATCCCGCGTGAGCTTGTGGGACAGGCGGCTAAATTTATGATGAGCCTATATAAAGCGTTTACTGAGAAAGATTGTTCGATTGCTGAAATCAACCCATTGGTTGTAACAGGCGACGGAAAAGTCATGGCGCTTGACGCAAAGCTGAACTTCGATGCGAATTCTTTGTACCGTCAAAAAGATGTACTTGAATACAGGGATCTTGATGAAGAAGATGCAAAGGAAATTGAAGCATCCAAATACGACCTAAGCTACATCTCATTAGATGGCAAGATTGGCTGCATGGTTAATGGAGCCGGGCTTGCAATGGCGACAATGGACATTATCAACTACTATGGCGGAGAACCCGCAAACTTTCTTGATGTTGGGGGCGGCGCGACTGCTGAGAAAGTAACGGAGGCCTTCAAAATCATTTTGTCCGACCAAAATGTAAAAGGAATTTTCGTTAACATTTTCGGCGGAATCATGAAGTGCGACATCATTGCAGAAGGCGTAGTGGAAGCTACAAAGCAAGTTGGCCTTGAAATTCCATTGGTTGTGCGTCTTGAAGGCACAAACGTTGAATTGGGCAAGCAGATCTTAAAAGATTCAGGATTGAATATTACGGCAGCTGAGTCCATGGCAGATGGAGCTCAAAAAATCGTTTCTTTAGTAGGCTAAGAAAGGCGGGGGATAAAAATGAGTGTTTTCGTTAACAAAGATACAAAAGTTATCGTTCAGGGTATTACAGGTTCAACAGCTCTTTTCCATACAAAGCAAATGCTTGAGTACGGCACGAAAATTGTCGGCGGCGTAACACCTGGAAAAGGCGGCACAGAGGTTGAAGGAGTGCCGGTTTTCAATACAGTCATTGACGCAAAAAATGAAACAGGTGCAAATGCATCCGTCATTTACGTTCCTGCGCCTTTTGCAGCTGACTCCATTATGGAAGCAGTAGACGCAGAGCTTGATCTTGTTATTTGTATCACAGAGCATATCCCGGTTATGGATATGGTGAAGGTTAAACGTTACATGGAAGGCAAGAAAACACGCCTGGTGGGCCCTAACTGCCCGGGCGTCATTACACCTGGCGAGTGCAAAATCGGCATCATGCCGGGCTACATTCATACAAAAGGCCATGTAGGGGTTGTTTCCCGTTCCGGAACGCTTACATATGAAGCGGTGCACCAGCTTTCCCAAGCAGGCATCGGACAGTCTTCAGCTGTTGGGATCGGCGGAGACCCGGTAAACGGCACAAACTTTATCGATGTCCTGAAGGCATTCAATGAAGATCCAGAAACGTATGCTGTGATCATGATTGGGGAAATTGGCGGTACAGCAGAGGAAGAAGCTGCTGAGTGGGTGAAAGCGAACATGACGAAACCTGTAGTCGGCTTTATCGGAGGGAAAACAGCACCTCCAGGTAAGCGTATGGGCCATGCAGGAGCCATTATCTCAGGCGGAAAAGGAACGGCTGAAGAAAAAATCAAAACCATGAATGCTTGCGGCATTCAAGTAGCGGATACTCCTTCAGTAATGGGTGAAACCCTCATTTCTGTTCTGAAAGAAAAAGGCATCTATGAGAACTGTAAGACACATTAATAATTAAATAGTAGAAACGGGTGCGAAGCATCCGTTTCTATTAGTATGGAAATAAGAAAGGGTGCTTTTGTGAACACCATACAAGACAAATTGCTCCTGATTTCTCACTGCAGGGGTATTCGTGCTGCAAAACTTAGAAGACTTTATCAAATCGATCATTCCTTCAGCCTTCTTCAAAGCTTGAAATCCTCTGAGTACCTGTCGTTAGGACTGATTACCCCCTCCTATTATTCCACATTCTCCGAAGATTTTTCTTCATTGAAATTATCAGCCATACGGGCCAATCTTGAAAAACACGGGACCCATTTCCTCACTATTCTCGACCCGCTCTATCCTGACCTCCTTAAAGAAATCCCTGATCCGCCTCTATTCTTATTTTGCAAAGGTAATCTTCAGCTGTTTCAGCATCCTGAATCACTGGGTGTAGCAGGAGCCAGACAGTCCACGCCATACGGCAGAGAAGCGCTGGACAAAATCCTCATCCCCCTAATTAAGAGAGGGTTTGTCATAGTAAGCGGTCTTGCTGAAGGCATAGATACGGCAGCGCACGCTGTGTGTATTGTAAATGGGGGCAGAACGATTGCTGTGCTTGGAGGGGGATTTCAGCATATCTATCCCTTTTCCAATCGTGCTCTGGCTAATGAAATTGGCCGGCACCATCTGCTGATTTCTGAATACGCCCCACATATCAAGCCCCAGAAATGGCACTTTCCTGAAAGAAACCGATTGATCAGCGGATTAGGAAATGGGACGCTGATTGCAGAGGCGAAGCAGCGCAGCGGCTCCCTTATTACAGCTCAGTATGCCATGGAGCAGGGGAGGGATGTTTTTGCTATTCCGGGCCGCATTCTGGATTGCACCTCTGATGGGACAAATGAATTGATTAAAGATGGGGCAAAACTTGTGATGACCGCAGAGGATATTTTAGAAGAGTTTTACGGGATAGGATTGAAAGCTTCCGGGACTGCGAAGGAATAAAATTCCATCAAGGGGGAAATTACTGTTTGACAAACGCATGATATATATTTAATAATAGTGGGGATTTAACTTGGAAAGATAAAAATGCTTACAAAAAGCTTTTATACACGTATACCCAGCGTTAACGAGCAGGGAAATCCTTCCTCGTCATCTGAATGAAGGAAGGCAGACTGCCTGTTAATGCCAGGACGCAAGATTAAGCTCCTAACCATTATTGGGGAACCTTCCAATAAATAAAGTTTCATTTTTTAGATAGGCTATGTTAAAGCATGATATTCATTTTTTAAACACCTGTTGATTGGAGCGGAAGTCGTGTGACTCCTTGTGCAGCAGCGGGACTGTTGAGACCCCGCAGGCGCACAGTGCAGAGGAGGCTTACCGCACGCGCAAGGATAAGCGAACGCCTGCTAGCTGCAATAAACAGCCAAGTTTAACAGAGCTTTTAGACAAAGAGAGAGAATACCTCTTGAGGGGGACATAAGGATGTCGGATTACCTGGTTATTGTAGAATCACCAGCAAAAGCTAAAACAATTGAGAAGTATTTAGGGAAAAAATTTAAAGTGAAAGCATCAATGGGACATGTCCGGGATTTGCCGAAAAGTCAAATTGGTGTGGACGTTACACAAAACTTTGCGCCTAAGTATATAACAATCAGAGGAAAAGGCGATGTATTAAAAGAATTAAAATCTGCTGCAAAAAAAGCTAAGAAAGTCTATCTCGCGGCTGACCCGGATCGCGAAGGTGAAGCAATTGCCTGGCATCTGGCACATAGCCTCGATCTTGATGTTCATTCCGACTGCCGGGTTGTCTTTAATGAAATAACTAAGGACGCCATCAAAGAGTCCTTTAAACATCCGAGAGCGATCAATATGGACCTGGTGGACGCCCAGCAGGCGAGAAGAATTCTGGATAGACTTGTTGGCTATAAAATAAGTCCGATTCTTTGGAAAAAGGTGAAAAAAGGCCTTAGTGCAGGCCGGGTTCAATCAGTGGCACTCCGTCTGATCATCGACAGGGAAAAAGAAATACATGCTTTCATACCTGAAGAGTATTGGACAATTGAAAGCCAGTTTTTCAAAGGCAAGGATCAATTCGAAGGTTCTTTTTACGGTATGGATGGTAAAAAACGCGAGCTTAAAACGGAAGATGATGTAAAAGAAGTGACAGCCCGCATCAAGGGTAATTCGTTTAATGTGGCGAATGTGACAAAGAAAGAGAGAAAGCGCAACCCTGCGGTGCCGTTTACAACATCCACCTTACAGCAGGAAGCTGCCCGGAAGCTGAATTTCAGAGCCAAGAAAACGATGATGATTGCTCAGCAATTATATGAAGGAATTGATCTTGGCAAAGAAGGGACAGTCGGGTTAATCACATATATGAGAACGGATTCCACAAGAATTTCTGAAACCGCTCAAACTGAAGCAGCAGGATACATTGAACAGCAATACGGACAAGACTATCTGGGTGTTAAGAAAGCCGCGAAGAAAAATTCCAATTCACAGGATGCCCATGAAGCCATTCGTCCGACATCTACATTAAGAGACCCATCCTCCATGAAGGAATACTTGAGCCGTGACCAGCTCCGTTTATACAAATTGATTTGGGAGCGCTTCTTAGCAAGCCAAATGGCTTCAGCGGTGCTTGACACAATGAGCGTAGACTTAGATAATAATGGAGTTATCTTTAGAGCTACAGGGTCTAAGGTTAAATTTCCGGGCTTCATGAAAGTATATGTTGAAGGTAATGATGATCAGGTTGAAGAAAAGGACCGCTACTTGCCGGAGCTTGCCGCAGGTGACGAAGTGTTTTCAAAGGATACGGAGCCTGCTCAGCATTTTACCCAGCCGCCTCCAAGGTACACCGAAGCACGTTTGGTTAAAACGCTTGAAGAACGGGGCATTGGGAGACCATCCACCTATGCGCCTACACTGGATACCATCCAAAAAAGAGGGTACGTATCACTTGATAACAAGCGCTTTGTTCCTACGGAGCTTGGAGAAATTGTCCTTGAATTGATTATGGAATTTTTCCCGGAAATCATTGATGTCGAATTTACAGCCCGAATGGAAAACAGTCTGGATGAAGTCGAAGACGGCCACATTCAATGGGTGAAAATAATAGATGATTTCTACAAAGATTTCGAAAAACGGATCACCATTGCCGAAACCGAAATGGAAGAAGTGGAAATCAAACCGGAATATGCAGGTATAGACTGTGAAGAGTGCGGAAACCCCATGGTCATCAAAATGGGCCGCTACGGTAAATTTATGGCATGTTCTAATTTCCCGGACTGCCGCAATACAAAGCCGATTGTGAAAGAAATCGGAGTACCATGTCCTAAATGCGATAAAGGTAATGTTGTTGAACGCAAGTCCAAGAAGAAACGGATTTTTTACGGCTGCGACAGATATCCTGAGTGTGACTTCCTTTCATGGGATAAGCCGATCGCAAGGAACTGCCCGCGCTGTGAAGCCATGCTGGTTGAAAAGAAGCTGAAAAAAGGTGTTCAGGTTCAATGTACAGCCTGTGATTACAAAGAAGAGCAGCAAAAGTAATGGTGAGCCCTTTTATGCTCACCTTCTTTTTATTTAAACCCCATGAGGAGGAAAATCAATATGAGTCAGCAATCTACTGTTAATGTCATAGGAGCAGGACTAGCCGGGAGCGAAGCGGCATGGCAGCTTGCAGAAAGAGGAGTTAGCGTCAATTTATTTGAAATGAGACCGGTTAAGCAAACACCTGCACATCACACAGACAAATTTGCTGAGCTTGTATGCAGCAATTCACTAAGAGGAAATGCACTGACAAATGCTGTTGGAGTGCTTAAAGAAGAAATGAGACATTTAAACTCGGTCATTATTAAATCTGCAGATGATTGTGCGGTTCCGGCCGGTGGAGCACTTGCCGTCGATCGTCATGAATTCGCAGGGCTAGTCACAGATAGAGTAAAGAACCATCCGAATGTGACGGTTATGAATGAAGAGGTTACACATATCCCTGAGGGACCGACGATCATTGCAACAGGCCCGCTTACTTCAAAGGCACTGTCAGATGAGCTGCAAAAACTGACAGGTGAAGATTATTTTTATTTTTATGATGCGGCAGCACCTATTCTCGAAAAAGACAGCATTGATATGGACAAAGTGTATTTAAAGTCCCGCTATGACAAAGGGGAGGCGGCTTATTTAAATTGTCCGATGACAGAGGAAGAATTTGACCGTTTCTATGAAGCTCTCATTGAGGCTGAAACCGTCCCATTGAAGGAATTTGAAAAAGAAATCTTTTTTGAGGGCTGCATGCCGATCGAAGTAATGGCTAAGCGCGGAAAGAAGACCATGCTTTTTGGACCGATGAAGCCTGTTGGACTGGAAGATCCTAAAACAGGGAGGCGCCCGTATGCAGTAGTTCAGCTTAGACAGGATGATGCAGCGGGTACCCTATATAATATTGTCGGTTTTCAGACACATTTAAAATGGGGCCCTCAAAAAGAGGTGCTAAAGCTGATTCCAGGTCTTGAAAATGCTGAAATTGTCCGCTACGGTGTTATGCACCGTAATACATTTATTAATTCTCCAAAACTGTTAAAGCCTACTTACCAGTCCAAACACCGTGAAGATTTATTCTTTGCAGGTCAAATGACAGGTGTGGAAGGGTATGTAGAATCAGCGGCTTCAGGGCTTTTGGCCGGCATAAACGCCGCAAATCTTGTGCTGGGAAGAGAACTTGCTGTGCTGCCGCCTGAAACGGCATTAGGAAGTATGGCTAACTACATTACCTCAGCTAATCCGGACAATTTCCAGCCAATGAATGCAAACTTCGGAATCTTCCCGGAACTTCCTAAAAGAATCAAAGTGAAGAAAGACCGTTACGAGGCTTATGCAAACAGAGCGCTGGAAACAATTCAAAAAATTTCGAAAACGATTTGATATTCATTGCAAGGGCGATTACAATGTGATAACATTTAATCGCCCTTGTGAGGTGAAGAAATGGATATTGTTAAGAAAAGTTTAATTTTGTTCGTAGAATATTTACAAATTGAGAAAAACTATTCACAATATACAATTGTGAATTACTCTGCAAATATTGAAGAATTTGCCCTTTTTATGCAAGAAGAGGGAATTGCGGGTCTTGATCTTGTGACCTACCAGGATATTAGACTGTATTTGACAAAGCTTCATAAAATGAAACTGGCAAGACGGACGATTTCAAAAAAAATTTCCAGTCTCAGAAGCTTCTATAAGTTTCTAAATCGTGAAAAAATGCTGAATGATAACCCGTTTGCTCTTGTTTCCCTTCCAAAGAAAGAGGGAAGGATTCCAGCTTTTCTGTATGAAAAAGAGCTGGAACTTCTATTCACGGTTTCCGACCTCTCCACTCCGCTGGGCCAGAGGAATCAGGCGCTGCTCGAAATGCTTTATGGCACAGGTATGCGGGTAAGCGAGTGTGCAGGGTTAAAAAAACAGGATGCGGATCTGTTTATGGGAACAGTTCTTGTGAACGGAAAAGGGAATAAGCAGCGGTACGTTCCGTTCGGCAGCTATGCACAGGATGCTTTAGAGCTGTATTTGAAAGATGGCCGCGAGCAGCTCATTCATAAGGCTGCACCTCATGATGCGATTTTTGTGAATAATCGCGGAAATCCATTAAAGGCTGGTGGTATCCGGCATATCTTAAATGAGCTGGTGAAAAAATCAGCTGCAAACTTACATATTCATCCGCACATGTTCCGGCATACGTTTGCTACACATCTGCTCAATGAAGGTGCCGACCTGCGAAGTGTTCAGGAGCTGCTGGGTCATTCTCACCTGTCATCCACGCAAATTTATACACATGTTTCCAAGGACCAGCTGAAGAAGACATATATGTCTCATCATCCTAGAGCGTAGATTGTTGATTAGAGGAGGAATGGATCATGAGTGAATTCCATGCAACCACAATATTTGCGATTCACCATAAAGACGGTTATGCGATGGCTGGCGACGGCCAGGTAACATTCGGCAATGCTGTTGTCATGAAACATACAGCAAGAAAAGTGCGCAGACTGTTTAATGGAAAGGTTATTGCCGGTTTTGCCGGATCTGTAGCAGATGCCTTTACCCTGTTTGAGATGTTTGAAGGCAGACTAGAAGAATACAATGGCAACCTGCAGCGTGCAGCAGTAGAGCTCGCTAAGGAGTGGAGAAGCGATAAAGTCCTTAGAAGGCTTGAAGCAATGCTTATTGTTATGAATAAAGAAGATTTGCTTCTTATATCAGGCACTGGGGAGGTCATCGAACCGGATGATGGCATCCTAGCAATCGGCTCAGGAGGCAACTATGCTCTTTCAGCCGGAAGAGCCTTGAAGCGCTATAGCGGAGAAAGCTTATCGGCAAAAGAAATCGCTGAAGGAGCTTTGAGGATTGCAGGGGAAATCTGTGTGTATACGAATGGCAATGTGATTGTAGAAGAGCTGTAGGAAAGGATTGGTACCCATGAAAAGCCAATTAACGCCCCGTCAGATTGTTGAACGGCTGGATCAGTACATTGTCGGCCAGAATGATGCAAAACGTGCAGTTGCGGTTGCTTTAAGAAACCGCTACCGCAGAAGTCTTCTAGATGAATCATTGAAAGATGAAGTGGTGCCTAAGAATATTTTGATGATTGGACCTACCGGTGTAGGGAAAACCGAGATTGCGAGACGGATTGCCAAGCTTGTCGGGGCTCCATTCATTAAAGTAGAAGCGACAAAGTTCACCGAAGTCGGGTATGTAGGCCGTGATGTTGAATCGATGGTCCGGGATTTGATGGAGAGCTCCATACGCATCGTAAAGGAAGAAAAAATGAGTGAAGTAAAGGGCACAGCCGAAGAAAATGCCAACCGCAGGCTTGTTGAGCTGCTCGTCCCTTCTGCAAAAAAGAATCAGTCCAATAAAAATCCGTTTGAAATGCTTTTTGGCGGAGCTCAGGAACACGATCAGACGTCAGCCAATGATGATGATTCGAATCTGAGTGAAAGAAGGAAAAAAATCGCTCATCAGCTGGCACTCGGCGAACTTGAAGATCATTATGTAACCGTGGACGTTGAGGAGCAGCAGCCGTCTATGTTTGATATGCTTCAGGGCTCGGGTATGGAACAGATGGGCATGAACATGCAGGACGCTTTCAGCAGCTTTATGCCTAAGAAAACTAAGAAGCGAAAGCTGACTGTGAAAGAAGCTCGAAAAGTTCTTCAAAATGAAGAAGCGCAGAAGTTGATTGATATGGATGAAGCCACACAGGAAGCAGTATCCCGTGCAGAACAATCCGGAATCATCTTTATTGATGAAATCGATAAAATCGCCAAGAAAAACAGCGGCGGAGGCTCAGCTGATGTTTCAAGAGAGGGCGTTCAGCGTGATATCCTTCCAATTGTCGAAGGATCGACAGTTGTAACAAAATATGGATCAGTCAAAACAGATCATGTTCTTTTTATCGCTGCAGGTGCTTTTCATATGGCTAAGCCATCGGACTTAATCCCGGAGCTTCAAGGGAGATTTCCAATCCGCGTAGAGCTTTCAAAATTAAGTACAGAGGATTTTGTCCGGATCCTTGTTGAGCCTGACAATGCACTTCTGAAGCAATACACTGCTTTACTGGAAACAGAAGGTATAAAACTTGAATTTTCAGACGAAGCTATTCGTAAGATTGCGGAAGTTGCTTTTCAAGTGAATCAGGACACGGATAATATTGGTGCGAGAAGACTACATACCATACTTGAACGGCTGCTGGAGGACCTATCCTTCGAAGCTCCGGATGTGACAATGGACAAAATAACGATTACACCGCAATATGTTGAAGAAAAGCTGGGGAAAATCGCAAGCAATAAAGATTTAAGCCAATTTATCTTATAGAGATTGATTATTTTTAGGAGGAAACCCAATCATGGCTTTACTAGAGAAAACAAGAACAATCAATGCAATGCTGCAGAAAGCGGCAGGAAAGCCTGTTAACTTTAAAGAGATGTCAGAGATTCTTAGTGAAGTGATCGAGGCAAATATCTTTATCGTCAGCAGAAGAGGAAAGCTGCTTGGATTTGCCATCAATCAGCAAATCGAGCATGAACGAATGAAACAAATGCTTGAAGACCGCCAATTTCCGGAAGAGTATACAAAAAACTTATTCAAAGTTTCTGAGACATCCTCCAACCTGGATGTATTCAGCGAATATACAGCATTTCCTGTTGAAAACCGCGACCTTTTTAAAAATGGTTTAACTACCATCGTTCCGATTATTGGGGGCGGAGAGCGCCTGGGCACATTAATTCTTGCACGTCTTGAAGCTCAATTTGAAGATGATGATCTTATCCTTGCTGAATATGGCGCGACTGTAGTAGGGATGGAAATTCTTCGTGAAAAAGCTGATGAAATTGAAGTGGAAGCAAGAAGCAAGGCAGTTGTTCAAATGGCGATTAGCTCTCTTTCTTACAGTGAGCTTGAAGCGATTGAACACATTTTTGAGGAGTTAAATGGAAATGAAGGCCTTCTAGTAGCAAGTAAAATTGCAGACCGTGTAGGAATTACCCGTTCTGTGATCGTAAATGCACTTCGCAAGCTTGAAAGTGCTGGAGTAATTGAATCACGCTCCCTTGGTATGAAAGGAACATACATTAAAGTCCTTAACGACAAATTCCTCATTGAATTGGAACGTTTAAAATCAAATTAATGAAAAAAGGCACCCGTCAAGCGGGTGCCTTTTTATTTTTGTGGTTCAAATTAACTATAAAATATAGTAAAATAGTCCCGTTCAAAAAATAGAACAATATGAGGACGAAAATTTACAAGAAGTTCATAGACTTTGAGCCTATATAAACTTACAATAACAGTATGGATTTAACATAATTCGACATGAATAAGATACGAATGACTCAGAACTATTGTGGGGGTTTTAGCGGTGCTCTTCTCAAATACAATTAATTCTCTTGAAAATGCTCTCAAAACATCCAATATACAGCAAAAAGTAATCTCAAATAACATTGCCAATGCAGATACCCCTGGATATAAAGCCAAAAAGGTATCTTTTCAGAATGTTCTAAGCAGCGAGATGGATTCCATGAAGGCGACTAGGACGGATCAGAGACACTATGAATTTACCAATGCCTCCTCAGCTGGAGCAGTGATTAAAAATAAGAACAGTTCTTATCACCCGAACGGAAACAGTGTAGACATTGATCAGGAAATGTCCGATCTTGCAAAAAACCAAATTCAGTACAACGCTCTTGTAGACAGATTAAATGGCAAGTTCAAATCGCTTCAAACAGTTTTAACGGGAGGGAGATAATGCATGACCATTTTTAACAGCTTAAATACTTCTGCATCAGCTCTAACGGCACAGCGTCTGAGAATGGATGCTGTCTCCTCGAATATTGCAAATGCTGAAACGACCAGAGGCAAATTCGTTGATGGTGAGTGGCAGCCTTATAAAAGGAAAATGGTGGAGATAAAAGAGAAGGACAGCTTTTCCTCAATGCTTTCAAGGGCGGGAACCGGCCATGCAGGGAACGGAGTGCAGGTAACCGAAATCAGTGAAGATTCTTCTCCCTTTAAATTAGTTTATGACCCTGCGCATCCAGATGCAGATGCTCAAGGATATGTGAAGATGCCGAATGTTGATCCGCTGAAGGAAATGACGGATCTGATCAGCAGTACGCGTTCATACGAGGCAAACGTAACCGTGTTTAATGCGTCAAAAAGCATGCTCTTAAAAGCATTAGAAATTGGAAAGTAAGGTGAAGATGCATGATGAATGGAATTACCCCAATATCACTTCAAAATATTAGCATGACTGCGAATACTGCGGCACCAGCAAAAACACAGGCTGGCCAATTCGGTGACATGCTGAAAAATGCTATGAATGAAGTAAACCGTACACAGCTTGAGTCGGATAAAATGACAGGAGCACTGGCAAAAGGGCAAAATGTGGAATTGCAGGATGTAATGATTGCCGCTGAAAAGGCAAGTGTAACTTTATTATCAGCAGTTGAAATGAGAAACAAAGCGATCGAAGCCTATCAGGAAGTAATGCGCATGCAAATGTAAGATGACTTTCACTGTTTGCCAATGAGTCGTCATCAGAACCGGGGGAACGGAAAGAATGAATCAAAAGCTTAGAGAAATAGGTGAAAAAATCCTCCTGTTCTGGAGGGGGAAGTCAAAGGGTCAAAAAGGAATGCTGATTGGCAGTTTCCTTGCGGCGGTTATTCTGATTTCCGTCCTGGCCTTCTTTTTATCCAGGCCTAATCTAGTGCCTTTATATAAAGAACTGACTCTTGAAGAATCCGGTCAAATTAAAGAAACGCTTGACGGAAGAGGAATTCAATCTGAAATTGCAGACAGCGGAACGACAATACTTGTTCCTGCTGAAATGGTAAACAGCCTAAAAGTGGACCTTGCAGCCGAAGGGCTCCCGGAGAGCGGTACCATCGACTATTCCTTCTTCGGACAAAATGTCGGATTTGGGATGACAGATAATGAATTCGATGTATTGAAACTGAAGGCAACACAAACAGAGCTTGCGAACCTCATTAAAGGAATTGAGGGAGTCAAAGACGCGAGTGTCATGATCAATCTGCCGCAGGATACGGTCTTTGTCGGAGAGGAAGCAGAACAGGCCTCTGCTTCCATAGTTGTGACGATGAAGCCCGGAAACAAATTGGATCAGACAAGAGTGGACGCTCTTTACCATCTGATATCCAAAAGTGTACCGAACCTTCCTGCTGATAATATCGTTATAATGGATGATAACTTTAATTATTTTGACCAAAATAAGGAAAATGATCCGACTGTGAGCAATTATGCAAGTCAGCACGATATCAAGAAGGGAATCGAGCGGGATCTGCAGCAGCAGGTGCAAAAAATGCTAGGTACGATGATCGGACAGGATAAAGTAGTCGTGTCCGTGACAACCGATCTTGACTTTACTCAGGAAAACCGGGAAGAAAATCTGGTTGAACCGGTGGATAAAGAGAATATGGCAGGAATCCAGGTCAGTGCAGAGCGTATTTCAGAAGCCTATACAGGGGATGGTGCTCAGGCAGCTGGAGGTACGGCAGGGATGAATGAAGGCGACGTTCCTAATTATGAACAATCTGATCAAAATGGAAATGGGGATTACGAGCGGACAGAGGAACGAATCAACAATGAGGTTAACAGGATAAAAAAACAGATTGTTGAAAGTCCCTATAAAATAAGAGATTTAGGGATTCAGGTAATGGTTGAACCTCCTAATCCTGAAAATCCTGGATCCATTCCGCAGGAAAGAGTGGATGATATCAGACAGATGCTGTCTACGATCGTCAGAACGTCCATCAATAAAGATGCAAATGCTGATCCAATTTCAGATCAGGATATTGAAAGCAAGATTGTCGTATCCGTTCAGCCGTTTGCCGGAAAGATGAAAGCACTTGAAGATGCTTCATCACCCGCTGTTCCTATGTGGGTATATATTGCCGGAGGTG
Source organism: Metabacillus flavus (assembly GCF_018283675.1). Classification (NCBI taxonomy): domain Bacteria; kingdom Bacillati; phylum Bacillota; class Bacilli; order Caryophanales; family Bacillaceae; genus Metabacillus; species Metabacillus flavus. The sequence goes on from NZ_JAGVRK010000001.1 coordinate 1,835,643, forward strand.
TGCTCCTGGCTGTCATACTATTGCTTATTTTCCTTCTCTTCAGAAAAAGAAGAAAAGAAGAGGATGAGTATGAGGAAGAATTGGTCACGGTTCCAATTAACGTGCCTGATGTGAATGAAGAAACAGAGTCAGAAGCAACGGTAAGAAGAAAACAGCTTGAAAAGCTTGCGAAAGAAAAGCCGGAAGATTTTGCGAAGCTTCTCAGAACCTGGCTCTCAGAAGATTAAGGAGGAATGTGTTTCGTGGCAAGGCGGGATCAAACAAGACTATCAGGAAAACAAAAAGCGGCCATTCTCTTAATCTCACTTGGACCGGATGTGTCAGCTTCTGTATATAAACATTTATCTGAGGAAGAAATTGAAAGGCTTACTCTTGAAATTTCAGGGGTAAGGACTGTTGATTCCATAAAGAAGGAAGATATTTTAGAAGAATTTCATGAAATAGCGATGGCGCAAGATTTTATCTCCTCAGGAGGGATTGCCTATGCGAAGGAAGTGCTGGAGAGAGCGCTTGGTGGAGAGAGAGCAACATCAATAATCAGCAGGCTGACTTCTACACTGCAAGTGAAGCCATTTGATTTTGCAAGGAAAGCTGAACCGACCCAAATCCTGAATTTCATTCAAAATGAACATCCGCAAACCATTTCATTGATTCTGTCTTATCTCGATCCAACTCAAGCAGGTCAAATTCTATCTGAACTTCCGCAGGAGGTTCAAGCAGATATAGCAAGAAGAATTGCTGTAATGGACCGGACGTCACCTGAGATCATTTATGAGGTGGAACAAATACTGGAAAAGAAATTGTCTTCTGCCTTTACTCAGGACTACACCCAGACTGGCGGAGTCGAAGCGGTTGTAGAGGTACTGAACGGAGTGGACCGAAGCACGGAAAGAACAATTCTGGATGCCCTTGAAATTCAGGATCCTGAACTGGCGGAAGAAATAAAGAAACGGATGTTTGTATTTGAAGATATCGTTACACTCGACAACCGCGCTATACAGCGTGTCATACGTGATGTTGATAATGAAGATCTGAAGCTGTCTCTTAAAGTGGCCAGTGAAGAAGTTAGAGAGATTGTGTTTAAAAACATGTCTGCCAGAATGGCGGATACGTTCAGGGAAGAGATGGAATACATGGGTCCTGTCCGTTTGAGGGACGTTGAAGAATCACAATCGAGAATTGTTGGAGTCATTCGCAGACTGGAAGAGAATGGTGAAATCGTAATTGCCCGAGGCGGAGGAGACGATATCATTGTCTAAGCTTATCAAATCCCGATTTTCAAGTCAGCAGACTAAATCTGCTGCCATCGTTCCAATTATGAAAATGGAAGATCCCCTTTTTACATCGGAAGTGATGGAAGAGACCGAACAAATTAAACATGCGAAAAGAGAAAGTGAACAAATAATCAGGAGCGCTAAAGCTGAAGAGGAATCAATTTTTCAGTCAATTGAAATGGCGAAGCAAAATTGGGAACTGGAAAAAATGACTTTAGAAGAACAGGCAAGGGAGTCTGGCTACCAGGAAGGTCTGACATACGGCCGCCAGGATGGGTACCAGCAATTCTCTCAAGCCATTTATCAGGCGAACCAGCTTGTTGAGCTGTCTCGTGCAGATTATCTTGAAAAAGTAGAATCTGCAGAAGAGACGGTTGTCGCACTGGCTGTAAAAATGGCAGAAAAAATTATCGCATCCTCCTTAAATGAAAAGCCTGATCAAATGAACGAAATAGTTAAGCAGCTCCTAAAAGAAGTTAAGGATTATGATGAAATCAAAATTTTTGTCCATCCGGACCGATATGAGTATGTACGCTCACAGAAGGATGAATTAAAACAGCTTCTTACGAATGAACAGGAATTGTTTTTGTACATGGATGAAGGGTTATCCCCTTTCGATTGTTTTGTAGAAACATCATTCGGCAGAATTGATGCTTCTGTGGATACTCAGTTAAAGCAACTCGAAAAACAGCTTCTTGAAAGACTGGGGGAGGCGGAGTCATCATGAAGGCGGCTGATTTGCTGAACGTAGTGGATATGCTAGATTCCTATAAACGATTTGGAAAGGTCAAAAGAGTTGTCGGATTAATGATCGAGTCAAGAGGTCCTGCAAGTTCAATCGGCGACTTATGCTATATCCATACAGGAGCAGGAAAAACAAAACGAATTCCTGCTGAAGTGGTTGGGTTTAAAGAAGAGAATGTTTTACTGATGCCCTTCTCGCCCGTATCAGATATTTCACCAGGCAGTATCGTAGAGGCAACAAAAGAACCTCTGCGGGTAAGGGCCGGGATGCCGCTGATCGGATCTGTACTGGATGCCTTAGGGCAGCCTTTGGATGATGCAGCACTTCCGAAAGGCCTCTCTTATGTGCCGTCAGATCAATCTCCTCCGAATCCAATGAAAAGACCTCCGATCCATGAGCCGATGGAGGTAGGGGTAAAGGTCATTGACTCCCTGCTAACCGTTGGCAAGGGCCAGCGGGTTGGAATTTTTGCAGGAAGCGGGGTCGGGAAAAGCACGCTGATGGGAATGATTGCAAGAAATACGAAAGCAGACCTGAACGTTATAGCCCTGGTTGGTGAACGCGGCCGCGAAGTGCGGGAATTTATTGAAAGGGACCTCGGTCCCGAAGGATTAAAAAGATCCATAGTCGTCGTAGCGACATCTGATCAGCCGGCCTTAATGAGGATGAAAGCTGCCTATACAGCTACTGCTATTGCGGAGTACTTTCGCGATACAGGAAGAGACGTTATGCTCATGATGGACTCTGTCACAAGGGTGGCGATGGCGCAGCGGGAAATCGGACTGGCTATAGGAGAGCCCCCGACGACTAAAGGGTACACACCTTCTGTTTTCGCCATCTTACCTAAGCTATTAGAGCGGACAGGGACAAATGAAAACGGGTCGATTACAGCGTTTTACACCGTCTTAGTTGATGGGGATGACATGAATGAACCTATAGCTGATACAGTGAGGGGAATTTTGGATGGGCACTTTGTGCTTGACCGGGCGCTTGCAAATAAGGGGCAGTTTCCAGCGATAAACGTCCTGAAAAGCATCAGCAGGGTTATGAATCAGCTCGTACCGTCTGAACACAGACATGCTGCCAGTAAGCTCCGGGAATATCTTTCAACTTACCTGAACTCAGAGGACCTTATAAATATTGGTGCCTATAAAAGAGGTTCTTCAGCAGAAATTGATGAAGCAATCCGTCTGTACCCTGAGATTCTCACCTTTTTAAAACAGGAAGTTCATGAAAATGTTTCACTAAACGAAAGTGTGCATGAACTATTTACGAAAATGGAGATGAGTAACAACTAATGGGATATACATTTCGTTTCCAAAAGATACTCGAGTTGAAGGAAAACGAAAAAGAGCAGCGGCTTTCGGAATACAACCGCTCTGTTCAGGACTTTGAAACAGCCGCAGAAAAGCTTTATGACTCCATGAAAAAGAAGGAAGTTCTTGAAGAAAACACAAAAAAACAACTGACCAGCGGAATGGCTGTCCAGGAAATCCGGCATTATCAGCAATTTGTAACCAACCTGGACCATGCGATTGAGCACTATCAAAAACTGGTAATCGTCAGCAGGAACAAAATGCAGGAAAAGCAGGAAGTTCTCATGGAAAGCAACTCAGAAGTCCGCAAGTTTGAAAAAATGAAAGAACGCCATATTGAAATGAACAAAGAAATGGAGAAACAAAACGATACAAGGAGCATGGATGACTTATCTATTCGATCATTCATGTACCGGGAAATCTAGGTGAAAGAAGTTGGAAAATACTAAAAAAGAATATGGTAGATTTCAGTGGTTTCTTTTCGTCATCCTCATCCCTCTTGTCTTCACGGTAACACTAGCAGCAATCATCCTATCTGTTGCTGGAGTTAATGTAGCGGGAACAGCCAAAGAATGGGTATCCGGCCTTACAGGAAGTGCACAGGATAAAAAAGCGCAGACGGCTTCCCAATCTGCACCTGGTAACGATGAACTGAAAAGAGCTGAGATAGAAAATAAAGAACTGGCTGCGTCCGTTACCACACAAAAACAGGAAATAAAAGCGATGGAAAATGACGTTTTGCTTAAAGAAAAGAAGATTGCAAGTCTTTCTAAAGAAGTAGAGGACTTAAAGGCTCAGCTGAAACAAACAGCTTCAGTGAAAACAGAACAAAAGGATATTGCAAAACTGTATGAAGGGATGTCAGCAAATAAAGCAGCAGACATCCTGCCGCTTCTTGGAGAAGACGATGCAATGAAGATCCTGGGCGCCATGAAAGATGATCAAGTTACATCAATTCTTGAGAAGATGACCCCAGAGAACGCCGCACTATACACTGGCAAGCTCGCTGATTCTGAAGGAGGTGAATAATTGTTGATTCGTTCCATTAGCACAATGTCAGCTTCCGCAGCTCCAATGACCGGAAGCACACCCTTAAACGGTCTTTCATTTCAGCAAATGTTAATGGGGGCTTTTCCTGATTCCAAACTGGAAGGTGCGATTACAGAAAGCACCAAGCTGCCGGAATTCACCGATAATCAAATGATTCCCCAAGTGACGGAAGAAGATCTTTTGCTTTTGCTGGACGGGCTTCAAAAGCACATTCATACATTACTGAAAGAAGGAAGTCCGGAAGAGGACAAGTTAGATGAGCTGGAAAAGCTTGCTGCAGAACTCTTTGTTCTTTTAACGCAGGAAAATGCTCCGCCTCTTAAAGTCACTGTACGGCTGCAGCAAAACGGCGCTATACACAGACAAAACCATTTCAGTGAGTGGCTCACTCCAGTCAGAGCGGGACAACTGTTTGAAGTCTTGACCTCACTTGAAAAAGAAGGGCAGCTCCCGGCGGGGCTTAAAGCTTTGCTCACAAGCCTTACTGAGAAAAAAAACGGTCCTGATACAGCTGCCGCATTCATGCAGAGCGCTTTGAAAAAACCATTGCCTACCCATCAACAATCTGCGCCTTCTGCAGCTGATATCGTTTCTTCAAATATAAGTAAAGCCTATCAATTATCAGCTGCAGCAGTAAAAAGCGTTCAATTATCAACTGCAGCAAATACAGGCGTTCAATTATCTTCAACAATTGATAAAACCATTCCTATATCCAATGAAACCTTAAATTTCAACACCCAATCTCCTTTACCAAAGTCTGAGCAGCTATTGCTCTTTATTAAAACTGATTCAACAGGAAGCCGGGTTAATCAGGAAGATATGATTCAGCAGATTCAGCAGATTCTTTCAAAAAGTAAATTTGTCACGGTAAATGGATCCGAGAAGCTTTTTCTTAAATTGTATCCTGAACATTTGGGTGAGCTGCGAATCGAAATCATGCAGTCTGACGGCAAGTGGACGGCTAAATTCACGGCTGGGAGCTTAATGGTGAAAGAAGTGATTGAAAGCCATCTCCATCAATTAAAACAAGGCCTTACTGCTCAGCATATACAAATGGAAAAAATTGAAGTGCTGCACTCCTTTACTTCTTCGAGCAGAGATTTTGCACAGGAACAGGGGGAGCGCGGCAGACACGGTGAACAGTCAAATCGTGAAAATCAAAGAAAAGAATCAATGGAACGGTCTTTTGAAGACTCACTGAATGAAGAATTAAATAATGAATGAGGGCAGGTGATAAAATTGGAAACGAAAATTGATTCATCCTCAATGCTTTCAAGCATCCAAAAAGAAAACAGAAACCCTTCAAATGTTCTGGGCAAGGATGATTTCCTGAAAATCCTGATGAGCCAGCTTCAAAATCAGGATCCGTTAAATCCAATGGAAGACAAAGAATTCATTTCACAAATGGCATCCTTTTCATCTCTTGAACAAATGACCAACATGAATAAAACGATGCAGGATTTCATCACTGCGCAGTCAGGCAGTTCCATTCTTCAATACAGCGCACTGATCGGGAAGGAAATTACCTATTCATACAAAGAAACAGATGATGCAGGGAATACAGCGATTAAAGAAGGCAAACAGACTGTTAAAGCGATTAGCAAAAAAAACAATGAAGTGACACTCGAACTGATGGATGGAACCATTATTTATAAAGATGAAATCGTCAAGGTGTCTGAAAAAGGCAGCGAATAGAAATGGAAAATAGAATTGAAAAATTCATGCAGCATCCGCTGTCTTTATACAGACCATTTCATAAAAACCAAAGCGACAGCAAGTTTCAATCGCTATTTCAGGAAAAGCTGACCATCAGCAAGCATGCTAAAGCCCGTTTGAATGAAAGAAACATTATCATCTCAGATGAGAAATGGACGATGATGGAGAAGAGGCTTTCCGAAGCAAAGCAAAAAGGCATACAGGATGCACTCTTCCTTTCAAATGAAGGAGCCTTTATCATCAGCGTGAAAAACTCCACGCTGATTACTGCCATGAATCGAAAAGAAGCGGCGTCTCAGATTTTTACGAATATTAACGGAACAATCTTATTGGATTAACGGCTGGACCCGTTAAGGGAAGCCTGGCTGCCGACTGATTGAAGCAGTCATCCATAAAAAAATGGGGGAATTGAAAATGCTAAGATCTTTATATTCAGGAATAAGCGGAATGAAAAACTTTCAGACAAAGCTTGATGTTATTGGGAATAACATTTCAAATGTAAATACTTACGGTTTTAAAAAGGGCAGAACGATATTCCAGGATCTTTACAGCCAGTCGATCACTGGCGCGAGTGCACCAGCAGGGACAATGGGGGGAACAAACCCAAGTCAGGTAGGGCTTGGATCACAGCTTGCTTCAATCGATACCATTCACACAGGTGGAAGCCTGCAGACGACTGGAAGGAATTTAGATTTGGCTATTTCCGGGGATGGATTTTTTCAGGTTGCTGAATCCGGTAAATTTGCTTCACCTTTTTACACTAGAGCAGGTAATTTTTATTTAGATAATCAGGGCGATATCGTTACATCCGAAGGGTTATATCTAAAAAGTACGGGCGGTGCAAAAATTACGATTCCTACTACTGCCAAAAGCATGAGTGTTGGACAAGATGGAAATGTTTCATACGTGGATTCAGCTGGTGCCATACAAACTGCAGGAACAATTCAGTTAGCTAAGTTCCCAAATGTTGGAGGTTTAGAAAAAACTGGTTCAAACCTTTATATTGGCACTACCAATTCAGGTACAGCTGTTCTAGCTGCTCCTGGTCAATCAGGAACCGGCTTAGTACAAGCTGGATCTCTTGAAATGTCAAACGTAGATCTCTCCGAAGAATTCACAGAAATGATTGTTGCCCAAAGAGGATTTCAGTCTAATACGAAAATCATTACGACATCAGATGAAATTCTTCAGGAACTTATGAACTTAAAACGATAAGAATGGGGGCAGGGAACAGCTTCTTAAGCTGTTCCTGAACTTAATGATTAAAGTGACCCGTCTAACCGGAAAACCATTCTACTTAAATGCTTTACAGATCGAATTAGTAGAGTCCTTCCCCGATACTGCTATTACATTGACAAATGGCAGGAAATTTATTGTGCAGGAAAAAGAAGAAGAAGTGATTGAGCTCATGACGAATTTTTACCGGGAAATTGGCCTTTTAGCCATGACGAACAAGCTAAAGGAGCAGGAAAATGAATAAAAAGCTATTATCCATTATGTTTATCATTATTACCTCTATTACGCTGATTGGAGTTGCGGCATTAGCTGTAATGACCAATTTTTTTGAGAAAGACACATCAGGAGCGCCAACCATTGATGAAATAGTAGAAGCTTCTGTTGAAGTTCCTGAGCTTACGACGAATTTAGCGAGCGGGAATATCGTCCGGATATCCCTGAAGCTAGAAACAGATTCCAAGAAAGCAAAGGAAGAGCTTGAAAAAAGAGAGTTTCAGGTAAAGGATGTTATCATCTCAGAATTAAGCAATATGAACGCTAAACAGCTAGCAGGGAAGAATGGCAAGGAATCGTTAAAGAAAACGATCATGGGAAGCATTAACAAACTGATGCAAGAAGGAAAAGTTGAGAAGGTCTATACTACCTCCTTCATCCTGCAATGATGAATATTTGTTTAAGGAGGTAACGTCATGTCCGGTGAAATATTATCCCAAAATGAGATTGATGCACTTCTATCAGCCATTACTACAGGAGAAATGGATGCTGAAGAGCTAAAAAGAGAAGAAGCGGAAAAGAAAATCAAAACCTATGATTTTAAAAGAGCTCTCCGCTTTTCCAAAGATCAGATCAGAAGCCTTACCCGGATCCATGAGAACTTTGCCCGGCTTCTCACTACTTAGTTCTCTGCACAGCTGAGAACGTACATTCAAATTACTGTCGCATCCGTTGATCAGGTTCCATATGAAGAGTTTGTACGTTCGATGCCTAAAATGACGATTTTGAATATTTTTCAAGTCCAGCCTCTGGAAGGACGGATTGTCATGGAAGTAAACCCCAACATCGCCTACGCAATGATGGATCGTGTGATGGGCGGAATTGGATCTGGTTTCAATAAGATTGATACATTGACAGAGATTGAAACAAGAATTATGTCCAATCTTTTCGAGAAATCCCTTGATAATTACAGGGAGGCATGGAGTTCCATTACTGAAATTGAGCCGGAGATGCAGGAGTTTGAAGTAAATCCGCAGTTTATTCAAATGGTTTCGCCAAATGAAACGGTCATTGTAATCTCGCTGACAGCACAAGTAGGAGATACTAGCGGCATGATCAATCTATGCATACCGCATGTGGTGCTTGAACCGATTATTCCAAAGCTATCCGTTCACTACTGGATGCAATCTGACAGGAAAGAAAGAAACCCTGCAGAAACAGAAGCTCTGCAGAACCGGATTGAATTGACAGATATTACGGTTGCTGCTGAATTAGGTTCCTCTGAAATTACCATTCATGAATTTATGGAGCTGCAAGCGGGTGACATAATTCAAATGGATCAATCCATAGATCAGCCGCTCCTGATTAAAATAGGAGACAAGCCAAAATATACAGGACAGCCTGGAAAATTAAACCGCAAATTAGCTGTACAGATTCTTGAACACTATTTTGGGGGTGACGAAGATGGGGAGTAATGAAATGCTATCACAAGATGAAATCGATGCATTGCTGAAAGGTACCGGATTAGAAGAAGAAGCTACGAAGGTAAATGAAGTTTCAGATTACCTTGATGACATGGAAGCTGATGCGCTCGGCGAAATTGGAAATATTTCATTTGGGAGCTCGGCTACCGCTTTATCCACTCTGCTCAATCAAAAAGTAGAAATCACAACACCGGAAGTTTCAATTATTGAAAAAAACAAGCTCCCGCATGAATTTCCCCAGCCATATGTGGCGATCGAAGTCACTTATACTGAAGGGTTTTCAGGCAGTAACCTGCTTGTAATTGAACAAAATGATGCGGCGATTATTGCGGACCTGATGATCGGAGGAGATGGAACGAATCCAGATCCCTCGTTAGGCGATATTCATATCAGTGCGGTTCAGGAAGCCATGAATCAAATGATGGGTTCGGCTGCGACAAGCATGTCTACGATTTTCAATAAAAAAGTGGATATCAGTCCTCCTAAACTGGAATTACTTAATATCAATGCAGGAGAGGGCACGGATGCCATTCCTGATTCAGAATTAATCATTAAGGTTTCTTTCCGGCTTAAGGTTGGCAATTTGATTGACTCTAGCATTATGCAGGTTCTTCCTCTGCAATTTGCAAAAGACCTTATTTTTGAATTGATGAATCCTCCGGCGCCGCCTGAACCGAAAGTGCAGATGCCGGCTCCAGAAAAAGAGCCTGTGCATCAGTCTGCCAGCAGAGATGCTTATCAGGATAATACTAACCAGCAGGCAGCGCCTGCATACAATCCGCCTCAGCCTGAATATGAAGTAAAGCCTGCAGAATTTGCAAGCTTTGAGCCGGTGCAATCTGCTAATGGCGAGCGCAGGAATCTGGACTTGCTGATGGACATCCCTCTGCAGGTAACGGTTGAGCTTGGACGTACAAAGCGGTCCATTAAAGAAATCCTGGAGCTGTCTTCAGGCTCCATCATTGAGCTTGATAAACTTGCAGGCGAGCCAGTAGACATACTAATTAACCGCAAAATAGTAGCAAAAGGCGAAGTTGTTGTCATTGACGAGAACTTTGGAGTTCGAGTAACAGACATAATCAGCCAGCAAGACAGACTAAATAAACTTAAGTAAACGGGAGTGGCGAACATGGCAAAGAGAATTTTAATCGTAGACGATGCAGCATTTATGAGAATGATGATTAAGGATATTCTTTCTAAAAATGGTTTTGATGTAGTAGGAGAAGCAGCAGATGGTGCTCAGGCTGTTGAAAAATATAAAGAACATCAGCCTGATTTAGTAACGATGGATATCACAATGCCTGAAATGGACGGCATCACGGCCTTGAAAGAAATCAAGAAATTAAACCCGAACGCCAAAGTTATTATGTGTTCCGCAATGGGGCAGCAGGCTATGGTAATCGACGCCATTCAGGCTGGAGCGAAGGATTTTATCGTTAAACCCTTTCAAGCGGATCGCGTAATCGAAGCCATTCAAAAATCACTTAGCTAAGCCGGTGTGCAGCGTGCAGAAAAAGATTAAATTAACAACAGCCGCACTTATTTTCCTTGTCGCTGTATTTTCTCCTTTTCACAGTAATACTTTTGCGGCAGCCGAAAAAGACGGCACGGTCCAGGATTACCTTCAGCAAGAGGAGAAAACTGCTGATCCGGAGAAAAAAAGCGAGAAATCTGTCCCCTCTCCCCAGGAAGAAAATAAACCTGGGGTTACTGGGTGGGACTTCATAAAAATGATTTTTGCAACAGTTTTCGTAGTCGGTCTGATCTATATCCTTTTCCGAATTGTTTCATCAAGAAATAAGCTGGTAAAACCGATGACGTATCTTCAGACTCTTGGAGGGACTTCTCTTGGTCAAAACCGCTCCATTCAGCTTGTAAAGGCTGGAGATGAGATTCTTCTTATTGGGGTGGGGGATTCCATTCAGCTTCTTAAAGTGATTGAAAACGAAGACGAAGTGGAACGGATTGTCCGTCAGTACGAAGAAAAAGGTGTGGATTTGCAGGGAGCAAAGACTTTATTATCTAAGGCAGCTCACTCGATCGGAGTCAAAGCTGAAGGGAAGAACCGTTCCTCCTTTAAGCAAGCCCTTCAAAAGCAGCTTGAAGAGCTTGGATCAGAAAGAAAGCAAAAGGAACAAGAGTGGATCAGGAAAGGGAATGGAAGAAATGAATGAGCTTATGGGGATATTGGGTTCAGGGGAAGCCGAAAGTGTAAGCACCTCCGTTCAGCTGCTGCTATTGCTGACCGTTTTGTCTCTGGCGCCAAGCATATTAATCCTGTTTACGTGCTTTACAAGGATTGTAATTGTCCTGTCTTTTGTCAGAACCTCCCTTGCAACACAGCAAATGCCTCCAAATCAAGTGCTTATTGGACTTTCCCTGTTTTTAACTTTTTTTATTATGGGTCCTGTTTTATCTGAGGCAAATGAGCAGGCGCTCACTCCATTGCTGGAAGAGAAGATCACGCTTGAACAAGCGTATGTGAAAGCAGAAAAACCCTTTAAGGAATTCATGAGCAAACATACAAGACAAAAAGACCTGGAATTGTTCTTAAATTATGCAAATATCGAAAAACCTAAAACAGTAGATGACATCCCCATTACAGCCCTGGTTCCGGCCTACGCCATTAGTGAAATTAAAACAGCCTTTCAAATCGGTTTTATGATCTTCATCCCATTCCTTGTCATTGACATGGTCGTAGCAAGTATTTTGATGTCGATGGGGATGATGATGCTCCCTCCGGTTATGATTTCCCTGCCATTTAAAATTTTGCTGTTTGTACTCGTTGATGGCTGGTATTTGGTGATAAAGTCATTGCTTCAAAGTTTCTAAGGAGGAATATCAATGAGTTCAGAAATGGTCATCTCCATTGCTGAAAAAGCGGTTTATACAACCCTGCTGATTTGCGGTCCGCTGCTGCTTGTCGCATTGGTTATTGGTCTTGCGGTCAGTATTTTTCAGGCGACTACTCAAATTCAGGAACAGACCCTTGCATTCATTCCTAAAATAGTTGCGGTGATGGTCGGATTGATCTTTTTTGGACCATGGATGCTGACGACACTGGTATCTTATGCAGCCAGTATTTTTGGCAATCTGGATCGGTTTGTAGGCTAATATGTCCTTTTTAAGCCATTATCCTTTTTTTCTATTACTATTTGTCAGGATGTCCGCTTTTATGATTACGCTTCCTCTCTTTTCATATCGGACAATCCCGGCATATCATAAAGCTGGTTTTTCATTTTTTCTGGCACTTATCATGTATGAAACGCTGAAGCCGCAGGAACTTGAAATTAACGGGTTTTATTTTCAGCTTCTTATGAAAGAAGTATTTATCGGGTTGATGATTGGCTTTATTGCTTATCTCATATATTCCGGCATCATGATTGCGGGCAGTTTTATGGATTTTCAAATCGGGTTTGCCATCGCCAATATTATCGATCCGCAAACAGGAACGCAGAGTCCTTTAGTCGCACAGCTGCTGAATACATTGGCTTTGCTGCTTATGCTTAGCTTAAATGCTCATCATATGCTTCTGGATGGAGTTTTCTACAGCTTTCAATACATTCCGCCGGAAACAGTTTCTTTTTCTTTAAACAGCGAAGCTATTCCTGAATTTATCATAAAATCATTTTCCATTATGTTTTTAATTGCTTTCCAGATGTCACTTCCGATTGTAGGGTCTTTGTTCATCATTGATATAGCTCTCGGGATTGTAGCAAAAACGGTTCCGCAGATGAATATATTTGTCGTTGGGCTTCCGGTAAAAATGCTGAGCGCATTTATTTTATTGATCATTGTTATGGGTGCCTTGTTTTTTACGATGGAAGGACTCTTTGAAACGATGGCAGAAACCATGAGGGATCTGATCAGGCTTTTAGGAGGAGTGGGAAATGCAGCTAGTTAAACTTGATATCCAATTTTTTTCCGGTGAAAAAACAGAAAAAGCCACTCCGAAAAAAAGGCAGGATTCAAGGAAAAAAGGACAGGTTGCCAAAAGTGCCGATGTCAATATGGCGGTAAATTTGCTTGCCGTATTTTTCACCCTTATGGTAGCCGGAGCATTTTACCGGGATCGTCTCATAGGTTTTGTACGCGGCAGCATAAATGACTATATGATGCTCGAAGTTACTGAGAAAAGTGTTCAAAATCTGCTGGGATCTGTAACCATGGAAGCGGCCATTTTGCTTGCTCCAGTTATGGGAGCCGCCCTTGCTGCAGGTATAATCAGCAACTATATGCAGGTCGGGTTTCTTTTTTCAACGGAAAGCATCCAGCCCAAACTGGAAAAAATAGATCCTCTTAAAGGTTTTAAACGAATCTACTCAATCAGGGCTTTAGTAGAATTTCTTAAATCGATTTTAAAGATCCTTTTTACAGGAGGAGTTACCGCAGCAGTAATATGGCTGAGACTTGGCGACATCCTGCGATTGCCATACTTGACAGTGGAACAGTCTCTTCAATTTCTAGGAGGCTTGACCGTACAGATGGGCCTGGCGGCGGGAGGAGCTCTTTTATTTCTTTCTTTATTGGATTATTTGTATCAGAAATACGATTTTGAGAAAAATATCCGGATGTCAAAACAGGACATTAAGGATGAATATAAAAAATCCGAAGGCGACCCGCTCATTAAATCGAAAATTAAGCAAAAGCAAAGAGAGATGGCCATGCGGAGGATGATGCAGGATGTTCCAGACGCAGATGTAATTATTACGAATCCGACCCATTTTGCGATTGCGCTGAAATACGATGAATCAAAGATGGATGCCCCCTTTGTGGTAGCTAAAGGCGCGGACCTTGTTGCACAAAAGATTAAAGAAATCGCAAAAAGCCACGACATAGCAGCAGTTGAAAACAAGCCTCTGGCAAGAGCTCTATTTGCACAGGTAGAAATCGGACAAGCAGTTCCTGAAGAGTTTTTCAAAACCATTGCAGAAATACTGGCCTATATTTACAGGCTTAAAAATAAAATGTAATTCGTAAGATTGAAAGCGAGGAAGGAACATGTCAACAAGAGATTTATCCGTACTTTTTAGCGTTGTGCTCATTGTCGCCATGCTGATCATCCCGTTTCCAACATGGCTGTTGAGCCTTTTGATTATTTGCAATATCTCTCTGGCACTGCTGGTGCTCCTAACAACCATGAATATGAGAGAGCCTCTTGAGTTTTCCATATTTCCTTCTTTGCTTTTGCTCTTAACTCTTTTTAGACTCGGGCTTAATGTTTCCACGACGAGAGCAATTCTTTCAAATGGAGAAGGGGGAAAAGTAGTCGAGACCTTCGGAACATTTGTAGTCGGGGGAAACGTTCTTGTAGGGTTTGTCGTGTTTATTATCTTGGTGATTATCCAATTCGTCGTTATTACAAAGGGCTCTGAGCGTGTTTCCGAAGTTGCAGCCCGCTTCACGCTGGATGCCATGCCTGGTAAGCAAATGAGTATTGACGCTGATTTAAATGCAGGGATGATATCTGAGCAGGAAGCGAGAATCCGCAGAGAAAAGGTTGGAAATGAAGCGGACTTTTATGGAGCAATGGATGGAGCGAGCAAGTTCGTAAAAGGGGACGCTATTGCGGGAATCATCATTGTAATTATTAACTTGATCTTCGGTATGATTGTTGGCGTTGTTCAGCAGGGAATGCCTTTTGCCGAGGCAGCAAGCCATTTTACGATGCTATCTGTAGGGGATGGAATTGTCAGCCAAATTCCGGCACTTCTGATTTCCACTGCTACAGGAATCGTAGTTACGAGAGCAGCATCTGAAGGAAATCTTGGAGGAGACATCAGCAAACAGCTTTTTGCCTATCCGCAAATGATGTATGTGGCAGCAGGGTCCATGCTGATGCTCGGTCTTTTTACTCCAATTGGTCTCCTGGTGACTGCTCCGATCGGCGGAGCTCTTGCCCTCGGAGCCTATGTTATGCAGCAGAGTCAGAAAAAGCTGAAAGAGGTACCTGAATCAGAGCTTGATCTGCAGCCTGATCCAGAAGAAATGAAAAGTCCGGAGAGCATCGTTCAGCTTCTTAGCATGGATCCAATAGAGTTTGAGTTTGGATATGGATTGATTCCTCTTGCTGACAGCTCGCAGGGAGGAGATTTGCTTGATCGAATCGTGATGATCAGGAGACAGCTAGCGATCGAGCTTGGCATAGTCATTCCGGTTGTAAGAATAAGAGACAACATCCAGCTGCAGCCAAATGAATACAGGCTGAAAATCAAAGGAAGCGAAGCAGCCAGAGGAGATCTTCTGCTCGAGCACTATCTTGCGATGGCTCCAGGGGCGGATGAAGATGCGATAGAAGGAATTGATACGATTGAGCCTTCCTTCGGTCTTCCTGCAAAATGGATCTCTGAAGCGATGAAAGATCAGGCAGAACTTTATGGATATACAGTCGTGGACCCGCCGTCCGTCGTCTCCACACATATTACAGAAACCATTAAAAAACATGCGTCTGAGCTATTGGGAAGACAGGAAACAAAGCAGCTCATTGACCATTTAAAAGAAGCGTACCCGATATTAGTAGAAGAAGTGACGCCTTCACCGCTATCAATTGGTGATATTCAAAAAGTATTATCCAACCTTTTGAAGGAGAATGTGTCCATCCGCAATTTGCCGATCATTTTTGAAACGCTTGCTGACTATGGGAAAATGACGTCGGACAGTGATATTTTAACGGAGTATGCACGCCAGGCGCTGGCGAAGCAAATTACTCAATCATTTGCAGGCGAGGGTCAGGTGCTGAAAGTGGTGACCTTATCCGGCAGAGTTGAAAAGCTGGTAGCAGAGGGTGTTCAGCAAACAGAGCACGGTAACTATCTATCTCTTGATCCTTCCGTTTCCCAATCCATTATCGAGTCGGTAGCCAAAGAGATTGAAATGCTTTCTTTGGAGGGGCATTCGCCTGTGCTGCTTTGCTCACCGGCCGTCAGAATGTATGTGAAGCAATTGCTGGAACGGTATTTTCCGGCCGTACCTGTACTTTCCTATAATGAACTCGAATCGAACGTTGAAGTCCAGAGCGTAGGAGTGGTGAACGTAGCATGAAGGTAAAAAAATATACAGCAGACACGATGCAGGAAGCCATGAAAAGAGTGAAGGAAGATCTCGGGCAGGATGCGGTGATTCTCCATTCAAAAGCGGTAGAAAAAGGCGGGTTCCTTGGCTTATTTACAAAAAAGCAAATTGAAGTGTTCGCTGCTGCAGATCCTGATACAGAGGAGCAGACAAAGCCGGTTCAAAAAGAAAATGCTGCCCCTTTAATGCCAGGGGAGAAAGATCAGCTGCTTGGCAAAGACCTTCGGGATGGGAAGCTGGAGTACCGCAAAATTGCATCAGGAGGCTCCTCATTAAAACTTCCTGAACCCATTGAAGTTATTTACAAGGAATTGGAGGAACAGGAAATCGGCTCTGAGATTCTGGATGACACAGTCCAGGAGCTTCTAACATTTTGGTTCCAGTCAAAGGATCATCAAAATGAAGAGGCATGCCGCAAAGAGGCGGGTCAAATTCTGATCAATGGACTGAGAGATTTGCCTTTTAACGGAATGGAGTATCAAAGCCGGTTTATCGTGATTGCAGGACCCACAGGTGTCGGTAAAACGACGACCATTGCGAAGCTTGCAGCCGATTGCTTAATTAACAGACAGAAATCGGTTGCGTTTATTACGACAGATACGTATCGTATTTCAGCGATCGACCAGCTGAAAACCTATGCGAAAATTCTGGATATCCAAATCGAAGTTTGCTATAACCGGGAAGATTTTGAAGAGGCAAAAAAGAAATTCGAACAAATGGATCATGTTTTTGTTGATACTGCCGGCAGAAATTATAAGAACGGCCAATACATTCAAGATTTACACTCGTTAATTGGTATGGATCAGGATATGGACATCTTTTTAACGCTATCAGCAACATCAAAGAAAAAAGACATGCGAGATATTATCGAGCAATTTGAACCCCTGCAAATAAATAAGCTGATTTTTACAAAGCTTGATGAAACAGATACATTCGGTGCATTATATGAAGCTGCAAAATTATCAAACAAGGGCATTGCCTGCATCACGGCCGGCCAGAATGTTCCTGATGATCTATTACCAGCTAAAGAAACTTTACTAGTTGATATGATTCTGGGGGGCAAGCATGAACGATCAGGCTGAGAGACTCAGGCAAATGATAGCCAAAGCCAAAGGAGATACGCCGAAGCGTGCTAAAACAATTGGTATTGCAAGCGGAAAAGGCGGTACAGGCAAATCCAGCTTTACCGTGAATTTTTGCTTGGAGCTCTCTCGATTGGAGCAAAAGGTTTTACTGTTTGATTTAGATATTGGAATGGGAAATGTAGATATTCTTCTAGGTGAAAGTCCTGAGCATTCTATTTTGGATTTTTGGAAGAAAAACCTTTCTTTTAATGAAATTATTGAAAAAAGCCCCTCCGGCTTCGACTATATTCCCGGAGGAAGGGCATTTAATGAATTCTTTGAGCTAAAAGGCACTCATCTGGATGCTTTTATTCTTGAATTGGATGAGCTCACGAAAGTGTATGATTTTATATTCTTTGACATGGGGGCGGGAATGACAAAGGAGAGTCTGCAATTTCTGCTTGCGGCCGATGAAGTATTCTTAATCGTAACCCCTGAGCCAACATCTTTAATGGATGCTTATTCTGCTGCAAAGCACATTTTATTAAGCAGCCCTGAGACAAGAATGTCTATTATGATGAATAAAACGAAGACGGAAAAAGAGGGGGCAAATGCATACGGACGGATTTCGTCAGTCCTTAGTAAATTTCTTTCAAAGGAGCCAAAGCTTCTTGGAATTTTACCGGATGATCCTGCTGTCATGCAAGCGGTAATCAAACGAAATCCTATTACACAGTCCTTTCCTAAGGCCAAGTACTCGAGGTCCATTCGCCAGGCAGCGGCATCTTTTTTAGCAGTGAATGAGGGTTTCATTGGAAATACAAGCCGGCCAAGCTTATTCATGGATCGCTTAAAAACGCTTTTTAGCAGCACGGCAGGAAAAGGTGGATAACATGAAGGTATTAATTGTTGACGATTCAGCATTTATGAGAAAAATGATTTCAGATTTTCTGCACGGTTTTCAGGGCATTGAAGTCATTGGAACGGCAAAAAACGGGAGGGAGGCTTTAAATCTGGTCGAGAAGCTTTCACCGGATGTCGTAACAATGGACGTAGAAATGCCTGTTATGGACGGTATGGCTGCATTAAAAGAAATCATGGATAAATTTCCAAGACCCGTGATTATGCTCTCATCCACGACGCAGTCAGGCGCGGAGTCGACAATCCGGGCATTAGAGACCGGTGCCGTAGATTTTGTTGCCAAGCCATCGGGTTCAATCTCACTGGATTTGCATAAAATCAGAGACGAGCTGAGGGAAAAAGTACTTCAATCCAAGAATGCAAAAATATTTATGCCGTTAGACCCTAAAAAAAATCAAGATATCCCCCAAATCTTTGAAAAATATAGTAAAATATCCACTGTAAGGGAAAAAAATCCTAGTTTTGACAGCGGGATTCGACATTACGACCCGGTTGTTTGCATCGGTACATCAACCGGAGGACCAAGAGCCCTTCAGAGGGTGCTGCCGGCGCTCCCATCAGAATTGAATGCACCCATCTTCATTGTGCAGCATATGCCTATAGGATTTACAGCTTCCCTTGCAGACCGGCTCAATAAAATGAGCAGGATTCAGGTGAAAGAAGCTGCAGATGGAGAAAAAGCTGAAAAGGGCACGGCTTATATAGCTCCCGGAGGGTCCCATCTGACAGTTATCCAAAAGGGGACAAGCTTGTATGTAAGAGTCGAGGAAACTCCGATCCGGAACGGCCACCGCCCATCTGTGGATGTACTTTTTGAGTCATTAAGCAAAATTGAGCATTATAGAAACATCGCCGTTATCATGACAGGAATGGGAAGCGATGGCACAAAGGGTCTATCTATATTAAAGGATAAAGGAAACACGCATTCCATTGCGGAATCGGAGCAGACTTCAGTTGTTTTCGGGATGCCAAAGAGCGCAATTGGTGCTGAATTGATAGATTCGATTGATCATGTAGACCATATAGCAGAAAAAATCATGCACTATATACAATCGTAAGGGGCGAAATTTGATGGAAATGAGTCAATATTTAGAAATATTCATTGAAGAAAGCAAGGAACATCTCCAGGCATGCAACGAGAAACTGCTGGAGCTTGAGAAAAGCCCTGAAAATTTGTCCATTGTTAACGATATTTTCCGGTCAGCTCATACTCTTAAAGGAATGAGCGCAACAATGGGCTATGAAGATCTTGCAAATTTGACTCATCAGATGGAGAACGTGCTTGATGCGATCCGCAACGGAAAAAATTCAGTGACGCCTGTTCTCCTTGATACGGTTTTTGCGTCGGTTGATTTATTGGAAGAAATGGTTCTTTCCATTGCTGATGGCGGCGATGGAAAAAAAGACGTCAAACACGTTGTCAGCCGTCTCAAAGCAATTGAAAATGGCTCAGATGTTCCTCAGCCTGTTGACCCTTCACCTCAAGTGTCGGCGGAGAATAAACTTGGTTCCTATGATGATTTTCAAAAAACTGTTATTTTGCAATCCAAGGAGCAGGGCTTTCATGCGTTTGAATTAACCGTCCAGCTTCGGGAAGGCTGCCTTCTTAAAGCTGTTAGGGCGTTCATGGTATTTGAAATCCTGGATCAGGCGGGCGAAATTGTCAAAAGTGTTCCTTCTGTCGACCAGCTGGAAGAAGAAAACTTTGAATATGAATTTTCTGTGGCCATTTTAACGCAAATGAGCAAAGAAGAGCTGGAAAGCCGTATTTTAAAAGTTTCAGAGATTGAGAAGGTCTCAGCACTGCCTATCCACTTAGAGCAGCTGGCAGTTCAGGAAGAAACAGCTGCAGCATTCCAGCAGGCTGCCGCCGCTTCATCAGAGCTTGCTTCTGCGCCTGAAGCCGTACAGAAGGCAAAAACAAGCTCCAAAACAATCCGGGTCAACATCGACCGTCTTGATATTTTAATGAATTTATTTGAAGAACTGGTCATAGATAGGGGCCGTCTTGAAACCATTTCAAAGGATTTGAAAAATGCCGAGCTTCAAGAGACTGTTGAGAGAATGACAAGGATCTCAGGAGATTTGCAAAGCATCATACTTAATATGAGAATGGTCCCGATTGAAACGGTATTTAATCGCTTTCCGAGAATGGTCAGGCAGCTGGCTAAAGATTTGAATAAAAAAATCGACCTTCATATTTCAGGTGCCGAAACGGAACTGGACCGCACCGTTATTGATGAAATTGGAGATCCGCTCGTCCATTTGATTCGCAATTCAATGGATCACGGGATTGAAGCGCCTGAAATAAGAGCAGGGAAAGGGAAATCTGAGACAGGCCGCGTTGAGCTGAAAGCATACCATAGCGGCAATCACGTATTTATCGAAGTTTCAGATGACGGAGCGGGAATCAACCGTGAAAAGGTCCTGTGGAGAGCTATTGAGAGAGGAATTGTGACTGAACAATCATCTCTTGAGATGACCGAGCGCCAAATTAATGAACTGATTTTTGCTCCCGGTTTTTCCACTGCCGAACAGATCTCTGATATTTCCGGAAGAGGTGTAGGGCTTGATGTTGTTAAAAGCGCAATTGAAGCCTTAGGCGGATCCGTAACAGTTGATTCTGAGGAAGGCAAAGGATCGCTTTTCTCCGTGCAGCTTCCATTAACATTGAGTATCATTTCAGTTCTTCTAGTCGAACTGGAAAAAGAGAAATATGCGATTCCCATCTCATCCGTAATTGAAACAGCTGTCATTCGAAAAGAGGATATTATGAATGCCCATAATCAAAAGGTCATTGATTTTAGAGGGAAAATTGTCCCGCTCGTCTTCTTAAAACAGATTTTTGATGTCCCTCATGCAGAAGCGGAGGATTCTGAATTCCTTTCGATGGTGGTCGTGAAAAAAGGCGAAAGACTCGCGGGTCTAGTTGTTGATTCGTTTATCGGCCAGCTTGAAGTGGTTCTAAAACCTCTTGGAAACTATCTGAATGGAGTCTTTGCTATTTCAGGGGCAACCATCCTGGGAGATGGCGAAGTGGCTTTAATCGTTGACTGCAATGCACTTATTAAATAAGGACGGGGGATGTTTCAGCATGCAGACGAATGAATCAATAGAGAAGAAAATCATTATTTTCCGGTTAGGGGAAGAAGAATTCGGTATTCCTGTAGAGCTTGTTAAATCGATTGAAAAAGTACAGTCGATCACCAGAGTGCCTGGCACAGCCTCTTATATTACGGGAGTCCTTAATTTGAGAGGGGTTATTACTCCTGTTATCGACCTGCGAGAAAGATTTGAACTTGGGTCATATGAATCCACGGAATTAACTCGCATGATTGTTGTATCCATTAATGATACAGAAGCAGGTCTTATTGCTGACTCGGCTAATGACGTCATTGATATTAGAACTGAGCAGATTGAGCCTTCTCCGGAAGTGGCGGGAATCATTAAAACGGATTATATCAGCGGGGTTGTCAAGGTTGATAAACGTTTGATTATTATGCTCGATCTTGAGGAAGTGCTCCATTCAGCACCATCACTCGCATCCAGTGGAGCTTAATGGGAATGAGTCTTAAATTTGAACAGCTTGATGTATTAAAGGAAATGGCGAATATAGGTGCGGCTCACTCTGCCACTGCCTTATCCCTCATGCTCGGCAGGAAGATCGGCATGGACGTCCCTGATGTTAAAGCAGTGACGTTTAATGAACTTACGGAAGCTATGGGCGGTGCTGAAAGGGAAGTGGCATGCATTTTTCTTAGAGTAGCAGGAGAAATTTCAGGGTCAATGTACTTTATTATGGAGGTTACCCAGGCAGAGAAATTTGTCCGGGAAATTACCGGCCATCAATCTCTAAATCTGAGTAATCCCCCATACAGCGAGTATGGCAAGTCAGCTATAAAAGAACTTGGCAATATAGTAATAGGTTCATATTTAACCTCATTGTCTGATTTGACGAAGCTTTCGTTTATACCTGAGGTCCCGGAGTTTTCAATTGATATGTTCGGTGCTGTAATAAGTGAGGGATTGATTGAACTTTCGAAGGCGGCTGACTTTGCTGTATTGATTCGGACTGTTATTCGGGAGGAAGACCGGCAGGAGAGGCATTCTTTTCAAGGACACCTTTTTCTTCTTCCGGATTATGAGTCATTTGACCATTTTTACCGCGCTCTTGGAGTAAGCGATGAATCTTGAAACAGCAGAAATCATAAAAGTCGGCATCGCTGACATGAATGCTGCAGCGTCTCCCAAAAAGCTCCGTACATCAGGTCTTGGATCCTGTGTGGGGCTCGTGCTTTATGACCATGAAAGAAAAAATGCGGGAATGGCCCATATTATGCTTCCGACATCCGATTTAGCCAGGAACGAAAAGTTTAACCGGTATAAGTATGCAGATACCGCTTTCCATGATTTGCTTAAGCAGCTTGAGAAAATGGGTTCTCCCGCCTCCCGCCTGAAAGCAAAAATGGCTGGCGGAGCCCAGATGTTTGCGTTTAAAACACAAAATGAAACGATGCGGATTGGTCCAAGAAATATAGAAGCCGTTAAAGAGCTTCTGACTTGCCATTCCATACCGCTAATCTCCTCAGAGACAGGCGGTTCGAGCGGAAGAACCATCGAATTTGATCCCGCCACTTCTTTGCTGACTATACGCACCGTAAATTTAGGAACATCCATTATATAAGCGGGTAAGAAAGGCCATAGGCACTAGGGGGAAAGGTTATGACTCAATTGACAGGCAAAGAAGAACAGCAGATATGGAATAAATGGGTGAGTAATAGAGATCCTTTAGCTGGAGATGCGCTAATCAGGAGGTATACACCGCTTGTTACATTTCATGTTCAAAGAATATCTGTCGGACTTCCAAAGACAGTCAGCAGGGATGATTTAATGAGTCTTGGGCTGTATGGTCTATATGATGCACTTGAAAAGTTTGATCCCGGGAGAGATTTGAAATTCGATACTTATGCTTCATTTCGTATCAGGGGAGCGATTATTGACGGGCTTCGAAAAGAAGACTGGCTTCCGAGAAGCTCCCGTGAAAAAGCGAAAAGGGTAGAGACTGTCATCGAGAAATTGGAACAAAAATACTTGAGGAATGTTACCCCTGGAGAAATTGCCCATGAGATGGGGATTTCAGAGGATGAGGTGCTTTCAGCAGTCAATGAAGGTTTTTTTGCTAATGTATTATCGATTGATGAGTACCTGCCTGACCATGATGATGGGGACTATATAGGGATGGCTATTAAGGATGACCGGAGCGAAACCCCTGAAGACAGCATTCTAAAACAGGAAATGATCGGACAGCTCTCGGAAGTAATCAGCGAGCTTTCAGAAAAGGAACAGCTGGTCGTTTCATTATTTTATAAAGATGAGCTGACTTTAACAGAAATTGGACATGTTATGGGGCTGTCTACATCGAGAATATCGCAAATTCATTCTAAAGCTTTATTTAAATTGAGAAGAATTATGGAAAAATTCCTGAACTAAACACCAGGGCGTTTCAGACATTATGCTGCCATTCATTGCAGAAACATGTCCGCAGCGCCTCATTTTTTTATGAAGCTCTGTTAAACTTGGCTGTTGATTTCCGCTGCAGACCTTCAGCTGGAGCAGAAAGGCCGATGAACCTCCTCTGCGCTTTGCACCAGAGAGTCTCACGCCCTCCGCCCCAATCAACAGGTGTTAAAAAATCAACATCATCATGCTTTACCATACCCTTTAATGAAAATAAAGAGAAAGAGGGCAACCATGAACGGTATTCTTACTTTCGCTAGCATCCTTCTTCATATCATTTCCTTCTATTTTATATTATTGCTATTTATGAAGGTCTCATCCTTAAAGCAGACTAAGAACGAACAGGAGTCAATACTCGAAGAAACAGAACAGCTTCTTGCAGCCTTTATGCTGGAACAGAGGGAAGAACATGATCGCTTTATAGGAGCTCTGGACCGAAACTCAGCACCTGGAAAAGCAGAGCCGATTTTTGAAAAAAAGGGAGAATCGGATGAACAGGCTGTTCATGAAGACCCCCTTCCGAAACACCTTAAGCATGCGGAAGAACTGGAAGATTCCATTGAATGGACTTCACGGGCATTGAAAAGCACAGATGAGGTTGTCACCCTGCATGAAAAAGGATATTCTATAGAAGAAATTGCAAAGCAAACGGATAAAGGCAAGACAGAGGTCGAGCTCCTTCTTAAATTTCGTCAAAATTAGTGAACAAAAGCTTGATTAAGATCTCTGACTATGGTATATTTTCTCTTGGTGTTAATACACACGCTTACAGATTCAAGCATCGGTGCTGTTCATTCAGTTTTGCTTGGAAATGATGTAAAGCGGAGGAGAAAAACCATTAGGAGGAAAATTAACATGTCAGTAATTTCAATGAAGCAATTGCTTGAAGCTGGTGTTCACTTCGGTCACCAAACACGCCGCTGGAACCCAAAAATGAAACGTTACATCTTTACAGAGCGTAACGGCATCTACATCATCGACCTTCAAAAGACAGTTAAAAAGGTTGAAGAAGCATACAACGTAACAAAAGAATTGGCTGCTAACGGCGGTAAAATTCTATTCGTTGGTACAAAGAAACAAGCTCAGGATTCTGTTAAAGAAGAAGCTCAGCGTTCAGGCATGTACTATGTTAACCAACGCTGGTTGGGCGGAACGCTTACAAACTTCGAAACAATCCAAAAGCGTATTAAGCGTCTAAAAGACATTGAGAAAATGCAGGAAGACGGAACATTCGAAGTTCTGCCTAAAAAAGAAGTTGTTCAGCTTAAAAAAGAGCTTGAGCGCCTTGAAAAATTCCTGGGCGGAATCAAAGATATGAAATCCCTTCCGGATGCTCTGTTCATCATCGATCCTCGCAAAGAGCGCATCGCTGTTGCAGAAGCACACAAATTGAACATTCCGATCATTGGCATCGTTGATACTAACTGTGATCCAGACGAGATTGACCACGTTATCCCTGCAAATGATGACGCAATCCGTGCGGTGAAACTTCTTACTGGTAAAATGGCTGACGCAATCCTTGAAGCTAAACAAGGCAACGAAGGCGAAGAAGCTGCTGAAGAAGAAACAACAACTGCTTAATGAGCAAACAAAAAGGTGATAAGAGGGTAAGGCCTTTTATCGCCTTTTTTTTAAAAGAATAAGCATTTCATTACATAACTTTAAAATCTAAGGAGGAATTCCCCATGGCAGTTACTGCTCAAATGGTAAAGGAACTTCGTGAAAAAACTGGCGCAGGCATGATGGATTGTAAAAAAGCGCTAACAGAAACTAACGGTGATTTGGAAAAGGCAATTGATTACCTTCGTGAAAAAGGAATTGCGAAAGCTGCTAAAAAATCTGACCGCATCGCAGCAGAAGGTCTTGCTGCTGTTAAAACAGAAGGTAATGAGGCAGTTATTCTTGAAGTAAACTCTGAAACTGACTTCGTTGCGAAAAACGAAGGCTTCAAAACGCTAATCAGCGAGCTTGCATCACACCTTCTATCTGCAAAACCGGCTAGCCTTGAAGAAGCACTTGCTTCAAAAATGGACAATGGTTCATCTGTAGAAGAGCGCATTCACTCTGCTGTAGCAACAATTGGTGAAAGAATTTCACTTCGCCGCTTTGAAGTTGTTACTAAAACAGACAGCGATGCTTTCGGAGCATACCTTCACATGGGCGGCCGCATTGCGGTTCTGACTGTTCTTGAAGGAACAACAGACGAGGGTGCTGCAAAGGACGTTGCCATGCATGTAGCTGCTGTAAACCCTAAATACATCAGCCGTGACCAGGTTTCTCAAGAAGAAGCTGACCGTGAGCGCGAAGTATTGACTCAGCAAGCTCTAAACGAAGGAAAACCTGAAAATATCGTTGCGAAAATGGTTGAAGGACGTCTTGGTAAATACTTTGAAGATATCTGTCTTCTTGACCAAAGCTTCGTTAAAAACCCAGATCAAAAAGTGAAGCAATTTGTTGCTTCTCATAACGCTGAAGTAAAAACTTTCGTCCGCTTTGAAGTTGGAGAAGGTATCGAGAAGCGTCAGGATAACTTTGCTGAAGAGGTTATGAACCAGGTTCGCAAGTAATCCTTTAGTTTCAATGAATTTATACATGTACTGAAAATGGGAACACGATAGTGTTCCCGTTTTTTCAAGACAGGAACTCTTTGTCAGCCCGAAGCCTGAATTGTCGGGGATTTGACAAATCAGCATCTTGTCTTATTTAATGGAATTTTAATGATATGATTTGGAGGCTATTATGAATAATCCTAAATATAAACGCATCGTCTTAAAATTAAGCGGAGAAGCTTTAGCAGGCCCTCAAGGGTTCGGCATCAATCCGAGCGTTATTAAATCCATTGCCACACAGGTAAAGGAAATTGCAGAGATGGATGTGGAAGTAGCTGTTGTCGTGGGCGGCGGAAACATCTGGCGCGGTAAAGTCGGCAGTGAAATGGGCATGGACCGTGCGACAGCGGATTATATGGGAATGCTTGCGACCGTCATGAACTCCCTGGCGCTGCAAGACAGCCTTGAAAATCTCGGCATTCAGACTAGAGTTCAAACCTCCATTGAAATGAGACAGGTTGCAGAGCCTTATATCAGAAGAAAAGCCATCCGCCACCTGGAGAAGAAACGCGTTGTGATTTTTGCAGCAGGTACAGGTAATCCATATTTCTCTACCGATACGACAGCAGCGCTCCGTGCCGCTGAAATTGAAGCAGACGTTATTCTGATGGCGAAAAACAATGTGGATGGCGTATATAATGCTGATCCGCTTAAAGACGCAAGTGCTGTTAAATATGAAGAGCTATCTTATTTAGATGTCCTAAAAGACGGACTGGCTGTCATGGATTCTACAGCATCGTCTCTATGCATGGATAATGATATAGCGCTAATTGTTTTCTCTATTATGGAAGAGGGAAATATCAAAAGAGCCGTACTTGGCGAAAACATCGGAACAATTGTGAGGGGGAAATAATATGGCAAACCAGCATATTAATCAGGCGAAAGACAGAATGGAAAAAGCAGTATCCGCATTTCAGCGCGAGCTTGCTACGGTTCGTGCCGGACGCGCGAGTGCATCCCTGCTTGATAAAGTAACGGTAGAATATTACGGAGCTCCAACACCTGTGAACCAGCTTGCTTCCATCAGTGTGCCGGAAGCGCGTATGCTTATCATCACTCCTTACGATAAGTCGGCTCTCGGCGATATTGAAAAAGCAATTCAGAAAGCAGATCTTGGTCTTAACCCGACTAATGACGGATCAATTGTACGTATTGCTATTCCGGCTCTTACGGAAGAAAGACGCCGTGAGCTTGGCAAACTGGTTAAAAAGTATGCAGAGGAAGCAAAGGTTGGAATCCGCAATATCCGCCGCGATGCGAATGATGATTTGAAAAAAGCAGAGAAAAATGGCGACATGACAGAAGATGAACTGCGCGGACTTTCGGATGAAGTTCAAAAGCTGACAGATAGCTATATTAGCAAGCTGGATCAAATCGCTAAAGACAAAGATAAAGAAATCATGGAAGTTTAACGTTTTTCTATGTAAAATAGAAGTGTGCAAAAGACCCTCTAACGTTTACAGGGGGTTTTTTTGTTAATACTGTTAACACGGCTAGGGATTGCTAAGAACCATTAGCTGCCGGGTGATGGAGGAATCACATGCTTAACTTTTTCAGAAGGGGCAGAAGGGAAGTTTCGCCTTCCGCCAATCATACATATACAAAAAAAGATGTAATCGACGGGCCAATCCCTCCTCACATCGCTATCATTATGGATGGGAATGGAAGATGGGCTAAAAACCGTGCACTGCCCAGAATGGCTGGCCATCACGAGGGGATGAAGGTGGTCAGAAAGATTACTAAACTTGCCAGTGAGCTGGGTGTGAGCGCTCTAACACTTTATGCATTTTCAACTGAGAACTGGAAAAGACCCAAAATTGAAGTGGATTATCTTATGAAACTTCCTGAGGAGTTCTTAACGACGTTTCTTCCTGAATTAATCGAAGAGAATGTACAAGTGAAAATCATGGGAGAAACAGACCGCCTTCCAAAGCACACGCTAAGCGCCGTTGAAAAAGCCATCCAGGAAACATCGGTAAATACAGGTCTTGTTTTAAATTTTGCTCTTAATTACGGAAGCCGGACAGAAATTGTCAAGGGAATTCAAAGCCTTGTTGAGGATTCAAAAAAAGGCAGAGTTCGGACAGAGGATATTAACGAGGAGCTTTTTTCAACTTATTTAATGACGGAATCGCTGCAGGATCCGGATTTGCTGATCCGGACAAGCGGGGAAATCCGTCTCAGTAATTTTATGCTATGGCAGCTTGCGTATACCGAATTTTGGTTTACAAATGTGCTATGGCCCGATTTTAAAGAAGAGGACTTTATCCACGCAATCGCTGAATATCAGCAAAGGGGCCGCAGATTTGGCGGAGTATAGAAGGTGATGAGAAATGATCCAGCGAATAATAACAGCAGTACTGGCACTAGCGCTCTTTCTGCCCTTTGTCATTGTGGGGGGAATCCCGTTTAGTTTTGCCATATATATTCTAAGCACAATCAGCCTTTACGAACTTTTAAAGATGAAAAAAATTCAGATGGTGAGCATTCCAGGACTTGTCAGTATCCTGCTCTTGTGGATTTTGCTCATCCCATCGAGTCATATAATTGTCTTGGGAAACATACATATTTCAAAATTAGAGGTTGCCCTTCTTGGGGTCCTGCTTTTTTTGACTTATACCGTCATTACGAAAAACCGCTTTTCTTTTGATGATGTAGGATTTTCGCTGCTCTCGGTTATGTATATCGGAATCGGATTTTACTACTTTATTGAGACAAGAGCTTTAGGACTGGAATTTATCGTATTTGCCCTTCTCGTTATCTGGGCAACAGACACGGGTGCCTATTTTATAGGAAAAGCAATCGGAAAAAACAAACTTTGGCCGGAAATCAGTCCAAATAAAACGATTGAAGGCTTTTTTGGAGGTATTCTCTGCGCCCTGGCCGTTTCAATTGTTTTTGAGATGGTGATGCCGATTGTGCATTCCTATGTCATTGTAGCTTTAATCACTATATTTTTGTCTGTTTTTGGACAAGTGGGCGATTTAGTGGAGTCTGCTCTGAAAAGGCATTATCATGTGAAGGACTCCGGACAAATTCTTCCTGGTCACGGAGGTATATTGGATCGCTTTGACAGTCTATTATTTGTCCTTCCTCTCCTTCATTTCATGCTGGTCCTATTTTAAATGCCAATACACAAGAGAGATCTACTGGAGAGTGAGAGAACATGAAAAGAATCAGTCTTTTAGGCGCTACAGGATCAATCGGAGCTCAAACCCTTGAAGTGATCCGCGAGCATCCGGAAGAGTTCGAGCTAACAGCTCTAACGTTTGGCTCCAATATGGAAGCCGGCAGAGAAGCCATCAAAGAATTTAAGCCTAAATTTGTCTCTGTAAAAGAAAAAGAAGATTATTTGCAGCTGAAAAACGAATTCAGCGGAGAGGGTATTTCTTTTTCTTACGGAGAAGAGGGCAATATCGAAGCAGCTGTGCACACGGATGCGGACGTTACAGTCAATGCCCTTCTCGGAAGCATTGGGCTGGTTCCTACGTTAAAGGCTATTGAATCAAAAAAGACCGTAGCTTTGGCTAATAAAGAAACCCTTGTAACAGCCGGGCATATCGTCACAGAAGCTGCACGGAAAAATGGAACGGCACTTCTGCCGGTGGATAGCGAGCATTCAGCCATTTTCCAATGTCTGCAAGGGGAAGATGCTGCTGATATTACCAGACTTATCCTGACAGCTTCAGGCGGCAGTTTCCGGGACCGCTCCAGAGAAGAATTAAAAGGAGTTACGGTTGAAGAAGCCCTTAATCATCCAAACTGGTCTATGGGGGCTAAAATCACCATTGATTCGGCTACAATGATGAATAAGGGGCTAGAGGTAATCGAGGCGTATTGGCTGTTCGGAATTCCATATTCAAATATTGATGTGCTGCTTCATAAAGAAAGCATCATCCATTCTATGGTTGAATTTGAAGACGGCAGTGTGAAGGCACAGCTTGGTTCTCCGGATATGAAAGTGCCAATTCAATACGCACTGACACATCCTTCACGTCTCCCTTTACAAAATACAAAACGCTTAAACCTTTGGGAGCATGGAAAGCTTCATTTTGAAAAGCCAGACTTCTCGCGCTTCAAATGCTTACATTTTGCCTATGAATCAGGTAAAATGGGAGGGACAATGCCGACCGTTTTAAATGCAGCCAACGAGGAAGCCGTTGCTCAATTTCTAGCAGGCAGAATCGAATTTCTTGATATCGAGAATAAGATTGAAAAGGCACTGGAAGCTCACAGCATCATCACAAATCCGGATCTTGAAGCCATTCAGCATGCGGATCAAGAGGCCAGAGCTTTTGTAAGGTCCCTATTAAACTAAAGGTGGTATGCAAGTGAATACGGTCATCGCGTTTATTCTGATTTTTGGAGCTCTAGTATTTTTCCACGAACTGGGCCACTTGGTTTTTGCCAAGCGCGCCGGAATTTTATGCCGGGAGTTTGCAATCGGATTCGGACCAAAGATTTTCTCTTATAAAAAAAATGAAACAGTCTACACGATCCGTCTTCTTCCAATCGGCGGCTATGTAAGAATGGCCGGAGAAGATCCTGAGATGATTGAAGTGAAACCCGGTCATCATATCGGACTTCTTTTCAACGAAAAAGACGAAGTCGAAAAGATTATTTTAAACAATAAAGAAAAGTATCCAAAAGCAAGAATCATTGAAGTAGAACATGCTGACGTTGAAAAAGCTATGAAAATTACGGGGTATGAGCAAGGCGAAGAGGACCGTCTGCAGCATTTTACTGTCGCAAAAAAATCATTCTTTGTTGCTGATGGACAAGAAAGCCAAATTGCTCCATATGACCGTCAATTCGGTTCCAAAACCCTGGGGCAGAGAACGGCAGCGATTATTGCTGGACCTTTAATGAACTTTGTCCTTGCGTTTGTTGTCTTATTCGGATTAGGACTGATCCAGGGTTCACCTATGGATAAACCAATATTCGGCGAGCTGACAAAAGACGGTGCAGCAATCGAATCAGGCATCAAGCAAGGCGACGTAATTAAAACAATCAATGGCAAGCCTGTCACAACCTGGACAGATGTAACAAAAATCATCAGTACTAGTCCGGAAAAAGAGCTCTCCTTCGCAATTGAAAGGGATGGAAAGCCGCAAACAATCCAGGTCGTTCCTAAAGCTGAGAAAGCCGGAGAGCAGATCATTGGCCGCGTAGGTTCCTATGCACCTATGGAAAAAGGCTTTTTTACTGCTCTTGAGAATGGGGCAACCCAGACCCTGTTTTACACGAAAGAAATACTTGTAAGCCTAGGAAAGCTTGTAACAGGTCAATTTTCTATTGACATGCTTTCCGGACCGGTGGGCATTTATGATGTAACCGGCCAGGTTGCACAGTCCGGCTTTGAAAACCTTCTTAGATGGACAGCGCTTCTTAGCATCAATCTTGGAATCATGAACCTTCTGCCGATTCCTGCACTTGATGGAGGCAGGCTTATGTTTTTCCTTGTTGAAGCAGTCCGCGGGAAGCCGATTGACCGCCAAAAGGAAGGCATCGTTCATTTTATCGGATTTGCGCTTCTTATGCTCCTTATGCTTGTAGTTACGTGGAACGACATCCAAAGATTCTTTTTATAAAAATTAGCCGATCTATTAAAACGGGGTGCAATTAGATGAAACAAAGTTTGATGTTTATTCCTACATTAAGAGAAGTCCCGGCTGATGCCGATATTAAAAGCCATCAGCTCCTGCTTAGAGCTGGCTACATCCGCCAGAACACGAGCGGTATATACAGCTATCTGCCGCTCGCCCAGAAAGTTCTTCAAAACATTCAGGACATCGTAAGGGATGAAATGAATAAAGCAGGGGCATCCGAACTTTTGATGCCTGCGATGCAGCAGTCTGAACTTTGGCAGGAGTCTGGAAGATGGTATTCCTACGGTCCGGAGCTAATGAGACTTAAAGACAGACATGGCAGGGAGTTTGCGCTTGGAGCAACGCATGAAGAAGTGATTACAAGTCTTGTAAGAGATGAAGTGAAATCTTATAAAAGACTTCCTCTCGCTCTTTATCAGATCCAGTCAAAATTCAGAGATGAAAAGCGTCCAAGGTTCGGAATTCTGCGAGGCCGTGAATTTATTATGAAGGATGCCTATTCCTTCCACTCCTCCTATGAAAGTCTGGATGAAATGTATGATAAAATGTTTACTGCCTACAGCAATATCTTCGAACGCTGCGGACTTAACTTCCGTGCCGTGATCGCCGATTCAGGGGCAATGGGCGGAAAGGACACACATGAATTTATGGTGCTGTCTGAAGTTGGAGAAGATACAATTGCATACTCCGATCAATCCAGCTTTGCGGCCAATGTAGAGATGGCGCCGGTAACTGCAGAATACACACGTTCCGATGAAACCTGCGGTGAGCTGGAAAAGAAAGAAACACCTTCCCAAAAAACTATTGAGGAAGTTGCCGAATTCTTTGAAGTGGCGAAGGAGAAATGCATTAAATCCCTTCTTTTTAAAGCAGATGATCGATTGGTTCTCGTTCTTTCAAGAGGGGATCATGAAATTAATGATATTAAAGTGAAAAACCTTTTTGATGCACGCAATGTTGAACTGGCGACTCCTGAAGAAACAAAAGAGGCGCTGAACTGCCCAATTGGTTTTATAGGACCAATCGGTGTTCCTGAAGGAATCGAAGTTGTCGCAGATGCTGCAGTAAAAGCAATAGTGAATGGCGTTTGCGGTGCAAACGAAGAAGGTTTCCATTATATATCTGTAGATGCTGAGCGCGATTTGAAGGTTGGCCAATATGCAGACCTGCGCTTCATTCAAGAAGGAGACGCATCTCCAGACGGAAAAGGGACCATTCAGTTTGCCCGCGGAATCGAAGTCGGGCACATTTTTAAATTAGGTACCCGTTATTCTGTCGATATGAATGCCTCCTACCTCGATGAAAATGGACGTTCCCAGCCGATGATTATGGGCTGCTACGGAATTGGAGTTTCCAGAACCCTTGCTGCAATCGTTGAACAGTTCAATGATGAAAACGGAATTGTATGGCCTGAGCAGATCGCTCCCTTTGACCTGCATGTAGTCCCTGCCAATATGAAGTCTGATGCCCAGGTTGCATTGGCTGAAAAAGTATATGCGGATCTTGGAAAGACATACAGCATCCTGTTCGATGACCGGGCCGAGAGAGCGGGAGTGAAGTTTGCTGATTCAGATTTAATCGGACTTCCAATCCGGATTACAGCGGGCAAGCGCGCTGAAGAAAATATCGTTGAATTGAAAGTGCGCAAAACCGGCGAAAAGCTGGATGTTCCAGTGGACGAGCTGGCGGAGACAATTAGCCGTCTGCTAGGAAAATAATTTCAGCTTAAGTAAATTAATTAGGCTATGATAAGCATATTGCTGATATTTGACCATCTGTAGATTGCAGAAAATCAGAAGACAAGCTTATTAAAAAGATAAAAGAGGGTTTGGCTGCTTAGCGGTCAGACCCTTCCATTTTGAGAGGGAAGGAGCGGGAGACTTGGAAGAAAAACTAACTGAACAGCGTAAGAGGTTTCAGCTGCTGCTTCAGCAGCTTCAGATGACGGATGACCTAATTGTTCCTTATTTTGAGCATGCTTCAATAGGGAAACTTACTGTCCATAAGCAGCAAAAAAGATGGCATTTCGATTTTGAGCTATCAAACATTTTACCCTTTGAAGTTTACCAGCTTTTCCATTCTAGTCTTGCTAAGGCGTTCTCTCACATAGCATCCGTCACCTTTTCCATTAAGGTGTCAAATCCGGAAGCCAGTGAAATGCTTCTCCAGGAATACTGGATGGCGGGCCTGAGAGAAATTGAAGGGATTTCGCCTCCTGTTTTATCCCTTCTGTCAGAACAGATTCCAAAATTAACAGGGATGAAGCTGATAATCAGCGCGAGAAATGATACAGAAGCTGCAACGATTAAAAGGAAATACACCGCTCTTATCCAGGAAAGCCTTCAATCCTTTGGTTTTCCGCTCTTTCAAGTTGATACCGAGGTTACGTTTTCCGAAGCGGATCTTCAAAAGTTTAATGAACAAAAGCTACTGGAAGATCAGGAACGCGCACTTGCAGCTTTAACAGAAATGCAGAAGAAAGAAGAAGAGGATCAGGCGGGAGATATTCCATCCGGGCCAATCGTCATCGGGTATCAAATTAAAGACGATGAAGAAGTCGTTCCGATGGAAACGATTGTGGACGAAGAGAGAAGGACAACGATACAAGGGTATGTGTTTGATGCAGAAACAAAAGAATTGAGAAGCGGCCGAACCCTCGCTACAATAAAAATTACCGATTACACGAGCTCCATGCTTGTCAAAATGTTTGCCCGGGATAAAGAAGATGCAGCACTGTTAAATGCCATTAAAAAGGGAATGTGGATTAAAGCAAGAGGAAGCGTGCAAAATGATACATTCGTACGCGATCTTGTCATGATCGCCAATGATATTAATGAAGTTAAGCCTAAGCTGAGAATGGATACAGCTCCAGAAGATGAAAAACGGGTAGAACTTCATCTTCACTCCCCGATGAGTCAAATGGATGCAGTGACCTCCTTCAGCCGGCTGGCAGAGCAGGCAGCAAAATGGGGACACAAAGCAATCGCGATAACAGATCATGCTGTAGCGCAGTCATTTCCGGAAGCCTATTCAGCAGGGAAAAAACACGGTCTGAAGGTTCTTTTTGGAATTGAAGCGAATCTTGTTGATGACGGAGTGCCGATTGCCTATAACGATGATCACCGCCTGCTCGAGGATTCCGTATACGTCGTTTTTGACGTTGAAACAACAGGATTATCAGCTGTTTATGATACAGTGATCGAGCTTGCGGCAGTAAAAATTAAAGGCGGGGAAATCATTGACCGCTTTGAGCGGTTTGCCAATCCTCATCATCCGCTGTCAGCTACAACCATCGATTTGACAGGAATTACCGATGATATGGTTAAAAATGCTCCGGAAGTAAAAGACGTCATGCAGGAGTTTAAAGAGTGGGCAGGAAACGACATTCTTGTCGCGCATAATGCAAGCTTTGATATGGGCTTTCTAAATGTAGCTTATACCCGGCTGCTGGAGGAGGATAAAGCAGCAAATCCTGTAATCGATACGCTCGAGCTTGGACGCTTCTTATATCCTGATCTTAAAAGCCACAGACTGAATACGCTTTGCAAAAAGTTTGATATCGAACTGACCCAGCATCATAGAGCGATTTATGATGCGGAAGCGACGGGTTATCTTTTGCTGAAAATGCTGAAAGATGCTGCGGAAAAGGGAATCCAGTATCATGACCAATTGAACGATAATATGGGGCAGGGGAACGCGTTTCAGCGCTCAAGACCATTCCATGCGACACTTATGGCAAAAGACGAGGTTGGGCTGAAAAATCTCTTTAAGCTTGTATCCTTATCGCATATTCAGTACTTTTACCGCGTACCGCGGATTCCAAGATCTGTCCTTCAAAAGCATCGAGAAGGCATACTCGTAGGATCTGGCTGTGATAAAGGAGAAGTCTTTGAGGGGATGATGCAGAAATCCCCGGAAGAAGTGGAGGAGACAGCTAAGTTTTACGATTACCTTGAAATCCAGCCGCCTGAAGTGTATCAGCATTTAATTGATCTGGAGTATGTCCGGGACAAACAAGCATTACACGAGATTATCACAAAGATAGCCGATCTTGGAGACAAGCTCGGAAAGCCTGTAGCGGCTACCGGCAATGTGCATTACATGAATCCTGAAGATAAAATTTACAGGAAAATTCTAGTCAGTTCTCAAGGCGGAGCGAATCCTCTCAATCGCCATGAACATCCAAATGTTCATTTTAGAACAACCAATGAGATGCTCGAAAGTTTTTCCTTTTTGGGAGAAGAAAGAGCAAAAAAAATTGTTGTGGAAAACTCAAACGCTGTTGCAGATATGATTGAGGATGTAAAGCCGATTAAAGATGACTTGTTCACACCTAAAATTGAAGGCGCGGATGAGGAAATCAGGCAGATGAGCTACGAGATGGCTGAAAGCATTTATGGGACACCCCTGCCTGAGATTGTTGAAGCCAGACTTGAAAAGGAATTAAAAAGCATCATCGGCCACGGTTTTGCCGTTATCTATCTCATTTCACACAAACTGGTTAAAAAATCTCTCGATGACGGATACCTTGTAGGGTCGCGCGGTTCAGTCGGGTCCTCGCTCGTCGCTACGATGACCGAAATTACCGAGGTTAATCCGCTGCCGCCTCATTATGTATGTCCGAAGTGCAAACACTCCGAATTCTTTAATGACGGGTCGGTCGGTTCAGGCTTTGACCTCCCTGATAAAGATTGTGAGAAATGCGGAACAGCATATAGGAAAGACGGGCATGATATCCCATTTGAAACGTTCCTTGGATTTAAAGGAGATAAAGTTCCAGATATCGACTTAAACTTCTCAGGTGAATATCAGCCGAGAGCGCATAACTATACGAAGGTGCTATTCGGGGAAGATAACGTCTTCCGTGCTGGAACAATCGGCACGGTTGCTGAAAAAACGGCTTACGGCTATGTGAAAGGATATGCGGGTGATCATAATCTGAACTTTAGGGGTGCAGAAATTGACCGGCTCGTTCAGGGCTGTACCGGAGTGAAACGGACCACCGGCCAGCATCCCGGGGGAATTATTGTTGTCCCGGACTACATGGACATTTATGATTTCTCGCCTATTCAATTTCCTGCGGATGCAGCGGGATCCGAATGGAAAACCACACACTTTGACTTTCACTCTATCCATGATAATCTGCTCAAGCTTGATATCCTGGGACACGATGATCCAACCGTTATTCGGATGCTGCAGGATCTAAGCGGAATTGATCCGAAGACGATTCCCACGGATGATCCGGAAGTCATGAAAATTTTCAGCGGCACTTCATCTTTGGGCGTAACCGAGGAAGAAATTATGTGTAAGACCGGCACACTGGGTATCCCCGAGTTTGGGACGAAATTTGTGCGTCAGATGCTCGAAGACACCAAACCGACGACTTTCTCTGAGCTTGTTCAAATTTCAGGGCTTTCCCATGGTACGGATGTATGGCTTGGAAATGCACAGGAGCTGATTCATAATAATATCTGCAACTTAAGCGAAGTAATCGGATGCCGGGATGATATTATGGTGTACTTAATTTATCAGGGACTCGAGCCTTCATTTGCCTTCAAGATTATGGAGTCCGTCCGTAAAGGAAAAGGATTGACTCCAGAAATGGTAGAAGAAATGAGAAATAACAATGTACCAAAATGGTATATTGAATCCTGTCTGAAAATTAAATACATGTTCCCGAAAGCCCATGCCGCAGCTTACGTTCTGATGGCTGTAAGAATCGCTTATTTTAAAGTCCATCACGCCCTGCTCTATTATGCTGCATACTTTACAGTAAGAGCAGATGACTTTGATGTTGATGCTATGGCCAGAGGAGCAGCTGCTATAAAAGCGAAACTTGAAGAAATCAGTGCCAAGGGGCTTGAAGCAAGTCCAAAAGAGAAAAACCTTATGACCGTTATGGAGCTGTGCCTGGAAATGTGTGCAAGAGGCTATGCTTTCCAAAAGGTTGATTTATATAAGTCACAAGCGAGTGAATTTGTTATTGAGGGGGAAACATTGATTCCGCCATTCAATGCAATTCCGGGACTTGGAACTAATGCTGCGCTGAATATTGTAAAAGCAAGGGAAGAGGGAGAATTCCTGTCCAAAGAAGATCTTCAGCAAAGGGGCAGGATTTCCAAAACCATTATTGAGTATTTGGATAACCATGGGTGCCTTGAAGCTCTTCCAGATCAAAATCAGCTATCCCTATTTTAACTGGGGCTTAGATTCTTCCTTCATTTGCAATAAAATTCTGGTTATGGTATATTTTTATTGGAAATGCTGCAATAGCAGAGGCAAAGAGAGTGGGGCAACCCACTCTTTCGTTTTGGGTACAGGAACATTTGTTCCATCCCGTTCAACGCTGGTTATTTTCTCCTGCTGCAGTATGTGTGTTTACTTAATGGTTGAACGACTTGATTCCCTGCTGTTATGGCAGGGTTTTTCAACAGCCGCGATTCTGCATTTGCTGTCCTTTCATTTGCATCATTCCGCGGAAGCTCCTATTGCAATAACGGACTCCGCTTTATTGCGTTTACTAACGTATGTAATTGAGCATTAATTAAGTAAGGATAAAGAGTTTTGCAAGGTCCGCACCCCTATTTAAGGTACTTGAAAATGGGGGCAGCGCTTTGTTCCGTTATTGTAAACTTTCCTGGAATTACAAGGAGGAAGAGAATGAGTAAAAAAGTAACAGATACAGTCAGCGAACTAGCCGTTCCAATCCTTGAAGAACTGGATCTGGAATTAGTCGATGTCGAGTACGTAAAAGAAGGAAAAAACTGGTTCCTTCGCGTATTTATTGATTCAGACAAAGGTGTAGATATTGAAGAATGCGGAATGGTGAGCGAGCGGTTGAGCGAGAAACTGGATGCGATTGATCCAATCACTCATAATTACTTTCTCGAGGTTTCTTCTCCCGGAGCAGAACGTCCTTTGAAAAAGGATGCTGACTTCCATAAAGCCGTGGGGAAAAACGTAAATGTGAAAACGTATGAACCGATAGGCGGGGAAAAAGTTTTTGAAGGCATTCTTCAATCCTTTGACGGAGAAAATGTAACTGTATTAATTACCGTAAAAACACGAAAAAAAGAAGTGGTCATTCCATATG
Source organism: Metabacillus flavus (assembly GCF_018283675.1). Classification (NCBI taxonomy): domain Bacteria; kingdom Bacillati; phylum Bacillota; class Bacilli; order Caryophanales; family Bacillaceae; genus Metabacillus; species Metabacillus flavus. The sequence continues at coordinate 1,874,561 of NZ_JAGVRK010000001.1, forward strand.
ATAAAGTGGCCGCTGCAAGATTAGCAGTCTCCTTCAATTTTTAAGTCCATCATTATTTTATCAGTAACCGAACCGCTCTAAAACGGCCGGTGATGATTAAGGGGGAAATAGGAAAAATGAGCAGTGAACTTTTAGATGCCCTTACCATACTTGAGAGAGAAAAAGGGATCAGCAAAGAAATTATTATTGAAGCAATTGAAGCTGCATTAATATCCGCATATAAACGGAACTTTAACCAGGCACAAAATGTGCGTGTCGATTTAAACCGCGATACAGGCACTATGAGGGTATTTGCCCGTAAAGATGTAGTAGACCAGGTATTTGATGCACGATTGGAGATTTCTGAAGGCGAAGCGCAGGCTATTCATCCAAACTACATAGTAGGCGATATTGTTGAAATGGAAGTCACACCGAAAGATTTTGGAAGAATTGCCGCACAGACTGCGAAACAAGTGGTGACACAGCGCGTAAGAGAAGCAGAACGCGGAGTCATTTATTCCGAGTTTATTGACAGGGAAGAAGATATCATGACAGGGATCGTACAGCGCATTGATTCTAAATTTATCTATGTGAGTCTTGGAAAAATCGAAGCTCTGCTGCCTGTTAATGAGCAGATGCCGAATGAACAGTATAAGCCGCATGACCGGATTAAGGTTTTCATCACTAAGGTTGAGAAAACAACAAAAGGTCCTCAGATTTTTGTTTCTAGGACACACCCTGGTCTGCTAAAGCGGTTGTTTGAAATTGAAGTTCCTGAAATTTATGATGGAACGGTGGAAATTAAATCCGTGGCACGAGAAGCGGGAGACCGCTCCAAAATTTCCGTTCACTCAGAAAATCCGGAAGTAGACCCGGTCGGCTCTTGTGTCGGACCAAAAGGGCAGCGTGTTCAGGCGATTGTGAATGAACTTAAAGGCGAGAAAATTGATATTGTACGCTGGTCTAATGATCCCGTTGAATTTGTTGCCAATGCACTTAGTCCTTCCAAAGTGGTTGAAGTAAAGGTAAACGAGGACGATAAAGCAACGACGGTTATCGTACCTGACTACCAGCTTTCCCTGGCAATCGGAAAGCGCGGTCAAAACGCTAGGCTTGCTGCAAAGCTGACTAACTGGAAAATAGACATCAAGAGCGAAACCGACGCAGAAAAGCTTGGTTTACTTAGTGAAACAAAGAATGCGGAAGAGGCTGAGTACGAGTCTGCTGACGATTTTCAAGACGAGTAAGAGGTGAACCGGATGAACCCAGGAAGAAAAATTCCTTTACGCAAATGTGTAGCTACCGGTGAAATGAAACCGAAAAAGGATATGGTCCGTGTGGTCCGTTCTTCTGAAGGTGATGTTTCTGTAGATGCATCCGGCAGAAAAAATGGACGCGGCGCTTATATTACATTGGATAAGGAATCTATTTTACTGGCCAAAAAAAAGAACATTCTATCCAATCAGCTTAAAACAAAAGTAGAAGATGCCATCTATGATGAGCTGATTCAGCTTGCTGAAAGCAAGAATTCATGAATCAGCAACAATGGAAATCTCTGCTTGGATTGGCCTATCGGGCAAGAAAAGTCATTTCCGGTGAAGAACTCGTTATTAAAGAAGTTCGTCAAAGCCGGGCAAAACTGGTTCTGCTCTCAAAAGATGCATCCGACAATACAAGAAAAAAAGTGACGGATAAATGCCGCTCCTATAACACTCCAGTCGTACATGTAGAAAGCCGCTATGAGCTTGGACATGCAATCGGCAAGGATGCAAGAGTAGTAGTAGCAGTGACCGAAAAGGGTTTTGCTGCGAAACTGAAGGACTTGCTCGATTAAATATCTTGGGGGTGAACACATGACAAAAGTGAGAGTATATGAATACGCAAAACAGCACAATGTGTCAAGCAAAGATGTCATTTCCGCATTGAAGGATATCAATGTAGAGGTTTCCAATCACATGGCAATGATCGAGGATGCACATGTAGGGAAACTGAATCAGAAATTCGCTTCAAACAGCAAGCCAAAAAGTCAGGGTACGGCTCCTAAATCAGCCGGGAAGGGGAATGCAGCCATTAATTCTCAATCAAGCGGCGATCAGTCTGCGTCAATGAAAAAAACATCAACCACATCAAATAATCAAAGCCGTCCTTCTTCCGACCAGAGGAAAAACTCCCAGCAGCGCCCAGGGGATAAAAAGGGACCGCAGAGCGGAAGGAATAACAGCATGAACCAAAACAGAAGAAACAATAACAACAGCAGCCAGAAAAAAGGCGGAAACAGAAACAATAATCAGCGCACATTTACACCTCAAGCAGAAAAACCTAAAAAAGAGCTGCCAAGCAAAATTACATTCACAGGTTCATTAACAGTTGGCGAGCTTGCTCAAAAACTTTACAAAGAGCCTTCAGAAATCATCAAAAAACTGTTGACGCTTGGAGTTATGGCTACAATTAATCAGGATCTCGATAAAGATACGATTGAACTGATTGCAGGTGAGTACGGAGTTGAAGTGGAAGAGGAAATCCACTTCGATGTAACTGAATTTGAAGGCTACGATCAAGTAGACAAAGAAGAGGATCATCAAATTCGTCCTCCGGTTGTTACAATTATGGGACACGTTGACCATGGTAAAACAACCCTTCTTGATTCCATCCGCAATACAAAAGTAACAGCAGGCGAAGCCGGAGGAATTACGCAGCACATCGGGGCTTATCAAATTGAAACAAATGGCAAGAAAATCACCTTCCTTGATACTCCGGGACATGCCGCGTTCACAACTATGCGTGCGCGGGGAGCTCAGGTAACGGATATTACCATTCTTGTTGTTGCAGCAGATGACGGTGTCATGCCTCAAACGGTTGAAGCCATCAATCATGCTAAAGCAGCAGAGGTTCCGATTATCGTTGCCGTTAATAAAATGGATAAACCTAGTGCCAATCCTGACCGCGTGATGCAGGAATTAACGGAGCACGGTCTCGTTCCTGAAAGCTGGGGTGGAGAAACAATCTTCGTTCCTGTTTCCGCTCTTAAGGGAGATGGAATTGATGATCTCCTTGAAATGATCCTCCTTGTCAGTGAGGTAGAGGAATTAAAAGCGAACCCTAAGCTTCGTGCGACTGGTACCGTTATTGAAGCACAGCTGGATAAAGGACGCGGATCGGTTGCAACCCTCCTAGTTCAAAATGGTTCATTAAAAGTTGGGGACCCTATAGTTGTCGGTAATACATTCGGGCGTGTACGTGCAATGGTCAATGACCTTGGCCGCCGTGTGAAAGAAGTAGGTCCGTCAGCACCGGTTGAAATCACCGGACTGAATGAAGTGCCGCAAGCAGGCGATCAGTTTATGGTATTTGCTGACGAGAAAAAGGCACGCCAGGTTGGTGAAGCCCGCTCGCAAAAACAGCAGGTTGAACAGCGCAGTGAAAAATCCAAGCTTAGCCTCGATGATCTGTTTGAACAAATTAAACAAGGCGATGTAAAAGATATCAATCTGATTGTTAAGGCCGATGTTCAAGGATCTGTCGAAGCACTTGCTTCTGCTTTACAGAAAATTGAAGTAGAAGGTGTGAAAGTTAAAATTATTCACACCGGAGTTGGAGCGATTACAGAATACGACATCATGCTAGCATCCGCTTCAAATGGTATTGTAATCGGGTTTAACGTGCGTCCGGATGCAAATGCTAAGAGAGCGGCAGATGCTGAAAAAGTCGATATCCGCCTGCACCGCATCATCTATAAAGTAATTGAGGAAATTGAATCCGCAATGAAAGGGATGCTTGATCCTGAATTTGAAGAAAAAATTATCGGTCAGGTTGAAGTGCGCCAAACATTCAAAGTTTCCAAAATTGGTACGATTGCCGGCGGTTATGTAACCGACGGAAAAATCACCCGTGACAGCGGAATGCGCCTAATCCGCGAAGGCATTGTCATTTTTGAAGGTACAGTAGATGTACTGAAACGCTTTAAAGATGATGTGAAGGAAGTTGCTCAAGGCTATGAGTGCGGAATCACCATTAAAGGCTATAATGACATTAAAGAAGGCGACGTTATTGAAGCTTACGTAATGCAGGAAATCGAGCGCAAGTGATTGGATTTGTCCACTGTGAATGGATGATTCATGATTCCTTCTCCCTAAAGGACAAACGGTCTGTCATGAAACGGATTTTAACCCGGGTGAAGCAGCAATATAATGTTGCCGTTTCCGAGTTGGATTATCAGGATTCCTGGCAAAGAGCCAAAATAGGCATTGTAGCCATTTCTACTGATAAAGCCCATACGGAAAAGGAGCTGAACAGGGTTCTTGCCTTTATCGACTCCTTTCCGGAAATAGAAAGAACCTTAACCGTGTATGAATGGTTATAAGGATGGAGTGATTATATGAGTATCAGATCAACACGTGTCGGTGAGCAAATGAAAAAAGAATTGAGCGATATCATCGGACGTAAAATAAAAGATCCAAGAATCGGATTTGTCACCGTAACAGACGTCCGCGTAACAGGGGATTTGCAAATAGCAAAAGTTTATATCTCCGTTCTGGGCGATGAAGAACAGCGCGAAAATACGCTTAAAGGCCTTGCAACAGCTAAAGGCTTTATCCGGTCTGAAATCGGACAGCGGATCCGCCTTAGAAAAACACCAGAAATACAGTTTGAATTCGATGAATCCATTGATTATGGAAATCGTATCGAGACGTTGATCCACGAAATCAATCATTCTGATAAGGAAGATTGACCGGAAAAGGATGGCCTGCACGGAATTCTTTCTCTCTGCAACGATGGAGGCACAGTGCTGTGCCCCTGCAGAGCGGGAATGCCCGTGCAAAGGGCCATCCTTTTTTAATAACTCTCTTTTGAACAACATCTCTTTTGGGTTGTGGGAGCGTAAGGTTTGAAACTCCTGTGTGAGCAGCGGGAAAGGTATGAGCATAGAGACGCATTGCAAGCGTCCAGCAAGGAATGCCGAGCATCCTGGAGCACAAATGAGCCATTCCCAATCCAGAAAAGTATCCGAAAACAGCCTTCAATAATCAAGAAAGCAGGTGCAAAATGGATGGCGTATTACTAGTCCGCAAACCGGCGGGACTCACATCCCATGATTGCGTTTATAAAGCCAGAAAACTGTTCAAGACAAAAAAAGCAGGCCATACAGGAACGCTTGATCCGGATGTTACCGGAGTCCTGCCGATTTGCATGGGCAGAGCGACTAAAATCGTTGAATATTTAACCGCTTCAAGCAAAACGTACGAAGCAGAGGTAACACTCGGTTTTTCAACAACTACTGAAGATGCTTCAGGAGAAGTCGTGCAGAAGGCTGCAGTAGATGAGAAGCCGGAGGATAAATTGATCGATGATCTTCTGAAAGAATTTATTGGAGAAATTGAACAAATACCCCCTATGTATTCTGCAGTTAAAATAAACGGGAAGAAATTATACGAGTATGCAAGGAAGGGAATTGAGGTGGAGCGTCCATCCCGATTGATCACCATCCACTCTATTGAAAGAATATCTCCAATCAGTCAGCAAAATTCAACTGTATCCTTCCGTTTCAGGGTGCACTGCTCCAAAGGCACGTATGTCCGGACTCTTGCTGTGATGATAGGGGAAAAGCTCGGATTGCCCGCCCACATGTCCCATCTGATTCGCACGGCTTCAGGCAAATTTACGCTGGATCAGTGCTTAACCTTTGAAGAGATCGAACAAAAACTTGCTGATGAAACTCTACATTTAATCCCGATTTCCGAGGCGCTCAATCATTTGCCGAAATGGGTGATAAATGATACATTAGCAGAGAAAGTGAAAAATGGCGCGGTGCTGCCGGTCCCTGAAGACCATAAAGATATTGATCCTGAAACGCGTGTTGCCGTTTATGATGAACAGGGTGTATGTCTGGCAATTTATCAGAAGCACCCGGAAAAACCGTCGTTTAAACCGGCAAAAGTACTTTTTATTGACTAATTCATATGATAGCCGGAGCTTCCGGCTTATAAGAAAAGGTGAAGGATTTCGTGCAAACGTTCAAGATCTCGCATCCGCATCAAATAAAGAAATCAGAAATAAGTGAAACGGTCCTGGCGCTGGGCTACTTTGATGGAGTACATAAAGGTCATCAGGCGGTCATTCAGACAGCCCGTGATAAAGCGAATGAAAACGGCTTTAAATGGGGCGTCATGACCTTTCATCCTCATCCTTCCGTTGTCCTGAGAAAACAGCAGATTCCGGAAGCAATTACACCATTAGAAGATAAAATTGAAATGATTGATAAACTTGGCGCAGATTATTTGTTTATAGTGGAGTTCTCAGAAGCTTTTTCAGCGCTTGAGCCTCAGGAATTTATTGATCAGTATATAATCGGACTCAATGTCAAGCATGTTGTTGCAGGTTTTGATTTCAGTTATGGCAAGCTCGGAAAGGGCACAATGGAGTCAATGCCTTTTCACTCCCGGGGGCAATTTGAGCAGACGACGGTTCCAAAGCTTAAGGATTTTGACAGGAAAATCAGTTCAACCTTGATCCGTGAAGTCATAAGGAATGGAAATGTTGAATATGCTTCAAAATTGCTTGGCAGAGCCTATTCGGGTAAAGGTACGGTCATCGATGGAGAGAAACGGGGCAGGACGATTGGGTTCCCGACAGCCAATATAAGCCTGCAGGAAGGGTATATCACTCCTCCGACCGGTGTTTATGCGGTAGCTGTGAGAGTGGACGGCCAGCTTTTAAATGGTGTCTGCAACATTGGATACAAACCGACCTTTCATGAAGAACGATTTCCTAAGCCCAGTGTAGAGGTTCATATCTTTGATTTCAGCAAGGAAATTTATGGGGAGCATGCAGAGATTTACTGGTACAAACGGATAAGGAGCGAGCAAAAATTCAGCTCAGTTCAGGAATTAATCGAACAGATTGCTAAAGACAAGCAGGCTGCTGAAGAATATTTTCTCATGCAATCATAATCCGCTTGCTTTTTATCCTAAATAGTAGTATTCTTATGCTTGTAACTTTTAAACCATTGCTTGGCAAGTCGAGTCACCGACGCTTGCTCGGTAATTGGGGATTATAGAAATTAGGAGGTGAACAGGATGGCTATCACACAAGAACGCAAAAATGATCTGATCAATGAGTACAGAACTCATGATACGGATACTGGATCTCCAGAGGTCCAAATTGCTATCCTTACTGAACAGATTAACACTTTGAACGATCACTTGCGCACACACAAAAAGGACCACCACTCACGTCGCGGTCTATTGAAAATGGTAGGGAAACGCCGTAACTTGCTAACTTACCTGCGTAATAAAGATGTAACTCGTTACCGCGAGTTAATCACAAAGCTGGGATTACGTCGTTAATCTCGAAAAAGCGGGAGCATTCCCGCTTTTTTAATGCAAATGAAAGAAAAGGGAACGCAGAGGAAGTTTTGATGCATGAGCGGCTTCTGCCGCAGCGCAGAACTGTCCATGCTGCGTCTTCCTGATTCTTTTTGTATACAGCTATTTACATATAGACGTATCATTGATATGTTCATATTAATTAGTCCATACTAATAAATAATGTATTTTTCATACATATGAAGAGTTTAGAGAGGAGCACACGCATTTATGGGTCAAGATAAGCATGTCTTTTCCATTGATTGGGCAGGCAGAACGTTAACTGTTGAAGCTGGCCAGCTAGCAAAGCAAGCAAACGGTGCGGTTCTCATTCGTTACGGCGATACAGCTGTTCTAAGTACAGCGACTGCTTCAAAAGAGCCGAAAGCGGTTGATTTCTTTCCGTTGACTGTTAACTACGAAGAGCGTTTATATGCAGTAGGTAAAATCCCCGGAGGATTTATTAAAAGGGAAGGAAGACCGAGCGAAAAAGCGATTTTGGCCAGCCGTCTGATTGACCGCCCAATCCGCCCGCTTTTTGCAGACGGATTCAGAAATGATGTACAAGTCATCAGTATTGTGATGAGCGTAGATCAAAACTGTTCCTCCGAAATGGCTGCGATGTTCGGTTCATCTTTGGCTCTTACGATTTCTGACATTCCGTTTGAGGGCCCGATCGCCGGTGTGACTGTTGGGCGGATTGATAATGAATTTGTTGTAAATCCAACGGTTAAACAAATGGAAAAAAGCGATATCAATCTTGTTGTAGCTGGAACGAAGGATGCAATCAACATGGTTGAAGCAGGAGCAGATGAAGTACCTGAGGAAACCATGCTTGAAGCCATCATGTTTGGTCATGAGGAAATCAAGCGTCTAGTTGCATTCCAGGAAGAAATTGCCTCGCAAATCGCAAAAGAAAAAGTTGCAGTTCAGCTTTATTCTCTTGATGCAGAGATTGAAAAATCCATCCGCGAAGCTGCAGAAGCTGATTTGGTTCAAGCTATTCAAGTACAGGAAAAGCATGCCCGCGAAGATGCGATCCAAGCCGTTAAAACCCGGATAATGGATAGCTACAAAGAGCAGGAAGCTAATGAAGAGACGCTTAAGCAAGCAAGTGAAATCCTTTCTAAAATGGTGAAGGGAGAAGTTCGCCGTTTAATTACCGAAGAAAAAATCCGTCCAGACGGACGCAAGCCGGATGAGATCCGCCCGCTGTCGTCAAGCATAGGACTTCTCTCAAGAACTCATGGTTCCGGACTATTCACCCGCGGCCAAACTCAGGCATTGAGCATCTGTACGCTTGGAGCATTAGGTGATGTTCAAATTCTTGATGGTTTGGGAATTGAAGAGTCTAAACGTTTTATGCATCACTATAACTTCCCATCCTTCTCTGTAGGGGAAACCAGACCGCTAAGAGGGCCGGGACGCCGTGAAATTGGACACGGAGCACTTGGTGAACGTGCGCTTGAACCGATTATTCCATCCGAAAAGGATTTCCCTTATACAATCCGTTTAGTTTCTGAAGTACTTGAGTCCAATGGATCAACTTCACAGGCAAGCATCTGTGCAAGTACACTTGCCATGATGGATGCCGGTGTTCCGATCAAGGCTCCTGTAGCAGGTATTGCAATGGGACTTGTTAAATCCGGAGAACATTACTCTGTATTGACAGACATTCAAGGAATGGAAGATCACCTTGGAGACATGGACTTTAAAGTAGCTGGTACGTCAAAAGGTGTAACAGCACTTCAAATGGATATTAAAATTGAAGGATTATCACGTGAAATCCTCGAAGAAGCTCTTCTTCAGGCTAAAAAAGGCCGGATGGAAATTCTTGAATCGATGCTTGCTACCATCAGCGAACCAAGAAAAGAACTATCTCCTTATGCGCCTAAGATTTTGATGATGTCCATCAATCCGGACAAAATCCGCGATGTTATTGGGCCGAGCGGGAAGCAAATCAACAAAATCATCGAAGAGACTGGCGTTAAAATTGACATTGAACAAGACGGTACAGTCTTCATTTCATCTGTTGACGAGGCAATGAATCAAAAAGCGAAGAGCATTATTGAGGATCTTGTCCGTGAAGTTGAAGTTGGACAAATGTACCTTGGTAAAGTTAAGCGCATTGAAAAATTCGGTGCATTCGTAGAAATATTCAGTGGAAAAGACGGCCTTGTTCACATTTCCGAGCTTGCTGAAGAGCGAATCGGCAAAGTAGAAGACGTGGTTTCCATTGGAGATGAGATTTTGGTCAAGGTCACTGAAATTGACAAACAGGGCCGAGTCAATCTCTCGCGAAAAGCTGTCCTCAAGGAACAAAAAGAGGAACAAAATTCGTAAACCATTGAAGCCAGGCCGCCCTGGCTTCTTTGTCTTTTTACCGGGAAATTCCGGACATTTCGAGCACCCTGTTCTACCTTGTCCCTTTTATACATAGTTTGATACAAAAGGGGGAAAGGTAAATGCGGGGAATCAGAATGAAATTTGCAGTTACGATTTTGCTCATGCTTATCACAGCCGGAGTGATGCAAAATTCTTATATATCCAGTTATGTACTGGAATTAAAGTCTTCAGATATGCAGGCCTCTAAAGCTGTGAGCGGAATCTGCGAAGAAATCGAAAAAAGGGCAATTGAATTTAACGTCCCAGCTAAAGATGCTGAAGTACATACAATTTGGAAAGCTACCCCTGGCTACAATGGACGCAAAGTGGACATAGCTGCATCATGCACTAAAATGAAGGAAATCGGAATGTTCAAAAAAGAGCTGCTTGTATTTGAAGAGCTTGCTCCTAAAGTTCATCTCTCTGATTTGCCTCCATCCCCAATCTATAGAGGAAACCCGGCTAAGCCGATGACTTCTCTGCTAATTAATGTAGCGTGGGGGAATGAGTACCTTCCTGAAATGCTGGACACACTGGATAAACACCATGTGAAGGCAACTTTTTTTCTGGAAGGAAGATGGGCGAAGGAAAATCCAAAGCTTGCTAAAATGATCGCTGAAGCCGGTCATGAAATAGGGAACCATTCCTATACCCATCCGGATATGAAAAGACTTTCTGCCGAAAGTGCAAAAGTACAGCTGCAGCAAACCAACGAGGTCATTGAAGCTGTAACTGACCGGAAAACGAAATGGTTTGCTCCTCCAAGCGGGAGCTTTAGCGAACAGACAGTTCAAATCGCTGAAGCAATGGGGATGAGAACCATTTTATGGAGTGTGGATACAATTGACTGGCAAAATCCTGCACCTGAGCAGCTGATTCAGCGAGTAATGAAAAAGGTTCATCCTGGTGCCATGATTTTGATGCATCCGACTAAGTCATCAGCAGATGCACTAGATCAACTGATTGTGGAGATTAAAGAGAAAAACCTTTCTTTAGGAACTGTAACGAGTTTAATGGATGAATCCAGATCAGAACAGCCGCTTTAATCAGCGCAGGGGCAGATAGGAGGAACATACATTGATTAAAAGATATACGTGCCAAAATGGAGTAAGAATCGTCCTTGAGAACATACCAACCGTCCGTTCTGTAGCGCTGGGAGTATGGATCGGAACGGGTTCTAGAAGCGAAACCCCTGAAATCAATGGTGTATCACATTTTCTTGAGCATATGTTTTTTAAAGGAACGGAAACGAGATCTGCCCGTGATATAGCAGAAGCTTTCGACAGCATTGGCGGACAGGTAAATGCGTTCACATCAAAGGAATACACATGCTATTATGCCAAGGTGCTTGATGAGCATGCGGGTATGGCTCTTGATATTCTCTCTGATATGTTTTTCAATTCCGCTTTTGATGAAGAAGAATTGAAGAAAGAAAAGAATGTTGTATTTGAAGAGATTAAAATGTATGAGGATACACCGGACGATCTTGTACATGATTTGCTGAGCAAGGCTGCCTATGGCAGCCATCCGCTTGGCTATCCGATTCTTGGAACGGAAGAAACGCTATCTTCTTTTAATGGAGATTCTTTAAGAGATTATATGTCACGTTTTTATATTCCTGAAAATGTCGTTATATCAGTTGCGGGGAATATTAGCGAAGCTTTTATTGAAGAAATTGAAAAGAAATTCGGTTCGTATACTTCCTCTCATAAACAGGAAGTGTTCGAGAAACCCGGTTTCCTAAATCAAAAACTTTCCCGCAAAAAAGAAACAGAGCAGGCTCATCTATGTCTGGGCTACGAGGGCCTTGAAATTGGACATGATGATGTATACAGCCTGATTGTTATGAACAATGTGCTTGGAGGAAGCATGAGCAGCCGATTGTTCCAGGACGTAAGAGAGCAGAAGGGTCTTGCATATTCTGTCTTCTCCTATCATTCTTCTTATGCGGATAATGGAATGCTGACGATTTATGGAGGGACTGGAAGCAATCAGCTTGAGGTTTTGTATGAAACCATTCAGGAAACACTGAACAATCTGAAGGCAGACGGTATTACAGCAAAAGAGCTGATGAACAGCAAGGAACAAATCAAAGGAAATCTGATGCTTAGCCTTGAGAGCACAAATAGCCGCATGAGCCGAAATGGCAAAAACGAATTGCTGCTCGGAAGACATCGTTCTCTTGATGAAATGATTGAGAAGGTAAACGAAGTAACCGAAGAAAGTGTAAACAGGCTCACTCTTGATATTTTCAGCAAACCTTATTCCCTTTCATTAATTAGTCCGGAAGGCGAGCTTCCTGAAAGCCTGCTAAAATAAATTTCAAAGAAATGCCTGCCTGATGTGCAGGCATTTTTTTATTGAATCCGCATTATATATGTAATAAGGAGTGGTGAAAATTGAGACTGAGCGATATGAGCGGAAAAGAAATCGTGGATGTCAAAAGAGCGGAGAGACTTGGCATTCTCGGCCAAACCGATTTAGAAATCAATGAACAGACAGGACAAATTACAGCCCTTGTCATTCCATCTCAGAAATGGTTCGGAATGCGCAAGCAGGGGGCAGAAGTAAAGGTGCCATGGCAGCATATCCGTAAAATCGGAAATGATATGATTATCCTGGATGTTCCGGATTCGGAAATAGCCCAACTGAATTTAAATGCTCCAGGCGAATGACATTGTCTTCGCTTTTTTTTTATGAAAAACGCTGTTAAACTGGGCAGCTGATTTCCTCTGCAGGCGTTCGTTTTCCGTCTGTCCCGCTGCTCCCGCAGTCTTACGCCCAAAAAATCAAAATCATGCTTAAACATAGCCTTATAAAAAAAGTGCTGCTATGAAATTGCAGCAGGAACAGTTGATTTAGGATTTTCGCCATCAGCCTCGTCCAGCTGTCTCCAGTCAGATAATGCAGTCATTTTCTATTGTAAGGAAACATTCACCCAGCACCTGCCATTCTCATATAATGTGAGCGAAAGTCATTTGATGGCTGTTTAAACAACAAACACTTTTTGACACGACTCCATTAACTGCAAGAATTTCAATCCAGAACGAGATGAAGAAGGTGACTAGACCTTATGTTAACCGGCTTAAATATTGCTGTCATCGGCGGAGATGCAAGGCAGCTTGAAGTCATAAGAAAACTGACCGAATTGGGAGCGAAAATCTGGATGGCAGGGTTTGATCAGCTTGATCATGGGTTCGCAGGTGCTGCTAAAGCGAAGATGAACGAAATCGACTTTTCTGTGATCCATGCCATCATTCTTCCTGTACCCGGAACATCTTTAAACGGTACGATTGATACCGTTTTTTCGAACGAAGAAATTATGATCAGCGAAGAATGGCTGAGCAAAACTCCCGAGAATACTGTTATCTATTCAGGCATAAGCAATGCCTTTCTGGATCAGGTCCTTAAAACTGCCAAACGGAAACACATCCAGCTCTTAGAAAGAGATGATGTGGCGATTTATAATTCGATTCCAACAGTTGAAGGAACAATCATGATGGTGATTCAAAATACGGATTTCACCATTCATGGCTCCAATGTGTGTGTCCTTGGACTGGGAAGAGTCGGGATGAGCGTAGCCCGCACCTTTGCAGCACTTGGTGCAAAGGTAAAAGTAGGTGCGAGGAAATCGTCACATATAGCCCGGATTGAAGAAATGGGATTGGCTTCTTTTCATTTGAATCACATCGTGAAGGAGGCTTCTGGATCAGACATTTGCATTAATACCATTCCCCACATGATTTTAACTCCTGCTGTACTCTCAGAATTGCCTTCACACGCACTTGTCATTGATTTAGCCTCTAAACCAGGGGGGACAGATTTTAAATTTGCCGAAAAACGCGGAATCAAGGCTATGCTTGCACCGGGCCTGCCGGGAATAGTTGCTCCAAAAACGGCTGGTCAAATTTTGGCAAATGTTCTGACTCAGCTGCTTGCCGAGCAATTAAAAGAAGGAAAGGAGTCCTCCTCATGAACGTAAAAGGAAAAACGATTGGTTTTGGTTTAACTGGATCCCATTGCACATATGACGCTGTCTTTCCGGAAATTCAAAAACTTGTGGAACTGGGAGCCAACGTGCTGCCTGTAATTACGAACACGGTAAAATCTACTGTCACCCGGTTCGGAGATGGAGAAGACTGGGTACGGAGGATTGAAGAAGCAACTGGAAATAAAGCAATTGATTCAATTGTGAAGGCGGAACCTCTTGGACCGAAAATTCCGCTGGACTGCATGATAGTGGCCCCTTTAACAGGCAATACCATGAGCAAGCTTGCAAACGCAATGACAGAATCTCCTGTTCTTATGGCAGCGAAAGCCACGATGAGGAACAACAAGCCAGTCCTGCTTGGTATTTCAACGAACGATGCACTTGGTTTGAATGGGGTTAATTTAATGAGGCTAATGGGAGCGAAGAATGTCTTTTTTATTCCATTCGGCCAGGATAGCCCTGAGAAAAAACCAAACTCCATGGTAGCCAGAATGCAGATGCTGATCCCATCCCTGGAAGCTGCATTGGAGCATAAGCAAATACAGCCGGTCGTGGTTGAAAGATTCAGAGACGAAGAGTAGGAGTGAACTCCAGCTGAAAGGCAAAAAAAATCGTTCATGAGAACACCAATGTGTTAGAATATTATCTAACATCAATTGTACATGAACCGGTAGTAGTTGATGAATGGATCGCGGAAGGGGTTATGGCAAAATGAGCTCAAATGGATATCGTGTTGCAGTCACGGGCGCAACAGGTGCCGTAGGCCAGCAGATGCTGAAAACGCTGGAGGAACGAAATTTTCCTATTTCTGAATTAAAATTGCTTTCGTCTGAACGTTCAGCGGGCAAAACCATTACGTTTAAAGGAAAAACCTATACAGTAGAAGCTGCTAATCCGGAAAGCTTTGAAAATATTCAAATCGCGCTTTTTAGTGCTGGCGGCAGCGTGTCGAAGGACTTAGCTCCCGAAGCAGTAAAAAGAGGGGCAATCGTTATCGATAATACGAGTGCATACCGCATGGATCCGGACGTACCGCTCGTTGTGCCTGAGGTAAATGAAGAAAGCCTGAAAGATCATAATGGCATTATCGCAAATCCAAACTGCTCAACCATACAGATGGCTGCTGCATTGGAACCAATCCGTAAAGCATACGGATTAAGCAAAGTCATTGTCTCTACCTACCAAGCCGTGTCAGGCGCAGGCGCTGCTGCAATCAATGAACTGAACGATCAAACACGTGCTATTTTGGACGGCACAGAATACACGCCATCCGTTCTTCCTGTTAAAGGAGACAAAAAGCACTATCAAATCGCATACAACGCCATTCCTCAAATTGATAAATTCCAGGAAAACGGCTATACATTCGAAGAAATGAAAATGATCAACGAAACAAAAAAAATTATGGATATGCCAGAGCTTGCGGTAGCTGCCACTTGTGTCCGGCTTCCGGTCGTTACCGGCCATTCTGAATCAGTTTACATTGAAATCGGCAATGATGATGTATCGGTAGCGGATATTCATCAACTGCTCCTTGAAGCACCTGGCGTTACGCTTGAAGATAATCCGGCAGAACAGATTTATCCTATGCCGGCCAATTGTGTGGGCAAAAATGATGTATTTGTCGGCAGAGTCCGAAAAGACCTGGATCAAAAAAATGGCTTCCACCTATGGATTGTGTCTGATAACCTTCTCAAAGGTGCGGCATGGAATTCCGTTCAAATTGCGGAAAGTCTTATTAAGCTTAAGCTTGTGTAATGGATAAGGAAGAGAGCTGGGCAGCTGTCCCTGCTCTCTTCTGCTGATTTATGAAGGTAAATTGAACAGTTGAGGTGTAGGAAGCGATGAAAATACTGGTTCAGAAATTTGGCGGAACCTCCGTAAAGGATCATGAGGGCCGGGAACAGGCATATAAACATATAAGTCTTGCACTCGAGCAAGGCTATAAAGTCGTCGTTGTCGTGTCAGCAATGGGACGGAACGGTGATCCATATGCGACCGACACACTAATGAGCCTGCTCTATGGAGAAGCAGAGGATGTTACAGGCAGAGAGCATGATCTGCTGCTATCATGTGGAGAAACCATTTCATCCGTTGTGTTTTCAAGCATGCTTAGAAAAAAAGGCTTGAACTCTGCCGCATTGACAGGAGCGCAAGCCGGATTTATGACAAATGACGATCATACAAATGCTAAAATTCTGGAAATGAACTGCTCCAGATTGAAAGAAATGCTCGAAACAAGTGACGTGGCTGTTGTTGCCGGCTTTCAAGGGGCTGCTCCGAATGGAGACATTACAACACTTGGCCGCGGAGGAAGCGATACCTCCGCGGCAGCACTAGGGGCTGCATTGAATGCAGAATACATTGATATATTTACAGATGTAGAAGGTGTTATGACAGCAGATCCAAGAATTGTAGAAAGTGCAAGGCCACTCGTAAATGTGACTTATACAGAAATCTGCAATCTTGCGTATCAGGGCGCGAAAGTCATTCACCCGCGTGCTGTTGAAATTGCCATGCAGGCTAAAGTTCCAATCCGGATCCGATCCACTTATTCAGACAAGGAAGGGACATTAGTCGCAGCCAATAGTGCCGGAAAAATGGGCAGTGATGTGACGGAGCAGCTTATTACAGGAATTGCCCATATGGCAAACGTCAGCCAAATAAAAGTTGCAGCTAAACGCGGTGAATATCATACTCAAACAGATGTATTCAAAGCCATGGCAAAAAACAGCATCAGTGTTGATTTTTTTAACATTACACCAAATGAAGTGGTCTATACGGTACCGGGTTCGGTTACAAACAAGGCCGTTGAAATCCTTGAGTCAATGGGGTATCATCCTACTGTAACAAAAAAATGCGCAAAAGTTTCAGTGGTCGGAGCATCCATTATGGGTGTACCGGGTGTGATGGCGACCATTGTTTCTTCCCTCTCAGATCAGGGAATCCAAATTCTTCAATCTGCAGACAGCCACACAACGATTTGGGTGCTTGTGAACGAAGAAAATATGATCAGCGCAGTAAATACGCTTCACGAAGCATTTGAATTGTCAAAGTAACATAGAACGAACGAAGGAGAATGCACATGGCACGTTTTGGAAGAGTATCAACGGCAATGGTTACTCCATTTGATTTTGCCGGTAATATAGATCTTAAGAAAACCTCTAAACTCATTGAATACTTAATTGCAAATGGAACTGATTCCATCGTAGCTGGAGGAACAACAGGTGAATCCCCGACACTGACTTTTGAGGAAAAAGCTGCATTGTTCCAGCACACCGTTAAAGAGGTAAATGGAAGAATCCCAGTAATCGCCGGTACTGGGAGCAACGATACAAGAGCCTCAATAGAATTGACAAAAAAGGCAGAAGAAGCGGGAGCAGATGCAGTCATGCTCGTCGCTCCATACTATAATAAGCCTTCACAGGAAGGAATGTATCAGCATTTTAAAGCCATTGCCGAAAGCACGAAGCTGCCGGTCATGATTTATAATGTTCCGGGCAGAACGGTCGTTAAAATGACAGCTGAAACCATCATCCGCTTATCAGAGATTCCGAACATTGTATCTGTAAAAGATGCAAGCGGCGATCTGGAAGCCATCGCGAAAGTCATTGAAAAGACGAGTGATGACTTTGAGGTGTATTCCGGAGACGACAGCCTTACCCTGCCAATCATGGCAATCGGAGGCAATGGAATCGTATCAGTTGCATCCCATGTTATAGGCAATGAAATGCAGCAGATGATTGAAGCCTTCGCTCAAGGCGAAGTAAAGCAGGCAGCTTCAATCCATCGCCGTATCCTTCCGGTTATGAATGAAATGTTCGCTGCTCCAAGCCCTGCACCTGTCAAAACCGCTTTACAGATTTCAGGCATGGATGTAGGACCGGTTAGACTGCCGCTTCTTGCTTTGACTGAAACAGAAAGAAACAGTCTTATGAAAGTAATGGCAGAATTACAAAGCCAATGAGTTGTTAGAAGCTGGCATACTATTGCCAGCTTCTTAATTTTTGTTAAAAGTGCTGAAACAGAAGCTGTTCAGTTAATGTCGCAGCAGCTTGGATGCATCGCTTGTCTCAGCATACCAGGATATGGGCATGGCTGATGCGGTCCATTCAGAACTTACAGCATGTATTCCGGAAGCTCCCGTTAATCTTTAGAGCTCATCAAGCTGCATCCTATTTTTAGTCTCGGCTTTTCTGCTTGTATTCCTTTTCACCATTCAGGTATAATGGGTCTAAGTGACGTGGAACGGGCGAGCAAAACAGGGAGGATTTCAACATTGAATTCGAAACATACAGAAAATATTAAAGTGATCGCTTTAGGCGGCGTTGGGGAAATCGGCAAAAATATGTTTGTCATCGAAGTGGATGAAGACTTGTTTATTGTTGATGCCGGACTAATGCATCCTGAAGGAGAAATGCTCGGAATTGACGTAGTGATTCCGGATATTTCGTATTTGATTGAAAACCGCAGCCGTGTGAAAGCTATGTTTTTAACTCATGGCCACGAAGAAAATATTGGCGGTGTTTTTTATGTCATGCAAAAATTATCCATTCCTGTATATGGAACGAAACTTACCCTGGCACTTGTTGTGGAAAAGCTTAAAGAATATGGAATGAAGAATCAGTCTTTGCTAAAAGAAATTGATTCCGATTCTAAAATTGAATTTGACTCCGCTGCCGTCACCTTTTTCCGAACAAACCACAGCATACCAGATTCCGTAGGGGTAGCCGTCCATACATCCCTTGGTTCAATTGTACATACCGGAGATTTTAAATTTGACCAGACTCCAACCAGCAATCATGTATCAGATATCAGCAAAATGGCTGCTTTAGGAGATGAAGGTGTTCTCTGCCTGCTTTCCGACAGCACGAATGCGGAAAAACCAGGCTACAGTGCATCCGAATCTGTGGTAGGAAGTGAAATTGCCACAGCCATGTACAATGCGGATGGCAGGGTCATCATTGCCGTATTTGCATCCAATTACAGCCGGATTCAGCACGTAATTAATGCAGCAATTGAAAATAACCGTAAGCTTGCAATCGTCGGCAAAAACATGATGAATGTTCTTCAGACAGCTATTAAGCTGGGCTACATCCATGTGCAGGAAGATTTGATTATTCCTTTGCAGGAGCTTGAAAAACATCCCCATCATAAAATTGCCATCTTAACAACAGGAACAAACGGTGAACCGCTTGGTGCCCTGAACAGAATGGCCAGGCATTCTCATAAACAGCTGAACGTTACCGAGGGAGATACGGTGATGATTGCCGCTACACCTCTCCCAGGCCACGAACTGGAGTTTTCGAAAACAATCGACCTGCTTTACCGGGCGGGTGCCAATGTCGTTTTTGGACAGAAGCAGGTTCATGTTTCCGGACACGGCAATCAGGAAGAATTAAAGCTGATGCTTAACTTAATGAAGCCTAAATACTTTATTCCTATCAACGGTGAGTATAAAATGCAGGTGGCCCATGGCAAACTTGCACAGCAAGTGGGAATGAATAAAAAAGAGATCCTGCTGATTGAAAAAGGGGATGTCGTTCATTTTAAAGAAAATTCGGTCCGGACAGGCTCTAAAGTCACTTCGGGGAATGTTCTGATTGATGGTTTAGGAGTTGGAGACGTAGGAAACATTGTACTCCGGGACCGCAGACTTCTTTCGCAGGATGGAATATTAATTGTTGTTGTCACCCTGGATAAAGCAAACAAGCGGGTTGTAGCAGGACCTGAAATTATCTCCAGAGGCTTCGTTTACGTGAGAGAATCTGAAGAGCTTTTGGATAAATCGGCCCTCATTGTAAAAGAAATTGCTGATAAATGCATGAAGGATCGTTTAATCGAATGGTCATCTCTCAAGCTGAATATCAGGGAAGCGTTAAATCAATATCTGTATGAGCGTACAAAGCGCCGTCCGATGATTCTTCCGATTATCATGGAAGTTTAAAACATAACTTTGTCAAAGCCAAATGCTGAATCAGCAGGCAGCCTTAACAGAGCATAAAACACAGGAAGAAGACCGCAGCTGCCGGTCTTCTTCTTTTTCGGCTGCTGTATGAAATCAATGTCTTCTCTGCATAATAAGACCATATTTAAGAAAGGCAGGAGAACCGTATGGCATTTTCAAATGAGCATCAGGAATACAGAAGCACAAACGATCAGTCTGAGCAATCGGAGAAGCAGGATGAAAAGCAAGGCTCCCTGACCGAAAAAATACAGCAGCTTGGACAAACAAATATACCTCAAATGTCACAGGAAACGAACATCCACTGCTTGACTATTGTGGGGCAGATCGAGGGGCACATTCAGCTCCCGCCCCAAAATAAAACAACGAAATATGAGCATGTGATTCCGCAAATTGTTGCTATTGAACAGAATCCGAAAATTGAAGGCTTGCTCGTGATATTAAATACGGTAGGGGGAGATGTTGAAGCGGGTCTTGCCATAGCTGAAATGCTAGGTTCTCTATCCAAACCTACCGTATCCATTGTTTTAGGGGGCGGTCATTCGATTGGGGTTCCAATTGCCGTATCCTGCACCCATTCTTTTATTGCTGAAACAGCTACAATGACAATCCATCCCGTCCGTTTAACGGGGCTTGTGATTGGCGTTCCGCAAACCTTTGAGTATCTTGATAAAATGCAGGACCGCGTTGTAAACTTCGTAACGAAGCATTCAAATATTTCAGAAGAAAAATTTAAAGAGCTAATGTTCTCAAAAGGGAATCTGACGCGGGATATCGGTACAAATGTCGTTGGTACTGACGCAGTGGAATACGGACTCATTGATGCGGTTGGCGGAGTCGGATCGGCTATAAAGAAGCTGAATGAGCTGATTGAGCAAAATAAAGGGAATGATCAAGAGGAGCAGGTGCTGCAATGATTCTGTATACGATGATGCCCCAGGAGCTCATTTTTGCAGAAAACGGAAGTGAAGCTCCATCAGAAAAAATGGCGGTAGTCAATGGAGTGGAAATGATCGTGCGGCCATGTGATGACCAATCTTATGAGGTAGTCCGGCTGCTTAGCAGCAACCCGAATCATTACCTGCAAAGTGAGTGCATGCCTGGACAAAAAATCAGATCCAGCATGGTGGTATTCTAGTCTGAAACAGCGTATTCTATGGTATACTGTAGCTAATCGAAATGGGCAGCCCTCTTGAAGGCTGCTTTCTTCGTTGGGTAAGAAACTTCAGCTGAATTTTTCGAATTTCATTTTCTTCCAGTTCCTGTACGCAGTCCGGCAGTTTTAGCGGCGGCATGTATTTATGAACTATTTATTTGTTTGCGGATGAAAACAATCCGCAGCCCCAATTTATTGAATGATTACAGGTGATCGAATGGCAAAAAAGAAACGGCGTCAGCAAAAGAAAAGCTCCGGCAGACCAGTCTTCAAATATGAACTGGCCGGCTTAGGAATGACGGCAGCATCCATTATTGCAATGGCCAAGCTGGGCATTGCCGGGATGGCCATTGTCCAATTTTTCCGGTTTTTTGCAGGAGAGTGGCATATCCTCTTTCTGATTGGACTCGGAGCGGCAGGAATTTATGTTTTTTGGTACAAAAAAAGACCTCCATTCTCATCGAGAAGAATGATCGGGATTTATTTAATTACCTTAGCGCTTCTGCTGCTAACACACATAAGCTTATTTGAAGCGGTGCTGGCACGGGGAGAAGCAGGATCCTCAAGTGTAATTCGGAATACATGGGAACTGTTTGCGATGGAGCTTAAAGGCGAAAGTGTTACCCGGGATCTAGGTGGAGGAATGATTGGCGCATTGTTGTTTGCAGCATCCTATTTTCTGTTTGCAGCAGCTGGTTCCAAATTGATTGCAGCGGGCATGATTGTGGCCGGTATTTTGCTTATCACAGATAAATCCCTCCAAGAAACGTTATTTAAATTGTTTGGTCCTGTCTTTACATTTTTCAAAAAGCAATTCGCGGCCTTTATTCAAGATATGCGTAAGCTTCCTAAATCCTTTAAAAAGAAAAAAAGAAAACCCTCTATGCCTGCGGAAAAGAAGACTCGCAGGTCGAAAGAAGATACTGATGAGCCGGAAATTGAAGCCTATGAACCGATAAGCAGGTACGATGAGGATTCAGAGCCCATTATTTCAAGCTTTGCAGATCGTGTTGAAAGGGAGGAGACAGCCCCTGAACCTCCTCCTGAAGCTGCCGCTGAGAAAGGTACAGGTGTGGATCCTGAACCGGTGCCGGGAATTCAAATCAGCTTCTCGGAAGTTGAAAACAAAGATTATAAGCTGCCTCCTGTCTCATTGTTAAAACAGCCTCAGCACAATGGACAGCAGACTGACAAAAAGAACATTTATGAAAATGCAAGGAAACTTGAAAGAACCTTTCAAAGCTTTGGAGTCAAAGCGAAGGTTACCCAGGTTCATCTTGGTCCAGCAGTAACCAAATATGAAGTATATCCGGATACTGGTGTGAAGGTCAGCCGGATTGTTAATTTAAGTGATGATCTGGCATTGGCGCTTGCCGCAAAGGATATTAGGATTGAAGCACCGATTCCCGGGAAATCGGCGATCGGCATTGAAGTTCCTAATTCTGAGGTTGCGATGGTTTCGCTTCGGGAGGTTATAGACAATAACGTGAATGACCGGCCTGATGCGAAGCTGCTAATAGGTCTGGGCCGTGATATTTCAGGTGAAGCCGTGCTTGCTGAAATGAATAAAATGCCGCATTTGCTCGTAGCCGGATCAACGGGCAGCGGGAAAAGTGTATGCATAAATGGCATTATTACAAGCATTTTGATGAGAGCTAAGCCTCATGAAGTGAAAATGATGATGATCGATCCGAAAATGGTTGAGCTGAATGTTTATAACGGAATTCCGCATCTGCTTGCTCCCGTTGTAACAGACCCGAAAAAAGCGTCTCAGGCTCTGAAAAAAGTGGTAAATGAGATGGAAAGAAGGTATGAGCTTTTTTCCCATACCGGAACAAGAAATATTGAAGGGTATAACGAAAATATTAGAAGAATCAACACAGAAGAAGGGGAAAAACAGCCTGAGCTTCCTTATATTGTGGTCATCGTTGATGAACTTGCAGACTTAATGATGGTCGCTTCTTCCGACGTTGAGGATTCCATCACAAGACTTTCCCAAATGGCAAGGGCCGCTGGGATCCATTTAATAATTGCCACTCAAAGACCGTCTGTAGACGTTATTACAGGGGTAATAAAAGCGAATATTCCATCACGGATCGCCTTCAGCGTCTCTTCTATGACGGATTCCCGTACCATATTGGATATGGGAGGCGCGGAAAAGCTTCTCGGAAGAGGGGACATGCTCTTCCTGCCTGTCGGGGCATCCAAGCCAGTACGCGTTCAGGGTGCTTTTTTATCAGACAATGAAGTAGAAGAAGTAGTAAACTTTGTCATTGGCCAGCAAAAAGCACAATATCAGGAAAATATGATTCCGACCGAAACTGCTGAAACAGCAAGCGATGTGAATGATGATCTGTATGAAGAAGCTGTTCAGCTGGTGGTCGATATGCAGACAGCCTCGGTCTCAATGCTGCAGAGAAGGTTCCGCGTCGGTTATACAAGGGCCGCAAGACTGATAGACGCCATGGAAGAACGTGGAGTTGTAGGACCTTATGAGGGGAGCAAACCACGGGAAGTTTTGATGAGCAAAGGACAGCATGATGAAATGAGTTCATAAACAGAAGGGGAATCCCTTCTGTTTCTTTATGTCTTTGTTTACATAATAATATTATCTTTAGTATTAAGCTTGAGTAAATAGTATTACGAGAATTCGACAAAATTATTAAAATTTTTATTTATTTATTAATTGAAACATGATATATTATTTTCGATTAGTAAAGGTTAAACATCAGATGTCTGATCTTTATAAAACGGAGGCTTGTCATGAGCATTAAATCAGACAATCGACATCTGTATTTGCAGGTGATAGATCGAATAAAAGAAGATATCAAAAAAGGTGTTTATAAAGAAAAGGAAAAACTCCCTTCAGAATTTGACCTGGCAAAAAATCTGGGTGTAAGCAGGGCAACACTTAGGGAGGCACTTAGAATTCTAGAAGAAGAAAATGTTGTCATCAGACGCCATGGTGTAGGGACATTTGTCAATTCAGTTCCTCTTTTCAGTTCGGGAATTGAGCAGCTGAACAGTGTAACAGCTATGATCATGCAAGGGGGAAAGGCTCCGGGAACGATTTTTTTATCCTCTTCCATCGTCGGACCCACTGATGAAGATGCACAGCGCTTCGGCATCGCTGATGACGAAGAGATTTTCCAAATGGAAAGGGTGCGGACTGCAAATGGAGAACCGGTCGTATATTGTCTGGACAAAATTCCAGGGAAGCTTCTCCCGAAAGATTTGATTCATGACAGTGAATCTTTGTTTGACCTCCTTGAGAAAAAGACGGACAGCATAATCGGCCACGCAATTACCGCCATTGAGCCGATTGGCTATCACGATAAGATTTCACCGCTTTTAAACTGCGATCCAGAAACAGCTCTGCTGCTTCTTAAACAAATGCATTATGATCTGCAGGACCGCGCAGTTTTATACTCACTAAACTACTTTAGAGCCGATATGTTTTCCTTCCACGTTGTCAGAAAAAGAAACTAGAAATTAAAACTTTTAGGAGGTGATGAAGGACAGGCTCTCTGCTTTACATTCTAAAGTTTCGCAATATTCTATTCATAATTACGGGGGGAAATACAACATGAAAAAATGGGGTTTAGCTTTATCAGCTGTTCTGGCAGCAGGAACAATACTTGGGGCTTGCGGAAATAAATCTGCAGAAACGGGCGGAAAAGCAAGCGATTTCACAGTGGCAATGGTAACGGATGTCGGCGGTGTAGATGATAAGTCATTTAACCAATCTGCATGGGAAGGTATTCAGGGTTTCGGTGAAGACAACAACATGGAAAAGGGAAACAAAGGCTTTAACTACCTGCAATCCAAAAATGACGGCGACTATGTTACAAACTTGAACACACTTGTGCGTCAAAAGTATGACTTGATTTACGGGATCGGCTACAAGCTTCAGCCGGCCATTGAGGAGATTGCCGATCAGCAAAAGAAAACGAATTTTGCCATCGTTGATAGTGTTGTAGAAAAAGATAATGTTGCGAGCATCGTGTTTAAAGAGAATGAAGGTTCCTTCCTTGTTGGAGTAGTAGCTGGTCTTACTACGAAAACAAATAAAGTTGGCTTCGTTGGAGGTATGGAAGGTGAACTGATCGGAAAATTTGAAGCCGGCTTCGTCGAAGGGGTTAAGGCGGTAAATCCTGAAGCGACTGTTGATGTTCAGTATGCAGGTGCATTTGACAAGGCGGATAAAGGGAAAGCCATTGCCTCATCCATGTACGGTTCTGGAGCAGACATCATCTACCATGCTGCGGGTGCAACAGGAAACGGTGTTTTCTCAGAAGCAATCGACCTTAAGAAAAAAGATCCAGCACGCGAGCTTTATGTAATCGGTGTGGATAAAGACCAAAGCGAAGAAGGAAAAGGCACGTCTAAAGATGGCAAAGAATTCAACATCACTCTTACATCCATGGTAAAACGTGTAGACGTTGCAGTTAAAGACCTTGCTGAAAAAGCGAAAAACAATGAATTCCCTGGCGGAGAAGTCATCAGCTATGGTTTAGATCAAGACGCAATTTCTGTAGCAAAAGGCGATAATGTTTCTGAAGATGTAATGAAAAAAGTAGACGAGTATAAAGAAAAAATCAGCAAGGGCGAAATCAAAGTTCCAACTGCCCCTGCGAAATAAACCTGACTGCTGGAAAGGCTAGATCTTCTTCTAGCCTTTTTTTAAGCCAAGATCACTGAAAGAACCATGTAAATCTCCGTCTGAAAGTCCATTTGCGAGATAAATAGATTTTCAGATGGGGATCTGCATTCAAGCTGTCCATCATGATAAAGGAGTGAAGCAACATGGATTATGTAATCGAAATGCTTGGGATCCGCAAAGAGTTTCCGGGAATTGTCGCAAATAACAACATCACCCTGCAAGTAGAAAAGGGCGAAATACACGCTTTGCTCGGGGAAAATGGAGCAGGTAAATCGACCCTCATGAACGTATTGTTCGGCTTGTATCAGCCTGAAAAAGGTGAAATTCGTGTTAATGGCAAAAAAGTTGATATTACGAATCCTAATATAGCAAATGATCTGGGAATAGGTATGGTACACCAACATTTTATGCTTGTCAATAACTTTACAGTTACTGAAAATATTATTCTCGGAAACGAACCATCGAAAATGGGGAAAACAAATCTAAAAGAAGCGGAAAAGCAGGTTCGGGAAATTTCTGAACGATACGGTCTTGCCGTGGATCCGTCTGCAAAAATTTCGGATATTTCTGTCGGAATGCAGCAGCGAGTGGAAATTCTGAAAACCCTGTACAGGGGAGCCGAAATCCTGATTTTTGACGAACCGACGGCTGTCCTGACTCCTCAGGAAATTAAAGAACTGATTTCAATTATGAATGCGCTTATAAAGGAAGGAAAATCCATTATCCTTATTACTCATAAGCTGAAAGAAATTATGGAAGTGTGCCACAGGGTAACCGTCATCCGTAAAGGAGAAGGGATTGGAACAGTTAAGGTTTCTGAAACTAATCCGAATGAATTGGCATCATTAATGGTTGGCCGGGAAGTCCTTTTTACTACAGATAAAACGCCTGCTCTTCCTAAGGAAACCGTTCTTGAAGTAAAGGACCTGGTTGTAAAGGATGCAAGAATGGTTACGGCTATTAATTCACTTTCATTGGAAGTGAAAGCTGGAGAAATCGTCGGGATAGCCGGAGTGGATGGAAATGGACAGAGCGAGCTGATTGAGGCAATTACCGGTTTGAAAAAGCATGAATCAGGTTCTATCCATTTAAATGGGAAGGACATTGGACGATTAACTCCGAGAAAAGTAGCTGAATCCGGAGTGGGCCATATTCCACAGGATCGTCATAAGCATGGACTGGTTCTTGATTTTGCAATTGGCGAGAATATGGTGCTCCAGACATATCATCAAAAGCCGTACTCTAATTCAGGCATTCTCAATTTTAAAGAAATTTATAAAAAGGCGGAGCAGCTTATTAAAGAGTTTGACGTAAGGACACCGAGTTCATCTACACCTGCAAGAGCCCTTTCCGGCGGAAATCAGCAGAAGGCCATTATCGGGCGGGAAGTGGACAGGGATCCGGATCTTTTGATTGCTGCACAGCCAACTCGGGGACTTGATGTTGGGGCGATTGAATTTATCCATAAACGCCTGATTGAACAGCGTGATAAAGGAAAGGCGATCTTGCTGATTTCCTTTGAATTGGATGAAATCATGAACGTAAGTGACAGGATCGCGGTTATCTATGAAGGGAAAATTGTGGCTATTGTAAAACCGGAGGAAACTACGGAGCAGGAGCTTGGACTCTTGATGGCCGGAAGCAAGCTGAAGGGAGAAGGTGTAGCACCATGAAAATCATCAACCGTTATATGAATTTGCTGATTCCTGTTATCGCAGTCATTCTAGGACTGCTCAGCGGGGCTTTGGTTATGCTTGTCAGCGGCTATGATCCAATTCTCGGATATGGCGCTTTATGGAATGGGATATTCGGAGACCCTTATAACATCGGGGATACAGTAAGACTGATGACGCCGTATATATTGACGGGTCTGGCTGTAGCCTTTGCTTTCAAAACCGGTTTATTTAACATCGGGGTAGAAGGGCAGGTTATCGTTGGCTGGCTTGCGGCTGTATGGGTGGGACTTGCATTCGATCTCCCTAAAATCATCCATCTTCCGCTTGCCATTTTCGCTGCAGCTTTAGCTGGTGCGTTATGGGGATTCATTCCCGGCCTGTTGAAAGCGCGCTTCCGCGTACATGAAGTTATTGTAACAATCATGATGAACTATATTGCACTCTATGCGACAAACGCTATTATTCAATCTGTATTAACAAAAGGCAGTGATACGACAGAAGAAATTGCGGCAACAGCAAGTCTTCGGTCAGAAACCTTTGAGATGCTGACAAACTACTCAAGGATGCATTATGGAATTTTAATCGCGCTGGCAGCGGCTTTCATTATGTGGTTTTTGCTTGAAAGAACGACTAAAGGATATGAGCTTCGCGCCGTCGGCTTTAATCAGGACGCAGCCCATTATTCCGGTATGAATGTAAACCGCAGCATTATACTCTCCATGGTGATCTCAGGCGCGTTCGCTGGTATTGCAGGGGCGATGGAAGGACTTGGAACGTTCCAATATGCTTCTGTTAAAAGCGGATTTACCGGAATTGGATTCGATGGAATCGCAGTAGCACTACTGGGCGGAAATACGGCAATTGGTGTCATTTTCGCTGCATTCCTTTTCGGAGGATTGAAGGTAGGAGCACTGAATATGCCTTTGGAAGCCAATGTACCAAATGAACTTGTAGAAATCGTTATTGCTCTAATCATATTCTTTGTAGCATCCAGCTATTTTATCCGGTGGCTGCTGCTTCGGTTTAAAAAGGGGGAGAAATAAATGAGCTTACTTCAAGCACTGCAAATTATCATTCCTACCGCTCTGTTCGTAGCGGCTCCTCTAATTCTTACTGCTCTCGGCGGGGTTTTCAGCGAGAAGTCAGGTGTTGTAAATATTGGTCTTGAAGGTTTAATGGTCATAGGTGCATTTACAGGCATTGTCTTCAACTTAACGTTCGCTGAGACATTTGGATCACTGACACCATGGCTTTCATTGCTCGCCGCAATGATCGCGAGTGCCCTGTTTGCCATTTTGCACGCTGTTGCGACGATTACCTTCCGTGCGGATCAGGTAGTCAGCGGAGTAGCAATCAACTTCCTTGCTCTTGGGTTAACGCTCTTCCTTGTTAAAAACATGTATGATAAAGGACAAACCGATCGGATTAACCAAAGCTTTGATATCATTGATATCCCGCTGTTGAGCAAAATACCGGTAATCGGACCGCTGTTTTTCAGCAACGGATACATTACATCTTATATAGCCATCCTTCTTTCAGTAGCAGTTTGGTACGTTATTTACAAAACACCATTCGGCCTTAGACTGAGAGCGGTCGGAGAACATCCGATGGCGGCTGATACGATGGGAATTAATGTGACGAAAATGAGATACATCGGAGTTATTCTGTCCGGTGCATTTGCCGGCATCGGCGGATCGATCTATGCAACCATCATTTCCAGAGACTTCAGCCACGCGACAATCAGCGGTCAAGGATTTATGGCACTGGCTGCAATGATATTCGGGAAATGGCATCCGCTTGGTGCGATGGGAGCAGCTTTATTCTTCGGTTTGGCTCAAGGGATCAGCATTGTGGGGGGCTCCATTCCATTCCTGAAAGATATACCTGAAGTATACTTGCTCATTACACCTTATGTGCTGACAATTCTGGCGCTTGCAGGATTTATCGGCCGTGCTGACTCACCGAAAGGACTTGGAACACCATATATTAAAGGAAAAAGATAAAAGCTGCGTTCCTGCAGCTTTTTCTTTTTTTTAGAGAAAGGTTCTGCTCTGCAAAAAAACAGTCCGATATGGCAACCTTATCGCACCATTGGGCTTTCCAAGCTCAAACAAAGGAATGCCACCCATCTAATGAAATCAGATGGTGCTAAGTCGCTTTTTTGTTTGAGGAAGTGTTCAGTTTTTGCGGAATTTTGTCGTTTGGTCCGTTTTTTCTCTCACTTGGCCTGTATTTACGTACAACTGGCCCGTTTTCGCTTTCAGCCCATATTATATTTGTTTCATGTCCTATCAGCCACTTCCTTTTATTTTCGGCCGCAAACAATCAGCAAAGTGTTCTGGCGAAGCCTTCATCCTGTCATTTCCTGGTTGCATAATAACTCTGCACTTACGGAACAATGTTGTTATCGAATAAATAAGCAGGGTGAATGATATGGCAGATTCGAACAAATTAAATTTACTTGCACTTTCCTCCGTGCCGCTCGTCATGACACTTGGAAATTCAATGCTGATTCCGGTTCTCCCGGCTATTCAGAAGGAACTGGGAATCAGCTCTTTTCAGGTCTCACTTATCATCACGGTTTATTCAATCGTAGCAATTTTGCTCATCCCGCTTGCAGGCTACCTGTCAGACCGGATTGGAAGAAAAACGGTTATCGTTCCCTGTCTTCTCATTGCCGGGGCTGGAGGAGCGTTGTCTGCCTGGGCTTCCACAAATGCCGGAAATCCGTTTATGTGGATATTGGCAGGCAGAATTCTTCAGGGGGTCGGTTCCGCTGGAGCGGCGCCTGTAGTCATTCCATTAATCGGCGATCTGTTTGAGGATGATGAGCAAATCAGTTCAGGTCTTGGATTGATTGAAACGGCGAATACCGCTGGAAAGGTGCTAAGTCCGATAATAGGGGCATTTTTAGCAAGCTTTGTATGGTACATGCCTTTTTGGTTTATTCCGTTTTTCAGCATTGCGGGGGTACTGCTTGTTTTCTTTTTAGTTAAAGTTCCAAAGAAGGATAAAGAAACACAGACCTTCAAAGAATTTTTGCAATGTGTGAAGGTAATTTTTAAGAAAAGCGGCAGGTGGCTATATGCCATTTTTGCCATTGGCGGAATTATTATGCTTGTTCTATTCGGCATTCTTTTTTACCTCTCCGACACACTTGAGAACAAATATGGAATTGATGGGGTGGCTAAAGGCTTTATGCTGGCTATTCCACTCCTTGCGCTGTCCATCAGCTCATATGTTGCCGGGAAAAAAATCGGGAACAAAAAGCACTTGATGAAAATGCTTATTTCATTTGGAATGGCGCTGCTGGCTTTATCCTTTGTAGCGATTCGCCTTCAGCATACGTTTTCCTTTTTGATTGTTTTTCTCGTATTAAGCGGAATAGGAATAGGCATTGCTCTTCCATCCTTAGATGCGCTGATCACAGAGGGAATTGAACAGGAGCACAGGGGGACGATTACTTCCTTTTACAGCTCCATGAGATTTATCGGTGTTGCTGCCGGGCCGCCTTTATATGCTGCCATCATGCCAAGATCAGAGCACTGGATTTACTATGTCTCAATCGGCTTTAGTTTCCTTGCACTTTTGATCGGATTGTTCTTTATAAAACCGCAGGACAAAAATCAGTCAGCCAAACTGAAAACTACATGAAGCAGGCTTGCGTTTGCAGAGAAGCTCATTTTCGTCAGGAGGGGCTGTTTTTTCCTGCTTCATCGTTCCAGTCAAGGTTTGTTTAAAAATAGTTTATAGCTGCTGATGATACGCGGAAGCTTGAAGTCAGTACAAATTTTGCGGAAGAGCTTAAATAGAAAACTCCTCTAATGAAAAGGGGGGTTTTTTGTATGCAAATTTCACAGCCAATTAATTCTTGACAGTAATGCCTGTCTCCCTTTTTAATAGTTTATGTAGTGAATGGTTAAAGAGGTGAACTATATTGGAGGAAGAAAAAATTAAAGCCTTTATACATAGGTATGAGGAGGTTTATTTTTTTGCGGCAAAAAGGGTAACGGCTATTGTCACAGAAAAAGTACTGGATGATATTACCATAGAGCAGTATCAGATCCTGCGTTACATCACCATATATCCCAATTGCCAGGCAACGATGCTTGCGGATATGTGCGGAGTAAATAAAAGTGCAATTTCGGCCATGATTGAACGTTTGGTTCAAAAAGGATTAGTCGAAAGAATCCGTGATGAAAAGGACCGCCGGAACGTTTTTCTGGAGAGCACCGGCAAAGGGCGGATCGTGTATGAAAAAGGGGAACAGCAAATACAAAAATATGTTTCCAGTTATTTGACTGAGCTGTCCGAGGAAGAGATCGATACTTTTTTAACCGTGTTTGAAAAAATCTCTGCCAGTATGGCGGAAAAAGAACGGGGAAATGAACAATGAGAGGAATTATCAAGTTAAGATGGATTCTGCTTGTATTCTGGATAGCGGCAGCGGCTGTTCTTATGATGACTGCACCGAATATGGGAGATCTCGTTGCGGAAAAAGGACAAATATCCGTTCCTGACGGCTACTCATCATCGGTAGCGGGTGATCTTCTTGAAAATCAGTCTGAAGGCGAGGGAGCGGCGCTTGCCCTTGTTTTCCATGATAACAAAAAGCTCAGTGCCTCAGCTGTAAGTGAAATCCAAAAAGCAGTGAAAGACTTAGAAAAAAACCGCAAAGAGTTAAACATCCAGTCCATCACGACCCATTTTGATAATAAAGAACTGGAAAAACAAATGGTGTCTTCTGATGGGAAAACCATTCTTGCAGCCGTAACACTGGAAGACAGCAAGAAAACGGTTCCCGAAATGGCTGACGGTATTCGCAAGGAACTGAAGCAATACAAAGTCGACTCTTACATGACCGGCAGCGAACTGATCGATAAAGACGTAGTTGACAGCTCACAGGAGGGATTAAAGAAAACGGAGTACATTACCATTGCCTTCATTCTGGTTGTGCTGATTCTTGTTTTCCGGTCTCTGATCGCCCCGGTTATCCCCCTGGTTACAGTAGGTGTTGCTTACTTAGTGAGTCAGTCTGTTGTATCTTATTTAGTGGAATATTTCAATTTTCCTCTTTCAACCTTTACGCAAATCTTTATGGTTGCCGTCATGTTCGGAATCGGAACAGATTATTGCATTCTGCTTCTCAGCCGTTTTAAGGAGGAACTAGGTCACGGGGTAGAAAAGACGGAGGCAATCATCAAAACGTTCAAGACGGCAGGAAGGACAGTTATTTTCAGCGGCCTTGCTGTATTTGCAGGTTTCGCGTCCATCGCATTTGCGGAATTTAAGCTGTATCAGTCAGCTGTTGCAGTGGCAGTAGGAATTGCCTTCCTGATTGTGGCGTTAGTGACGATTGTTCCTTTCTTTATGATGGTGCTCGGCAATAATCTGTTTTGGCCCCTTAAAGGCAATATTAAGCATGCTGAAAGCCGGTCTTGGGAGTGGGCAGGCCGTTTTTCCTTCAAAAGGCCAATCGCGGCACTGCTAATCATTGCTGCAATCATTTCCCCTGCGCTTATCAAGTATGATGGGAGCCTTTCTTTCAATTCACTTGATGAAATTGGGGATAGATATGAATCAGTAAAGGCGTTTAATATGATTTCCGATAGCTTCGGACCGGGTGAATCTCTGCCCGCAACGATTGTTATTAAGGATGACCAGCCGCTGAACAATAAAGAAAATCTGGCAACCATCGAGAAAATAAGCGGGGATCTTGAGCAAATTGAAGACATTGACAAGGTTAGGAGCGCAACCAGACCGCTCGGCGATGAGCTCAAGGATTTAGAGGTAGCCAGTCAAGCTGAAGAGCTCGGCAAAGGGATTCAAAGAGGAAATGATGGAATTCAAAAAATTGGAGAGGGCCTGAATGAGGCGTCAAAGCAACTATCAGGTTCCGAACCGAAGCTGAAGGAAGCTACCTCAGGAATTGATCAGCTGATTAAGGGATCAACGGATTTGCAGAGCGGGGTCGGTGAAATTGAAACGGCACTAAAGCAAATTGAAAATGGGATGAATCAAGGATCGGCCGGTTCGCTGGAAATAAAAAAACAAGTGGATACAGCTAAAAACAGCGTCGATCAGCTGATTAAAGGAAGCAGTGCCATTCTCGCAGGTTATGAAGAAGCGGGGAAACAGCTTGGTCAGTTATCAGACGGTTTGACGGCTGTTGATGAAGGTGTAAAAAGCTCACAGGCAGCTTTATTGGGAATGAAAGAGCCGCTGAACAGGCTCGCTGCAAATCCGGCATATCCAAACATTCAAAATGACCCGGACTATCAGCTTGTATATGGAACGGTGCTTGGATTGGAAAAAGGATTTACCGAACTAAGCGGTGCGACAGAAAAACTGTCATCAGGATTAAAAGCGGCTTTGCCGGAGCTTAAAAAAGCGAATGCCGGTCTTGCTGAAGTGAATAAAGGGCAAAAAGAGTTTCAAAAAGGACTTGTACAGCTTTCAGCCGGATTAGGCCAGTTATCTGATGGGCTGAAAGCTGCATCCAGCGGTCAAAACAAAGTCATCAGCGAGCTTCCTAAACTACAAGCGGGAGCGGGGATGCTTGCTGAAGGGCAGACGGATTTAAAAAACGGTCTAAGTCCGTTTTCCACACAGCTTGGCTCTTTGACGAAAGGCCTGAATGATAGCGTCAACGGATTAAATCAAGTTTCCGGCGGATTAAATGAGGCGGAAACTTATTTGGACGGACTATCAAGTTCAAATGCAGATGGATGGTATTTGCCTGATGATGTTCTGAAGAATAAGGATTTTCAGCAGGTATTTAATGAATATATGTCAGAAGATAAAACATTGACAACAATGGATGTTGTTTTAAAAGTAAATCCATATTCAAATGATGCCCTAGCCAAAATGGACGAAGTTGAAGAAGCTGTGAAACGTGCTGTAAAAGGCACAAAGCTTGAGAACGCTACAGTGGGTGTCTCGGGTGTGACCAGCACATATGCGGATTTAAAGCAAATTTCGGACGCTGATTATAACAGAACGGTTTTATTTATGATTACAGCGATTCTGATCATTTTGATCATTCTCCTGAAATCATTTGTTATGCCGGTTTACCTTGTTGGCTCCCTGCTTATAACGTACTATTCATCCAGTGCTATTTCTGAATGGATCTTTGTAGATTTGCTCGGGTATGACGGGATCAACTGGGCCGTTCCATTCTTTGGGTTTGTAATACTAATGGCTCTCGGGATTGATTATTCGATCTTCCTAATGGACCGGTTTAATGAATATAGGGAAATGGACGTAAAATCAGCGATGATTACTGCCATGCGCAATATGGGGACCGTCATTATTTCGGCAGCCATTATTTTAGCCGGTACTTTCGCTGCGATGCTGCCGTCTGGAGTGCTTTCTTTGCTGCAGATTGCAACCCTCGTACTGACAGGACTGATTTTATATGCCTTTGTCATCCTGCCAATCTTTGTTCCTGTTATGGTCAGGACATTTGATAAGGCCAATTGGTGGCCGTTTATGGGAAAACGCGAATCTTAAAATAATGAAACTGTTTTAATTGTCCTGTTGAGGGACTTGTATTGAAATTAAACCCCTGGGACGCTGCCCAGGGGTTGTTTTTTTGTATAGGTACTTTGAACAATATGGTTAGGCTGATTGGTGTGCGCGCCTCCTGCTAAGAGCAGCGGGAGTTGAGACCCCGCAGGGCTTGCGCGGCGGATGCTAACCGCGCGCCCCGGTGGCCGCTGACGATCTGCAGCGGGAATCAGCCATAGCCAAACTATTTTTAAGCTTTATTAACTGCTTTCTGGACAATCACATTTTTAGCATAGGCTCTTTTGCTGATTTGAGTGAAAGTCGTTAAGAGTCGGACGGAAATTTAATAGAACTTAAATAAGAAAAGCAGGAATGTTTAAGCTAAAGTCTCCTTATTTCCTAAATGTTCCTCTACTTGGTATAATTACTGGTACGAATGGACTCATTTAAATCAAAAAAGGCTAAACTACAAAGGATAATCCTTAAACTGAGGAGTGAATGTATGTCTTTTTTTCAGGAAAAGCAAACAAAACTGAATGGAATAACCGTTCATACCGTAAAAACGGATAAATACAAAACGAACACCCTCGTCCTAAAGATGATGGCTCCCCTCAAAAAAGAAAATGTAACAAAACGCGCGATTCTTCCTTTTGTTCTTCAAAGGGCAACAGAAAGGTTCCGTACGACGGGCGATCTTCGAAATCACCTGGATGAACTTTATGGAGCATCCCTGTTCGCGGACCTTTCCAAAAAAGGGGAAAATCAAATTATCACGTTCCGGATGGAAGTAGCCAATGAAAAATTTTTATCCGAGAAAACGCCATTGTTTGAAGAGGCAATCAGTCTCCTGTCGGATATCCTGCTTCGTCCGCTATTAAAGGGCAGCGCTTTTGATGAAGGAATAGTGAAGGAAGAAATACGGACGCTCAAGCAGCGGATCCAGGCTGCTTACGATGATAAAATGAGATATTCCAATCTCAGGCTCGTGCAGGAAATGTGCAAAAATGAGCCTTACGCTCTGCATGTAAACGGAGAGAAGGATCAGGCTGATGATCTGACTGCGGAAAATGTTTATGAGTATTACCAGCAGGTCCTTAAAGAAGATAAGCTTGATTTATACCTGATTGGAGATTTTGAGGAAGATGCTGCGGGGGAAATGGTAAAGAAATATTTTGATTTCTCTGCCAACACCCACGCCTATCCTGAAACCGAACAAGCAAGCAAGCAGCATGTTGAGGAAAAAGAGGTCATTGAAGAAGAAGACGTTAAGCAGGGGAAATTAAATATCGGATACCGGACCAACTGTTTGTATAACGATGATTCGTATTTTGCACTTCAGGTTTTTAATGGGATTTTCGGCGGATTCTCTCATTCCAAGCTGTTCATAAATGTGAGGGAAAAAGCAAGTCTTGCGTACTATGCTGCTTCAAGGGTTGAATCCCATAAAGGTCTCTTAATGGTCATGTCAGGTATTGAAGTGGGTAACTATGATCATGCTGTCTCTATAATTAAAGAGCAGATGGCAGCGATGAAGAATGGCGATTTTACGGATGATGACTTGAATCAGACAAAGGGCGTCATCAGAAATCAGCTTTTGGAAACCATCGATACGAGCTATGGACTAAGCGAAATTCTGTATCAGAATGTTGCAGCCAACTCTGAACGTACATTTGATGAGCTATTAGATGGCATCAGCCATGTTACGAAAGAAGAGGTAGTGGAATCAGCGTCTAAAATCGAGCTGGATACCATTTATTTCCTTAAAGGAAAGGGGGCACAAAACAATGGGTAAGCCTATACAGTTTGAGCAGCTTCAGGAAGAGCTGTATCATGAAAAAATGGACAATGGATTAAATGTTTATGTACTGCCCAAAAAAGGATTTAATAAGACTTATGCAACCTTTACCACCAAATATGGTTCCATCGATAACGAATTTGTGCCTCTTGGACAGGAAGAAATGAAAAAGGTTCCGGATGGAATTGCGCATTTTCTTGAGCATAAGCTTTTTGAAAAAGAAGATGGGGATGTTTTTCAGCAATTCGGCAAGCAAGGGGCATCCTCTAATGCCTTTACATCGTTTACACGAACCGCTTACTTGTTCTCAAGCACCTCAGATGCCGAGAAAAACCTGGAAACGTTAATTGATTTCGTTCAGGAGCCTTATTTTACAGAAAAGTCAGTAGAAAAAGAAAAGGGAATCATCGGACAGGAAATCAACATGTATGATGATAACCCGGACTGGCGTTTATATTTCGGATTAATTGAAAACATGTATGAAAAGCATCCTGTGAAAATTGATATCGCCGGTACAGTTGAATCTATTTCTCATATCACGAAGGATTTGCTGTATGAGTGCTACCATACGTTTTATCATCCGAGCAATATGCTGCTTTTTGTTACCGGTCCGGTTGATCCTGAGGGTGTTTTAAAGCAGGTTAGAGAAAATCAGAAAAAGAAAACGTTTGAAGAGCCTCAAACCATTAAGCGTCCCGAACTCTCTGAAAAAGCAGAGGTGGATAAAAAGGACGAAAAGCTTCCAATGAACGTTCAGTCTTCGAAATGCCTCGTTGGCATCAAGGCAAAAGAGACCGGTTTATCCGGGGAAGAGCTTCTTAAAAAAGAATTGACGGCTAACCTGGTGCTTGATGTGCTCTTCGGGAAAAGCTCCAGTCATTTCCAAACCATGTACAGCAACGGTTTAATAGATGATACCTTCAGCTATGATTACACGGAAGAGGAGACCTTCGGATTTGCGATGATTGGCGGAGATACCGATCAGCCGGAGGAGCTTGCCAAGCAAACAAAAGAAATTTTATTCAAAGCTAGGGAAGAGGGCTTGGATCAGGAACGGCTGAATACAGCGATCAAAAAAAGGATTGGAGCATTTCTGCGTTCCGTCAATTCTCCTGAGTACATTGCCAATCAATTCACCCGCTATGCATTCAATGATATGAACCTGTTTGATGTTGTACCGGTTCTCGAGCAGATAACAAAGCAGGATGCGGATGCTCTTTTACAGCAGTTCGCAGATGAAAAGCAAATGACCGTCTTTACGGTTGTTCCAAAAAAGGAAGACAAATAATTTTTTTGAATACCGGCTGACATCAGCCGGTATTCTTGTGCAAGGAGGTATACAAAGTTGAAATATGCGCTTATTACTGGAGCAAGCGGGGGAATAGGGTCCAGAATTGCCGCAAAGCTTGCGGATGAAGGCTGGAATTTGTATTTGCATTATCACCGCAATAAGGACAAGGCGGAGCACCTGAAAAAGGAGCTTGAGAATAAAGGTATCAGCTGTTTGACGGTACAGGGTGATTTGTCCACAAAAGACGGGGTAAATGGGGTCCTCGGTAAAATCAGCCATCCGATTCAGCTCCTTGTTCTGTCCAGCGGAACGGCTCCTTATGGTCTTATAACGGATCTGGATGATGAAGAAATTCAAGCGCAGGTCCAGCTTCATGTTACAAGTCCGTTTCTCCTTGCAAAATCCCTGATTCCGGATATGGTTGCTGCCAAAAAAGGATCCATTGTTGCGATTACTTCCATTTGGGGTGAAAAAGGGGCCTCTTGTGAAGTGCTGTATTCAATGGTAAAAGGCGGGCAGAATACATTCGTAAAAGCGCTGGCAAAAGAGCTTGCGCCAAGCGGCATCCGCGTAAACGCAGTTTCTCCGGGAGCTGTAGACACCGGTATGCTAAGCAACTTCACTGAAGAAGATTTGCGGGAAATGGCTGAAGACATTCCTGCTGGCAGAATCGGCAGACCGGAAGAAATTGCAGATGCCGTCTGTTTTTTAGCATCGGAAAAATCATCATACATAACCGGCCACATCCTCTCTGTCAATGGCGGATGGGATTGAGGAAAAAAGCGGGGAATGGTGCATAAAAACACGTAAATCAGCAAAACTAACCTTGTAATCAATTTTTTGGACTGGAGGAATGAACAATGTCCGTATTGAATAATTGGGATTCATGGAAGAATTTCCTTGGAGATCGTCTTCATCATGCTGAAAACAGCGGGATGAGCCGTGAAACGGTTTCTGGACTTGCTTATGAAATCGGCGGATACCTTGCAAACCAAGTAGACTCCAAAAATGATCAGGAAAAAGTTCTTGCTGATTTATGGAGCGTTGCAAGTGAAGAAGAGCAGCATGCGATTGCGAACATGATGGTGAAGCTTGTCGGCAACAACGGAACTGAAGGAACGCACTAAAAAAGGGAGGCGCTGCCTCTCTTTTTTTATTTGGCATTGTTAAGATAACTTGCAGACTTTTTGAACACTTACCGGCTGGGGCAGTTTATTTAAGACTCCTTTGAAAGAGCAGGTTAAGGGAGACCTCTCATGCTTAAAGCTCTGAGAAGGCTTTCGGCCGGCCCTCTGAAGATTAAGTTCCTGGTCCGTAATCAAAAAAGAAGGTTTATTTTAATTCGAAGATCCTTAGCCAGCTTCTTCCTGCATTAAGAGGTTTAGGGAATTATTCTTTCTTATTACGAGGAAATGCTTTATTATAATCTTATAGGTACATTTCGCCTCAATCGAAAGGGGGATTCTCCTTGCAAAAGGAAGAATGGTACTTGGAATATGAAATCCAGAAAAACCGGCCTGGTTTACTGGGGGATGTTTCTTCCCTGCTGGGTATGCTTTCCATAAATATTGTGACGATTAATGGTGTTGACGACTCCCGTCGTGGACTCCTGCTAAAATGTGAACATAACGACCAGATTAAACGTCTTGAATCGATTTTACATACAATGGATACAATTACTGTGACTAAACTAAGGAAGCCGAAGCTTCGAGACCGGCTTGCGATCAGACACGGACGTTATATACAGCGTGATGCAGATGATAAAAAGACCTTCCGATTTGTTCGTGATGAACTAGGTTTGCTTGTAGATTTCCTCGCAGAATTGATGAAGCAGGACGGCCATAAGCTGATTGGAATCCGCGGAATGCCTAGAGTGGGAAAAACGGAATCGATCGTAGCTTCAAGTGTGTGTGCTAATAAAAGGTGGCTCTTTGTTTCCTCAACCCTTTTAAAACAGACGCTTCGAAGCCAGCTTATCGCTGATGAATACGATGCCAATAATTTGTTTATTATTGATGGAATTGTTTCAACCCGGAGAGGGACAGAACGGCATTTGCAGCTTGTACGTGAGATAATGCGCCTTTCCGCAACAAAAATTGTGGAACACCCAGATGTGTTTGTCCAGAACACGGAATACACTTTGGAAGACTTTGATTATATCATCGAGCTTCGAAACGACCCGGATGAAGAAATTACATATGAAGACGCTGAAGAGCCGGAAATGCTCGATCAGTCGGCTTTTTCTGGATTTGATTTTTAATTATGGAAGGTGTTACGGTTGAGTGAATTAGGAAATCGCCTTAAGCAAGCGAGGGAAGAAAAGCAATTAACTTTGGACGATTTGCAAACGATGACGAAGATCCAAAAAAGATACCTGGTCGGAATTGAAGAGGGCAATTATAAAATTATGCCTGGCCAATTTTACGTTCGTGCTTTTATTAAGCAGTATGCTGAAGCTGTCGGACTGGATCCTGATCAGCTGTTTGAAGAGTATAAAAAGGATGTTCCGGACAGCGGCCAGGACGAATTGCCCGGCCAGCTTTCAAGGGTGCAGACGCAAAGAGAACTTCCGGAAAGCGCATCAAAAGCAATTGACCTGCTGCCGAAAATTCTGATTATCCTCCTAATTGTCGCGGCTGCAGTCGTTATTTGGATGGTTAATCAGAATAACAGCGGAAGTGAAAAGGCTGCAAAGCCGAAGTCAGAGTCAGAATCAATCAGTTCAGAAGTGAAGATGGATGAATCATTGAAAAACAAGGAAACGAGCGAAAAAGCTGAAGAGAAGCCCGAGCCTCAGCCTGAACCGGCCAAAATAGAACCGCCTGCTCCCAAGCAGGCAATCAGCGGCAAAAGCACCGGTACAGCTTCTTCCACCTATGCTGTTTCAGGAGCGGAGAAACTGGAAATTGAAATTTCTGCAAAAGGATCTACTTGGATCGGTGTCAAAAACAGCAAAGGCAAATCCTTTTTTTCCGGGGTGCTAAATAGCGGGAAAATGCAAAAAATTGATGCAAGCAATGAAAATGAAGTTAAAATACGTATTGGAAACATGCCGAATACAGACATTAAAGTAAACGGAGAACCTCTGAAATACGTAATTGACCCTTCTAAAAAGATGACACAATCCATTACCATTACGTATACAAAAGCAGAAAAGTCATCTTCTTGATGGCTTTTCTTGCCATTTATTAAAAGTTTGCAGAGGATCTTCTTAAAAACAGATCCCGATGAAGGAGTAGAAACAAATGAATTTACCTAATAAAATAACGGTTTCACGTATTTTGCTCATCCCGGTGTTTATGTTTATCATGCTTTTTCCTTTTGATTGGGGTATGGTAACGATTTTAGGCACTGAAATGCCCGCTTCACAGTTCACAGGGGCCATGCTGTTTATTATCGCTTCCGTTACAGATTGGATTGACGGGTACTATGCCCGGAAATACAATCTCGTAACAAACCTTGGAAAGTTTCTGGACCCGCTTGCGGATAAGCTGCTTGTTTCCGCAGCTCTTATCATCCTTGTAGAGATGGGGCTTGCACCTGCCTGGATGGTAATTATCATTATCAGCAGAGAATTTGCAGTGACAGGGCTTAGACTGATTTTGGCCAAT
The DNA here is from genome assembly GCF_018283675.1 of Metabacillus flavus. Taxonomy (NCBI): domain Bacteria; kingdom Bacillati; phylum Bacillota; class Bacilli; order Caryophanales; family Bacillaceae; genus Metabacillus; species Metabacillus flavus. The sequence continues at coordinate 1,915,940 of NZ_JAGVRK010000001.1, forward strand.
GAAGGAGAAGTAGTAGCTGCTAACTCGCTTGGCAAAATCAAAACATGGACCCAAATTATTGCCATTTCTGCCCTTTTGCTTAACAACTTTCCGTTTGAACCGCTGCATATTCCTTTTGCCCAAATTGCCCTTTGGGTGGCCGTCTTCTTTACTATTATTTCAGGCTGGGATTATTTCGCTAAAAACAAGAATGCTTTCTTAAACTCTAAGTAATAGAAAAGGAGCTTGTTATGAATACGAAAACAGAAATCATCGCCGTAGGATCCGAGCTTCTTCTCGGACAAATTGTCAACTCCAATGCACAGTTCATATCAGGCGAACTTGCAGAAATGGGCTTTAATACGTATTACCATACCGTAACCGGTGACAACGCCGGCCGGCTGAGAGCAGCCATTGAAGTTGCTCAATCCAGATCTAATGTCATTATCTTCACTGGCGGGCTTGGACCGACAAAAGATGATTTAACGAAAGAAACGATCGCTTCGCATTTAAATGTCAATTTGGTCACAGATGATGAAGCCATGTCATCAATCGAGGATTATTTTAAAAAGGTAAACCGGACGATGACTGAAAATAACAGAAAACAGGCACTTGTCCTCGAAGGGGCCCATATTTTAAAAAATGATACAGGAATGGCGCCGGGGATGGCTCTCGAAGCAGATGGAATTGTATATATCCTAATGCCCGGGCCCCCTTCTGAAATGAGGCCGATGTTCTCCAACTATGCCCGTCCTTATCTCTTGGAGCTGCTGGGCGAACAGGAAAAAATCATGTCCAGAGTGCTGCGGTATTTCGGAATTGGAGAATCACAGCTCGAAGCAGACCTTGAGGACCTGATTGACGGGCAGACAAACCCGACGATCGCTCCTTTGGCAGGAGACGGCGAAGTAACGCTGAGATTGACAGCCAGGCATAAAGAGGCCACTACAGCGACCCAGCTTTTGAATGAATTGGAGCAAACTATTAATGCGCGGGTCGGCGATTATTTTTACGGCTATGAAAGCACAAGCCTTCTCCAGGAAGTGACGGACCAGCTGATTGAGAGGAAAATCACCATTTCATCAGCAGAAAGTCTGACTGGCGGACTGTTCTCAGAACAGCTGACCACAGTGAAAGGAACTTCGAGTGTGCTGAAGGGCGGAATTGTATGCTATTCCAACTCAGTGAAGCAGAACCTCCTGAGGGTAAAGCCTGAAACTCTTGAAAACCACGGTGCAGTCAGCAGGCAGTGTGCGAGGGAGATGGCGGAGAACATCCGCCGTTTGGCAGAGAGCGATATTGGCATCAGTTTTACAGGAGTAGCAGGTCCGGAACCGATGGATAATCAGCCTGTCGGAACCGTTTATATCGGAATTGCCTCTGAAGCTCAGACTGAGGTTCATGAACTTAAGCTTGCAGGCAGCAGAGACGGAATCAGAAAAAGAACCGTCAAATACGGCTGCAGGCTCTTGATGAAGCACCTTGAAAAACATACAGCCATCTAAGCTGTGTGTTTTTTTATTTGGCTATGTTAAAGCATGGTGTTGATTTTTTGACACCTGTTGATTGGGGCGGAAGGCATGAGACTCCTGCGGGAGCAGCGGGACAGGTGTTTGCGGAAAAAGCTTTTTTAAAAGAATAACCCATTTGAAAATCCATTTTTCACTATGGAAAAAACCTATTTTCAAACACCATAAACAGAAAAAAACGAATAAGTGTTCGACTTTTTTCTTGGCAAATGATATAAAAAGAGATATAGTAATGATAGGTTAAAGATTAGAGGAGGAACGTTACATGAATGATCGTCAAGCCGCCCTTGATATGGCGCTTAAACAGATAGAAAAACAATTTGGTAAAGGTTCCATTATGAAGCTTGGAGAACAGACGGACCGTAAAGTTTCGACTGTTCCAAGCGGATCGCTGGCACTGGATGTTGCACTGGGTATAGGCGGATATCCGCGCGGCCGTATAATTGAAACATACGGACCTGAGAGCTCTGGTAAAACAACGGTAGCTCTGCATGCAATCGCTGAAGTTCAGCGTCAGGGAGGACAAGCTGCATTTATTGATGCTGAGCATGCTCTTGACCCGGTTTACGCACAAAAGCTTGGCGTAAATATTGACGAACTTCTTCTGTCGCAGCCGGATACCGGCGAGCAGGCGCTTGAAATTGCAGAAGCGCTTGTACGAAGCGGTGCAGTAGACATTCTTGTTATTGACTCGGTTGCTGCGCTTGTTCCAAAGGCAGAGATAGAAGGGGAAATGGGAGACTCCCATGTAGGTCTTCAGGCGCGTCTAATGTCGCAGGCACTAAGAAAACTGTCCGGTGCAATCAGCAAATCCAAGACAATTGCCATCTTTATTAACCAAATCCGTGAAAAAGTAGGCGTTATGTTCGGAAATCCTGAAACAACTCCGGGTGGACGAGCATTGAAATTCTATTCCTCCGTCCGTCTGGAAGTCCGCCGTGCCGAGCAGCTTAAGCAAGGCAATGATGTAATGGGAAATAAAACAAAAATCAAGGTTGTAAAAAACAAAGTGGCTCCTCCGTTCAGAACGGCAGAAGTAGACATCATGTATGGCCTGGGGATTTCCAGAGAAGGGGAAATCATCGATATGGGAACAGACCTTGATATCGTTCAGAAGAGCGGATCCTGGTATTCCTACAATGAAGAGCGTCTTGGCCAGGGACGTGAAAATGCTAAAATCTTTTTGAAGGAAAATCCACACATCGCTACTGTCATCCATCAGCAAATTAGAGATCACTACAATCTCGATGCAACAGCAGAAGCTCCTCCTGAAGAGGAAGAGGAACTGTTCGAACTCGAAGACTGATCTGATCCGATATATTACCAGCGGAAAGAGGGATGTTCTCCCTCTTTCTTTCTGTTTTCAGACCCATTTTGAATGAAAAGCAGACTATTCGGCAGGAAGCGGACAAAAAGGGCAAGATGACTGGCTTGACAAGTATTTTTCACAACTATACAATGAAATTGTGTATTTTGTTTTATTTTTAGTATTTTTTAACAAAGAACCTGATGATTTTGGCTAAAGCAACCATTTGGCTTGCCTTTAGCTGCTAACTAAAATCATCCTAAAGAAAACATGTGCAGTATATTGAGACCCAATGAAACAATGTACGTGCCGACACATTATTCGAGCAAGAAATGTTCATAGCAAGAGGAGGTGAGATAATGGACGCAACACTAATCATCTCCATTTTGCTTGGCCTTATCGTAGGTGTAGTTGTTGGCTATTTTGTTCGCAAATCGATTGCCGAAGCGAAAATTGCCGGGGCAAAGAGTGCCGCCGAGCAGATTCTTGAAGATGGAAAACGCGAAGCTGAAGCAGCTAAGAAAGAAGCGATGCTTGAAGCAAAAGATGAAATTCATAAGCTTCGTACAGATGCCGAACAAGAAATTCGTGATCGTCGAAACGAGCTACAAAAACAAGAAAACCGGTTATTGCAAAAGGAGGAAAACCTTGATCGAAAGGATGATTCTCTAGACAAAAGAGAAGCTGTTCTGGATCGTAAGGAAAACTCTCTAGCTGAAAGACAACAACATATTGAAGAGACGGAAAGCAAAGTGGATGAGATGGTTCGCAGGCAGCAAACAGAGCTTGAGCGGGTATCAGGCTTAACAAGGGAATCCGCCAGACAAATCATTCTTGACAAGCTTGAAAACGAGCTTTCCCATGATCTCGCTGTTCTTATTAAAGAGAGTGAGACACGTGCGAAGGAAGAAGCAGACAAACGGGCAAAAGAGATTCTTTCACTTGCGCTGCAGCGCTGCGCTGCTGATCATGTGGCAGAAACAACTGTGTCAGTTGTAAATCTTCCGAATGATGAAATGAAGGGCCGTATTATTGGCCGTGAGGGACGAAACATCCGTACGCTTGAGACACTTACTGGAATCGATTTAATTATCGATGATACGCCTGAAGCGGTAATCCTCTCCGGCTTCGATCCAATCCGCAGAGAGACGGCGAGAATCGCCTTGGACAAGCTTGTTCAGGACGGCCGTATTCACCCGGCAAGGATTGAAGAGATGGTGGAGAAATCCCGCCGCGAGGTTGATGAGTATATCCGGGAAGTCGGTGAGCAAACGACCTTTGAAGTGGGAGTGCACGGACTGCATCCTGACCTGATCAAAATTCTGGGCCGCTTGAAGTTCAGAACAAGCTATGGTCAAAATGTACTGAAGCACTCAATGGAGGTAGCTCATCTATCCGGTCTAATGGCTGCCGAGCTTGGAGAAGACATCACGCTTGCTAAGCGCGCAGGTCTGCTTCATGATATCGGAAAAGCAATCGACCATGAAGTAGAGGGAAGCCATGTCGAAATTGGAGTTGAGCTTGCTGGAAAATACAAAGAGCATCCTGTTGTTATCAACAGTATTGCATCCCACCATGGTGACCAGGAACCAACTTCAATCATTGCTGTAATCGTCGCAGCAGCTGATGCTCTATCTGCTGCTAGACCAGGCGCTCGAAGCGAAACCCTTGAAAACTATATCCGCAGGCTTGAGAAGCTTGAAGAGATCTCTGAATCATATGAAGGTGTAGAGAAGTCCTTCGCCATCCAGGCAGGCCGTGAAGTCAGAATTATGGTTAAGCCGGATACGATTGATGATCTTCAGGCCCACAGACTGGCACGGGATATCCGCAAGAGGATCGAAGAAGAGCTCGATTATCCTGGACACATAAAAGTTACGGTTATCAGAGAAACTCGAGCCGTTGAATACGCAAAATAAAGGCTCAGCGTGCACAGTATCCTTGTTTTGGATGACTGCACGGCCGGGCAAAATAAAGCGGTGCATTGCGCCGCTTTATTTTTTTTCTTTTTTAAGGGATATAATAAACAGCAAATACACTGCGTCCGGTGGAGGACGCTTTTATTCTTTAGCTCTGATAAAGTACTCTTTTTATTGAAGCGGAAGGTGCAAGAATTTTGCATAAAATCAACCCGGGAAACCCTGCAGCCCCAAATATGGCATGGGGTTTTCAACCCCTGCCTGAAACGTAAATCAACCGGCCTATAAAGCCGTTCTTTAAAAGCAAAGCTCAAATAGGAAAGGAATCGGTATACTATGAATATTTTATTTATTGGAGATATTGTTGGATCTCCGGGAAGAGAGATGCTTAAAACGTATCTTCCCAGATTGAAGTCTAATTACAAGCCAGATGCAGTAATCGTTAATGGAGAAAATGCGGCGCATGGAAAAGGACTGACTGAAAAAAATTTCCATGAGCTGATTCAAGCAGGAGCCCAGGTAGTAACAATGGGTAACCATACATGGGATAAACGGGAGATTACGGATTACATAGACAAGACACCCAATTTGATTAGACCGGCCAATTATCCGGAAGGTACACCGGGAAATGGCATGTTTTTTCAAAAAATGGGTAATAAAGAAGTAGCCGTTATTAATCTGCAGGGCCGGACTTTTTTGCCGGCAATTGACTGTCCGTTCAGAAAAGCTGATGAGCTGGTTGAACAGGCCAGAAAAAGAACACCTTATATTTTCGTGGATTTTCATGGTGAAGCTACAAGTGAAAAACAGGCCATGGGATGGTATTTAGATGGTAGAGTCTCTGCCGTAGTGGGTACCCACACACATGTTCAGACAGCGGATGAACGCATATTGACTAAGGGCACTGCCTATATCTCAGATGCAGGCATGACAGGACCATATGATGGGATTCTGGGAGTTGAGCAGGAGCCGGTTATCAGAAGATTTTTAACGAGTCTCCCGACAAGATTTGAAGTGGCGGAGGGCCGCACCCAGCTTAGCGGAGTCGTGATTAAGCTTGACAGCAAAACTGGTATGGCTCAGTCGATTAAAAGGATTGCAATCAATGATGATCACCCTTATTTTGATTGAATTTTTCGAAAAAACGGCTGTTAAGGCAGGAATACGGCTTCACGTTAGTGAATATATGTAGTAATGGAATGATTAGCCATTTTTGTTCAAAGTCCAGGGGATGCGTTTTGAACAAGATCCAACAACAGCTGTTCCAATGATCACTCACGATCCTTGGTAATGAATAAGGGGGAAATCAGTAATGGAGATATTAAAAGTTTCAGCTAAGTCTAATCCTAATTCCGTAGCTGGAGCGCTTGCCGGAGTATTGCGTGAACGCGGAGGCGCTGAGATTCAAGCCATCGGAGCGGGTGCGCTTAATCAGGCGGTTAAAGCCGTAGCAATTGCCAGAGGTTTTGTAGCCCCGAGTGGAGTCGATTTAATTTGTATTCCAGCTTTTACAGATATTCTGATTGATGGTGAAGAGCGGACTGCGATTAAACTAATTGTAGAACCTCGCTGATTTATAAGATGGAGGCTGACCGGCCCGGGAAGTCCCCCGCTTGCCCAATTTTTGCGGCAGCGGCAGGGACATGCCCAGGGAGCCGGCAGCCTCTTATTTTAGCATTCGGAGGAATGGCTGAATGAAAATTTTTGATGCGCATTGTGATATGCTCCTGAAGCTATGGCTGGATCCCTCAATCAATCCATGGGATGGCAGCGGGCTTCACACGAATTTGGAAAAACTTATTCAATTCAACGCGAAAATTCAATGTCTTGCTATATATATACCTGCAAATCTCCCCGCTGACCAGCAGTTCGGAGCAGCGATGGCACAAATCCGCATACTGTACGAGAAGATTTTAAAGCCGTATCCCCAGTTTAAGCTTTTGACTGCAGGAAAGCAGCAGGACCAGCTGGAAGATGAGGAGATTGGCATCATCCTCTCACTGGAGGGATGCGACTGTATCGGAAACCAGCTGGATCGTGTTTCTTTGCTGCATAAACATGGGGTCAGAATCTATAATCTCACATGGAATTATGCCAATTTGTTTGCTGACGGAGCTTTAGAGAAGAGGAACGCAGGACTCAGCCTGCTCGGGAAGACGTTCGTTGATTCCTTGAACGAACTAAACGCTTGGATTGATGTTTCGCATTTAAGTGAAAGAAGCTTTTGGGATGTCATGGAAGCTGCGGATCATGTCACCGCGACCCATTCGAATGCCTATTCACTGCTTCCTCATCCCCGAAATTTACGTGACAGCCAAATTAAGACGCTCATTGATCGGGATGCTCCGATCGGAATTACCTTTGTTCCAGACTTTATCAGCAAAGATCCGAGCATCAGCATGCTGTTAAATCATTTAGAACACATTTGTTCTTTAGGCGGGGAAAAGCACACCGGCCTTGGATCTGATTTCGATGGGATAAGTGATACCGTTCCCGGCCTTAACGGATATGAAGAATATGATAACCTGCTGAATGAAATATACAAACGCTATTCCGCTGAAGTGGCAGATGGGATTGTTTTTCAGAACTTTGCCGGCCGCATTCCGTTTTAAATATTCTAAAAAATTAAAAAACTTATTGTAATATGATGCTAGTCAGTCTAAAATGGGAAGCGTTTACTACATATTTACAAATTGAGGATAAGCTTAATAAAGGGGTGCACGGAAATGATTAAGCAGCTTTCATGGAAAGTAGGCGGACAGCAGGGGGAAGGAATCGAATCAACAGGTGAGGTTTTTTCCATCGCATTAAATCGGCTCGGCTATTACTTATATGGCTACCGGCATTTTTCATCGAGGATTAAAGGGGGCCACACAAACAATAAGATAAGGGTCAGTACATCTCAGGTACGGGCTATTTCAGACGATCTGGATATATTGGTGGCTTTTGATCAGGAAACGATTGATGTGAACTTCAGCGAGCTTAGAAAAGGCGGCATCGTATTAGCTGATTCAAAATTCAGCCCAGTGATTCCTGATGAGGAAACCGCTGCACTTTTTGCGATTCCCTTTACGGAACTGGCTGCAGAACTCGGCACATCCTTGATGAAAAATATGGTCGCAATTGGAGCCACGAGCACCATCCTTGACTTAAATCCGGATGACTTTTATGAGGTGGTGGAGGAAACATACGGACGAAAAGGCCAGAAAATCATTGAAATGAATATGAACGCCATTCAAAAAGGTGCTTCCTATTTAAAGCAGGACTTGCAGTATAATCGTACAGATCTTTATCTGGAAAAGACAGACAGAAAAAAAAGGATGTTTATGATCGGAAACGATGCGATTGCTCTCGGCGCACTTGCCGGCGGAGCGCGTTTTATGGCTGCTTATCCTATTACTCCTGCTTCCGAAATCATGGAGTATTTAATAAAAAAGCTTCCCGCATACGGTGGAGCAGTCATCCAGACGGAGGATGAGATTGCCGCTTGTACGATGTCAATTGGTGCGAATTATGCGGGCGCGCGGACATTCACTGCTTCGGCAGGACCTGGTTTGTCTCTCATGATGGAAGCCATTGGTTTATCCGGAATTACAGAAACCCCTTTAGTGATCGTGGATACCCAGAGGGGAGGTCCAAGTACAGGCCTTCCTACAAAACAAGAGCAATCTGATTTGATGGCGATGATTTACGGGACACATGGTGAGATTCCGAAAATTGTCATGGCGCCAAGTACGGTACAAGAAGCTTTTTACGATACAGTGGAAGCGTTTAATCTGGCTGAAGAATATCAGTGCCCGGTCATCATCCTGTCGGATCTGCAGCTTTCTCTTGGCAAACAATCAGTAGAGCCGCTTGAATTCGAGCAGATTCAAATAAGAAGAGGTGCCCTTGCAAATGAAAGCAGTCTTCCTGAAAGAGAGGGGAAAGGCTACTTTAAACGATATGAAGTTACAGAATCCGGAATATCTCCAAGAGTTCTGCCAGGTATGAAAAATGCTCTCCACCATGTTACAGGTGTTGAACACGATGAAACAGGAAAACCATCGGAAGTGGCATCCAATAGGCAAAGCCAAATGGATAAACGCCTTCGTAAAATGGAAGGCCTGCTTTTCCCTAATCCTATTCACAAACATGTCAAGCATGCCGAGGCAGATGTTTTGCTCATAGGTTTTAATTCCACAAGGGGCGTCATCGAGGAAGTGATGGAGCGCCTTGAAACAGAAGGCATCCGCGCTAATCACGCACACATACGCTTAATTCATCCTTTTCCTGCCAATGAGCTTCGTTCTTTAACCGCATCTGCAAAAAAAGTACTGGTGGTCGAAAACAATGCTACAGGCCAGCTTGCCAATATCATCAAAATGAATGTAGGATGCGCTGATAAAATGGTATCTGTCTTAAAATATGACGGAAACCCATTTCTTCCCAATGAAGTGTATTTCAAATGCAAGGAGCTGATCTAATGGCAACCTTTAAAGATTTTCGAAATGATGTTAAACCAAATTGGTGCCCGGGATGCGGGGATTTCTCTGTACAGGCTGCCATTCAAAGGGCGGCGGCTAATACAGGTCTTGAGCCTGATCAGCTTGCAGTTGTATCGGGAATCGGATGTTCAGGGCGGATTTCCGGTTATATTAATTCGTTTGGTTTTCATGGAATTCATGGGCGCTCACTGCCGATTGCCCAGGGAGTGAAAATGGCGAACCGCGATCTGACAGTCATAGCCTCCGGCGGTGACGGGGACGGATTTGCAATCGGAATGGGACATACCATCCATGCTATTCGCAGAAATATCGATATAACCTATATAGTTATGGATAATCAGATTTATGGTCTGACAAAGGGGCAGACCTCTCCGCGAAGCGAAGCTGGCTTTGTAACGAAAAGCACCCCTAACGGATCCGTCGAATCCGCCCTGTCTGTCATAGAACTTGCGCTTACAGCAGGGGCAACGTTTGTAGCACAGAGTTTTTCAACTGATTTGAAGGATTTAACATCGCTGATTGAACAGGGGATACAGCATAAAGGATTCTCGTTCATTAATGTATTCAGCCCCTGTGTAACATACAATAAAGTGAACACATATGATTGGTTTAAAGAGAATTTAACGAAATTGAACACAATCGAAACCTATGATCCCTCAAATAGAATTTCTGCGATGCAGACAGTTATGGAGTATAACGGGCTCGTCACCGGGCTGATCTATCAGGATAAGAACAGAGCCTCTTATCAGGAGATGATTCAAGGGTACAGCAAACAGCCGCTGTCCAAAGCTGATTTAGAAATAACTGAAGCTCAATTTGAGCAGCTGACAGCAGAATTTATGTGAAAGGCGTCTTTTAAGGCGCTATTTTTTTTGAAGTTTAAAAAAATCCTGAAAATTTCATATGGTGTGTTCAAGTGTCCATATGGAGCGGACTGGCATCTTTACTTCTCCTCGACTGTAATGATAGAATTTCAATGTAGTCATAGTTTCATTGAACGGGAGAGTGTTCATCATGAACGGAAAAATGAAAGCGCTTGTAAAGCACCATGAAGGCTATGGAGCACAGCTGCAAATGGTTGATATTCCTAAAATAAAAGAAGACGAAGTCCTTATAAAAGTAAAAGCAACCTCAATCTGCGGAACTGATGTTCACATTTATACGTGGGATCAGTGGTCGCAAAGCCGTGTAAAACCGCCTTATGTATTTGGCCACGAGTTCTCCGGAGAAGTCATTGAGGTCGGAAGCAAAGTAACCAGTGTAGCTGAGGGTGACCACGTATCTGCTGAAACGCATTTAGTATGCGGCCAATGTCCGCAATGTTTAACCGGCAATGCCCATATATGCAAAGATACAAAAATTATTGGGGTGGATACGAATGGCTGTTTCGCAGAATACGTAGCCCTTCCAGCCTCTAATCTTTGGAAAAACCCGAAGGACATGCCTTGGGATGTCGCATCCATCCAGGAGCCGATGGGCAATGCCGTCCATACTGTTCTTTCTGGTGATACAGCAGGCAAAACCGTTGCCATTATAGGATGCGGACCGATTGGCATTATGGCAGCAGGGGTAGCAAAAGCAGCGGGAGCATCACAGGTTATTGCTTTAGATCTAAACAACTACCGTCTCGAACTCGCTGCTGCAATGGGAGCGACGACAATCATTAACTCAGGGGAAACCGACCCTTTGCAAAAAATTCTTGATCTGACGAACGGGAATGGAGTGGATGTTGTCTGCGAAATGTCAGGTCATCCAGTTGCGATGGACCAAGGCTTTAAAATGGTTACAAACGGAGGGCGCATCTCTATTTTAAGTTTGCCTGTTCAGCCTGTGCAGATTGACGTAACGAATGATATTGTATTTAAAGGAATAACGGTGAAGGGAATTACCGGCCGGAAGATGTACGAAACGTGGCAGCAGGTTTCAAGTCTGCTAAAATCCGGTCAGGTAGACGTAGAGCCGATGATTACTCATCATCTGAAGCTTGAAGATTTTGAAGAAGGCTTTGAACTAATGATCCAGGGGAAATGCGGGAAAGTCGTATTGCATCCATAATTTTTGAGGAGGGTTTTTAATGAAAGGTTTTGAATATTTGCAAGAAGAACTTGATCAAATGAAAGAACAGGGAACGTTCCGTAAACTCGTACCGCTCGAATCTGAGCAGGGCTCTAAAGTGGTTATTGACGGCAGGGAAGTGATTCAGCTCTCCTCCAACAACTACCTTGGTCTTACTTCCCATCCAAGGCTTCGTAAAGCAGCCATTGAAGCAACTGAAAAATACGGGGCTGGAACAGGCTCCGTCCGAACCATTGCCGGTACGTTTTCCATGCATGAAGAGCTGGAGAGAAACCTCGCAAAATTTAAGCATACAGAAGCATCACTTGTTTTCCAATCCGGTTTTACTACGAATCAGGGTGTACTGTCATCCATTCTAACAAGTGAAGATGTTGTCATTTCGGACGCTTTAAACCACGCATCCATTATAGATGGAATCCGTCTGACCAAGGCAGCCCGCAAAGTATACAAGCATGTCGATATGGAGGATCTTGAACGTGCGCTAAAAGAATGTTCGGATTACCGTGTCCGTCTCATTGTAACGGATGGTGTATTTTCGATGGACGGCAATATCGCTCCGCTTCCTCAAATCGTTGAACTCGCAGAAAAATATGATGCGCTGATCATGGTTGATGACGCACATGCTTCAGGCGTCCTTGGAGAAAATGGAAGAGGGACCGTTAATCACTTTGGATTAGATGGACGCGTTCATATTCAGGTGGGCACACTTAGTAAAGCGATCGGTGTTCTCGGAGGGTATGTAGCAAGCACCCAGACGCTTATTGATTACTTGATTCATAAAGGCCGTCCATTTTTGTTCAGTACATCGCATCCGCCTGCTGTGACAGCAGCCTGCATCGAAGCAATCAATGTTCTTCTTGAAGAACCGGAACTCATTGAAAAACTTTGGGATAATGCAAAGTTCTTTAAAGATGGTTTAACTAAACTCGGCTTTGACACAGGGAAAAGCGAAACTCCGGTTACCCCCGTTATTGTCGGAGACGAAAAAAAATGTCATCAGTTTTCTGATAAACTTCTTGAATACGGTGTATTTGCACAGGGTATTGCCTTTCCGACCGTTTCAAAAGGCCAGGCCCGTGTAAGGACGATCGTAACGGCTCAGCATTCAAAAGAAGAGCTTCAAGAAGCTTTGAATCTCTTTGAAAAAGCGGCAAAAGAATTGAACATTCTTTAAGTGGGAGAGAGGAGCGATCCTCTCTTTTTTTCTGTATTTAAAGCGGCATCTATTGTATGCAAGTCTGATAGAAGTTATACTTTAGTATTGATAACTTGTTTTTAATGTAATCAGTCGTTGGCTGATACAACAGATAAAAGCGGTATTTGAAAGGAGCACTCTCCATGAACGAAAAACAGCGTGAAGAAAATAACCAGGTTACTCCTGAAACGAACAAAACAGAAAAAGACTACAGCAAATATTTTCAAGCTGTCTATATGCCTCCGTCCTTGAAAGATGCAAAAAAACGGGGCAAAGAAGACATTCAATATAAAAACGATTTTTCGATCTCCGAAGAGTTCAGAGGGATGGGAAGCGGAAAAAAATTTTATATCCGTACATACGGCTGCCAAATGAATGAGCATGATACAGAAGTGATGGCGGGAATATTTACTGCGCTCGGATATGAAGCGACAAATTCCACTGAGGATGCAGACGTTATTCTCCTTAATACTTGTGCCATCCGAGAAAACGCTGAAAATAAAGTGTTCGGCGAAATCGGGCATTTAAAGCCTTTGAAGCTGAATAAACCAGGCCTGCTCGTTGGAGTATGCGGATGTATGTCCCAAGAGGAATCCGTCGTAAATAAAATACTGCAAAAGCATCCTCACATCGATATGATTTTCGGAACGCATAATATCCACCGTCTTCCTCACATTCTGAAGGACGCGTATATGTCCAAAGAAATGGTCATTGAGGTTTGGTCAAAAGAAGGTGATGTAATCGAAAACCTTCCGAGAGTCAGGAAAGGCGCCATTAAGGGGTGGGTGAACATTATGTACGGCTGTGATAAGTTCTGCACCTACTGTATCGTTCCTTATACACGCGGAAAAGAACGGAGCCGCCGTCCTGAGGAAATTATCCAGGAAGTTCGCCAGCTTGCAGCACAGGGCTATAAAGAAATTACGCTCCTTGGACAAAATGTCAATGCATATGGTAAAGACTTTTCGGACCTGGATTACGGGCTTGGCGATTTAATGGATGAACTTCATAAAATCGATATCCCGAGAATCCGCTTTACAACAAGCCATCCGCGTGACTTTGATGACAGGCTGATTGAAGTTCTTGCAAAAGGCGGAAATCTTCTGGATCATATTCATTTGCCTATCCAGTCCGGAAGCTCAGATGTACTGAAGCTCATGGCCCGCAAATATACTCGCGAGCACTATATAGATCTAGTGAAAAAGATTAAAACAGCCATGCCAAATGCAACCTTAACAACAGACATCATTGTCGGTTTTCCAAATGAAACCGAGGAACAGTTTGAAGAAACACTGTCCATCTATAGAGAAATCCAGTTTGATGCGGCCTACACTTATATCTATTCTCCACGGGAAGGCACACCTGCTGCTAAGATGCAGGATAATGTTCCGATGCGTGTGAAAAAAGAACGTCTTCAGCGTCTGAATAACCTTGTAAATGAAATTTCTGCCAAGAAAATGCAGGAATATGAGGGACATGTTGTCGAAGTATTAGTTGAAGGGGAAAGCAAAAATAACCCTGATGTATTAGCCGGCTACACAGAAAAAAGCAAGCTCGTCAACTTCCGTGGACCTAGAGAAATCATTGGCCAAATCGTAAAAGTAAAAGTTACGAAAGCTAAAACATGGTCGCTGGACGGGGAGATGGCAGAAGAAGCTATAGAGGTGAACTGAGGATGACACGTTATTCAAAGGATGACATTGTGGCCCGTGCTAAGGAACTTGCGCAAATGATTTCAGAAACAGAGGAAGTCGACTTTTTCAAAAGAGCCGAAGCGCAGCTCAATGAAAATGAAAAAGTGCGCAGTATGATTGCAAGCATTAAAAGTCTGCAAAAACAAGCGGTCAATTTCCAGCACTACGGTAAAACTGAAGCGCTGAAGCAAATTGAAGATAAGATCGACAGCATTCAGGAAGAACTGGACCAGCTGCCAATCATCCAGGAATTCCAGGATTCACAAATTGAGGTTAATGATCTGCTTCAGCTTGTGGCTAATACCATTTCCAATCAGGTAACTGATAAAATCATTGAAAGCACAGAAGGTGACCTGCTGACGGGCGAAACAGGATCCAAGCTTAAAAACAGTCCGGGCGGAAGCTGCTGAATGTAATGATTTGAGAAAGACTGCCGTGAGAACCGGCAGTCTTTTTGTGCTTTTCTGAAATGTGGTTCCATTTTGCAAGTTAAATCATCAAAATCTATTAAAGAACGGTTTGGTTGAAGGTGCATACAATATCTGAAGATGGCATAAGCGTTCACAGCTATTAAAAGGGAGTTTGAAATCTCTAATTGCCGGCGGACTGAAAGTAATTGCTGACAAATTGAAGATAATTGCTGATTAATCGGAGGTAATTGCTGACTAATCGGAGGTAATTGCTGATAAACCAAAGATAATTGCTGACTATATACAATAAAATGATCATCAACTATTCCGTCACCCACCAAGCTGGATCCTATTCCAATCACAAGCATAAACAAGCGCCCTATGCTTTAAAAGCTATACATATCTAAGTTCCCTGCACTAAGTTTTGCTATCCAGCTGCGGCGGCTAACTCTTCGGCCGCTTCACTGGCCCTGTCAAAGTTCGACTTTGTCAGTTCCAGCTCCACCGTCTCTCACAACTAAACAGCCGCTTCCGCTTTAAAAAAAAGGCACATTTTTTTGGGCTCATGCATACATATGAAATAGGAACGTCATGGACTAAGCAGACCGTGTCTGCGGGTTCGTGTAATTCAAAGTACTATCAATATTAGCCCAGCATACGATGGAACGAATATTGATTGAGGAGGGTATGCTTGAATGTCTGAATACAGAGAAATTATCACTAAAGCGGTTGTTGCGAAGGGACGAAAGTTCACACAATGCACGCACACGATCTCCCCGTCTCAAAGACCTACAAGTATTTTGGGCGGCTGGATTATCAACCATAAATATGAACCCCATAAAGTTGGTAAGACAGTCGAGGTCGAAGGTACTTATGACATTAACGTTTGGTATTCATACGATGATAACACGAAGACGGAAGTTGTTACCGAGCGGGTCAAGTATGTGGATGTTGTAAAACTAAAGTACAGAGATAATCATTTTATTGATGATGAGCATGAAGTATGCGCAAAGGTTCTTCAGCAGCCGAACTGCCTGGAAGTCACCATTTCTCCAAATGGCAATAAGATTATTGTTCAGGCTGAGCGTGAAGTGCTGGCTGAAGTAATCGGCGAGACGAAGGTATGTGTCGTGGTTCATCCGGATGGCTGCGAGGATGATGAATGGGAAGAAGACTTAGAGGATGAATTTGAGGATCTTAATCCTGAGTTTTTAGCTGGAGAAGCAGAAGAGTAAAAAGCTAGGGAGGTGTCCTTCCTAGTTTTTTTGTGCTCTTTTTTTAACAGTAGTTATTCATGTAAAGGGGAGGGCTCAGTATGTTATAATTAAGTTTGTTTTTGATTAGGATAGGCAATGGGGGATATAAATGGCTACTTACACGCCGATGATGCAGCAATACTTAACGATTAAGGCAGATTACGAGGATGCCTTTTTATTTTTTAGATTAGGTGATTTTTACGAGATGTTTTTTGAGGATGCCATTCGTGCATCACAGGAGCTTGAAATAACGTTAACGAGCAGAGATGGCGGGAGCAGTGAACGAATTCCGATGTGCGGTGTTCCCTATCATTCTGCCCCAAATTACATAGAACAGCTGATTGAAAAAGGCTATAAGGTGGCAATATGCGAGCAAACGGAAGATCCTAAACAGGCCAAAGGTGTCGTCCGGAGAGAAGTTGTACAGCTGATCACACCCGGCACGGTTATGGACGGCAAGGGCGTTTCAGAGAAAGAAAATAACTTCCTTGTCAGCCTGACGGTGCTTGCGGATGGCTTTGGATTCGCAGTTACCGATTTAACGACAGGTGAAAACAGTGTAACGGTGGCAAGCCGATTTGATGAGGCGCTAAACGAAATCTATTCGCTTGGAGCAAAGGAGGCTGTAATAGAAAGCACCCTGTCTGAGGACTATATAAAAATGATGAAGGACCGGTGCAATGTGGCGGTATCCTTTGAAACCAATGATTCGCCGGAGCAGATTCCGGGAAATCTTTTCTCCAATATCCAGGATCAGCACCTGCAAAGGTCCTTTGCAAGGCTTTACCATTATATTATCCGGACTCAAAAGAGGAGCCTGGATCATTTGCAGGCTGTCCGTCATTACGAGCTGACGAACTTTCTTAAAATGGATTTATATTCCAAGCGAAATCTTGAGTTGACGGAAACGATCCGCAGCAGCGGGAGAAAAGGTTCATTGCTGTGGCTTCTGGATGAAACGAAAACGGCCATGGGAGGTCGTTTGCTGAAGCAATGGATTGACAGACCGCTTATTGACAGACTAAAGATTGAAGAGCGGCATGAAATGGTCCAGGTTCTGCTGGAAAGGTTTTTTGAGCGTGAAGATATTAGAGAAGGCTTGAAGGAAGTATACGATTTAGAACGTCTGGCAGGAAGAGTAGCTTTCGGGAATGTAAATGCAAGAGACATGATTCAGCTGAAAAAATCGCTGCAGCAGGTTCCAATGCTTGCAGCTCTCGTTCAATCCCTAGACCATTCATATTCTAATAAACTGGCAGAACGCATTGATCCTTGTGATGAGCTAAAGGACCTCCTGGAGCAGGCTCTTGTTGAGCAGCCGCCGGTCTCTGTTAAAGAGGGGAACATGATGAAAGAGGGGTTCAGCGAACAGCTCGATCAGTACCGTGATGCAAGTAAAAACGGGAAAACCTGGATTGCCGAGCTAGAAGCGAGCGAAAGAGAAAGAACGGGTATTCGTTCATTAAAAGTGGGATTCAACCGGGTATTTGGCTATTATATCGAGATTACGAGAGCCAATCTGCAGCATTTGCCTGAAGGTCTTTACGAACGCAAGCAAACATTGACCAATGCAGAACGGTTTATCACTCCGGATTTAAAAGAAAAAGAGGCACTGATTCTAGAAGCGGAAGAAAACATGGCAGAGCTTGAATACCAGCTGTTTAATGAACTTAGGGAACAGGTGCGAACGTTTATTCCGAGATTGCAGGCACTCGCTAAATGCATAAGCGAACTGGATGTTCTGCAGTGCTTTGCCACGGTCAGTGATAAACGCCGCTATGTAAAGCCATCCTTTTCCGATGATCGGCTTGAAGTAACCGGGGGCCGTCATCCGGTCGTCGAAAAGGTTTTGCAATCTCAGGAATATGTGCCCAACGATTGCAGGATGGGCGATGGCAGCGGCAGAAGCATGCTGCTGATTACCGGTCCCAATATGTCCGGTAAGAGCACCTATATGCGTCAGGTCGCATTAACGGCGATCCTTGCACAGATC
The DNA here is from genome assembly GCF_018283675.1 of Metabacillus flavus. NCBI lineage: Bacteria > Bacillati > Bacillota > Bacilli > Caryophanales > Bacillaceae > Metabacillus > Metabacillus flavus. Next base: position 1,933,784 of record NZ_JAGVRK010000001.1, read on the forward strand.
GGGTGTTTCGTTCCCGCGGAAAAAGCAGTGCTGCCAATTTTTGACCAGATTTTCACTCGAATTGGGGCAGCAGATGATCTAATCTCAGGTCAAAGTACATTCATGGTAGAAATGCTTGAAGCGAGAAACGCGATTGTTCATGCAACGAAAAACAGCCTTATTTTGTTTGATGAAATTGGCCGTGGTACATCCACATACGATGGAATGGCTCTTGCACAGGCAATGATTGAATATATTCATGACAAAATTGGAGCAAAGACCCTGTTTTCCACCCATTATCATGAACTGACGGTTTTAGATCAGCCTTTGAAATTGCTTTCCAATGTCCATGTCAGAGCGGTCGAGCGCAATGGAAAAGTTGTTTTTCTCCATAAAATTTCTGAAGGCCCAGCTGACCGGAGCTATGGAATTCATGTTGCTGAGCTTGCGGAACTTCCTCCCGATCTCATTAAAAGAGCTCAGCAGATTTTAGAAAAGCTCGAAAATCAGCCGAAGACTCAAGTAAAGGAGAGGGAGTCAGAAAAACAGCCTGCTGTCCAGGAAGAAGAGGCTCAGCTGTCGTTCTTCACTCCGGACAAGCCTGTTAAAAAGCAGAAAAAAGGGGAAGCGGCAGACAGGGTGCTAAGAGACGCTCTGCTCGAATTGAACATCCTTGAAATGACACCGCTTGAAGCGATGAATAAATTGTTTGAACTTCAAAAAAACGCAAGATAAAACAGAAAGGAGTTAATCCAACATGGGCAAAATCGTCCTGCTTAATGATCAGCTCAGCAACAAAATAGCGGCTGGTGAAGTGGTTGAACGTCCTGCTTCTGTTGTGAAGGAGCTAGCAGAAAACGCGATTGACGCAAACAGTTCAGTTATTGAGATTGAAATAGAAGAAGCGGGGCTTGGCTTAATCCGGATCATCGATAATGGAGACGGAATGGAGCCTGAGGATTGTTTAAACGCCTTTCACCGCCATGCAACGAGCAAGATTAAGGATGAAAATGATTTATTCCGCATCCGGACACTGGGCTTCAGAGGAGAAGCCCTTCCGAGTATTGCGTCTGTTTCCCATGTGGAGATGAAAACGAGCAATGGGATAGATGAGGGATCCTTTTTGAAGCTTACAGGGGGAAAGGTAGAACAGCATGAGGCCTCTTCAAGCCGCAAGGGCACGGATATTACCGTCTCCAACCTGTTTTTTAACACTCCTGCCCGTCTCAAATATATGAAAACCGTCCATACCGAGCTTGGCAATATTACGGATACGGTAAACCGTTTAGCTATGGCCAACTCATCGGTTTCTTTCAGGTTGACCCATAATGGCAAAACCATACTCCATACGAATGGAAACGGGGATGTCCGCCAGGTGATGGCCTCAATTTACGGGTTATCCGTCGCGAAGAAAATGGTGCCGATTTCACTGGAATCCCTTGATTTTCAGGTGACAGGCTATTTAGCACTTCCAGAAGTGACAAGAGCATCGAGAAATTATATTTCAACCATTATTAATGGCCGGCATATCAAAAATTACGCGCTGGCAAAAGCCATCATGGAGGGCTACCATACACTTCTCCCAATAGGCCGGTATCCGATTGCGTATCTAAATATTTCGATGGATCCCTTGCTTGTTGATGTTAATGTTCATCCTTCTAAAATGGAGGTAAGGCTCAGCAAGGAAGCGGAGCTGTACGAGCTTGTTTCCAAGGGTATACAAACAACGTTCCGCAAAAAAACACTCATCCCGGAATCACAGCCTCAAAAAGCTAAGCCGGCGCCGCACATGGATGAGCAGCAGATTTTATCATTTGAATCATACCGTCCGTATGAAAAAACACCTCGAGCACCCATTCAAACGGAAGAGCAGCAGGTTCAGGAGGAAAGGGAGGCTGAGCCTGCGGCAGTGCCTGACAATGACTTTACCGGAGTGGTAAAAGAAACAGTCCCTGAAAGAAATCTCCCTGATGAGAAGACTCATGAAGAAAATGCTCGAGTGGAGCCAAGAGTTCCTCCGATGTATCCAATTGGACAAATGCATGGGACGTATATTCTCGCCCAGAATGAAACAGGTCTCTACATGATTGATCAGCATGCTGCGCAGGAACGAATTAAATATGAATTTTACCGGGAAAAGGTAGCAAAAATGGAGAAGGAAGTGCAGGAGCTGCTTGTGCCAATAACCTTGCATTATTCTCATGATGAGGCGCTAAGGATTGGAGAGTCATTAAATGCTCTTGCTGAAGTGGGAGTGTTTCTTGAGCCTTTCGGCGGGAGCAGCTATATTGTCCGCTCGCATCCTCAGTGGTTTCCTTCAGGTAAAGAGCAATTTGTTATTGAAGAGATGATCCAGCAAGTTCTGGATCTTAAAAAACCGGATGTCAAAAAACTGAGGGAAGAAGCGGCGATTTTAATGAGCTGCAAAGCATCCATTAAAGCGAACCGCTATTTAAGGATTGATGAAATGACGGCTCTTCTCGAGGAATTAAGAAGAGCGGAAGATCCTTTTACTTGTCCGCATGGTAGACCGGTCATTGTTCACTTCACCACGTATGAAATGGAAAAAATGTTTAAACGTATTATGTAATCCCCGTCACCGGGCATCCCTTCTCTGTGTAACTTATTAGAAAGAGAACAGAGGAGGAAGTTGAAATGAGGGTGGTTTTTGCCCCGCCGGATTTCCCGTCGCACAGTCATGTGTTTTTAATTGAAACGTCTGAAAGTGTTGGTCATACTCATGTAATGGATGGTTTTACAAAGCCTGTGAATGGGAATGCATTTGATGGGCATTTTCATTTTTTCAGCGGGATCAGTTCGTTTGAGGAAGGGCACTATCACCGTTTCTACGGTAAAACGGGACCCGCTGTCCCGCTGCCGGATGGGACGCATTACCATAGTATGTCTGGCAGAACGTACTTAAATTATAATAAACCTCCAGGTGTGACTGCGGGAGGCGTGCAGTATGCTGAAGGCGGAATCGAACGCCACTTTCATTTATTTGATGGTATGACTGGGAATCCGGTAGGTGTGGATCAGCCGGCATGGTATAGATGGAATCCGCTATGGCTATAATGGTTACGTATCTGATTGGGAATCATGCTATACTAGCTTTGAGAATGCACGTGGAGATACTGAGAGAGTGATATATAAATGCTGGAAAATCAAAAAGTAATAGTCATCATAGGACCAACTGGAGTCGGAAAAACGAAACTTAGCCTCGAAGCTGCCCATAAGCTGAATGGAGAGATTATCAGCGGCGATTCGATGCAGATTTACAGAGGAATGGATATTGGGACGGCCAAAATACGCCAGGATGAGATGGAGGGCATCCCCCATCACCTGATCGATATAAAAAATCCGGATGAGAGCTTTTCGGCTGCGGATTTTCAGCAGCTTGCGCGATCCTGTATTGAAGATATTGCTTCAAGAGGGAAAATGCCGATTGTGGCAGGGGGGACTGGTTTATATATACAGTCTCTGCTTTACGATTACCAGTTTTCAGAACAGCCGTCAGATCCTGAATTCCGCCTGCGCATGGAGAATATGGCAGAGGAAAAAGGTGCGGAGTATATCCACTCGCTTCTAATGGAGGCAGACCCTGAATCGGCTGAGCGCATCCATCCCAACAATCAGAGAAGAGTCATCAGAGCATTAGAAATTTTTCATGCCTCAGGGAAAACCATGACAGATCAGCTTGAAAGTGAGTACCGGTCGGAACATTATCAATCTGCAATTATAGGCTTGACGATGGACCGTGAAACCTTGTACTATCGAATTAACCAGCGGGTTGAAAAGATGCTTGAAGAAGGACTGCTTGATGAAGTTACGCGCCTTTACCAAACCGGATTGAAAACAGGACAGGCTGTTCAAGCGATTGGATATAAAGAAATCTACCGGCATCTTGATGGTGAAATCTCTTTAGAAGAAGCTGTTGAGCAGCTTAAGCAAAATTCGAGAAGATATGCAAAACGCCAGCTTACATGGTTCCGGAATCGAATGGACGTCAAATGGTACGATATGACTCCTCCGGCCCAATCCGAACAGAAGCTTGACGAAATTTTTACATATATAGCAGGAAAGCTTCATCTTTAATCGAATAGTAACCATATAGAGAAATGAGGAGGACAAATCATGAAACAAGCAATCAATATTCAGGACCAATTTTTGAACCAGCTGCGCAAGGACGGAATTTTTGTCACTGTATTCCTTCTTAACGGATTTCAGCTGAGAGGGCTGGTAAAAGGATTCGATAATTTTACTGTACTGCTTGAGACCGAAGGCAAGCAGCAGTTAATTTATAAGCATGCAATCTCAACGTTTGCACCGCAAAAGAACATCCAGCTTGAAACGGAATAATCAATGATTAAAATGGGCCGCATACAGCATCGTATGCGGTTTTTATTTTGCCTATTTCCAGTGGTTGTACATGTGCCCTAGATGAATACATATAAGAAGATCAGGCATTTTTATAGTGTAAAACATTTAATTAGGGGTTTCCTGCCGATTAAGCGACTCCAATAATGGGCATTTGTCACGGCAGAGCCGTGCTAAGCGTATAGTATCACAGAAAGCTGAGGTGACTCTCATGGATCAGGCAGTTACTTATAAAAATAACGGACAAATCAATATTATCCTTAATGGCCAGACGAAAGCAGGCAAGGAAGCGGAAGGTAAGGGCTATGACCTTGTTCTGCCCAAAACGGATTTTAAGCACGCCATTCTCAGGCAGATTGAAGAGGAAATGGGCACGCTTGTCGGAATGGAAGAAATGAAGCGGAATATAAAAGAAATTTACGCCTGGATCTTTGTCAGCCAAAAGCGTGAGGAACAAGGGCTAAAGGCAGGAAAACAGGCGCTTCATATGATGTTCAAAGGAAATCCGGGTACAGGAAAGACTACGGTGGCCCGGCTGATCGGAAAGCTGTTCTGTCAAATGAACGTGCTTTCCAAAGGGCATTTGATTGAAGCAGAGAGGGCTGACTTAGTAGGAGAGTATATCGGTCACACCGCTCAAAAAACGAGAGAATTGATAAAACGGTCGCTTGGCGGGATTTTATTTATCGATGAGGCTTATTCACTCGCAAGGGGCGGAGAGAAGGATTTCGGTAAAGAAGCAATAGACACACTCGTAAAGCACATGGAAGACAAACAGCACGAATTTATCCTCATTCTTGCCGGCTATTCCAAAGAAATGGATCAATTCCTTGCAATCAACCCCGGTTTGCATTCCAGATTTCCGCTCGTTATTGATTTCCCGGATTATACAGTTGACCAGCTGATGGACATTTCGAAAAGAATGATTGAGGAGCGGGAATATGTATGGAGCAGGGAAGCAGAATGGAAGCTGAGAGATCATTTAATGTCCGTCAAGAGCATGACGCAGCCATCAAAATTCAGCAACGGCCGTTTCATACGGAATGTAATTGAAAAATCGATCAGAGCTCAGGCTATGAGACTGTTATTGGCTGATAAATACAACCGGGATGAATTGATAACGATTAAAGCTCAGGATTTGATTGTCCGTGACGAGAAGCCGCTTTGAGCGGCTTTTTATTATGTGATAGAGATAATCTGTATTCGCAAAAGTCGAAAAACCAAAAAAAATGGAGATTTATAGGTTTTCCTTTTTAAAAAAGGGGTAAATGTTTAGAGGGGAATTGCCACCTTTAAACAATTTCCTAACATTGAAGTCAGAATGTTTAAAAAGATGGGAGGGAGCTCTTTGAACAAGAGAAATTGGAGCAGCGCTGCTAAAGTCATCATTATTGCAATAGTGCTCTCGCTTGCCGGATGCGGTCAATCAGGAGATGGGAAAGTAAAGCTGGATTTTATGTGGTTCTCTGACGGCGGAGAAGGAGAAGTCATGAAAGAAATTATAGAAAAATATGAAAAGCAGAATCCGGATGTCGACATTAATCTGGTGGAAATTGCGTTCAAGGATGTAAAAACCAAATTAAAAACCATGATAGCAGGCGGAAAGCCGCCGGCGCTTGTCCGGATAAATGATACATATGAATTTGCTGATTATGCAATAGATTTGACTGATTATGTTGGAGATCAGGAGAAATTCATCAGCCAGTTCGAGGATTCCATCAAGCCATTTTATGTCATAGACGGGAAAATTATTGCAGCCCCGATGGACATAACGGCCAATGGAATGTACTACAACAAGGATCTTTTCAAAAAGGCGGGAGTGAAGGTTCCGCAGACGCCGGAGGAAATTTGGACGTGGGATGAGTTCACGGCAGCCTTAAAAAAGGTCAAAGAAAAAGGGGATGCACGATATCCGATGGTGTGGGATTCGTCAGGACACCGCTGGTCGACGATGATGTACGAATATGGCGGCAGCTTGTTTAATGAAGATTTGACTAAAGCAGCCGTTAACGGTCCTGCATCTGTAAAAGCACTAACCGACTTCAAGAAAATGCATAAGGAAGGCCTAATCCCCGATTCTGTATGGCTTGGCGGCGAGAATCCTAATAATCTGTTCCGCTCAGGTACAGTTGCCGTCCATTTAGCAGGAAACTGGATGATGGGAAGCTATAAGGATATCACACATTTTAGTTGGGGTGTCACCTATCTGCCTAAAGATGAAACGCGATCTTCCGTGCCGGGAGGAAAGTATGTAATGGGCTTGAAGAATACCGGTGTAGAAAAGGAAACCGCGAAGTTTATTCAATATTTATCAACAAAAGAAGTTAATGCAGAGTATATAGAGAAGTCCTTATTCCTAAGTGCAAGAAAAGATAACAAAGATCTAAATTATCCGCTGGATGATCATATGTTTGATGTGTTTACGGATGAGTTTAAACATACAACTCCGCAGGCAGCAAAAGACTGGTCATATCAGCAGGTCATGAATAAAAACGCTGGAGATTTAACAACCGGGATTGCGAAAGCTCTTAAAGGAGAATCGACTCCCCAGGAGGCTCTCGATGAAGTGGCTGAAATCTTCGATGGCACGATTGAACAAAACAATAAACAGCCATAGAGGAGGGTGATAAATAATGGTGGTTGAAAAATCAAAGGCTATGCCTATGCCAATAAAGAAAACAAATGTACAGACGATGAAAAAAGCGCAAAGAAAAAAGAAGATGGCGCCCTACTTATTTGTCCTTCCGAACCTGTTAATTTTCTTAATATTTATAATCATTCCTGCTTTAATGGGACTTGTCTATTCATTTACAAGCTATAATGGCGTATCGGATATGAAATTTACAGGCTTGGAAAACTATATTCGATTGTTCAATAACGCTGAATTCTGGAAAATAATGTTAAACACACTCATATACGCTGCACTTGTTGTGCCGCTTGTGTTTGCGATCTCACTCGGAATTGCCATGCTGATGATTAAGGAAATGAAGGCAAGAGGTCTTTTCAGAGCCATTATCTTCTGGCCGACTATGATTTCTTTCATTATTGTCGGCCTATCCTGGAAATGGATATTTGGAGACAGCTTCGGGGTTATAACCTATCTGCTGGAGGCGGGTGGACTTCCGCCGATTAAATGGCTGTCGGATCCGGTTATTGCGAAGATAACCATCGTTATTGCAACTGTATGGGCCCGTGTCGGATTTTTCATGGTCATATTTATCGCCGGCCTGCAGAGCATACCAGCTTCTTATTATGAAGCCGCGCAAATAGACGGGGCAAGCAGAAGCCAGCTTTTCTGGAAAATCACGCTCCCGCTCTTAAAACCGACGAGCCTTCTTGTTTTTATGCTGCTGATTGTAGAATCAGTTAAGGCTTATCCGCTCATCTTTTCCCTTACAGGTGGCGGACCGGCTAAAGAAACGACCTTAATTGTTCAATATATCTTTGAGTTTGGATTCACGAAAAGCGAAGTCGGCTATGCAAGTGCCATGTCGGTCGTATTGTTCCTGCTGATTGGTGCGTTCACGCTGATTCAATTTAAATGGGCAGAAGGGGGGAAAATCGATTGACACAGAAAGCCGGTTTCTTAACGTATTTTGCCTTGATTGTACTTGCCATGATCTTCATTGCCCCCGTTCTGTGGATATTTATTTCTTCCGTAAAGGGGCCAATTGATCTTTATTCATGGCCGCCAAAGTTTTTTCCGGATTCGCTTTCATTTGAGAATTTTACAGCTGCCTTCAGCAAAGGGAATTTTGGATTGTACTTCATTAACAGTGCCATTGTTGCGGTATCGGCAACAATTTTGACATTGCTGATCAATACAATGGCGGGGTATGCGCTCTCCAAGTTTCGATTTAAAGGAGATACGCTCATCTTATTCTTGTTCCTGTCTACACTTATGATTCCAATTGAGGTCATCATGACCCCAATCTTTACCGTGATCAGCAAGCTCGGGCTTTATAATAATCTGCTTGGTCTGATTATTCCTCCCGCTGCCACACCGATGGGGGTGTTCCTGATCCGCCAGTATTTGCTGACAGTCCCGGATGACCTCCTGGAAGCAGCAAGAATGGACGGAGCCAGCGAATGGAGAATTTTTTGGACAATCATTGTTCCGATTGCGAAGCCTGTTATTGCCGTCCTGACGATATTCTCATTCATGTGGAGATGGGATGACTTCATCTGGCCGCTTATTGTCATTAGCGATCCATCCAAATATACCATTCAGCTTGCATTGGCAAATTTCATAGGGGAATTCAGAGTCGACTGGGGCAGCCTGCTTGCTATGTCAGTTGTGACAATGATTCCGATTTTGATCGTATTCCTCATTTTCCAAAAGCAATTTGTTAAAGGGATGGCTACTTCAGGTATGAAAGAGTAAATAAAAAAAGCGCAGCCAGTGCGCTTTTTTTATTGTTCAAAATGAGATTTCTCATTATAAATGCTGCGGGATGGGAGTTTCCAATGGAACGTATAGGAAAAAATTCTGAATAGAGTTATAAAGACAAACAATGTATACAATTCAAAAGACGACCGAGCCCAACCGAGTCCGATTGCAAAACCGCCGATGATCGCCCAGGCTGCATAAATTTCTGCCCTAAGAACGAGAGGCTTTCTCCTCGCTAACATATCCCTGACAATACCGCCGCCGCTTCCTGTTAGAACAGCGGCAACCACGACCGCGCTTAGCGGATGCTCCATCTTTGCAGCGTAAAGAGCACCCTGGATAGCGAATGCCGATAATCCAATTGCATCTGTAAAATTACCCCATCTGTTCCAATGCTTCATTAAAAATTGAGGGAAAACAAAAACAAGTGTGATGGAAAAGAGAGCGATTTGAAAATAAAGGCCCTGCTCCCAAAGAGCGGATACCGGGACCCCGATTAAAAGGTTCCGGATGGCTCCTCCGCCAAAAGCTGTGACAATACCTAATATGTAAACACCTAAAATGTCATACTCTTCTTCCATAGCAACAATTGCACCGCTTACTGCAAAGGCAACCGTGCCGATAATGCTCAATACTTCCCACGTCATATAAATTTCTCCTTAAACCATAGTGCAACCGTATAGATTTTAAGCGGAGTTTCCTTTAAAATCAATGATTTTTTTCAAAATGCATCAAAAAATGGTATGATAGATTTTATCATTAGAAACAGGTAAAGGCAGGAATGCAGATTGAGTGATTTCTCAAAAACACAGCCTGAACAGGCGGTTGTTGTCGGATGCCAGCTTCCATTTGTATCGGATGAACAATTTTATTATTCACTTGAAGAACTTAAATCCCTGATAAAAACAGCACAGGGTACTGTAATAGCGGACATCGCCCAGAAACGGGACCGATTGCACCCGGCAACCTGCATTGGGAAAGGGAAGCTTGAGGAATTAAAAGCCCTTGCAGAAGAACTTGAACCGGATGTCGTAATCTTTAATGGAGAGCTTTCGCCAAGTCAGATCCGCAACCTGCAAAAAGAGCTCGAAATAAAGGTCATCGACCGCACCCAGCTGATTTTGGATATTTTTGCACAGCGCGCCCAGACAAGGGAAGGCAAGCTGCAAGTTGAGCTTGCACAGCTTGATTACCTGCTTCCGCGGCTCTCCGGGCAAGGGATTCATCTATCAAGGCAGGGCGGCGGAATCGGGGCTAGAGGACCAGGTGAAACGCAGCTCGAAACAGATCGGCGCCACATTAATAAAAGAATGGTTGAAATTAAACAGCAGCTGAAAACAGTCATCAGCCACAGAGCCCGTTACCGGGAGCGCCGCAAACGGAATCAGGCGTTTCAAATTGCTCTTGTCGGCTATACAAATGCCGGGAAATCCACGTTGTTTAACCGGCTGACTGAGTCCGATAGCTTTGAAGAGAACCTGCTTTTCGCTACATTGGATCCGATGACCCGTAAAATGGGCCTCCCTAGCGGATATCAAGCCCTTTTAACAGACACGGTTGGCTTCATTCAGGATTTGCCAACTACTCTTGTTGCTGCCTTCAGATCCACCCTGGAAGAGGCGAAGGAAGCTGATTTAATTTTACATGTAGTTGATACGTCCAGTGAGGACAGCATCAACCATGAGAAAACGGTTTTCAGGCTGCTTGAGGAACTGGAAGCGAGTTCGATTCCAAGACTGACGATTTACAATAAAAAGGATAAAATACTGCCGGAATTTACGCCGAATACAGCCGATCCTTATATCTTGGTAAGTGCGTTAAATAAACAGGATCTTGATGACTTGAAAATAAAAATTGAGGAACAGATTAAAAATGAAATGGTTCCGTATTCAATGGAGCTGCCGCCTAATGAGGGAAGACTGATCTCTCAGCTTAAACGCGATACGATTGTGCAGTCCTTTTCATTTAACGAAGAAAAAGAAGCTTATGAAATCAGCGGGTATGCTCAGTCTGGAGACTCTAAGCTTCCATCAAAAGAATTAGCAGATGAGGATGAATGGTAAATGCTGAATCAATTAAAACACGGGGAAAAGCTTTATCCGATTATCAGAGAAACAGAAGCGCAAATCGCAGAATTGCATAAGCGCATCGATGAACGAATTGAAGTGAATCAATACCGGGTGCTGCAAAGCTATCAGACGCATAAAGTAAGTGATTCTCATTTTAATCCTTCCACCGGATACGGGTACGATGATATCGGACGGGACACCCTGGAAAAAATATATGCGGATGTATTTGGAGGAGAGGCAGCGCTTGTCCGTCCTCAAATTATTTCGGGGACGCACGCTATTTCCATCGCTTTGTTTGGAGTGCTCCGCCCCGGAAATGAATTAATTTATATGACCGGACGTCCTTATGACACTCTTGAAGAAATTGTTGGGATCAGGGGCAGGGGAATTGGGTCTTTAAAAGAATTTGGGATCGGTTATCAGCACGTGGAATTAAAAAATGATGGCACTCCTGATTTTGATGCACTGAAAAACGCAATCACAGGCAAGACAAAAATGATCGGCATTCAAAGATCTAAGGGCTATGCCAGCCGTCCTTCCTTTACCATTTCAGAAATCAGAGAAATGATTGAATTTGTTAAATCCATTAATCCGGAGCTTATTGTTTTTGTAGACAACTGCTACGGGGAATTTATTGAAGAGCTTGAGCCTTGCCACGCCGGGGCTGATTTGATGGCGGGTTCCCTAATTAAAAATCCCGGGGGAGGCCTTGCCAAAACAGGCGGCTACATAACAGGAAAAAAACAGCTTGTTGAAGCATGTTCGTACAGAATGACTTCTCCTGGCATCGGAGCAGAAGCCGGAGCTTCCCTGTATAGTCTCCAGGAAATGTTCCAGGGCTTTTTCCTTGCTCCTCACGTGGCAGGTCAAGCACTGAAGGGCGCCGTTTTTACAGCGGCAGTTCTGGAAAAAGCGGGTTTAAAAACGTCGCCATCATGGGATGCGGTTCGGACAGACTTAATCCAGTCTGTTCAATTTGATGATCCCGCCCGAATGATCGCTTTCTGTCAGGCTATCCAGTTTGCATCTCCCATCAATTCTCATGTTACACCTTATCCAAGCTATATGCCTGGCTATGAGGATGATGTCATTATGGCTGCCGGAACCTTTATCCAAGGAGCAAGCATTGAATTGTCAGCAGACGGACCTCTCAGGGCTCCTTATACTGCCTATGTGCAAGGCGGGCTGACCTATTCCCATGTAAAGATCGCGATTTGCTCCGCTTTAGATTTTCTACTGGAAAAAGAGTTGATTACCTTATAAAGGAGCGGACAACCCGCTCTTTTTTTGCGCTTATTAAATCAAAATTCCTGCCGATATTCTTTTTACCGCTTGTATGATCACCCTTTCCCATTGTTCAGGCGCTGGATCTGCAGGTCCCGGCAGTACGCGGATCAGTTCCGTGCTCCGTCAGGAAAGCCGCGCGCTTAGCAGGATTTGCTCTTCGATGGACCTAGTAAAAAACCGTAAATTGGAATATGTGTAGGTTAAAAGAATTCTAATGTCATATTTCCTTACATTAACTTGACACATAATATAACATTGAATATAATTACTTTAAGATTTAATAAGGAGGAAAAGGAATGGGTGATAACATTAGACGCTCAATGCCTTTGTTTCCTATAGGGATTGTCATGCAGCTGACGGAATTGTCTGCAAGACAAATCCGTTACTATGAGGAGCATGAATTGATTTTCCCTGCCCGGACAGAAGGCAATCGCCGTATGTTCTCGTTCAATGATGTAGATCAGCTTTTAGAGATTAAGAGCCTCATTGAGCAGCGCGTAAACTTGGCGGGCATAAAACAGATATTTTCAAGGAAAGATATTCCTGCAGTCCCGCAGGCAGAACCTGCTAAAGCAGAAAAGCCTGATTTGACTGACGAAGAGCTGAGGAAGCTCCTCAAAGCTGAAATGGCCCAGGGAGGCAACTTCAACAGACCGACTTTGCGTCAAGGAGACATGTCCAGGTTCTTTCATTAATTCAGTGAGCACCATCTATTGTTACTATAAATTTGTATTTGAATTGGGAGGAAATGATTATGTCAAAGTATACCAAGGAAGACATCGTAAAGTTAGTGGACGAAAATAACGTAAAATATATCCGTCTTCAATTCACGGATATCCTGGGCACAATTAAAAACGTAGAAATCCCGTCAAGCCAGCTTGAAAAAGCGCTTGATAACAAAATGATGTTTGATGGATCCTCAATTGAGGGTTTTGTGCGCATCGAAGAATCCGATATGTACCTATACCCGGATCTGGATACGTTCGTCATTTTCCCGTGGACTTCTGAAAAAGGAAAAGTAGCCCGTTTTATCTGTGATATTTACAATCCGGATGGCACTCCATTTGACGGAGATCCGCGTGCAAACCTTAAGCGGATTTTGGGTGAAATGGAAGAGCTGGGCTTTACAGATTTCAACCTTGGGCCTGAACCTGAATTTTTCCTCTTCAAATTGGATGAAAAAGGCGAACCGACTCTTGAGCTAAACGATAAAGGCGGATATTTCGACCTTGCTCCGACTGACCTTGGAGAGAACTGCCGCCGCGATATCGTGCTCGAGCTTGAAGAAATGGGATTCGAAATCGAAGCTTCCCACCACGAAGTGGCACCTGGGCAGCATGAAATCGATTTTAAATATGCAAGTGCTGTAAAAGCTTGCGATGATATCCAAACGTTCAAATTGGTTGTAAAAACAATTGCACGCAAACACGGTTTGCATGCAACGTTCATGCCTAAGCCATTATTTGGTGTGAACGGTTCTGGGATGCACTGCAACCTTTCACTATTTAAAGAGGGTAAAAATGCATTCTTCGAAGAAAACGGAGATTTGCAAATGAGCGATACTGCCCGTCAATTTATCGCAGGAATCATCAAGCACGCGCCTAACTTCACAGCTGTTACAAATCCGACTGTGAATTCCTACAAGCGTCTTGTGCCTGGCTATGAAGCTCCTTGCTATGTTGCATGGTCTGCACGCAACCGCAGCCCGCTGATCCGTATCCCGGCATCCCGCGGAATCTCTACCCGTGTAGAAGTGCGCAGCGTAGATCCGGCAGCGAACCCATACCTGGCTATGGCTGTTCTATTGGCAGCAGGTCTTGACGGAATTAAAAACAGCCTGACTCCGCCTAAGCCGATTGACCGCAACATCTATGTAATGAACAAAGAAGAGCGCCTTGAAAACGGCATTGTGGATCTTCCTTCCACACTGGCTGGAGCGCTTGAAAACCTTAAAACTGATGAAACAATTGTGAAAGCTTTAGGAAGCCACTTGTTCGAACATTTCATCGAAGCGAAAGAAATCGAATGGGATATGTTCCGCACACAAGTTCATCCTTGGGAACGCGAACAGTATATGAGCATGTATTAATCAGAAAACCCCTTGATAACGTGTCAAGGGGTTTTTATTTGAGCTTTAACAGCCCCCAGCCCTCCATAGCAGTTGTATGTTCTTTTATTAGTTCACGATTAACCATTTATCATCACAGCGAGAAGACCCCCGCTTAAGCTGGCAAAGTGGGGGATGAATCGCGGTTTCAAATGGGTTCAGGCTTGAAAAATTCCCTTTTACTGTAATATAATAAAATGAGTAAACCAAACGTATGTTCAGGGGATGGTAGTGAAGGTTAAAAAACCTAGCGATCATATTTCGTATATGTTCAAAATCCATCCAAACCACGTTCAGCAACAGCTCATCAATCAGACGTTTGGATGTGTCCGGTTCGTCTATAACACGATCCTCCATCACAATTTAAATGAGTCCAAACTAAACTCATTTTAAGAAGAGGAAGCAACTTTGAAAGCTGCATTTGGAGAGTCCCTTTTTATTTTAAACCTATTTATTTGACATGATAAAATAAAAGGTCTAGTATAGTTGATAGCTCAATAATTGACCTATCAATTAAAAGTAATTAATCTGTCTTCTTTCCCAAATAGAAAGTATGCATATTTAATTGACTGGTCAAACATTGATGGGCCAACTAATTATACGGTTAAAGGAGGGGGATGCATTTGTCCAACTCGTGTTTAGAAGACGAAAAAATAGTCTACCGTTTATATGAAATCAACAAACGGACCATTCCAAAATTCGAGCGCTGTACAGGAGTAAGCCAGTCCCGTTTAGAACTTTTGTTAAAACTTTACGAAACAGGAGAGATTAATCAAAGCACGCTTCAAAAGAAAGTAAATATAGATAATGCTGCTGTAACCAGACATTTGAAGCAGCTTGAGGAGAAAGGCATTGTCATCCGGAGAAAGAATCAGGAGGATAATCGATTTACGTATGTAAGCCTGACAGAAGATGGCCGTGAGCGAATTGCTTCTTATAAAGAAGAAAAGAAGCGTTTTGTAACAAATGTTCTGAAGGGATTTACGGTTGAAGAACGATCACTTCTTTTAAAGATGCTTACCCGGATTCAGGACAATGTAGAAGATATTCAATAGCCATACATTCATTCACCCAAGATTATGCATAAAGGAGAATTTACATGACTCAAACAAAATTAAACGATTTTAACGAGATAATCACAGGCCGCCGTTCTATTCGCAACTACGATCCAGCAGTGAAAATCAGCAAGGAAGAAATGACGGAAATCCTTACAGAAGCAACACTCGCTCCATCATCAGTTAACATGCAGCCATGGCGTTTCGTTGTCATTGATTCAGAAGAAGGCAAAAAGAAGCTTGCTCCGCTTGCAAAGTTTAATCAGGTTCAGACTGAAACATCTGCAGCCATGATTGCTATTTTCGCCGATATGCAAAGTGATAAGTACCTTGATGAAATATATGATAAAGCAGTAGCTGAAGGTCACATGCCTGCTGAAGTTAGAGACAGACAAGTGACGCAAATTAAAGGATTCTTTGAAGCAAGCTCGTTTGAATCATTAAAGGAAATGAATCTGATTGATGCAGGGCTGGTTTCCATGCAGCTAATGCTTGCTGCCCGTGCACACGGCTACGATACAAATCCAATCGGCGGCTTTGAAAAGGATCAAATAGCTGATGTGTTCGGAATCGATAAAGAACGTTACTATCCAGTTATGCTGCTTTCCATTGGTAAAGCGGCAGATAAGGGATACCAATCCGTTCGTCTTCCGATTGAAAAAATTACTGAGTGGAGATAAACGGAAACTTCATCACAACAAATACTAAATGAAAAGGGGATATAAATAATGATTATTACACATGCAGGATTCCAAGTGAGACCGGATAAAGAGGCAGCTTTTCTTGAAGAGATTCAAACACTTGTAAAAGCTTCACAGGCAGAAAACGGATGTATTTCCTACCGTCTGATGAAAAACCTGGACCAGGACCACGCCTATACCATGGTGGAGGTTTGGGAAGATATGACTGCCGTTAAAAGCCATGGAGAAAGCGAGCATTTTGTTGGATTTGTTGGTAAAGCTAAAGAATTTTTATCAGCACCTCTTGATGTGAAAAGCTATGAAGGAAGCCTTCTTCAACGTTAAACAATACAGATGAAGACCCCTGACAGCCTTATGCTGTGAGGGGTTTTTTCTTTCGTGAGTAAATGTTTGACTATTTAAAAAAGGAATGGTAGCTTTTTAAACAAGCTTGTTGATCCTCCGCAGTTGCAAATCACGGACTCTCTGACCGCCCAGTCCAGATGAAGCGTAAACCGCCAAGTTTAATAGAGCAAAAGGAAAACAGTAACTATTAATAATATTAATAATTCCAATTATTTAAAAGTATTTTACTAATGCTTTAATTTTCTGTAAAATTAGATAAGATGTTTATACTGTTGAGCAAGGTAAGAGGTGCAGGGGTTTATACTTGTTCAAAACCGACTTAATATATAGGTATAATCGAAATATCATGAAATGATGAGGTGGGTTCATTGCAAATTCAAGTAACAAACAGCCCTTTTAACCAAGAACAGGCAGATCTCCTGAACCAGCTGCTGCCTACATTAACAGAATCACAAAAAATTTGGATCTCGGGCTATCTCGCCGCACCCGGTTCTAATTCTTCAGCAAGTACATATGAGGGGGCGGTACCTCAAGGCACATCGCAAAAAACCGTTCAGACTATCTCGAAAAAAGTGACCATCCTTTATGGATCCCAGACAGGGAATGCCCAGGGACTGGCTCAAGCGGGGGGCAAGACCCTGGAGGAGAAGGGTTTTGAAGTAACTGTATCTTCGATGAATGATTTTAAACCAAATCAATTGAAAAAAATTCAAAATCTCCTGATTGTAGTCAGTACACATGGCGAAGGCGATCCGCCGGATAACGCTCTCTCCTTCCATGAATTCCTTCATAGCAAACGTGCGCCAAAGCTTGAGGATTTGCATTTTTCCGTTTTATCGCTGGGTGACAGTTCTTACGAATTCTTTTGTCAGACAGGGAAAGAATTTGACAGTAAGCTTGAAGAGCTCGGAGGCAAAAGACTGCATCCCAGAATGGACTGCGATCTGGATTATGATGAGCCTGCTGCAGAATGGCTGGAAGGAGTCCTGGAAGGCCTGAGCAGCTTGCAGGGCAGCTTTATGTCAGTCCCTGACCCATCAGGTGCTCCTAAGGCTGAAGGAACTGATTATTCAAGGACTAATCCATTTCAAGCCGAAATTCTAGAGAGTGTGAACTTAAACGGACGCGGATCCAATAAAGAAACGACCCATATTGAATTATCCCTCGAGGGCTCAGGGCTTTCCTTTGAACCAGGAGACAGCCTTGGAATATACCCCAGCAATGACCCTGCCCTAGTGGATCTGGTCATAGGTGAAATGAGCTGGGACCCGGATGAAATCGTTACGGTTAACAAACAGGGGGATGTGCGATCACTTAAAGAAGCACTCACCTCCTTTTTTGAAATAACTGTTATAACAAAGCCGCTTCTTGAGCAGGCTGCAAAAATTTCGGAAAATCAGAAGTTAAAAGAGCTCCTTTCACCTGGCCATGAAGGGGAATTAAAAGAGTACCTTTCAGGACGCGATTTGCTGGATATACTTCGCGATTTCGGGCCATGGGGAGTTCCTGCACAGGAAATTCTCTCCATACTCCGGAAGATTCCAGGGAGGCTGTATTCCATTGCCAGCAGCTTGGCTGCCAATCCGGATGAGGTGCATTTAACCATTGGCGCTGTGCGCTATGAGTCTCATGGACGCGCCCGTAGCGGTGTATGCTCAATCCTTTGTGCAGAAAGGCTTCAGCCGGGAGACCGAATTCCTGTCTATGTACAGTCGAATCAAAACTTCAAGCTGCCCGGCAATCCCGAAACACCGATTATTATGGTAGGTCCCGGTACAGGAATTGCCCCTTTCCGATCCTTCATGCAGGAGCGGGAAGAGACGGGAGCAGAGGGGAAATCATGGCTGTTCTTTGGAGATCAGCATTTTGTAACGGATTTCCTCTATCAGACAGAGTGGCAAAAGTGGATTAAAGATGGCATTCTAACCAAAATGGATGTTGCATTTTCAAGAGATACAGAGGAAAAAGTGTATGTTCAGCACCGGATGCTTGATCAAAGCAAAGAACTGTTCGCTTGGCTTCAGGAAGGTGCCGTCATTTATGTTTGCGGTGATGAAAAGAACATGGCGCATGATGTCCACAATACTCTACTGGACATCATTGAAAAAGAAGGCGGTTTAAGCCGTGAAAAAGCAGAAGAGTATTTGTCTCAAATGCAGCAGGATAAAAGATATCAGCGGGATGTTTATTAATTTGGCTATGTTAAACCACTATGTTGATTTTTAAACAACTGTTGATAGGAGTGGAAGGCGTGAGACTCCTGCGTGAGCAGCGAGCGGGACAGGGTGAGACCCCGCAGACGCTCAGCGCCCGCCCAAGGATAAGCGAACGACTGCTAGCTGCAATCAACAGCCAAGTTTAACAAAGCTATGAATTTAAAGATGAAAGGAGCACATTCAGCATGGCGAATCGAACTTTAAAAGCACCGGAAGGAACTCCGAGCGATGTGGAACGCATTAAGGAAGAGAGCAATTATTTGCGCGGAACACTTGCAGAATCAATGCTGGAACCAATAAGTGCAGGGATATCGGATGATGATAACCGTTTAATGAAATTTCATGGCAGCTACCTGCAGGATGACAGGGATCTGCGCAATGAACGTCAAAAGCAAAAATTGGAGCCGGCATACCAGTTCATGCTCCGTGTCCGTTTACCGGGCGGAATCGCTACTCCTTCTCAGTGGCTCGTCATGGACGATCTGGCTCAAAGGAACGGCAATGGCACTTTGAAGCTGACCACACGCATGACCTTTCAAATGCATGGTGTACTGAAATGGAACATGAAAAAAACGATTCAGGATATCCATGCCTCTCTAATGGACACCATCGCCGCTTGCGGTGATGTAAACAGGAATGTCATGTGCAATCCGAATCCGGAGCAATCTGAGATTCACTCAGAAGTTTACGAATGGTCCAAAAGATTGAGTGAGCATCTGCTTCCCCGGACGAAAGCGTATCATGAGCTTTGGCTTGATGAAGAAAAGATAGCAGGCACGGCGGAGGCGGAAGAAACTGAGCCAATGTACGGTCCTCTATATCTGCCCCGCAAATTTAAAATCGGGATTGCAGTTCCTCCATCCAATGATATTGATGTTTATTCTCAGGATCTAGGGCTAATCGCAATAGTGGAAGATGAGAAGCTTCTTGGCTTTAATGTTCTGATAGGCGGAGGAATGGGAATGTCCCATGGTGATAAAGAAACCTATCCTCAGCTTGGAAAATCGATTGGCTTCTGCCGACCTGATCAAATTTTGGACCTTGCTGAAAAAATTATCACAATCCAGCGGGATTACGGAAATCGTTCAGAACGGAAAAATGCCCGTTTTAAGTACACAGTAGACCGTCTTGGCCTTGAGACGGTGAAAGAAGAATTAGAGAACAGATTGGGCTGGACCCTTGAAGAAGCAAAGCCTTACCATTTTGATCACAATGGCGACCGTTATGGGTGGGTAAAAGGAGTTAAAGGCAAATGGCATTATACGCTGTTTGTAGAAGGCGGACGTGTAGCAGACTTTGAAGACTATAAGCTTATGACGGGACTTCGTGAAATTGCGAAGGTGCATGCTGGAGATTTCAGGCTGACCGCAAACCAAAACGTGATCATTGCAAATGTGCCGCAAGCGATGAAAAAGCATATCGACCAATTAATAACCGAATACAGCTTAACGGACGGCAAGCATTATTCTGCACTCAGGCGCAGTTCGATGGCGTGTGTGGCGCTTCCTACATGCGGCCTTGCGATGGCCGAAGCTGAGCGCTATCTGCCGGTTTTAATAGGCAAAATCGAGCAAATTGTTGACGAAAACGGTTTACGCAATGAGGAAATCACCATCCGCATGACTGGATGCCCGAACGGCTGTGCCCGGCATGCCCTCGGTGAGATTGGCTTTATCGGCAAAGCTCCCGGCAAATACAATATGTATCTTGGAGCAGCCTTCGATGGCAGCCGGTTAAGCAAAATGTATAAAGAAAACATCGGTGAAGAAGAAATTTTGAATGTTCTTGGTGACCTCTTGCCCCGTTATGCCAAAGAACGTGAAGAAGGCGAACACTTCGGGGACTTCGTGGTCCGAGCAGGAATTATTGCTGCAACAACAGACGGAACAAACTTTCACAATTAAAAAGAAACAGAAAAACGATGACCGAGGGATCGGAGTCATCGTTTTTTTCGGTTAAAAAAGTTTCTGCCGAGACTGAAAATCGCTCCTGCACCCAATCCAATTCCCATTAGGATTCCGCTGATGGCAACTCCAAACGCTATATACTCAAAAACCGAGTATTGAGTCATGATCCTCCAATCGATTTTCCCTTTCCAGTCCTCTATAACAAGATTCATTCCGTAGATTCCGGAAATAACCGTATACGTCGTTAAAATAAACAGTAAATAATTATTTCGTTTTGCTGAAATTTTTTCCTGATTTCTGAACAAGCTGTCAAGTGTTTTTTTCACTTCGTCATACAAAGTCGAAATATGAAACACTTTATTCATTAAGAAAGCCAATTCCTGCCCCTCAGTGCGGCTGCTGATTTCCTTAAAATGATATTTGCCGGAAAACTCGGTAATGGTTTGAATTAGCTGTTCAATCTCATTCGTTTTATTCCGTCTGTACAGCAGCGAGTATTGATATGAAAGTTTAAGCAGAACCATTTTGTAAAAAAAGTGAAGGAGCAGGTTGTAATAATGCTGCCCAAACATCTCGGACTTGATTATTGGTACGTGCTCTCCCCGCTGGCTAAGGCAAGTAAAAGCATGATCGCTGATTACATAGTTCGTCTGCGGTGCCCACCTGCTGTATGTGTGGTTTTTTGCATAATTGTCAATGTACTCAGGGTTTCTTGCGGAAATAAACGGATTTCCTTGTGAGTCATATCCATTTACCTGCCCCGACCGGAAGAGATGTTCATTTGTCACGTGATCCTCACGCGTGACCAGCGTACTGACAACATACATTCTTTCATCCACGAAATAGGGAAGACTTCCGAAATAAGAGGACTTGTTCGCCCCTGTTTCGATAAAAGGAACAATGCCAGGTGCAATTTCTTTAAATATGTAATCCTGAATGCTGTCAAAGGATGAATTTTCAGTAATGACCCTAAGATTCTTCTTTTCAACAAGCTTTGGATCCAGAACGCGGAACTGATTTTGAAAGTCCATCACTTCAGAAAGCTTCAAGGGAGACTGAGTAAACCGGGTCCGAATCGAGATTATCCCTATTTCAAAGGGACAGATAAAAATATCAGCAGAAAGGATTTCAGCTCCATATGAACGCTGATCCTCACCAAATAATAACCTGATAGGTGATTGAACAGACTTTGAAAACCGGCTAAGCGATTCTTTTGCCGGCTCATGAACAAATAACAGGTTTTCGATAAACGGCAAAAAGTATTGGTCCATATTATCGTGGGAAACGGATTGCCCGGGACCATAATATGCATTCTCTGTTTCTTTTGCATCAAGCTTGAAGAACCGGTAACCGGTATCCTCCAGCTGCTGCTGGATCTTCATCAACTTGGTATATTTTAAAGAGAAGGGAAATATAAATTGACTGCTGGCTTCATCTAATAGAAGTTCCTTTTGATTGTCGGACATAAGTGGTTCCTCCAGATGCTGATTGTATAGCACATTATCCAGCCCTTATTCTATCATTTTATGTATGTATAAAAAAAGCTTGTCCAGTTGAACAAGCTCTTCAATGCACTGTACGGTATACTCCAATCACTTTGCCCAGTATTGATACGTTCCTTAAAATAATGGGTTC
Source organism: Metabacillus flavus (assembly GCF_018283675.1). NCBI lineage: Bacteria > Bacillati > Bacillota > Bacilli > Caryophanales > Bacillaceae > Metabacillus > Metabacillus flavus. Next base: position 1,955,852 of record NZ_JAGVRK010000001.1, read on the forward strand.
CATTGAAGAGTTTTCCGGCTGCAGCCTAATATAATCTTTTTCTTTAAAAAAGCGTTTCACAGTTGCTTCATCATCCTCTGTCATAGCAACGACGATATCACCGTTGTTAGCGGATTGCTGCTGTCTCACAACAACAAGGTCTCCGTCTAATATTCCCGCTTCAATCATACTGTTCCCGACAATCTCAAGCATAAATACCTGGTCATCAGGTGAGGCGAGCCGTTCAGGGAGCGGAAAGTATTCCTCAATATTTTCTACAGCAGTGATCGGCAGCCCTGCCGTAACCTTCCCGATGATCGGAACGTTAATCACTTCGTTTCTCGGAATTTCCATTCCCTGGTCTTCATTCAAAATCTCGATAGCCCTTGGTTTTGTAGGATCTCGGCGTATAAGCCCTTTGTTTTCAAGTCTCGCTAGATGCCCATGTACAGTAGAGCTGGATGCCAGACCGACAGCAAGACCAATTTCACGGACGGACGGAGGATACCCTTTGCTTTTGACTTCCTGTTTAATGAATTCAAGAATGTCCTGTTGCCTTTTTGATAGTTTGCTCATCCTTAGCACCTCAGAGTAAGTAATTTATAGTGATTATAGCATCATTTACCTAAAAATACAAACATAAGTTCGAAAAGCGCTTGACCCAAAACGTTTGTTCGTATTATAATAAAAACATCGAAAAGCGAACAAACATTCTGGAGGGGTTATCATGTCAAAAAGCACATTTGCACTCATAGCATCATTTTTCGTTCTAGTAGGGGGTATTTTATTTGCAGCAGCCGGTACGGGAAGCGGCAAAACACTGGATGAATATGCTAAAATAGAAATCCGCGAAGGAGATACATTATGGGATTTGGCAGAAACATTGAAGGACAAGCACGGGATGTCTCAGACTGAGTTTGTGGAGTGGGTGGATAAGGAAAACAATTTATCTACCATTGTCATTAAACCGGGCGACACCGTTTTTATTCCAGTAAAAAAGAATGAACTTTACCAGCATGAAACCCACATTATTGCTTCAGAAGAGTAGGTGTTTACTTGAAGGCGGTTATTTATTGCAGAGTCAGTACAGCTAAAGAAGAACAGGAAACTTCTCTTCATAGACAGGAAGAAGAACTGACTTCGCTAGCGGTTCAAAACGGAATGGAACCCGTCCGGATCATCATGGAGAAGGCAAGCGGCTATGAAATTGAGAGGGAAGGAATTCTTGAGCTTCTCGACACGATAAAAAAGGAAGATGTAAAAGCAATTCTGATCCAGGATGAAACCAGACTTGGAAGAGGAAGCGCCAGAATGGCCATTCTCCACTGTATTTACAAAGAGCAGGCGAGAGTGTTCACAATTGCACAGCAGGGCGAACTGCAGCTGTCAGAAGCGGATACAATGGTTCTCGAAATTGTCAGCATTGTCGAAGAATATCAGAGGAAGATCCATAATATGAAAATTAGGCGCGGAATGAAGCGTGCGGTTGAAAAGGGATATCAGCCGCAGCATAACTTAACCGATCTTGTTTCTGGCGGGAGAAAAGATAAAATTGAAGTTCCAATCGAGGAAATCGTTCGTTTAAGGAACAGTAAACTCACGTTCGCAGATATAGCAGCCACGCTGAGAGGCTTCGGCTATTCAGTATCAAAAGCGACGGTACATAGAAGGTACCAGGAATACATGGAAGAGAAAAAGGCCGCTGAACAGACCTTATAATCTGTTTAGTTGCCTTTTTTTGCTCTTTTTTGTACCATTGCACTATCCATAACTATGTTTAAGTTTCGTGCGAGTGAAACCCACCGTAAAAAACATGTTCTTTGAACAGATTTAAAGCGCTAAGCTCTGGAAAAGCTCACGTGCCAGTCCGATGGAAAGTGAGCATCCTGTAGCGGAAAACAGCCATCCCAATACCATTTCATATCAGCAAAATGTAAGGTAACAGTCTTCGAGAACGAAACATACAGGAGAAAAACAGGCTTAAAAAGGAGAATGAATATGCTTTCTAAAGATAAAATTGATCGAATTAATGTTCTGTCAAAAAAGTCCAAGGCTGAAGGGTTAACGGAACAGGAACAGCAGGAGCAAAAAGCTTTACGTGAAGAGTACCTGAAAACCTTTAGAAGTTCAATGAAGAACACATTGAAAAATGTGACCGTGGTCGATCCGGAAGGAAATGACGTAACCCCTCAAAAATTGAAAAACGAAAAGAATAAAGGACTTCATTAAAAGTTCTATAGCAGGCCTGTTTAATTTAAACAGGCCTATTGGTTGTACTATTTGAGCTGTACGGATATGATAAGAGGGTAAATTGTTCAAACGAAAGGATGGTCTATAATGACATTATCTACTATTGATTCATTGTCCATTGCTACAATCCGGACTCTATCTATTGATGCAATTGAAAAAGCAAACTCCGGTCACCCGGGAATGCCTATGGGATCTGCCCCGATGGCTTACAAGTTGTGGACAGATTATATGAAACAAAATCCAGAGAATCCAAGCTGGTTCAACCGTGACCGTTTTGTTCTTTCTGCTGGACATGGCTCTATGCTTCTTTACAGCATGCTTCACCTTTCAGGCTATGATGTTTCTATGGAAGATTTAAAATCTTTCCGCCAATGGGGAAGCAAAACTCCTGGACATCCTGAATATGGACATACAGCTGGCGTAGATGCAACGACTGGACCGCTTGGCCAGGGAATTGCAATGGCGGTAGGAATGGCTATGGCAGAACGTCACCTTGCACATACATACAATAAAGACTCATTTAATGTTGTCGACCACCATACATTTGCGATTTGCGGCGACGGAGACTTAATGGAAGGAATCTCATCAGAGGCTGCTTCTTTTGCAGGTCACTTGAAGCTTGGACGTTTGGTTGTTCTTTATGATTCAAACGATATTTCTCTTGATGGAGATCTTGACCGTTCATTCAGCGAAAACGTTCAGCAGCGTTTTGAAGCAATGAATTGGCAGGTTATCCGTGTCGAAGATGGAAATGATACAGATGAAATCGGCCGTGCTATTGCTGCTGCCAAGCAAAATGAAGATCAGCCAACTCTGATAGAAGTCAAAACAACAATCGGATTTGGTTCACCTAACCGTGCCGGTACTTCTGGCGTTCACGGGGCACCCCTTGGAGCAGAAGAAACAAAGCTGACTAAAGATGCTTACAAGTGGACATTTGATAAAGATTTCCATGTGCCGGACGAAGTATATGAACACTTCGCGAAAACAATCAAAGAGGATGGCATAAAGGCGGAAAACGAGTGGAATGCCCTTTTTGACAGCTACAGAAAAGAGTACCCTGAGCTTGCAGAGGAGCTTACACGCGCAATTGATGGCGAACTTCCTGAAGGATGGGATGCAGATATTCCTGTGTATGAAACAGGAAAAGGACTTGCTTCCAGAGCGTCTTCTGGTGAAGTGATGAATGCCATAGCTAAAAATGTTCCCAACCTGTTCGGCGGTTCAGCAGACTTAGCGGGATCCAATAAAACAACAATCAAAAACGTAGAAGATTTCACTGCTGACAATTACAGCGGACGCAATATCTGGTTCGGTGTAAGGGAGTTTGCCATGGGTGCAGCACTGAATGGAATGGTTCTTCACGGAGGATTAAAAGTATTTGGAGGAACATTCTTCGTATTCTCCGATTACATGCGTCCTTCTATCCGCCTGGCTTCCTTAATGAACCTGCCTGTAACCTTCGTATTTACTCATGACAGTATTGCAGTAGGGGAAGACGGACCTACTCATGAACCGATTGAGCAGCTTGCTTCATTAAGAGCGATGCCGAACCTTGATGTGATCAGACCAGCGGATGGAAACGAAACGGCTGCTGCATGGAAGCTTGCGGTTACATCTAAAACTAGTCCGACTGCTCTTGTATTGTCAAGACAGGATCTTCCAACGCTTGAGCACTCTGCAGAATTGTCCGGTACGGGTGTGGAGAAAGGTGCTTACGTTGTATCACCTTCACAAAAAGAAATGGCGGATGCTATCCTGCTTGCTTCCGGTTCTGAAGTGGGTCTTGCAGTTGAATCCCAAAAAGCGCTTCTTAAAGAAGGAATCGATGCTTCTGTTGTAAGCATGCCTTCCTGGAAACGTTTTGAAGAACAATCCGAAGATTACAAGCGATCCGTCCTTCCTAAGGATGTTAAAAAGCGCTTAGCGATCGAAGTTGCTTCTCCGCTTGGATGGGAAAGATACACTGGAGATGAAGGTGACGTTCTTGGAATTAACCGTTTCGGTGCATCTGCACCTGGAGAAACGATTATGAAAGAGTTTGGCTTCACTCCAGAAAATATCGTAGCACGCGTTAAAGCATTGCTGAATAAATAAGCCACAAAGGAGCCTGCATACTGCAGGCTCCTTATTTTGTAGACACTATGTATACCCCCAATCTAGTTGATTTTTCGCTGCAGCAAAAGGCTGTGGTTTTTAATCTATTCATTCGACATAAATAGTGCTTCCTCTCTCCGCATTTAGACACTCTTCTTCAAACCGGATTCCGTATAATTAGGATAAAGAGTTTGCATCGGCAGGAGGGGTTCATTATGAGGCATTATTATGTATATTTAATAGAAGAAGAATTCGCAAGCCATTATTTTGGAAAAGAGTCAAAGATCTTTAACCTGATTCAAAATTTTCAATGGACAAGCATCCATGACGGTTCCTATGATTTGCTGGATCGCCAGGTGCAATATATCTCAAAAGCAATTCCGTCTAAAGAAATTCATCAGCTCCTGACCGGGTTTTTAACAATGAGAAAAGGCTACCGGCAGTTAGGGCATTTGCATCGAATCATCCTGAATGGTGAAGCAGGCCAGGCTACATTGCTAGTGAAGGACCGGTATCTTGAAATCGACGCTCAAGGCAGCTATGAAGCTGAGACGATTTTTTTTGAAATTCTCCGAAAAATGAACCCCTGTTTTCTCGCGATGGACTTCCAAGCCCATCGATATGGCTGGCTGAACCCGATATCAGAAAGAAAATTTGTCTAAAAAAGCAGAAATTATGCAGGAATTATTGTATAATATCGAAGGGTTTAGTAGACTGTAAACGAGAGAACTTGAAGGAGGAACTACCATGGCTTTATGGCTAGGCATAACACTGATTATAGTTGCTCTTCTGGGCGGCGTGGCGCTGGGCTTCTTTATTGCCCGGAGATACATGATGAGCTATTTGAAAAAGAATCCGCCAATTAATGAACAAATGCTGCGTATGATGATGATGCAAATGGGAATGAAACCATCCCAGAAAAAAATCAATCAAATGATGAAAGCGATGAATAGTCAGCAGATTAAATAACCCATTCCAGCTGATGTTTCTTTGCTTTAACGATAGTCACTCTAATTGTTTGCATAACGCTGAACGCAGAGTGAGCCATTCATCTGAAATTTGACTTATGTATGCTTAATCTTTCATCAAACAAACACCGAACCGCTTTTTATTGGTCAGAAAACCAATAGAGGGCGGTTTTTTATTTTGGCCCTTTTTCATGTGAGAATGGTTTCCAAACAGGTTCTTTGCTTAAGAATTGCTCAGGCTGATTGAAAAGGAAAGTGTGATAAGCCTGCTGAAGCAGAGGGAGATGTGAAACACTCCACAATTCTGATTCAGAAGATTTATCCAAAAAGAATATAGAACATCATGAAACAAAAAGGTTGTTCCTGCTGATTGACGAATAGTTGATTAGGAGGAGGTGTAAGGATGCCGCAAATCAAAATTGTAATGATTATCGATGAAAGTGACGAATTCCATGATACAGTGGATCTTCAAATAGCACAGCTTATGATGCAATCAGATTTCATTACAGTCAATATGAACACTGTCCGGGTATATGCAAAGGAAGTTACCAGTACAGGAATCGTAAAATTTTATGGAGTCAAACGAAAACCGGAAGATATTAAATAAAGGATAAGGCGCAGTGAAAAAGGGAATGGCCGTTGTCTAGCGCCACTCCCTTTCTTTATTAATGCATATACTGCTGATTGTTATGAGGAAGAATAAACTGCTGATACTCATACAGCATTTTATCAAGTTCCTGGCTGTATTGGATAGTGACCGTTGAACTCATTCCATTTTTACTGACGATTTCATTAAGTTCATTTCGTTTTCGCTCTATTTCTTTAAGCATATCCTTCTTTGTCACTGCGATGTATCCTTTCTATGTAAACTGCTGCATTTCGCTTGGGAAAACGTTATCGGTATTGATGGAATTATCTTCGTTAATTATAAGCTTTTATAGAGCTTCCTAAAACCTAGTAGTTTTAAGTGTAAGAAAATTGACATATGAATGACATAAAATGAAATATTTATTCGTAATCTTTCCGGATGTGGTACATTTAAAAAAGGATAATGTAGAGAGAAGGATGAGGATGGCAGATTTAAATGCAATGCTTTCATTTGGAGCGGGGTTTCTTTCTTTTGTTTCCCCTTGTTGCCTGCCGGTTTACCCGGCGTTTTTATCTTACATAACCGGGGTTTCTGTTCAGGATTTAAAATCGGAGCATGGAATGCACAGAACACAGAGCATGCTTCATACACTCTTTTTTCTGGTTGGTTTTTCTGTGATCTTTGTGGCTCTTGGCTTTAGTACATCCATTATTGGGAGCTTTTTTATTAACTATCAAGATTTGCTGAGGCAGCTGGGAGCAATTTTAATTGTTTTCATGGGGTTTGTGACGCTTGGAATTTTAACTCCAAAATTCCTTTTGAAGGAGCGGAGACTTCAATTCAAGCATCGGCCTGCAGGATATGCGGGGTCAGTTCTGATTGGGCTTGGATTTGCTGCGGGATGGTCTCCCTGCGTTGGTCCCATTTTGACAGCGGTTATGAGTTTAGCTGGTTCCCAGCCGGAATCTGCGCTGCTATATATGGTTAGTTATACGCTGGGATTTTCAGTCCCGTTTTTCATTTTAGCTTTTTTTATCGGCAAGATGCACTGGATAAAAAAGCATACTGGCTCATTTATGAAAGCTGGGGGAGGCATTATGGTTGCAATGGGATTGCTCCTCTTCTTCGACGGTATGTCGGCTATTATCAACTATTTTACAAAACTGACAGGTTTTACAGGGTTTTAGACCTATAAATTTTTAGGGAATAAGTCGAATTTACTACTTTTTCCTCTTCTTTCTGTTATAATGATATACAGATGAAGGCGAAGCATTATGGGGAGGGGTAACATGGCGAGGATTCTGATCGTTGATGATGCCAAATTTATGAGAGTTACATTGACTAATGTTCTTGAAGGAGCCAACCACACAATAGCAGGGGAAGCCGAAAATGGCATTGAAGCGGTCAGCCAATATAAAACACTGCAACCGGATTTAGTAACACTTGATATTACAATGCCGGAGAAAAATGGACTGGATGCACTGAAAGAGATTATGGGAGAGTTCCCCTCTGCAAAAGTAATCATGTGTTCAGCTATGGGCCAGCAGAAAATGGTTGTAGAGGCTATTGAAGCAGGAGCCAAAGATTTTATAATCAAGCCCTTCGATTCCAGCCGGGTACTTGAAGCGGTAGAGCGGGTACTGGGCTAACCAATACATGCCATTTAGAATTGATCTAAATGGTATTTTTCATTTTATGAGAAAAAGGTATGCTTGGCAAACCCCTGTCATATGTTAACTTTGAGTAAATTGGTTTATAATAGAAGGATCAAGATAAGAGGGATGATGAACCATGGATTTAATAATCATTTCTACCATACTGGCGGTTGTCATGGGAACGATAGTTTTAGTAATAAGAATGCGAGCTTCCAGAAAGCCTGCCTCTGCTAAAAAAATCATCCTGCCGCCATTATTCATGAGTACAGGAGCCTTAATGTTTATTTTTCCGTTTTTTCATGTAACTGTTGCTGAATTTTGGGAAGCCATTCTTGCTGGAATGTTTTTTTCTATTTTTCTCATCAAAACGAGCAAGTTTGAAATTCGCGACAATGAAATTTATTTAAAGCGATCCAAGGCATTTGCTTTTATTTTAATTGGTTTGCTGGCGCTGCGTGTGGTATTAAAGTCATTCTTAAGTCTTTCCATTGATGTCGGTGCTCTTAGCGGGATGTTCTGGCTGCTTGCTTTTGGTATGATTGTACCTTGGAGAATTGCCATGTACATGTCCTATAAAAAAATCCAAAATCAGATCAATCCGCCAAATACACAAGCGACGTAAAAAAGAGCTGTCCAGAAAATCAGTTTTCAAAGCTGCTTTTGCTGCTTGAAATTGGATTGGTTTTTGCTGATTTTCACTGCAGGATGCTCAGGCGACCTGCTGGCGGGGTTTCGCCTGTCCAGCTAGTCTCGAACGTTCCACTCCAATCAGCCTAACCCATAATTGGTCCAAGTACTATTTGAAAAACGAAACCCCCGGAATGCACAAAGCGTTCCGGGGTTTTCATCATTTCTTCTTAGCAGGACTATTTATACAGTCCCTTTCTTTGTTACTAAAATAATAAAATGACTCAAAGTGCTAAAATTTTACTGGGTGTAGCTTCCTCCAGCTTCAGCGCCTACCCCTTGAGGTCATAAGCCCCGCAGGATGCGTGTCAATTCTGAGGGGCGACAGAACGTCGGGATATAGCAGAACTTCATTACTTAAAGGCGCTTGCGCTTTTGTTCTTTAAAACATAGCCTTGTACATCTGATAATTGATTTGCTTTTCCTTTAGATGTTTAATCAGAAACTTATGGTCTCTCTTAGGTGTAGCCAATATATATCCTCTTATAACGTGATCCTGAGTGATGAATGGTGCTTTTTCTTGTAAGGCAAGCTCGCCGATTTTGCCGGCGATTTTCTCCCTGGCCACATCTCTGAAGAGCTCCGGTACAGGGGAGACTAAATCCTCGAGCAGATCCTTTTGCTGTTGATCCCAAAGATGGCGGGATTTCTGAATATAATGATCCTGCCAGTCCAATATTGATTTTCCGTCCTCTTTCGGCAAGCGCTTTAAAAACTTTCTAAACATGAAATATCCGCCTATAGAGAGCATCGTAATCAGGAAGAATACCCAAAAAACAATAAACCATTGAAACCAGCCGTCAAGCATCCTCTTCACCCCAACTGTTTCCATTTATGCTTTTATTATACATGAAAACGAATGGGAAGAGGTCAAGCTTTTTCATTTCCACTAAGCGCAGTTAGCCAGATCTTCCTGATTACATATGTTTTATACGATTCAAGTTTTCTCCGGTCAACCGGATGCTTCGTAATTCCCGCCTTCTTAAGCTCTGAAATATACCATCCCTTCGAACCCATATATGCCATCTTGAAAACCCCATTTCTTTTTCAGAGAGAATATGCTTTTAGATAGTTAATTAGAACGGCTTTGCCGCTGTGCGTTTGAACCAGTATTCATTGCTGCAGGAGCAGAAGGAGCTATATTTAAGGTTAATGGGGCTGAAGGGGGCTGGGATGTTTCTTCCATGGAGCCGCTGCCGCTGCCCTCCACTGATTTTGAAGCAGAAATCGTTCCTACATTCACCGCATTTCCGAAGTGAACGACACCTCCGGATACTTCATTAATGACGAGACTTTTAATATACACACCCAAAGTATGATCTCTCCTGTTTTTTTAGCAGTATATGTACAGGCTGAAGGGACGGTATAAGCGCTTGACTACAAAAGAAAAAAACAGAGACGGCTATCTCTGTTTAGGCTTTATAGTTAGCTTGCTATTTGGGAATGGAGAGTTTAGCTGTTCTTCTTTCTGGATCATGATCTCAAGAATTCCATTAGTGTATAAAGCAGACATTTCCCTTTTATTCAGGCAGAAGGGCAGAAAAACCACCGCTTCTTTTTCAGGGAGCAGGGTTCGGATTGTGAGGCAGCTGTTCCCTTTTGTAATTGTGATCAGGTCCAGCAGAATACCGGTTAAATCAGCTTCAATAATGTACTGATCGCTTGTTTCATAAATATCGGTTCGGAATGAATCTGCAAACCCATTCGAAAAAGGATCATCTAAAAACTGAGCGAACCATTGATCCAGCCCTTCAAAACCAGAGGCGCCAGACCGTTTAGGATCATTCATTTCAATCATACCCTCCAAAAGATACCTTTCATTATTTTTATTCAGAAGCCGTTAATTAGTGAATGGAAGGGCCTAATGGAGGGAGAGAAAATTACATATCGTGTCCGCTGTTGTGTTTCTGGCGGGAATGATTTCTGTTTTTCACTTTTTTAGAGCCGCTAAGCGGTTCAGGCTGTCCGGGCTGATCTCCCTTTGGAGCATTTTTTCTCATATCTTTGCCTGTGTTTTTATTGGTCAATTGAATCTCCTCCTTTCCTGTTAGCTTCTGCTTGAATCAGCGGAGTATTCGTGCATACATTTAACGCAAAAGGAAAAGATATGAGAAGAAAAAAGCAAGGTGAAGGAGGAATGAAGATGCCATACCATAAGAATAAGCAGCAGGCATTCCAGGCAGCTCAGCAGGAGGCTTCGGAAACGAAAAGCCATTTCGAGACATTGGATTCAACGAGCAAGGATTACGGTTCTGAGCTTAAGCATTTAAAAGAAGAAGTCAATGAGACGAATGCACAAATTCAAAATGCACTTGAAGTTGCTTCCGAGCATCAGCGCAGCCAGCTGGAGACATTTCAAAAGGATATCAACCAGATTGTTCAGGAAATTAATGAAGTGGATGAAATTTAGTAACCTAAAAAACCACAGCGGAAGCTGTGGTTTTTGTATTTATACGGGAATTTCGGGAACAAACCTCAAGACTCCAGCTACTGCTTTAACTAATCTGGAATCTGCATGGAGGTTTTACGTCATTGATTTTTTTTGCGTTTTTTATTGTTCTGACGCTGTTCAGCTGTCAGCGGTTCGTTTTGAAATTCTTCATTGTAACCAGCACCGCTTCCCTGTGCCTTGGCTGAGTTCATACCTTCAACCAGATGATTAGCCTTGCGTTTAGCCATATTCAGCACCCCCTTAATCATTAGTTTTTACATGAAGAGCGTAATCATGCAAAATCAAAACATGCAGGAAAGATTTTTTTATTTTAAGAAAATAAAGAATGATCACATCTATAAGAAATTCTTATATTCTTCAATAACATCATTGATATTTACTTATGTATAAAGTTGTATTAAGATTGAATTGTGAAGTTTGTGACGGTTCAAAGTAACCGTTTTCGACACGTTTGGTCGATAACAGCTTTAAGGGGGAGTAACACATGACGGAACAGCAGCAGCTGAATAATCAAGATGTATTTCAAGCACGTAAAACCTTCGACTTAAAAGGCAAAACGTATCATTACTATTCTTTGAAAGCGCTTGAAGACGCTGGGATCGGGCAGGTTACAAAATTGCCTTATTCCATCAAGGTTCTTCTTGAATCTGTGCTAAGACAGGTAGACGGCCATGTTATTAAAAAAGAACACGTTGAAAACCTTGCAAAATGGGGAACAAGCGAGCAGCAGGAAATTGATGTACCATTCAAGCCTTCCCGCGTAATCCTTCAGGATTTCACAGGCGTTCCAGCGGTTGTAGACTTAGCCTCACTACGCAAAGCAATGGCTGAAATGGGCGGCGACCCTGACAAAATCAATCCGGAGATTACGGTAGATCTTGTCATTGACCACTCTGTTCAAGTTGATAAAGCTGGTACAGAGGATTCACTTCAATTCAATATGGAGCTTGAATTCCAGCGCAACGCAGAACGTTACAAGTTTTTGAGCTGGGCTAAAAAAGCATTTGATAATTACCGCGCGGTGCCGCCAGCAACTGGTATCGTTCATCAGGTAAACCTTGAGTACCTGGCGAATGTTGTTCATGCGGCAGAAAAAGATTCAGAAACGATTGCTTATCCGGATTCCTTAGTCGGTACGGATTCCCATACAACGATGATTAACGGAATCGGTGTCCTTGGATGGGGCGTAGGCGGAATAGAGGCAGAAGCAGGAATGCTTGGCCAGCCTTCATATTTCCCTGTACCTGAAGTAATCGGTGTAAAATTAACCGGCAAATTGCCTTCAGGAACAACTGCCACAGATTTGGCGCTTAAAGTAACCCAAGTTCTTCGTCAAAAAGGTGTTGTAGGAAAATTCGTAGAATTCTACGGTCCTGGTGTACCGGAGCTTCCACTAGCTGACCGTGCAACGATTGCAAACATGGCGCCTGAGTACGGTGCAACCTGCGGATTCTTCCCGGTTGACGGCGAGACCCTTAATTACCTTCGCTTGACAGGACGCGATGAAGATCAAATCGATTTAGTTGAAACTTATTCCAAAGAAAATGACCTTTTCTACACACCGGATAAAGTGGATCCGATTTTCACAGATGTTGTTGAAATCGATCTTGGCGAAATTGAAGCAAATCTTTCCGGTCCAAAGCGTCCGCAGGATTTGATTCCTCTTTCTCAAATGAAGGAAACATTCCACTCCCACCTGTCCGCTCCTTTCGGAAACCAAGGCTTCGGACTGGAAGCAAAGGATATGGACAAAGAAGTAACTGTTAAGCTTGCAAGCGGAGAAGAAACGGTTATGAAAACAGGTGCGATCGCAATTGCTGCCATCACAAGCTGTACGAATACTTCCAATCCGTATGTATTGATTGGTGCAGGTTTAGTGGCGAAAAAAGCCGTCGAAAAAGGACTTCAGGTGCCTGCATATGTCAAAACGTCTCTTGCACCGGGATCTAAAGTTGTAACGGGATACCTTGATAACTCCGGCCTCATGCCTTACCTTGAGAAGCTTGGCTTCAACACAGTTGGTTACGGCTGTACGACATGCATCGGAAACTCTGGTCCGCTTGCAGAGGAAATCGAAACAGCTGTTGCAGATGCTGATCTACTGATTACATCTGTCCTGTCCGGTAACCGTAACTTTGAAGGACGGATCCATCCTTTAGTGAAAGGGAACTATCTGGCATCACCGCCGCTAGTCGTTGCCTATGCTCTTGCAGGAACGGTAAACGTTGACCTGCAAAGTGATTCACTAGGAAAAGACAAAGACGGAAATGACGTATTCTTCCAGGATATCTGGCCTTCTTCTGAAGAAATTAAAGAAGTTGTGGCAAAAACCGTTACACCGGAGCTTTTCCGTAAAGAATACGATCGCGTATTTGACGACAATGCCCGCTGGAATGAAATCGAAACAACGGATGAAGCTCAATATGTATGGGATGAAAATTCTACGTACATCCAAGCTCCTACATTCTTTGAAGGAATGTCTCCAGAGCCAGGAACTGTTAAGCCGCTGACAGCTCTAAGAGTTGTAGGTAAATTTGGAGATTCCGTTACAACGGATCATATCTCTCCAGCTGGTTCAATCGGCAAAGATACGCCTGCAGGACGTTATTTGCAGGAAAAAGGCGTTTCACCAAGAGACTTTAACTCATATGGCTCCCGCCGCGGTAACCATGAAGTAATGATGCGCGGAACGTTTGCAAACATCCGGATCCGCAACCAGATTGCTCCTGGCACAGAAGGCGGTTATACAACTTACTGGCCAACAGGCGAAGTAACATCCATCTATGAGGCTTGCATGAAATACAAGCAGGATGGAACCGGCTTAATGGTTATTGGCGGTAAGGATTACGGTATGGGAAGCTCCCGTGACTGGGCTGCAAAAGGAACAACTCTCCTTGGAATCAAAACAGTCATCGCAGAAAGCTACGAGCGGATCCACAGAAGCAACCTTGTGTTAATGGGCGTTCTTCCTCTTCAATTTAAAGATGGAGACAGCGCTGATTCACTTGGTTTAACTGGGAAGGAAGTATTTGAAGTATCAATTGGAGAATCCGTTAAACCTCGCGATCATGTAAAAGTTCGTGCGACAGATGAAGCAGGAAACTCCATTGAATTCGAAGCACTTGTCCGCTTTGACAGTGAAGTTGAAATTGATTACTATCGCCACGGCGGGATTCTTCCAATGGTCCTTCGCGGCAAACTAAAAGCTTAATTTAAACGGAAAAGGCAGCCGATGGCTGTCTTTTTTCGTTTCTGTGGATTGTCCTTTTTCTGGTTTTTAAAGTAAAATAGATGCATACATATTAAATAGAAATGGGACGAAGAGGGGAAAAGCCATGACGAAACGCATTGCAGCGATGTCCATATTAGCGGTTTTAATCCTTTTTGCTGTTTGGCAGGCGCTATGGCCTAAAGAACCGCCGGTAGGGCTTGAGGAAGGCAATGCTGCTCCTGAATTCACATTGCCTCAGCTTGACGGCGGTAATGTTCAGCTTTCCGATTATAAAGGAAAAAAGGTCATTCTCAATTTTTGGGCAACCTGGTGTCCGCCATGCAAAAAAGAAATTCCTGAATTGAAAGAAATCTCAGTTGAATATGATCAGGAAGTTGTCATCCTTGCCGTTAATTATACAGTTTCAGAAGCCAACGAAAGCTCTGTTAAAAAATTCGTGAAGGATCAAAAAATGCAATTTCCAGTTTTAATGGATCCTGAAGCAGATGTGCTGACACAATACAAAGTATTCAGCTATCCGACTACGTATTTTTTGGATGAAAAAGGGGTTATTCAAAAAGTTCAAAGGAACATGGTGGATTACAAAACACTCAAAGATTTTGTCCAGTCCTGATATGTATAGACGGCAAGTATATTGGCTATACTGTCGCTAATACATATGGAGGTGTAAGCTTTTGAGAAAAATCAAAAAGCTGTCATTCGAAGAACTGGTCATGGAAAATAAAAAAGAGCTGCTGAAAGATGAAGCATTTTTAGATAAAATTGAAGATAAGCTTGAACAGCGTTTTACAGAAAAATAAATTCATGAAACTGCCTCCAGCCGGAAAAGATAATTATCGGAAGGAGGCTATTTTTATGACCAATTCCAATAATAAGCCAAAACAATTTAATCCCGATCACATTGGCACAAAGTCAAGAGGGTTCGGAGGAAACAAAGGCAAGCAAATGCAGGATAAATCAGGCCAGCATCCCCAGGTTATTCAAACCAAAGGGGAATAATTACAATACAAATGCGGAGGGTGAGAGCAATGGGTTACAAATCGAATCCAGATGACCGTTCAGATAACGTGGAAAAGCTGCAGGATATGGTTCAGAATACAATCGAAAATATTGAAAAAGCACATGACTCACTGGCTATGGCAAATGAAAAAGACCGCAGGGAGATTGAAGAAAAGAACAAGCGCAGAGAAGATTCGATTGCTGCGATGAGATCTGAAATTCAGGATGAAGCACATGCCCGCGAAAGCGGATATGAAACAAAATAACAAGTGAGAACCGGCTTTTATGCCGGTTCTTTTTTTTTTAAGGCTCTGTTAAAGCATGGTGTTGATTTTTTGACACCTGTTGATTGGAGCGGAAGGCGTGAGACTCCTGCGGGAGCAGCGGGACAGGTGAGACCCCTTAGGCGCAAAGCGGCGAGGAGGCTCAAGCAGCCCGCCCCGCGGAAAGCGAACGGCTGCTAGCTGCAATCAACAGCTAAGTTTAACAGAGCTTTTTGTAAAAGAGTCCTTATAAAAGGAGGCTGAAGCAAAAATCAATAGATAAGTTAATTCTTTTTACTAAATAAACAATGTTCTAAAAGCACATTAATAAGGTGATCAAGGTACTTCTTTTGTTCAAGCGTTTTGGACATGATAAAATATATGGGGAGTTAAGACAGCAGCAGTTAGGAGAGAGAAAGATGTTTACATCAAAAACTGAAGTGGATGTTCGATATGCAGAAACAGATCAAATGGGAATCGTTTACCATGCCAACTACTTAGTTTGGATGGAAATAGGCAGAACAAAGCTTATAGAGGATTTGGGCTTTTCCTATGCCAGCATGGAAGAACAAGGCGTTCTTTCCCCTGTGATCGACTTGAATGTAGAATACAAAAAACCGTTAAAATATGGCCAAAAAGCTTCCATACATACGTGGGTACAGGAATATACCGGAGTTAAAGTGGTTTATGGATATGAAATGTACACACCAGCCGGAGAGCTTGCCATCAGAGCCGTCTCTTCCCATGTCTGCGTAAAAAAGGACACGTTTCGCCCCATCAATATTAAAAAAACCTTTCCAGACTGGGATGCTGCTTACAAAAATGCGTTAAGAAGTGAAGGCTAATGGCATTTGGAATAAAAAGAAGTGAACTGAAGCAATGGAAGGAAGCCGTTGATAAAGGCGATATCGCCTTTATAACTCATTTTTGGCATGATGAACGTTTTCCTTCCTCCCATTCGGTAACGAAAGCAGGCTGCAGCGATTTACAGAAGCTAGCAGCATGGGGGAAACAATTTGGGCTAAAGGCAGAATGGATCGATCGCCGAAGCGTCTACCATCATTTTGATTTAATGGGCGATAGGCAATTAATGATTCTCAAAAAGTATGGGATGGAAGAGATCATCAAAAAATTCAAACTCAGTGAACAAGCCGCAGATTAGTCTGCGGCTTGTTTGTAGTCAAAAATCGGTTCCTGACGATCTGGATCGAATTCCACGAGCAAATCGTTTCCATCGAAATACCACAAATCGCGTTCACTCACAAAAAAGTCAATACCCTCTGCTTCTATAGATGCACCTGCATCTTCCTTACCTTCCTTCGCTACACCAAGACTAAACCCTTTTTGAATGGTACTTGATCCTCCATAACGGACGAAGAACCGTACGGAGTCTCCAGCCTGTAAATGCAGTTCATCCTGGTACCATTTAGCAGCTTCTTCATTCACTTTAATTTTCATGCCAGCACTCCTTTATCCATGATTTCTTTATTATAAGCGAATGCAAGTGAGAAAGGCTAATCATTCAATCAAGGGATCTAAAGAAACAGTGATCTAAATAAACACAATTAAGAATTCTTTGATAAATTTTCTAAATAAATCATGTTCTAAATAATCAACAAATAAAAATAAAATCGGTAATAATCGGAGTGTGCTGTCAAAGCACGTTAGGTTTTGACTATATGTACAATAATTGTATAAGATTTGTACATAAAGTTGAGAAGGGAGGGCATTTCAAGATTATCCAGGAAAGCAAATAAAACAAAATTGAGGGAGAGATCAGGTTGAAAAAATTAGCGATGATGGCAATTGTATTCGTATTTGCATTAATGGGAAACGCAGCATTGGCTGCAGAATCAAAAGATGCAATGGTTCGAATCGTACATGCTTCCCCGGATGCTCCTGCTGTTGATGTAACAGTAGATGGGAAAACGGTTGTGGAGGGCGCTGAATTTAAAGCTGCCACAGACTTCATGGCTGTACCAGCAGGAGACCATAAAGTAGAAATTTACGCAGCAGGAACAGTAGAAGAGGGGAAACCCGTCATCTCAACTGATCTGACAGTTGAAGCAGGTAAAATGTATACAGCTGCCGCTATTAATACCCTTGATAATCTTGAACTGCAAGTCCTGAATGATGACACAATGGTATCAGAAAGAAAATCAAAAATCCGTGTAGGTCATTTTTCACCTGATGCACCGGCTGTTGATGTAGCGGTGAAGGACGGAGATGTACTTTTCCCAGGAGCTGAATTCAAAGGGGTTACTGAATATATGGAAGTAGATCCGGGAAGCTATGATCTTGAAGTAAGAGCAGCAGATTCCATGGATTCAGTCCTTGATCTGGCGGGAACTGAATTGAAGGAAAATATGACGTACACGATTCTTGCTGTCGGATTTCTTGAAAAAGATCCAGCACTTGATGCCATCGTCCTGGAAGATCCAATGATGCCGGCCGGAATGCCGAAAACTGGTATGGGAGGAACATCGGAAACTGCGCAATCCACTGCACCTTGGGCCATTTTTGCAGCAGCCGCGGGTTTAGGAGCTCTTATTATTTATGGTAAGAAAAAAAGCGCTCAGTAACATGATTCTTATTCTTTTCCTGGCTGGATGCAGCGGCGCTCAGGAAAAAGAAGGAATGCCTCAGCCAGTAAAAAGCATACCGATTGAAGTTAAATCTTTGAAGGCTTCCTCAAGCTCTCAAGCACCTGTTCGAAAGCTTGGGGAAGGCTTAACGCCTGAAACCTTATCGATTCCTGCACTGGGAATCAATACAAAGGTCGAGAAAGCCGGTCTCCTCAGCGATGGAACAATGGATGTTCCAAAGGATGATCAGAATACAGTATGGTATAAGCAGGGAGCTCGTCCTGGAGAAGCCGGTAATGCAGTCATTGCCGGCCATGTCGATAATAAAACGGGACCTGCCGTATTTTTCAATTTGAAAAAACTGAAAAGCGGAGATGAATTATCCGTTTTGGATGCAAAAAAGGAAAGACGGACGTTCGTTGTTGAAAAGGTTGAATCATACCCTTATGAACGTGCACCGATCCAATCCATATTCGGCCGGACGAATGAACCCAGACTCAATCTGATTACATGCACCGGAACGTATGACAAACGCAAAGAAACACATCTTGAACGGCTTGTTGTTTATACAAAACTTAAAAACAGCTAAACAAAACCTTCTTCCCGATGGAAGAAGGTTTTTCTTTTTCGTAATGGAAAAGATGATGGGAGGGAGAAGTTTTATAAAGTTTAAAAGCATTCTGCAAGCATGATCGGCAGCCACCGAATTTCATTTACTATAATAAGGGAATCTCGTATTTTGCAAGGCGCATAATCGGTAAACGCTGACGAAACGGATTAGCGATAGAATATTCTAAGCTTAGGCCTATAAAGTCCCTTTATGGGGCTTTTTCCTATTATTTACCCCTAAAGAGCATTTTGATCTTTTCACTAATTAAACCTCTAAATAAACTATGTTCTAAATAATCATAATAATTAGAAACAACACGTAATAACCGCATTAAACCTTAGTCTAAATCAGGCTACGCCTGAAGTCTTATACGAAAATATGGCCCTGGATCATTATGGGAAAACCGCTCGAAAGGTAAGCTAGATACATGAAGGGAGATGAAAAAAATGAAAAAAGCGGGATTGATAGCAGCTGCTTTCATAGCAGGTATGATACTGCTTGCCAATACAGGGCATATCATTGGTTTGGCTATAAGCGCAGCTATTCTGTACTTTGCATTTAAAGGATTTATGAAAACAGATTCAACTGGTAAGAAAATCCTCTGGGCCATAGTCGGTTTTATTGCTTTATGTGCATCGGCTTCTAATTTGCCGGCCATTATCGGCCTTGCTGCATTCTACGCATTAATCAAGATTGTAAAAAGCTTAAAAGGAACAAAGCAGGAACGTGAACACCGTTCAGATGATCCTTTTGTCAACTTTGAATCTCAATGGTCTGAAATCAATAAATCCAAATAAGAAGGGCTGGAAAACAAAATGTCTAATTTGTTCACAAGATTAAAAGATAGCATCACAGCTGATTTGCATGAGATCCTTGATCATAAAGAGGAGAAAAATCCGATTGCTATGCTCAACCAGTATTTAAGAGAATGCGAAAAAGAGACAGAAAAAGTAAGAGGTCTTGTTGAAAGACAATATAAGCTGAAAGACGAATTTCAAAGAGAGCTTCAGGAAGCGAGCAGAATGGCTGCTAAAAGGAAACATCAGGCTGAAGTGGCTGATCAGGCAGGCGAAACAGAGCTGAAACAATTTGCTGAAAAAGAATATGCGCAATATACAGACCGGGAGCACCGTTTATCCCAATCATTAAGTGAGGCATCTCTGCAGCTTGAACAGCTTGAACAAAGATATGAAGAAATGAAGCACAAGCTGAAGGATATGAATTTAAGAAGACTGGAATTAATGGGCAGGGAGAACAACGCAAGGGCTCAAGCGAAAATGAATAAAGTTCTGAAGTCTTCAGAAGAATCAATCGCATCATCCAGCCGGTTTGAAGAAATGGAACGATATATCGATCGCCTTGAATACCAGGTACAAACCAATTATTACAGAAGCACGATCGATGCAAAAACCGATGCTCTTGAAAAAGGATTAAACTTACAAAAAACGAATTCTCCATCCTGAATAATCGTGGTATCCTAAAAAGGCGCAGAATTGCGCCTTTTTCACAATAAGGAGGCGATCGCCATTTTTGACAAACTAAAAACCGAAACCATTAACTTATTCCTGCTTATCGGGATCGCCCTTTTAGTGCTGGAGTTCACATTTCATGATGGAGGATATGTCTTTTTTCTAGTCATCACCATTGGATGTATCTACTTCGGGCGGAAAAAAATGCCCCGTTCCAAAGGGAAATTTCTCTTCTGGTTTGGAATGATCTTTTTTACTTTGACTCTCCTTAATACCTTGGCTTTTAAATTTTTGATTTTGGCTATGCTCGGATATGCCATTTTCCAGTATGTACAGAGCCAGAAAAAACCTCAGATGATTAAGCCTGAGAGCGCAATCCGGCTTGATAAAGATCCAGTTGAAGGTATTGTCATGGAGAAGCCGCTTCTCAGTAATATTCTTTTTGGAAGGCAGCAGACACCGAAAGACATTTATGAATGGCAGGACATTAACATTCAAACGGGGATTGGCGACACCGTCATTGATTTATCCAATACGGTTCTCCCAAAAGAGGAGGCCGTCATATTTATCCGCGGTTTTATTGGAAATGTTCAAATTTATATCCCTTATGAATTAGAGGTTTCCCTGAAGCATTCTGTAATGGCAGGAGCGGTGAACGTTCTGGATTACAAAGAGTCCAGAAAGATGAATAAAACAATTTTTCTTGAAACAGAGGCTTATAAGGATGCGAAGGAAAAACTTAAGATTTGCACGTCTTTACTTGTTGGGGATATCGAGGTGAGACGCAAATGAGCACTCTGCTCCGGCACATTTTTTCAGGAGTCATTTTTTCCTTGATGCTGTTTATTGCCTTATTCAGTGTCTGGTTTATGAGGTTCCCTCCCGATAATTGGTCCAGCCTATGGGAAAGAGAAATTGGAGACCTTCCGTTTATCTTGTTCGCACTGCTGCTTTGCATATTAGTTGGTGCCTGCTATGGACTTTTTTCAGGGTTTGGTCTGAAAAGACAGCTGCACATGATGAACTTATATTTACAGGAACTTGAGAGCGGGAAACATACAAACGCCGAATTTGAGAAGCCTTCATTACCTGAGCTGCAGCAAATATGGGATGGGCTGGGCAGGCTGAACAAACAGCAAACTGAACAAATAAAAATTTTTCAAAAGTCTGCTAATGAAAAAGCTGTTGATCATGAAAAACAGGTACAGGCGATGGTTTCGCTTGAGCGCCAAAGACTGGCCAGAGAACTGCATGACTCCGTAAGCCAGCAGCTTTTTGCGGCATCCATGCTGATGTCGGCAATCAATGAGGGAGAAAGCAGTCCTGAAGTGACCCAGAAGCAAATGAAGCTGACAGAGCAAATGATTCATCAATCACAGCTTGAAATGAGGGCCTTGCTCCTGCATCTGCGTCCGGCCGCACTGAAGGGCAAAACCTTAGAAGAAGGAATTGAAGAGCTTCTTTCAGAGCTCATACATAAAGTCCCAATGACTGTGACGTGGAAACTGGAATCTTTTACACTCCCTAAAGGGGTGGAGGATCATTTATTCAGAATCCTGCAGGAGTCTGTTTCCAATACATTAAGGCATGCCAAAGCGGACCAGCTTGAGGTGCTGCTCATCAGCAGGGAGCAGATGGCCATCTTAAGGATAACCGATGACGGCATCGGCTTTAATGTAGAGCAGACAAAAACCGGCTCCTACGGTTTGCAGAATATAAAAGAACGGGCAGCAGAACTCGGGGGACTTGTGAAAATTATCAGTTTGCCGAACAAAGGAACACGCTTAGAAGTTAGAATTCCGCTGCTTGAACAGGAAACAGGAGGAGAGACATTGTGATACGCGTTTTATTTGCAGATGATCATGAAATGGTCAGAATTGGGGTTTCATCTTATTTAAATGCTCAGTCGGATATTGAAATTGTGGGAGAGGCGGAGGATGGGCTGCAAGCATACGAGCTTGCCCTCAAGCTGAAGCCTGACATTATACTAATGGATCTTGTTATGAAGGAAATGGACGGGATTGAAGCAACTCGTAAAATTATCGGAGATTGGCCTGAAGCAAAGGTAATCATCGTAACAAGCTTTCTGGATGATGAAAAAGTTTACCCCGCTCTTCAGGCTGGTGCTGCAAGCTATATGCTGAAAACCTCAAAGGCGAGCGAAATTGCGAGAGCCATCCGCGAAACCCATAAAGGCCAGTCCATCCTTGAACCGGAGGTAACCGGAAAAATGATGCAGAGAATGAGGCAGCCTCAAGATTCGCACCTTCATGATGGGCTGACAGCCAGAGAGATGGAGATTTTGCTCTTGATGGCTCAGGGAAAATCAAATCAGGAAATGGCGGATGAGTTATTCATTGCTTTGAAAACGGTAAAGGTCCATGTTAGCAATATCTTAAGCAAGCTGGAAGTCCATGATCGCACCCAGGCTGTCATTTACGCATTCAAAAACGAATTGATTCACTAACAAATGAGCCCGTTCACAAGGCTCATTTGATTGTTTTCAGAGGGGAGAGCACATGGTTTTCAATGGACCGGTTGAGCTTCGGATTCACATCCTTCAATATTTTCACCCGATACTTTTCCTTATCTTGATTGGTTACGATTGTGGGAATAAATTCAGGATTGCCTACACTTGCCTTTACAGATGTGCCTGAGGATGATTTAGTAAAAGGAATCTGTACAATTCCCCCGATATCTTTATATTCTCCCTGCTGACCGGACAGAAAGTTGCCTAATGAGTAAACAACAAGGGTTCGTCTCCCATTCTTACCCGCAATCCATTCCATTGGCTGCAGGACATGCGGATGGTGTCCAATGATGACATCTGTCCCCGCATCAGCCAGGATTGCAGCAATCCTCTCCTGATCCTCGTTCGGAAAACGCTGATATTCCATTCCCCAGTGTACGCTGACAATAACAAAATCAGATAAGGGTTTGATTTCTTTTATATCCCTTTTCATTTTTTCAACATCCATTAAATTAACAAGGAAGCGCTTTCCTGAAGGAACCGGAATTCCGTTTGTTCCATATGTATAGCCCAGAAATCCAAATTTAATTCCATTTTTATTAATCACCCTTGGAGTAAGGGAATCTCTTGTATTTTTATAGGCTCCAATATAGGTGAGCCCTTTTTTCTCATAGTATGTAATCGCATTATAGATGCCTCCAGGGCCTTTATCAAGTGTATGGTTGTTTGCCATATTCACGATATCGATCCCCGCATTTATTAAAGCATCTCCTGCTTCATAAGGCGAATTGAACGATGGGTAGGAGGACACTCCGATTGATGCACCGCCAAGTACTGATTCCTGATTGATAAAAGCGAGGTCCGCATCTTTAAAAAAGGAACGAATTTCTTGAAGCATCGGGTTAAAATTGTATTTATTTTGACCTGTAAGGGCATCTGTATAGACTTGGCTGTGAACAAGAAAATCACCAGCAGCAGAAAGGAGGGCTTCCGCTTTATAAGGTTTATAGGAGTTGGATAAATGATTGGAGGGGTGTTTCATAATGAGGCGCGTCTTCTCACTTTTTCGGTTTACTAACAAGAACGCAGATATCGTCAGGCAAACAACAATAATCAAGCAGGTCATTATGATTTTTTTCATGGCCTTTATTCCTTATCTTTAATGGATTGCTGAATCTTTGTCTTTTCATCATAGCGGAATATCGATGGAAATAAAAGAGCAGAAAAAAGCTGTCCTACTCAAGGACAGCTCTGGACTAGACTGCTTTTTTCCCAAAACGGACTTTAGGCTCTGTGCCATTACGGATTCTGCTAATGTTTGCCCGATGCCTGTAAATAACGAAAAAGGTCATAACGCATGTGATTGCAATCAGCCATACATCTCCAAGTACAACCGAAAAGACAACTGCATACACTCCTGAGAGCATAGAGGATAGGGACACATACTTAGTCAGCAGCAGAAGTATAAAGAAAAATGCGAGCATCGTGATAAAAAGAACAGGAGCGTAGAACAGCAGGACCCCGCCTGACGTCGCCACCGCTTTTCCGCCTTTAAATTTCGCGAACACAGGGAACATATGGCCTACAACTGCAAATATTCCGGCAAGCAGCGGGTGGAATTCACTTCCGAACCAAAGGGGAACGGATGCAGCAGCTGTTCCTTTTAAAATATCTGAGAGGGTCACAATCAATCCCGCTTTTACGCCCAGGGTTCTGAACGCATTGGTTCCCCCCAGATTCCCGCTCCCATGCTCCCGGATATCAATCCCGTATCCGGCTTTCCCAACTACGAGACCTGAAGGAATGGAACCAAGCAAATAAGCAATAATGATAATAAGCGCTATAATCATGAACGTCCGTACTCCTTTATTTCTAACTATAATTATCTATAGTTTATCATGACAGGAGATATTCAACTAGCATCCAGTTAAAATCTTCTTTACCTATAAATTTGCCTAAAGTCCGGAATCTTCTATACAATAAAAGAAAAGGAGTGAGCTGACATGATTGAAAATCCTTCAAGAGACGAGATTCGCAAGATATTAAAGACAAGCAAACGAATTGCAGTTGTAGGGCTTTCATCAGATCCTAATCGAACCTCCTATATGGTCAGCAAAGCGATGCAAGCAGCCGGCTATGAAATAATCCCGGTTAACCCTGCAATCGATGAAGCTCTTGGCGTAAAAGCGGTACCTGATCTAAAAAGCATTAAAGGACCGGTAGATATTGTGAATGTATTCCGAAGATCCGAATTTCTGCCAGACGCTGCGGAGGATTTTTTGAAGATTGATGCAAAGGTTTTCTGGTCCCAGCTTGGTGTTGCACATGAAGAAACTTATCATATGCTTAAAGAAAAAGGATATACGGTCATCATGGACCGCTGCATTAAAGTTGAACATGCGTTGACTAAATAAGAAAGTCCGGCCCTCCAATGGAGCGGCCTTCTTTCCATTCTTTTCTCAGATTCTTTCCCTATACCTGCATTCCGCCATTAAAGCTGCAGCAAATTCCCTCATAAAACTGATCCATTTTCTACACTTTTTCAAGAAAATTCACCGTTCCTGACAAATTTAGGTTTGCGAAATACAGCGGAAAAGATAAAATAGTGCTTGGACACATTCCTTTCATGTAAATTTTTCTAATTAATAAAGGGATGAAATAAAGCGATGATTCATGCTCAGCAGGGCATACCTTGTCTTAAGCGGGGATCATGCGATACAATATAGAAACACACGTTCTCGTAAAGAGAGAAAGATAGCGGATGGTTGAAAGGAGTACAAGTCTTTGGTTAAGCAGCAATTTGACTACAACGATGATGCTATACAAGTGCTGGAAGGGCTGGATGCAGTCAGAAAACGGCCGGGAATGTATATTGGAAGCACAGATAGCAGAGGGCTTCATCATCTTGTTTATGAAATCGTAGATAACTCAGTGGATGAGGCCTTAGCAGGCTTTGGGGATGAAATCACCGTCATCATCCACAAGGATAATAGCATATCCGTTAAAGATAAAGGACGGGGGATGCCTACCGGAATGCACAAAATGGGAAAACCCACTCCGGAGGTCATTTTAACGGTTCTTCATGCCGGCGGTAAGTTTGGCCAGGGAGGCTATAAAACGAGCGGCGGACTTCACGGTGTTGGAGCATCCGTTGTGAACGCTCTGTCTGAATGGCTGACTGTCACCATTTGCCGGGACGGTTTTATTTATGAACAGCGTTTTGAAAACGGCGGCAAGCCTGTCACTACCCTGGAGAAAAAGGGTAAAACGAATAAAACCGGTACAACGATCCACTTCAAGCCGGACCCGATTATATTCAGTGCAACCGTCTATAATTTTGAAACTCTAAGCGAACGCTTAAGAGAATCTGCCTTTTTGCTGAAAGGGTTTAAAATTCAGCTGAAGGATGAGCGGGATCAGCTGGAGGAAACGTACTTTTATGAAACCGGAATTGAAGCCTTTGTGGAATATCTGAATGAAGAGAAAGACTCGCTCAATCCGGTGGTGTCCTTTGAGGGATCTCAAAACGGAATCGAAGCAGAGTTTGCCTTCCAGTTTAACGATGGATACTCCGAAAATATTTTATCATTTGTCAACAATGTACGGACAAAAGACGGCGGCACACATGAAGCAGGAGCCAAGACTGCCATGACCCGGGCATTCAACGAGTATGCCAGAAAAGCAGGGCTCTTAAAAGAGAAGGATAAAAACCTTGAAGGATCTGACATCCGGGAAGGTTTATCCGCGATCGTTTCTGTCAGAATTCCAGAAGAGCTTTTGCAATTTGAAGGCCAAACAAAGGGCAAGCTTGGTACGAGCGAAGCAAGGTCAGCTGTTGACGCCATTGTTTCTGAGCATCTGGCCTATTTCTTTGAGGAAAACCCGGAAACGAGCACCCTGCTCGTCCGTAAATCCATTAAAGCTTACCAGGCAAGGGAAGCAGCCCGTAAAGCACGGGAAGAGGCAAGAAGCGGGAAGAAAAGAAAGCGTTCTGAAACAAATTTAAGCGGAAAACTGACACCAGCACAGTCCCGAAATCCGCAGAGGAATGAGCTTTACCTCGTGGAGGGGGATTCAGCCGGCGGCTCTGCGAAACAAGGACGAGACCGCAAGTTCCAGGCTGTTCTTCCTTTGAGAGGAAAAGTCATCAATACGGAAAAGGCGAAGCTTCAGGATATTTTTAAAAATGAAGAAATCAATACGATTATTCATGCCATTGGAGGCGGCGTCGGTGCCGAATTCATGGTTGAAGACATTAATTACGATAAAGTAGTCATCATGACAGATGCCGATACTGACGGAGCGCATATCCAAGTGCTTCTTCTCACCTTTTTCTACCGGTATATGAAACCGCTGATAGAAGCCGGGAAGGTTTTTATCGCGCTGCCTCCGCTTTACAAGGTGAGCAAAGGGACCGGCAGAAAAGAAATAGCTGAATATGCATGGTCAGATGAAGAGCTTAAAGTGGTTCAAAAGAAAGTTGGCCGGGGAACTATCATCCAGCGTTATAAAGGTCTTGGCGAAATGAACGCTGACCAGCTGTGGGAAACGACGATGAACCCTGAAACACGGACCCTCATCCGGGTGAGAATCGATGATGCAGCAAGAGCCGAGCGCCGTGTCACGACCTTAATGGGTGATAAAGTTGAACCGCGCAGAAAATGGATTGAGCGCAATGTAGCGTTTGGCCTGGAAGATGAAAGCAATATTTTGGAAAATGAAAATTTGTCGGTCGCAGAGGAGGATTAATCTATGGCGCAAACAGAAAAATTTCATGACTTGCCATTAGAAGAAGTATTAGGCGACCGTTTCGGACGTTACAGTAAATACATTATTCAGGACCGTGCCCTGCCGGATGCCAGGGATGGATTAAAGCCGGTCCAAAGAAGAATCCTTTATGCCATGTATGCAGAAGGTAACACCCAGGAAAAAGGCTTCAGAAAATCAGCTAAAACCGTCGGTAATGTCATCGGGAACTACCATCCGCATGGAGACTCCTCTGTTTATGAGGCTATGGTGCGGATGAGCCAGGACTGGAAAGTGCGCAACCTGCTTGTAGAGATGCATGGAAACAACGGAAGTGTGGACGGTGACCCGCCCGCAGCGATGCGTTATACGGAAGCCCGTCTTTCTGCAATCGCTTCTGAGCTTTTAAGAGACATTGACAAAGAAACGGTAGAATTTATTCCAAACTTTGATGATACAAGTGCAGAGCCTGTCGTTCTCCCTGCGAAATACCCGAACCTTCTTGTTAACGGTTCAACCGGAATTTCAGCTGGTTATGCAACGGAGATTCCACCTCATCATTTAGGAGAAGTCATAGATGGTGTCATCAAACGGATCGATCATCCGGACTGTACCGTTGACGATTTAATGGAAGTCGTTAAGGGGCCGGATTTTCCTACAGGCGGTATCATTCAGGGCATTGAGGGCATTAAAAAAGCCTATGAAACAGGAAAAGGCAAAATCATCATCCGCAGCAAAGCAGAAATAGAGAACCTAAAGGGCGGCCGGCAGCAAATTGTGATCACAGAAATCCCCTACGAGGTTAACAAAGCGAATCTTGTCAAGAAAATGGATGAATTCCGGATTGAACGGAAAGTGGAAGGCATCTCCGAGGTTCGCGATGAAACCGACCGTACGGGACTGCGTGTTGTGGTTGAACTCAAAAAAGATGCAAATGCAGCTGGCGTCCTGAACTATCTATATAAAAACAGCGACCTCCAAATCCCGTATAATTTTAATATGGTCGCAATAGCGGGACGCAGACCAACGCTCATGACGCTTCCTTCCATCCTGGATGCCTACATCACCCACCAGAAGGAAGTCATTACAAACCGGTCTGTGTATGAGCTGAGGAAAGCAAAAGAGCGCCATCACATCGTGGATGGCCTTATAAAGGCTCTTTCTATCCTGGATCAGGTCATTTCGGTTATCCGTGCCTCAACGGATAAAAAGAATGCAAAAGAAAATCTGATTTCTTCCTTCGGATTTACCGAGCCTCAGGCTGAAGCCATTGTAACCTTGCAGCTATACCGTCTGACCAATACAGACATTACCGCTCTAAGGGAAGAAGCGAGTGAGCTTGACCGCAAAATCCTTGAACTTGAAGGGATCTTGAATAATGAGAAAACATTATTCCAAGTAATCAAGAACGACTTGAAAAAACTGAAAAAAACCTATCAGGATGATCGCAGATCCATTATTGAAGCAGAAATTGAAGAGATTAAAATCAATCTTGAAGTGATGGTTGCGTCTGAAGATGTAATCGTAACCGTGACAAAGGATGGCTATATCAAGCGGACGAGCCAGCGTTCCTTCTCCGCTTCAAGCGGCCAGGAATTCGGCATGAAAGAAAAAGACAGGCTGATTTCCCAGCTGGAGATGAATACGAAGGATGTTCTGCTCCTCTTTACTAACAAAGGCAGCTACCTGTACTGTCCTGTTCATACTCTGCCTGATATCCGCTGGAAAGACATGGGTCAGCATATCGCCAATATCATACCGATTGACCGGAACGAATGCATTCTTAAGGCCATACCGGTTAAAGAATTCACGGAGCACCATTACTTGCTGTTCATCACGAAGAACGGCATGGTGAAAAGAACTGAGCTTACGGCTTATAAGGCGCAGCGTTATTCAAAACCGCTAGTTGCCCTCAACTTAAAAGAAGACGACGAGCTGATCGATCTGCACTTAACTGGTGGACAATCCGAATTATTCCTCACCACACACCTTGGATACGGTCTATGGTTTGGGGAAGAGGAAGTAAGTTTAGTAGGTGCGAGGGCAGCAGGAGTGAAAGGAATCAGCCTGAAGCCGGACGATTTCGTCATCAGCGGTCAGATCTTCGAGAAAAACACGGCTCCTTCCATACTGATTGTGACGCAAAGAGGCGCTGTAAAACGAATGGATCTGACTGCAGAATTTGAGCGGACTTCCCGGGCTAAGCGCGGCCTGATTATGCTTAGAGAGCTAAAAAAGAACCCTCATCGCCTGATGGGATCCTTCCTGACGAATAAAGATGTGATGATTTACCTGAAAACCGCAAAAGGACTTGTTGAGTCCGTGCGCTCCAGCTCTTACCGAAACAATGACCGCTACAGCAATGGTTCGTTTGCTGTGGATGAGCACGAAGCCGGCAATGTTACAGAAATTTGGACAAACGGCTGGATAACAGAATAGATACCGAATGCCTGAGAGACTGAATCTCAGGTTTTTCTTTTTGCTGAAGTTTTCTTCCTTGGCCGCAAGGGAATAAATGGAGAAGAACAATAGGGAGGGAACGATATGAATCGAATTCATGCGTGCGACAAAAACTCAAAAAACTGTGTTTCTACTTTTAATCAGGAGAAGCCTCAGCAAATTCGTCCGGCTTCATACATCCTATCAGAAGGAGAGGCCATGGCAATTATGAAGGACCTGTTAACGTCCATGGACCGGGTATCGGTAGAAGAAGAGGATACGGTATACATACGCTGCATTTTCCAGACAAAATGGCTAAGGTTTAAGGATGATGTAGAAATTTGGTTTGATTCGGAAAACAAAAAGGTTCATATCAAATCGTCATCGAGAATGGGGTATTCAGACTTTGGAGTGAATCGGAGGAGAGCGGAGCGGATTTTGCAGAGCTTTCAAGAAAAAGAAAAGCAGCACGTTTAACGTGCCGCTCTTCCTTTAAAGATTATTTGTCTGAAAATAGATTCATAAACGCGTGTATGATTTCGTTTCCTTGATAAAACAGCAGTGTAGCAGCTGTTAAGGAAAATCCGGAAACCATGATTGCTCTTAACCAGAACATTCGGTTTGCCCCCTTTACATAGATTTTTGCCTATGCATGAATGCGCGCGAATGTTCGAAAATAAGAAGATTGATAGAAGACAGCCATGAGAAAATATTGCAGCTGACTTTTCCTTTTTATTGTAAGGATCATTAGACTGGTCAGCAAAACAACTAGAGCAGCTAATAAGGAATAAGAATGAACCGGAAACGGTATAACCTTATTATGATCTGCAGCATGCAGGTCTGGCTCACTAATCTGAATGGATCCCTCTTCAATCATTTTATGTGAAGCTCCGTCACTATGGTGGAAGTGGACATTCGTCATGAGGAGTGCCGATAGGGTAAACATGAAAAGAATAACCGTATAACGAAACATGGCGTCCCATCACCTCCTAATATGGGTATTCTAGCATGATACAACAGGGTTGGAAAGAAAAAAATCTAGACAATGTTTATTCATTTGATATAATAAATCAGGTCGTGTTAGGTTTTCTAACATCAAAATTCATAATGGAGGCTTTATATGGATTTCATCAATGGATTATTTTATGGGTATCTTGATTTACTGTGGAGTAAATTATTAATTTATATGCTCATCATATTAGGAATATTTTTTACAATTCGTACAAAGTTTGTTCAATTTCGCCATTTTGGAGAAATGATTAAACTGCTTGGTGATAAAAACATGACTTCAGGCGAAGGTGGAAAAGGAGTTTCTTCTCTGCAGGCATTCTTTATAAGTGCGGCTTCGCGGGTAGGAACAGGAAACATTGCCGGTGTAGCTATTGCCATCGCATTAGGCGGTCCTGGAGCTGTTTTCTGGATGTGGCTTATAGCTTTAATTGGAATGGCAACTGCATTCGTTGAAAGCACGCTTGCTCAGGTTTATAAAGTGAAAGACGGGGATCAGTACCGTGGCGGTCCGGCCTACTACATGGAGAGGGCCCTTGGGCAGAGATGGATGGGCATTCTGTTTGCCATTTTGATTACACTCTGTTTTGGACTAATCTTTAATGCAGTCCAAGCGAATACAATCTCTCTTGCATTCGAATCCGCATTTAATGTAAATAAATCGGTTATGGCCGGTATATTGGTCATTATCACAGCGTTTATCATTTTTGGAGGACTGAAACGAATTGTGGCTGCGACTCAGCTGATCGTACCAGTGATGGCCGGTTTATATATATTAGTCGCGCTGTTCGTTGTTATCGTAAATATTACACAGGTGCCTGCAGTCATCGGTCATATTTTTTCTTCTGCATTTGGCTTAGACTCTGCAGCGGGCGGTGCTGTGGGTGCAGCAATGATGCAAGGAATTAAACGCGGGCTATTTTCCAACGAAGCAGGGATGGGGAGCGCACCCAATGCGGCAGCCACCGCACATGTATCCCATCCTGCAAAACAGGGCTTTATACAATCCCTTGGTGTATTTTTTGATACGATTATGGTCTGCAGTGCAACAGCATTCATGATTCTTCTTTATGATCTGACACCAAATGCGGACTTGGAAGGCATTCAGCTTACACAAGCAGCATTAAGCCATCATATTGGAGGATGGGCGCAGATTTTCGTTGCAGTCAGTATTTTCTTATTTGCTTACAGCTCGATTATAGGGAATTATTATTATGGTGAAACGAATATTGAATTCATGAATACAAACATGAGCTTGCTTTTGGTTTACAGAATAGCTGTTCTTATAATGGTCGTTTTTGGATCCGTTTCAGGCTTCCAGCTTGTATGGGATCTTGCTGATGTATTTATGGGCACGATGGCAATCGTTAACCTGGTAGCCATTACTCTGCTCGCTGGAATTGCGGTAAAAGTGATGAATCATTATCTGAAGCAACGCAGAGAAGGAATAGACCCGGTATTTACAGAAGACTCCGTGCCGGGCTTGAAAAACATTGAAGCATGGAATGAAAATCGACTGAATAAGTAAAGACTGAAGAGCGCTGTTATGATAAAACAGCGCTCTTTTAGTTTATCTTTCGCAAAAGAGTGGAAAAATGCTTTAGAATAAGCAGAAAGAGCGGGAAGAAAGAAGGTCACGGAATGTTTACGATCTCAGATCTGGTATATAAAGACATACTGTCCATCAGCCATATGAAAATGGAAGAAGGGAAGGTAACAAGCATTATCGGAGAAAGCGGAGCGGGAAAATCTACTCTGCTGAAAATGCTGAATATTCTTCTATCACCCGACAGCGGGAGAATTCAATATAAAAACAGTGACGTTAGTGAGGGAAACGCCATTACCCATCGAAGGGAAGTGGTCATGCTTGCCCAGCAGCCTGTTATTTTTGAAGGATCGGTTGAAGACAATCTGCAGATTGGCAGAATCTTTTCTGAAAAACTGCCCGTTTCAACGGATGCACTTAAAAATGTCTTAGCGCTTGTCAAACTGGATAAGGAACTGGATCAATCTGCTGAAGATTTATCAGGCGGAGAGAAGCAAAGGCTTGCGCTGGCTCGCGTGTATTTGATGGAACCTGAGTGCTTTCTGCTGGATGAGCCTACTTCCGCTTTGGATGAAGGCACCGAGGATGAAATAGTTCGGACGTTTCTAGAAGCCGTAAAAGGAAAGACGGTCATAATGGTCACCCATTCTAATGAAATCGCAGAGAAATACAGTGACTCCATCATCACATTAAAAAAGCAAAAAAGGGACAAGACAAATGAAGCATAACATGATAAATATCGACTTATGGAGACTCATTGCTGCGTACGGGTTTATTGTTCTGCTTCTTGCCATTGTTAAGAGAAGGGGAATCAGACGAGAGTGGAAAATTATTATAGCCACTACAAGAATGTCTGTGCAGCTAATTTTAGTAGGCTACATCCTTACATACATATTTGAAAAGCCAAATCCGTTTATATCTATTTTAATTGTTTTGATTATGGAAACCTTCGCTATTATTAATATCTACCGGCAAATCGATGAATACTTATCCAAAAAAATGAAAACAGTTATCGCCATTTCCATGTTTTCAGGATCCATTGCAAGCCTACTGTTCTTCAATTTTGTCGTGGTTCACTTTGAACCATGGTATGAACCGCGTTACTTCATTCCGATAGCGGGAATGATCATCGGAAACTCCATGACAGGAATTACATTAGGAGTAAAGAACATGACGGAAGGTATGAGGAAACAAAAGAATTATGTAGAAGGAGCGCTGATGCTCGGAGCTAAGCCTGAGGATGCTTCGAAATCGATTGTCAATTCTGCATTTGATTCCGCGATTTTGCCCACATTGAACAACATGCTCGGAATGGGAATTGTCTTTCTACCAGGCATGATGACTGGACAAATTCTTGCAGGTGCAAGTCCTCTTGTTGCTATTGAGTACCAAATTGTTGTTTTGTTAAGTATAACGGGCAGTACGGCACTGTGCGTGATCCTTTTCATCCACCTCGGAACAAAGCTGTTTTTTAACAAAAGAGCCCAGCTTGTTTACAAAGAGGACTAGAACCGGCAGGGACTCCGTCATATTTCTTTTTCAGAATAGAAAAAAACTTGATAAAAGAGAAAAAAACCTTTAAAATATACTGTTGCTAAGATAAACTGACCTCGAGCATTTATATCTTGCAAATATAAATAGACAGGTGATAATATATGTCAACCAAACCATACAGAGTATTGCTGTATTACAACTATGTAACGATAGAAGACCCTGAAGAGTTTGCTGCAAGCCATTTGGCATTCTGCAAGGAGCTGGAGCTTAAAGGCCGTATTCTTGTAGCAAATGAGGGAATCAACGGAACGGTTTCCGGCTCATTCGAGCAAACGGAAGCCTATATGAATGCAATGAAAAACGATGCCCGTTTTGCGGATATGGTTTTTAAAATCGATGAAGCCGATCAGCATGCATTCAAAAAGATGCACGTTCGCCCGAGAAAGGAATTGGTGACACTGCGTCTTGAGGATGATGTGAATCCTAAAGAAATTACCGGGAAGTATTACAGTCCTAAAGAGTTCCATGAGGCATTACAGCAGGAAGATACCATTGTTCTTGATGCACGAAACGATTATGAATATGATCTAGGACATTTTAGAGGCGCGATAAAGCCTGATATTCACGCTTTCCGTGAGCTTCCTGATTGGATTCGCGAAAATAAGGAGCTGCTGGAAGGCAAAAAAATTCTTACCTACTGCACAGGCGGAATTCGCTGTGAAAAGTTCTCCGGTTTTCTTTTGAAAGAAGGATTTGAGGATGTTGCCCAGCTTCACGGAGGAATTGTCACTTACGGTAAGGACGCTGAAGTTCAAGGTGATTTGTGGGATGGACAATGCTATGTTTTCGATGAACGCATCAGTGTTCCAGTTAACCGCAAAGAGCATGTCATCGTCGGCAAAGACTATTTTACAGGCGAACCATGTGAAAGATATACAAATTGTGCAAATCCTGTTTGCAACAAACAGATTTTAGCTTCAGAGGAAAATGAAGAAAAGCATTATCGCAGCTGCTCTGAAGAATGTCTCGTCCACCCAAGAAACCTTTATGTTGAAAAACATAACCTGAGTGAAGATGATATTCTCCGGAAACTGGAAGAGCTTAAGCAAGAGAATACTATGCCAGCGATGAGCTGAATAAAATAACAAAGCCTGCAGGAATTTTAAAAATTTCTGCAGGCTTTTTTCTCGAGGTAAGTAGAATTCATCTGATTATAGGAGATGAAAATATTCCCTCTTACAATCTAAGAAACAAGGGAGAGGAAGGAGAATGCTTAACGTCATTCAATTATATGAACGGCATAATGAAGATTATAGTTACGTGTTTTATACGATGAAAAGATCTGAGTATCAAATAAAAAAGACCAGCCAATTGCAATTGAAAGGGCTGGTCTTTTTGCCGGATTTGCACTTTTGAATCCTAAGATGCTGCTGAGATCTGGACGCTGTGCTTGATTCCAGCACATGCAATTCGGGATCCTGGGCATTGGATAAGGACAAAAGCAAAACATTTATAAACAGGCAAACTGCAGGTTTAAATTTTCATTTAGGGTTAGTGAGTTGGATACTAAGCGGAAAAACGTAAATTTCCTAAATGTCAAAATTGTCATTAAACTGGAAGAAGTGCCTGGAGGAAATTCAGAGTTTAAAGCGTCGCAGCGAGAAAATTTGTATTGATTCTAATTGATGGCTGCAGAACAATTCAAATGAAAATAAGCGGATAAATAGCAAAGAATCAAGCAAAACCAGATCCAATTAAAAACAGATTGTAAAATATAGATGGGTGAATGATATTAAACTGGATAATAAATTAGATGATAAATTTCGCTTCCGTCTCATTATCCTAAGTATACTTAGGTATTGAGACGGAAATTGATTTATTTTCAGAACTGACTAGAATATATATTATGTAAACCGCGAAAAAATATTTTTAAAAACACCAGGTTTCCCCCAGTGTTCATTTGAAGTCATTTTTAATCCTATTTTGAAAGGTAGCATCAGTTCTCAACCATTTCTGATATGTGTTTAGCTGAATACCTATTTCAGCACAAGTATCTTCAATAGATTGGTTTATCTTATATATTTCAGCAAATTGTTTTTTTCTTTCTAATACTGCTTTCTTGGTTCTTGAGAGTTTACGATCCTCTAGTTGTTCTTGGTTCAAAGATTGCTGCTGAAATAATTCATATTTTCTTTTTAAGTATAAATTTCTATTGCTGTAAATCCATTGGCCAAACATATAAATTGATCGTTTCCCTGAAATGATCACTCTAGAATAGCTCTTTTCGATTTCTTTAAGATATACATTAAAACCTTTATTCTGTAAAATTTTTAAGAGTGCTTGTAAATACTGCTGCGAACCCCCTACAAAACTTACTACGTTTTTTTCAGGATTTACATATCCATCCCCATCGAAATATCCCCTAATAAAATGGTTTAAATATTCATCTGGAATTTCAGGAAACACCGCCTCTGATGACTTGTTAGATGAAATCCCAAATAATTGAATGAGATCATCCTTCATAATTTTGCTGTTCAAATTTAGCATAAACACACCCGTTTGCTTATTTTGGTATAAGACTTGATCTGATTGCATTTCTTTTTTTATCTGCTCCAGTATCGTTTTATCTTTTTGAGCAAAGCTGACTGTTTGCTGCGCACTTGCAATAAAGCCATCTGCATAGAAAAATCCCAGTATGTAAGCCATGTTGTTAGACCATGTTTTGAAATAGTGTTCATTCAACTGGTATTTTCTGTGCCAATGCCCGAAAGGCCTTAAAGTCACGTTATGCTCTCTGAAAATCAGACGGACATAGCCTTGGGAAACGTTTGCTGCCTCTGCGATTTCTTTAGTACCCTTCCCTTCTTGATATTGTTTAATCATGTCTTCAATTTCCATCGTTCTCTTTCTGCCATTTCTGCGCTTTTTCTCATTTCCCATCGGCTATCATCTCCCAATAGTAAATACTTCCACCTCCTCATTATACGAACAAATGTTCTAAATATCTATCATTTTGCTTTGAATTGAAGTTCTCAGTTTTTCTGAATTCTTATTACATGATAAAAACGGATTTAAAAGGCAATCCCCCTTTAAATCCGTTTTTATTTCGCTGTGGACTATTGTTTTTCCGGCTTAAAATCGCATAGAAATGGACTCGGTCCGCCAACGCTGTACAGCTGCAAGTAATGCATAGCCCGGGTGCATGCGGTATAAAACAGTCTCCGCAGGCTCTCATCCCCATATACTTCCGCTGAAGCGTTATAAATAATAACCGCGTCAAATTCGATTCCTTTTGCCAAATACGCTGGTATCACGATAACGCCTTGCTCATAGTCCATCGACCCGCTCTTCATAAGCTTAATTCCATCTATCCCGCTCAAGGACTCGTATGCAGCTGCACTTTCCGCGGCAGATTTGCAAATAACCGCTATTGTGCTGCATTCTCGATTCCGCAATTCTGCAACTTTGGAAGCTATGGAGCGATGTAAATCGGATTGATTGGATACTTGGGTCAATTCCGGTTTCTCTCCATCGCGTTCAAAAGGAGTAATTTCTTCGCCGTTCGGTACGAGTGTGCGTGTAAATTCGACGATTGGTTTAGTGGATCTGTAGCTGCGCGTCAAATTGATCGCATACGTTTCATCGGGACCGTACAAGCCGTTAAGCGTTTGAAAGTCGGCCATTTCACTAGCATGGGCAAATATGGCCTGGTTAAAGTCACCGAGCACGGTCATTCTTGCTGAAGGAAATAACCTTTTTAAAAACTCAAACTGAAAAGGAGAATAATCCTGCGCCTCATCTACAATGACATGTTTAATCGAATTGTTCGTCTGAAAGCCGTGAATGAGCTCTTTCAATAGCAAATACGGAGTAGCATCTTCGTATAATAGTTTATTTTCATTCAGCATTTTTACTGTCAATTGGCAAATACCTGCCCATTCTTCTGGCGCTTCCCCGTCCATCCATTGGCTGATCTGGTTCGGTTCTGTAAAAAACTGCTTATAAATTTCCTTAATGTTAACGAAACGAAAAGCCTTAATCCGTTTTCGCAAAGGCTTTAATTTCTGACGGACAATTAAGCGGGCCAGCAATTTAGGCTCCATCTCATAATCATGAATGGACTCGCCTGCATAGCCGCGCTTTTTCGCTAAATAGGTATACGCCTTATGGTACTCCTCGTTGCTAAGCAGTTCGATTTCCTCCTGAACCCAAGGCTTCTTCTGTTCATGCTTCTCGGCTTCATCTATTTGCTTAATGAGCCAATCCTTCAATTTTTCAAGCCTGTTGTGAAAACGCAGCGACGAGTCGCTTGT
Organism: Metabacillus flavus; assembly: GCF_018283675.1. Taxonomy (NCBI): domain Bacteria; kingdom Bacillati; phylum Bacillota; class Bacilli; order Caryophanales; family Bacillaceae; genus Metabacillus; species Metabacillus flavus. The sequence goes on from NZ_JAGVRK010000001.1 coordinate 1,993,703, forward strand.
ATAAAACTTTTCTTCGATTTGTTTTGCAGTAATTAGCGGCTTTCCTCTGAAAATAATCCCTTTAAATATCATTCCTGATGACTCGAGCGACTCCCTGTATAATTGAATAGCCTCATAAAAATGGGCGGCAGCCTTAAAACGGATTCCCGATATCCTCGTTCTGTACAACGGGTCATCCGCTGCAGTCAATACGTATTCCAGCTGATCATAGGGGTTTTCTATTTGAAACTCACTTTCCAGACGGTGGTCCAAGTACTCCTGGAAGGTAGCCTGCTGCATATTCTCTTCCCCGAGCTCCGGCAATACATTCGATACATAGCTATTAAACATGGAGTTTGGTGAGAAAAGAATAATTTGATCGGCATTTAGCATTTCCCTATATTTATAAAGCAGGTAAGCAATCCTCTGCAGAGCAGCTGAAGTCTTACCGCTGCCTGCAGCGCCGTGTACGATAAGCATCCTCCCGCGATCATGCCGGATGATCCGGTTTTGCTCTTGTTGAATGGTAGCTACTATACTATGCATCTGTTTGTCAGTACCTTTACCGAGCACTTGCTGTAAAATCTCGTCACCAATCGTCAGACTTGTATCGAACATCGATTCAATCTTGCCGCCGCGAATGAGATATTGCCACTTTTTCTCAAGTAAGCCCATTATGTCGCCTCCAGGTGTAGCATACTTGGCAGGTCCTGGCGCGCAATCGTAGTAGACACTTGAGACGGGTGCCCTCCAGTCATAAATTAGGAAATGTTCTCCGCTTGTATCCGTGAGTGTAGAAATGCCGATATAAATTCGTTCCGCGCCTGATGTACCTTCTTCAATAAAATCAATTCGCCCGAAATATGGAATCTCCTTCATGCGCTGCAGCGAAGATAACCTTTTAGTTGCATGCTTGTGGGTGCTTTGGCTTACGGATAAAGCTTGCGCCTCTTGCCTCAAGCCGATAATGGTCTCGAGATAATCGTCAAACGTATCAAGATTTACTTTAATTTCATCCCAAAAGTGCTTGCGAATATCCACTACTTCCTTCCGGCGCCTCGAAGTTTCGCCCTCCAATCGATTCATTTGATCTGTTATGGTTTCCATTACACGGTTCACCCGTTCTTGCTCCTGGCGAATAGCCATATTCATACCAAACACTCCTTTTCTAAAAATAGGGGTTGACTGGAAAGTGAATTATAACGTATAATTATTATAGGGATAATATTAACTAAAATACATATAATCATATATCCCTCTAAATCTACCATAGTTTTTCATGTTTTTCAATGAATTTTACCGATCCTCGCTATGATGAATACATGACTTCTGCAGGCAGCGCGTATATACAAGATAACCAATTTTCAATAAAAAGCCTGATTTCTTTTGATTGACCTTAAGAAATCAGGCTTTTTTACGTTTGGCAGCGAAACTAACACCTCCCTTAAAGCATTGGGTTCAGTGACATACCATCGAGGCGCGCCTCGGGATCAAGTCCGGGTGTTGGTTCGTCGAGGAAAATGATTTGGGGATTTCCTATCAGTTCACTAGCCAAAATCCATTGAGGCAATTTCATCACTTTAACGAAATTGGAGTAGATATTATTTTTGAAGAAAAAGTTTCTGGAGCAACTAAGGATCGTGAGCAACTTCAAAAAATGTTAGAGTATTTACATGAGGGTGACATAATTTATGTTACAGACTTAACTCGGATCACTCGAAGTACGCAGGATTTATTTGAATTGATTGACTGCATAAGGGACAGAAAGGAAAATTTAAAATCTATAAAGGATACTTGGTTAGATTTATCAGAGGATAATCCATACAGCCAATTCTTAATTACGATAATGGCTGGTGTTAATCAATTAGAACGAGACCTTATTCGTATGAGTCAACGTGAAGGGATTGACCTGGCCAAGAAAGAAGGAAAGTTTAAAGGCCGATCAAAGAAGTATCATAAAAATCATGCAGGAATGAATTATGCGGTGAAGCTATATAAAGAAGGAAATATGACTGTAAATCCAATTTGTGAAATTACAAATGTGTCTAGGGCTTCTTTATATAAAAAGCTATCGGAAGGGAACAATTGATGGGTTACACCAAAAATCGGAAAATGTAGTAGAGTTCATTCGTTGTAGAGGTGGAATTATATGCCTAAAATTGACAATATATTAGCAATCCTATGGATGCTTAGTTCGGGTGAAAAAATTACTGCTCAACATATTTCAGAAAAATTAGAGATGAATATAAGAACTGTGTATCGTTATATTGATACACTTTCCACAAGTGGTGTACCTATAATTTCAGAACCAGGGCATAACGGCGGGTACACTTTATTGAACAATTTTATTGAAGCCCCTCTTTTTTTTGATCTTGAAGAGCAAACCTCACTTTATCATGCTGCTGTTTTTGCAGAAGAAGCCGGATATTATGGTGGTGAGGCACTAAATAGGGCTATTTCAAAGTTAAGCAATTATTCTAATCAAGAACAGGCAACACTGATAAACCAACATTTCAACAGTCTCGAAGTAATAAGTCGATTAAGCTCCCCTTCTTTGGAAACTTTCTTGAGGAAGCTGGAGCAGGCCGTAGCTGATGGATACACTGTAAAAATTATATACCTTAAAAGTGGCGAAGAGCAATCAAAGTATAGATTGGTTGATCCGTACAAAATTATTTATTGGAAAAATAAGTGGTATGTGATTGGATTTTGTCATCTTAGAAATGAAATCCGTAGTTTTAGAGTAGATCGAATTGAAAGTTTAATGCTAACCGAAAATAAGTTTAACCGGCCAGAAAATTTTTCAGCACGTGAGTTTTTTATAAAAAGCCTTCTTCCAACTAAAGACGATAAGGAAGGGATTATTTGTTTGGTTATTAATGGGGATAAAAGTGTATTGGCTGATATTTGCCAACATTGGTTTTTAGGACATTATTTACAAGAACGGACTTCAAATCAAGCAGTTTTTCTTCTTGAAAAAGATATGATACATACATATGTACCTTATTTACTTTTACCATACAATAAATCTATTAAAGTTATTGAACCAATAAGTCTAAAGAAAAGACTTATTGAAGTTCTATCGGAATTAATAAAATTTCATCAAGTATGAAAACTTCCCTGACGTTAACTGTCAGGGAAGTTTTATTATAATAGCTATATCAAGTATGATTGGAGTGTTATTGGATGCAATCAAAAAAAGCTTTTCTATATGTATTTAATACAATGTCGGACTGGGAATATGGATATTTAATTGCTGAACTTAACTCAGGAAGATATTTCAAAAAAGATTTAGCACCTTTAAAAGTAATTACAGTAGGAGCTAATAAAGAAATGATTACTACTATGGGAGGACTGAGCATAAAACCAGATATTCCCTTTGATGAATGTACTCTTGAGAGTGAAGATCTTTTAATCTTACCAGGAGGGACTACTTGGAGAGAAATCATTCATGTGCCTATCTTGGAAAGAATCGGCGAAGCTTTAAAGCTTGGCACTATTGTTGCTGCCATTTGTGGTGCAACTGAAGGTCTTGCAAGTATTGGATACCTAGATTCAAGAAAGCATACAAGTAATAACTTAGAGTATATTAAAATGGTCTGTCCTAATTATAAAGGAGAAAAATTTTATGAGATGAAACCTGTAGTATCTGATGCGAATTTGGTTACTGCATCAGGATTAGCTCCTCTCGAATTTGCGATGGAAGTACTTAAAAAATTAGATGTATTTGCACCAGATACTTTACATTCATGGTATAAACTAAATAAAACTTATAACCCTGAATATTTCTTCCAGTTAATGAACTCAATAAATAAATAAATAAATAAATATAGTAACGGAAAAGCCAATTTCTCTGATTTGATTTTCAAAGAAGTTGGGCTTTTTAATTTGGAATTTCCTTATCGCTTTAAATCCGCGTTTTCCTGACGACACCCCTTAAAGGTATGTAAAGAAACCTTATGCAAGGCCATTATTTCCATAAAAAGAGTTCTGCACAAATTCGGAAATCTTATATGCAAGAATAATTTTTTCGTGAAATTAACGCCTGATCTTTTTACAAACAAAATAACAGCAGGCGTGATTCTGCCTGCTGTTCTATGTACGCCCTAACAAAATTCATTCACTTTTTAACAAAATCGAATCAATCTTCATTAACTCTCCATCTGTAAAATCTAAATTTTCCAGTGCTGCCACGTTCTCTTCAATTTGGCTGACCCTGCTTGCTCCAATTAAAGCAGAAGTCACTTTCCCGCCGCGAAGTACCCATGCCAGAGCCATTTGCGCAAGGCTTTGACCGCGTTCAGCAGCAAGTGCATTCAGTTCTTTCACACTTTCAATCACGCTATCCGTTACTGCTTCTTCCCCTAACGCCCCGCTCGGTTTGGCAGCTCTTGAATCAGCCGGAACGCCTTCTAAATATTTCTTTGTCAGCAGTCCCTGTGCCAAAGGACAAAATGCAATAGACCCGACTCCAGTTTCCTGAAGAACATCCTGAAGACCGTCTTCAATCCAGCGGTTCAGCATGGAATAACTCGGCTGATGAATCAAGATTGGTGTTCCAAGTCTATTCATGATTTTTACCGCTTCTGCTGTTTCCTCCGCACTGTAGCTGGAGATTCCGGCATATAGCGCTTTTCCTTGCTTAACAATAGAATCAAGCGCTCCCATCGTTTCCTCAAGCGGTGTGTTAGGATCCGGACGGTGGGAGTAAAAGATATCGACATAATCAAGGCCCAATCGTTTTAAGCTTTGGTCAATGCTTGCTGTTAAATATTTCTTGGATCCCCATTCTCCATAAGGGCCAGGCCACATATAGTATCCCGCTTTAGTTGAAATAATCATTTCATCCCGGTAAGGGGCAAAGTCTGTTTTTAAAACGCTTCCAAACATCTCTTCAGCAGATCCAGCCGGTGGACCATAATTGTTGGCGAGGTCAAAATGGGTAATCCCTAAGTCAAATGCTCTTCTCAGCATTGCCCGGCCATTTTCATATGGGTCAACGCCTCCGAAATTATGCCACAGTCCGAGGGAAATGGCCGGCAGGAGCAGACCTGATTGCCCGCATCTGTTATATTTCATTTTTTCATAGCGGTTTTCCGCTGCTTGGTATACCATAAGTAACTCCTCCTACTTCCATTTTATGTACAGGTTTTTTCGGTAATAAGAGTAAAATATTCGTACAAAAAGGTGCTTTTATTTTTAAGTTTATCACCCATTCTGCACAATTTGACAAATTCCCTTCAAATTTTACTATTTCTCTAAACCGCTTACAAGGAAAAATGACTGCAATTATTTTCACGAGAAAACATCGGTACTCCAAGCATCAGGTGTTTTTTCAATTACTAATACATTGAGGTTTAAACAAAGGTGGCTTCAAGGGGGGATGATGGACTCTAATGAATATATAGCTCAGAAATTACCCGTCTTAATTTCTCAAGGCCGCTTAATAACGGTCAGTATGGATTTGGTCTAAGGAATGTTTGACTGGCAAAAAAAGAATCAATCCCGCTAAGGATTGATTCTCATAATTCGTTACTTCATTCGAACAGAAACTGGATGTATATCCAGTAATACATTGGTTACCGAATAATCGTCCTTTCCTCCATCTTTATATCCCCAGAAGCCGTCCGTTTCCTCTGTTTTCCGGAAGATCAGTTCGACTCCTGTACCTTGATCAAATGCATAGCTTTTTACTATTTTCTCCCCGCTGTTATCCACCAGATTGTAGGACAGATAGTTCTTTAAAGTGCCGTGCGGAGTAAGGACTCCTGTATGTGGAGCGGCTTTAAAATCCCCGTATTCGTAGCCTTTTGTACGGTTTTTATGTGAGCTTATGGTAAATTTCTTTTGTTCCATGTCCACTGTATCTCCCGCTGCAAGAGCAGAGATGGAAATGTTCTTGTATTGCCCTTTTTTCCTTTCTGCTTTCGATAAATCGACCACCGTCAATCCTGCCCGTCCAACGACTTCCACTTTCTGTTCTTTATTATCGACAACCATAGCCGTATCTTCATCTATGCCAAAGGAAAGCTGGGTTCTGTCTCCTTTTTCATACGCTGTTGCAATCAGTCTGCCAAGTCTTGATTTATTGTCAAAGTGCTGATCAATGATTCCGTTTTGAAAAAAGCCGAGACCTCTCTCCAAATAACCGGGGCCTCCCTCCTGCTGTTCGATTCCGTTGTACGTATCAGTAAATCCTTTGGATAGGGTATCCAGGCTGCCTCCGCCTGCAAGCATCACGTCGCTCATGATCGCTGCACCGGCACTCGTTCCGCCTAAAACGGCTCCCTTTTTATAAATATCCCATATAGCAGATAAAGCTTTGGATTCCGTCTGATCCGGATTGAATAACGCTTCTGTGATGTACGTCTGATCACCTCCGACAAACCAAATGGCATTGAGTTCTTTTATGGCTGCGGCTGTTTTATCACTGTTCCTGTTTTCCTTCCACTTGGACTCATCTTCTGCTGTTCCTTTAAAGTCGTGTGAGGAAATAGGAAGAATCTCAATCTGATCTTCTTTGACCCCGTACTTGACCAGGTCTTTTTTAAAGGCATTCGAAGAGCTTAAAGATCCGCTTGCAGCAGGAATAATCCCGATTTTTGCTTTTGAATTTCCTCCGGCAAGATCTAAGAACTTCTTATAAACGGCCTCATTGCTTGAACCGAGTGCACCTCCAGCTATAACGAGATTACCTGAAATATCTCCGCGGTTTATTTTTTCAGGAACCTTGAAATTTGATGGTTTATAGTTTTTAAATGCTGTTTTATCTTTCTTGACCTGGACCGAAACCGGAACTGCATCAAGCTTTACATTGGTGATGGAATAATCATCTTTCTGACCGTCCTGGTAGCCCCAGTATCCATTGGTAGATGCTGTTTTACTGAAAGTTAATGCGTAGCCTTTCCCTTTGCTGTCATACAAATAGCTTTTTACAGATTGAGTGGATGAATTATCCGTCAGAGAATAGGCCAGATACGGCTTTAATCTTCCATATGGCGTCAATAATCCTGTGGCATCCAAAGGTTTGAACTGATAGTATTCATAGCCTTTCGTCGCGTCTTTATCCGGATGAATGGTCATTTCCTTCGTTTGATAATTGATTTGATCTCCCGGTGACAGAAAGCTGACGGAAACATTGTTAACCGGATGGACTTTTTTGCTTGCAGGCTTTGCTTTGCTTGTGTCAATGACGGTTACGCCGCCTCGTCCGACAATCTCTGCTTTTTTCTCCCGGTTATGGACAATCAGTGCAGTATCTTCATCAATTCCATATGAGTTATACAGGTCCTTCCGCTTTTCATAATTAATGGCGGCAGCCGCAAGCCGGCCCAGTCTTGCTCTTTCATCAAAGTGCTGATCGACGATTCCGTATTGAAAAAATCCGAGTCCTTTTTCAATATAAACTTGTTCATATTCTTTATTTTGAAGGGGTTCATCTTTCTCTGTAAATTCTCCCTTCAATCCTCCGAGACTATCACCGCCCGTGATCATGACATCACTCATAATGGCCGCCCCGGCGCTTGTTCCTCCTATGACACCGCCTTTTTATACATATTCCAAATCGCATCAAGCACGTTTGAATTTTTTCCCTTCTTATCTACTAATGTCTCGGTTATGCGAAGCTGATCGCCGCCAACAAACCAAATAGCTGTAAAGTTTTTGATTTGGTCTGCCCATTCTTTTTTATTCACATTGTCCTTCCACTTGCTTTCATCGAAATCCGTATCACTGAAATCGTGATTCGACAGAGGAAGAACCTCAATGTTTTCTTTCCTAACCCCATATTTCTCTAAATCGGCTTTGAAGTCATTCGAAGATTTCAGTTTCCCGCTTGCTGCCGGAACAATTCCGATTTTTGCCTGTTTCTCTCCGCCTGCCAGTTTAATAAAAGATTGATAGACGGCTGCATTGCTGCTCCCAAGAGACCCGCCGGTGATGACTAGACTTCCTTTAATGTCACTGCTCGTAATTTGACTTGCCTTTGCTGCCGGTAAACTCACTGTCGAGGCAAGCAAACAGGCTGCAGCAAACAGACTAAACCTTTTTTTCATTGCACGTCCCCCTCATTTTTTAGTTTCCTTATATAAAACCGCTCGAAGAAGTTAAGACTCCGTTTTGAAAGATAACTTATAGGTATATCCATTTGACCTTGACCATGTCTGCGAACCAAACGTATTGCCCGGACGGAGCTTGATGATATCCACATCCTTATTCCATAGCTGCTTGACGGAGCAGATGACGTTTTCGCCATATAAATGAATTGCTTGCTTCCGCCTGGCCACGTCATCCAAAGGGGTGTTTTTGATGAAATCGACATAATTGAACTGATCGCCTCCTGCGAAAAAAACCGCTTCCGCTTTGCTGATTTTATCTAAAACAAATGAATTGGAAGAAGCATAACGGTTATTCAGCAGGATTGTTTCGACCGATCCAGCTTGGCGTTATTGGTTTGTGCCAAATCATATAGATACTGGTTATAGCCATCTGTTCCAGATGTCCGGATCACAACAAAGTCTCCGCGAGTGGCATCCACAGCATGGCTTTATCTACATCTGTACCGCCACCCATTAAGTTAATTCCATATGAAGTGACAGCGGATACGTTGCCAGTGTTTCCATAGCGGCTGCGGCTTGCGCAGATATTCCTTGAAAAGATAAATTCACAAACCTTTTTATTGCATCAGCTCCCAATCATTAATCTTTTACTGTCGGCTTTTTTTCCCCAATGGATTCATTGTGTCAGATCACAAGTAAAAAATAGGGACGGTTCAGTCTGAATTGCACCTCCTTTCACACACATCCAGCAAATCACTCGTTTTCATGGACCTCTAGAATAAGAGCCACTTGTCATGAAGCATGCAAAATTCATGCCAAATCATGGCCCCCACATATATTTAAATAATCGAGTAGCTATAAATGCCTGAATGAAAAGGATTAAAAATATTTAGTCACTAATAAAAAAGAATTTTAATTTCTAACTATTCTAAAAATATTGAGTATATGGTTTTATTTGGTTCTTTATCATGATCGGATAAGACCCAATTGATATATGTGATGACACATGAGGAAGAATCTCCATAATCGCAAGAAGGAGTAAATTGTAAACGATTACTATTTTCATTCTTTCAAAATTAAATTGACACTCCTCTTTGAATCCTGTATTTTGTTCAAGTATGTATTAATATTTAGGAGGTTCATCTTGAACAATCAGAATGTGCAGCAAGTAAAAATTTCAACGGCCGATCCTTCGGCAATTGGTCTTTTTGGACTCGCTATGGTAACACTAGTAGCTTCATCGCAAAAACTCGGGTTAACGGAAGGACTTTCCTATATTATCCCTTGGGCAATATTCCTTGGAGGATTTGCTCAGTTGTTTGCCTGCATTCAGGATGCAAAGCACAACAACACTTTCGGTTCAACGGCATTCGGAGCATTTGGCCTGTTTTGGCTGGGTGTTGCTGGTTCATGGCTTATGCAGCTTGGTGTTTTCGGGGAAGAACTGGCTGCCGGGGTCGATTCGAAGCAGCTTGGAATGGCTTTTATCGGGTATTTGATTTTTAGTTTGTTCATGACGGTCGGGGCTATGGAAACCCACAAAGTGCTATTTACCATTTTTGTTCTTATTGATTTCTTATTTATTGGTTTATCCTTAAGCACTTTTGGAGTCATGCATGAAGCGACACATATGCTTGCTGCAGTATCCGAAATGCTGATTGCACTTGTGTCCTTTTACGGATCCGCTGCTGCTGTATTAAACCCTCATTTTGGAAGAGAGTTTCTGCCGGTCGGAAAACCGTTTGGTATTTTTAAAAAATAATAAAAAAACAGTCTCTCCGGTCCAGTGAGAGACTGTTTTTTTATTAGGCTCTGTTAAAGCCTGATGTTTATTTTTATCACCTGTTGATTGGAGTGGAAGGCGCGAGACTCCTGCGGGAGCAGCGGGACGAGACCCCGCAGTCGCAAAGCGGCGAGGAGGCTCACCGCCGCGCCCCGCGGAAAGCGAGCGCCTGCAACGGAAATCAACAGCCGAAGTTTAACAGAGCCTTTTATTAAAGTGCCCTTTTTACAATGCGAGAACAAATGTTCTTATAATTCTTCGCTTCCTTGTTTCCCATTAATGGAGTAGCTAGCAGAAAGATTTGCATTAAGAGAATGGGAAACGGAACAATATTTATCTTTAGACAACTGGATGGCATGAGCCACTTTTTCTTCCGGAAGCTCTCCTTCAAAGGCGTAATGGATGTGAAGGTCCGTAAATCTTTTCGGATGCTCTTCAGCACGTGTACCTGCAACATCCATTTGGAAATTAACAGGCTCCAGACGCATTTTTTTCAAAATCAGGACGATATCAATTCCTGTACAGCCGGCTACTGCGTGAAGCAGCAGCTCTGTTGGCCTCGGGCCGCTGTTTACTCCGCCTGTTTCCTGTCCTGCATCCATCTTGATCTCATGTCCGGATGGCGATAGACCCCCAAAAGCAAGGTTCCCGTCCCATGTTATGGTCGTTTTCATACATTCAGCTCCCTTTTTTCAATAGTATGGCTCCCTTTCTATATTTTAAAAAAGTCCGGACCATATCTTAATGGCCGCAGCGGTTATAAGGATGGCCAGGGCGGCTTGAAGATATTTAGCTGAAATCTTTTGGCCTGCTTTTGCTCCAAGCGGCGCGGCAAGCAAGCTTGCAATCACCAGTATGGAAGCCGGAAAGTAATCAATTTGTCCAGTGAACATTTTCCCTGCAGTTGTTCCGACGGAAGAAATAAACGTTACGGCCAAAGAGGAAGCAATCGTAACCCGAATCGGTATTTTAAGCACAGACAGCATAATCGGCAAAAGAAGAAAGGCTCCGCCAGCACCCACAATCCCGCTGCCAATCCCTGTAAGTATCGATAAAACAACAGCGATCCCTTTATGGAAATCTACTTCATTTACTTTGAAATCATTCCCCTCTTTTTTAGGGATAAACATCATTAAGGCAGCAATTAAAGCAAGGAGGGCATATATCATATTGACTCCGTTTTCTGACATGTAAATAGATAAAAAGCTCCCCATCAAGCTTCCGGTAAGGATTCCTGTTCCCATATAAGCAATCAGCGGCTTATGCAAATAGCTGCCTTTTTTATAGGACCATACCGCTGCAATGGACGCAGCCATTACCTGTATGGCACTGATGCCCGATACCTCATGTGCCGTGAAGCCGTGAAGTCCAAAAAGTGGAGGAATGAGGAGAAGCATTGGATAATTAATAATGGATCCCCCAATACCGAGCATTCCGGAAATAAAAGCTCCCGTAATTCCAATAAGAAAAATAATAAGGATAAATTCCATATTTGGTTCCTCCCTAATGAATAAGGAACCTTTTCAGGTCCCTCTCTTCTTTATCCTTTTTGAATCCAAAATTTTAGAACTTCTCCTTCAGCGGCTGTTTCCAATAATTCATGTCCGCCTGATGCAGTCCAGGCAGCGAGATCCGCTTTTGCGCCTTTGTCAGTAGCATGAACCTCTAAAATCTGACCCTTCTCTAAATCATTCATCGCTTTTTTTGTTTTCACAATTGGCATTGGACAAGCAAGCCCTTTTGCATCAAGCACTTTATGTGAATTCATGAAATCATCTCTCCTTTTTTTCTATCCATTATTTAACGGCACAGCGGTTCGGTCCGATTTCCATTTCCCGCTGCGTTTCTTCATCCGGGCTGATTCTACCCATGTTCATTTCGCGTATTTCCTGATAGGCGTTCGGCTGAGGAGGAAGGTTTTCTGTAACCAGTTCTCTGAACTCCTTCTCATCGCCGATGTTCATTCCATGATTTTTTTCCATTAACGGTCCAAGCCTTTTGCCCACAGATCCATCTTCCTTTAATTCACTGATCTGCATAAAGTGGGCTGGCAAAACCAGCAGATCCTCAGAGAGCTTTCTATACCTTGTATATAGAGACTCTCTTAAGTCACTAACCCAATCCTCTGCAAGACCTGCCAAGTCCGGTCTGCCGATTGAATCGATAAAGAGGATATCACCCGATAATAGATACATACCGTCAATAATAAAGGATGTGGAACCAATGGTATGGCCAGGTGTGTACAAGGCCTCAATATTCATCTCCGTACTGCCAATTTTGATTTTCATTCCATCCTCAAGAGCCTGATATGAAAATGCAGCTTCCTCTGCATCCTTGGGAGGGAGCCAGTATGCCGCATTCGTTTTTTCAGCAATTTTTCTGCCGCCGGAAATGTGATCTGCATGAAGATGGGTATCAAATACATGCTTGATTTCGGCACCTGCCTGTCTCGCAAACTCAATAAAAACATCTGTCATCCTCGTTGCGTCAATAACAGCCGCCTCACCGTTTGACAGAATCATATAGGAGAGGCACCCCTTGCCGAGGCGTACAAATTGATAAATTTCTCCTCCCCCATGCAAGTCACCGGCTTTTACCGGTTCCAAGTGCTCGCTCCAAGCCTTCATGCCGCCTTCCAGATAAAACACATTTCTTCCTGCATCAGAAAGCATATCTGCTACCATGACAGAGGATCCTTCTTTTGCACAAACGACAAGCACATCTTTATTTTCAGGAAGCTTTTCCAGAATCCCCTCTACGCCATCTAAAAGATCAAAGTAAGGAACATTTAGGTACTCGAAGTTTTCACCTTCAATTTTCCAATTACTAAAATCGTTTTGGTTCCGAACGTCCAAAATAAAAAGGAATTCCTTATCGATTACTTTCTTCGCAACTTCTTTGGCTGTCATAGGATTGTATGACATTTTCAATACCCCCTACCGTATTAATAATAGCAAATTTTTTTGATTAAAGCCCTGTTGTCTCCCCGACCCACTTGCTCATCCCCGGGACAACATTATATACGTTTTGAAACCCTGCCGATTCGAGCTGCTGCGCCGCCATATCACTTCTGCTGCCGGTCCTGCATACTACATAAATTGCTGTTTTATGGTCAAGCTCACTTAACCGTTCCTTTAATTCCCCTAGGGGTATAGATACTGCGTTGGGTATATGGCTAAAAGCAAATTCTGCTTCTTCCCGAACATCCAAGATAAAGGCATCGGAATCTGTGTTCAATTTAAGCAGCAGTTCCTCGTTATTGATAATTCTGGAGAAACGATTTTCCGAATCCTCATCTGAGGACTTCCTTAAAAAATGCTTTAATACATTCCCTTCATCCACCGTACCAATATATTGATGGCCTGAACTCTCGGCCCATGCTTTTAAGTCAGCTTTTGACCCTTTATCTGTTGCCTGTACCTCAAGCACCTGACCGGATTCAAGCTCTGACATGGCCTTTTTCGTTTTGACAATCGGCATTGGGCAGGCAAGACCTTTCGCATCCAATAAAACATCTGATTTAATAGAATTCATGGAAATTCCCCCTTAAAAAAATTAGATAAATAGATTTACATTTCCGTTTTCCGCTTCCCCAAGGTAAGCAGCTACACCGGCATACTCAATGTTTTCAAGCAGTTCTCCCTGCTGAAGCCCAAGCAGATCCATTGTCATCGTGCAGGCAACAAGGTGGATTTCCTGTTCCTGAGCCAAGCCGATCAGCTGTGGAAGAGTCATCGCATTATGTTTTTTTATAACGTGTTTGATCATTTTAGGCCCCATGCCTGCAAAATTCATTTTAGATATACTCATCCTGTCCGCACCTCGGGGCATCATATTAGCGAACATTTTTTCAAGGAATCCTTTTTTCACGTTGTAAGGTTCATCTTTCCTGAGGGCATTCAGTCCCCAAAATGTATGAAAGATCGTTACCTCATGATCATAAGCAGCTGCACCATTTGCAATAATGTAAGCGGCCATCGCCTTATCATAGTCACCGCTGAATAATACAATGGTGGTTTTCTTTTTATCTGACATAACCATTCCTCCTTCTAAATTACCTATAGGGGTATATGAAACTTTTCAATTCCTCTTTTGCTGATTTTGATTAAAGCTGTTTATAATTAAACAGCAGTTCCATCATCAATCGCGTATACCTATAGGGGTATATAAAGGTATAAAAAATATAGGGGCGGGTACCCCTGTGGGTATTACATTACAGAATATAAAGCAGTCTGTCAATCCTTAAATTTCTTACCGGCTTTTAACCAGCAGTTCAACCGCTTGCTTAACTAAATGATCCGTGCTCTCTCCCTTGGCAATATTCTCCCTTACACATTCCTCTAAATTCTGACTAACGATTACTCCCATAGTGCGGTCAATTGCATTTCGGGCGGCTGACAGCTGAGTGACAATTTCTCTGCAGTCCTTCCCCTGCTCCATCATCCCCACCACACCTTTGATCTGTCCTTCAATTCGCTTTAAACGATTCAAAACATTCTTATCGTACTCCATCTTTGGATCCTCCTTTTCTTACTAATTAGGTCATTATGATAGCTAATCTTATACCGGCCTGGGTATTGTGTCAAATAATGAATGGCAGTGAAGCTCCCATATGGCCTAAATGACATGATTTGCATAATTCCCCTCTATCTTATGCAAGCTATAATAAGCAGCGTTAATAAGGAGATTTTTATATGGAAACCCGTCCAAATCAAGATTCAGCTCATTCTGCCAATCAAATTCAAACGATTGCCAGCTTGATCGAGAGCTGCAAAATGTCTTCCGATTTTGCTTCAGATAAGGCAGAGGGTTCTTTATTCAGTGTCCATTATTTTAAGCCGATTATCAATAAAGATGTGCTTCATCGAAGCATTATGCCTTATTTGAAAAACGCAGGTCAAAACATTAGTCTCATTGGACTGCAGACTGCTATTCCGATTGACCATTCAGTGATCAGTTCTGATCCCTCTGAAATAGAAGAATTATTGATGCGCGGACATATCCTTGTTATTCCAGCCGCAGCCGTGAAGGAGGCTCTTCTCATTGCCGCTCCTTCTATTGAAAAACGGCCTGTGGGACAGCCGGAAGTGGAATACAGTGTTATTGGACCGAAAGAAGCATTTGTTGAGTCATTGGATATTAACCTTAACCTGGTACGCAAAAGAATGCCTACAAGAAATCTTATTATCCAGGAACTGAAGGCAGGATCCATTTCAAAAACCAGGATCGCTGTCATTCATCTAAACGAAGTGGCTAACAAGGAAAATGTAGAGAAGGTTTTGCACAACATAAGAGGAATTCAATTTGACCAGATTGCTGACAGTTCCTTTATTTTGCAGCTGATCTCAGACAATAGCACTTCTCCCTTCCCGCAGATGATTGATTCGGAACGACCGGATCGGGTAACAAGCGAATTGGCAGAGGGGAAGATCGCCATCATTGTTGATGGATCACCTCATGCTTTGATTTGTCCAACTACACTCATTCAGTTTTTTTCAGCATTCGAAGATTATTTTCTCCCATGGCCTATTGCATCTGTATTTCGGATGATCCGCTTGTTTGCGGTTTTCTTTTCAGTTGTTTCTACTTCCCTTTATGTAGCTGTCCTGACCTATCATTATGAAATGATTCCTTCCAATCTCCTGGATCCTCTTATCGCTTCCAGGAGCGGAATTCCATTCCCGCCGATCATCGAGGCTATTATCCTTGAGCTAACGATTGAACTGCTGCGGGAAGCTGGAGCAAGACTTCCTCAAAAAATCGGACAGACAATCGGTATCGTAGGCGGTATTGTCATAGGGACAGCTGCCGTTGAAGCAGGTTTGACAAGCAACGTTCTGCTTATCATCGTCTCTCTTGCTGCCCTGGCATCCTTTACAACTCCCATTTACCAGATGGGAAATACGATCCGGCTCATCCGCTTTCCGTTTATTATCGGCGGGCAGCTTTGGGGGATCTTTGGAGTTTTCCTTTGCTTCGGCTTTTTTATCTGTCATATTCTTAGTCTTACCTCGTTTGGGAGACCTTATATTGCCCCGGTATACCCTTTAAGATGGAGAGATCTGAAGGATTCCCTGTTCAGACTCCCTTTCAGCGTTCAAAATACCAGACCGGTGCAGATGCGCTCCCAGGATCCGGTGCGGTTTCACCGCCCATCCAAGCAGCGAAAACCGGATATTGAAGAATCTTAAATAAGGAGGAGTCCTCTTTGAAAACCATGTTGCCGCCAGACAGCAAAAAAGTCTCCCCCTTTTTTGTATTTTACCTTATCCACTCCCAGCAAATTGGTGTAGCGGTTTTAGGATTTGAACGGTATGTGGCCAAATCTGCAGGGTATGACGCATGGATTTCTGTTATTCTCTCAGGATTATCGATTATGGCGGTTGTTTGGTTCTGCTATAGAATTCTAATTAAGGATGGACATGATATTATTTCTGTCCATCATCAAATATTCGGTAAATACATAGGAAATGTCTTGAATGTGGCATTGGTCAGCTATGCTTCGCTATTGGTTCTCTTAAATCTTCGAACATACGTTGAGGTCATTCAGGTATGGATGTTTCCTGAGACGTACCATTGGGTTTTCATTGCATTAATCCTGCTGCTCGCCTATTCCTTTGTATCCGGGGGATTCAGGGTAGTCACAGGGATTTGTTTTTTAAGTGTCATTTATGGGATTCCTCTTCTTTTTGTGAAGTATTTCCCGTTAAGAGAGGCTCAGGTTGGAAATCTCCTTCCTATTTTCTCGCATTCTTTTTCTGACATTATGGAGGCAACGAAAACGATGACCTTGAACTATCTTGGATATGAAACGCTGCTGATCTTTTTTCCATTTATCAAGGATGGAAAGAAATCAGAGAAGTGGGCCTACTACGGAGTACTCGCTTCCATCGGTATTTATTTGCTGACTATTTTGACCTCGTTCGTGTACTTTGATCAGGATCAGCTCCGCACCACAATTTGGGCCACCCTGACGTTATGGAAAATTGTTGATTTGATTATTATCGAACGATTTGAATACATCGGAATAGCGGCATGGCTTTTTATCGTTCTGCCTAATATTGCGCTGGGGCTCTGGGCGGCCAGCCGGGCCATCAACCGGTTTACTCCCCTCACTCAAAGAGTATCTTTAAAGGGAGTGGCGGCTGCCGTTTTAATTGGTGCGGTACTGATCACGGAGCGCACCCAAATTGACCAGCTCAATTTCATGGCCAATACCATTGGCTTCTATCTCGCTTATGTCTATATTCCTCTTATCTACATCTGCCAGCTGGCCGTTAATAAATGGAGGGTTTCAAAATGAGGAGATGCTTCTTGCTCTTTCTTTCTCTTAGCCTTATGACTGGATGTACTCCAGAGCAGCAAATACTTGAAGAGCTCCAGCTTGTTCAGACAATCGGCTATGATTATGTCAGCGAGGATAAAATTCTGGGCACAGGAGGATCCACCTCGATACCGCCGGGCCAGCAGTCCCTTCCGACAGACGAAGTGTTTTCCGCAGTTGGGTACACAAGTAAGCAAATCAGGCAAAAGCTTCAGAACGAATCCACAAAGCCGATTGTAATCGGGCGCGTCGGAGTTGTTCTATTCAATCAGAAGCTGGCAGAAAAGGGCATTTCCGACCTTCTCGATAACCTGCAGCGTGATCCGGAGATTGGGAGGGACATTTTTTTAGCCCTGGCACAGGATAGTTCCCAAAAAATAATCAGTACAAAATACAGCACCAGTGTGCCTACTTCCAATTATATTTTTGATTTGATCCAGCAAAACATGGAACAGGACATGCCCAGAATAAATCTCCACGCGTTCTTGTACAGGTACTACGGCAAAGGGCTGAATGCCTACATGCCTATCCTCCAAAAAATAGATGACCGCTTGAAAATTATCGGAATCGGGATTTTTAAAGATGACAGGCTTGTCCAGCAAATTAATACCGAGGAAGCTTATTATCTAAAAATGGCTGAAGATACGATTAAAAAAGGCATCCTTGAAATTGATTTTAAGAATAAAAAACTGTCCATTGAAAACCTGTCCTCAAAACCGAAGATTACAGTGGAAAAGCGCAATGGATCTTATAAGACTGAGCTCACCCTGAAGATTAAAGGAAGGATCTCCGAAGGCGGTGGATTTAGGATGACAAGCAAGAACATCATCAGCGGAATAGAAAAAACAACACGTAAGCAAATTGAGCAGCATATGGAAAAACTGATCCAATCCTTTCAGGAGAATCAAGTCGATCCGATCGGATTCAAACGGAAGGCTATGCAAAATCGTACATTTTCAAATAAAAAATGGGGAGACCAGTATGCGAAAATGCCAATCCGCGTAAATGTAGAGGTTGCCATTATTCATGCGGGAATCATGGAATAGCCCAAGTTTTGTATAAATCCAATGCGTTTTTCGATAGTCGGCAGGGACATTTCATTCACGCGGCTTATATCTCAATTATTAGATTGCACCTTGGCATCTACATTGGTAAGAGCAAACCGTGTTCCTTTCTAAAGCTGAAAAAACCAAGTCTTCATTTGACTTGGTTTTTCAGCAGATATAATTTGCGTTCCTCCATCATTGAGGAAACCAGCATTAATCCATTTCCTGAGTAATGCCAGTAAGGCTGTCAGCTGATGAAGCCACCTCATGAAAGGCTTTTCCCAGATCCTGTACTACTTCATTGAATGTGGTTAATTCGATTTCGATTTTATCATTTTGCTGTTTAGTTTCAGCCATTGCGGTTAAAATTTGTTCAAAGTGGTTTTTGGTTTCTGTCATGCTGCTGTTGCCTGTTTGTACTGCTTCTGTTATTTTTTCTAAAGATTTTGTAAGCTTTTCAGTTTGTGAGTTTGTGTTCATAATTAATGCAGATACATTATCCACTGACTTCTTGGTTTGTTCTGAAAGCTTTCGGACTTCTCCTGCAACGACAGCAAAGCCCTTCCCCTGCTCTCCGGCTCTCGCAGCTTCAATTGCGGCATTCAACGAAAGCAAATTAGTCTGGTCAGCAATTCCTTTAACAATTGCCACAATTTCCTGCATCCTTTTTGAAATGTCTAGAAGTACGGCTGTATCCTTAGAAATGTCTGCTACTGAACTTTGTATTTTTATCATATTGTCATTCTGCTTGTTCAGCTGCTCCTTTCCAAAACCCGCTCTCTCTTCAGTAAGCAAAGATAACTCCGAAGCGTTATTGGCTAGGGATACAATCTCTTGGGATTGAGATTCAAGCTGTTGAAATGCAGCATTGGTTTCTTCTGAAATAGCCGCTAAATTTTGAGAAGCGCTAGAAACATTTTCTCTTATTTTTTTCTTCTCTTCTTCCGCTTCCTGTTTCAATCTTGCAGTCTCAGCATCATATGCTTCAAGGACTAATTGCTGCTCAAGATTTACTATTTTTGATACAGACTTGATTGTCTTCACTTTGTCGTCATTCTCTGCAACCGTCTGCTCGATGATGCCGATTAAAGATAAAAAAAGATCCTGAAACGCACACATATACCATTTTGATTCTAAACCAATTCTTACATGAACATGAGCAATGCGCACTCTTTTCTCAATATAAGTTTCATCAATCTCTCCTTCAAATATTTCAATGATATGCCGTTTAAGCGTTTTTTTTAATCGTTCAATTGAGCTGTGATTCTCTATGATCGAAAGCAATGATTCCTGGTGCCCGAGAGTTTTATAGAATCTGTCAACAATTTCGTTAATATGATCTTCTACTGCCGGCCGCAGGCTTTTAATCAGATTTAAATCTTCTTCCTTAAGTTCAATCATTTGAATTTGCTTTATGATTTCATTGTTTGGATTGATTTTTATTAATTCTTTTTCTTTTCTTATTGGTTCTGTTATTTCAATCTTTTGCCTCTGTTTTTTAAAAATCATGCTGCTCCTCCTGCTTTTGAGTATAT